>CAMWHE010000005.1 GCA_947173955.1 uncultured Bacteroidales bacterium | reverse complement strand
TGGTCTCGCCCCCCGGCACACCCCCCCCGCCACCGGCCCCCCCCCCCCCCCCGGGGGGCGGGTCAGAAGGGGGAGCCGATTGCGAGGTGGAATGCGAGGGAGTTTTTGAAGGAGGTCATGTTGTAGTAGCCTGGCTTGCCTGTGTCGTAGGGGGCGTGGAGGCCTATGCCAAGATCGGCGCGGAGCACGAGCATGGAGATGTCGAAGCGGAGTCCGGCGCCTGTGCCGAGGGCAAGGTCGCGGAAGAATGTGCTGCCCCGGAGCTGTCCGCCGGGTCGCTGCGGATCGTCCTTGAGGAGCCATACGTTGCCGGAGTCGAGGAAGATGGCGCCGTGGAGGGGGCCGACGATCGGGAAGCGGTATTCGACGTTGAATTCAAATTTGAATGTACCGGTCTGGTCGAAGTAGGCGTCGACGGCGTCCTCGGGCGCATGATATGAGCCGGGGCCTATGGAGCGGACGGTGAAGGCCCGGATGGAGTTGGCGCCTCCGACATAGAATTGCTCGGCGTAGGGCACCTGCGACGAGTTGCCGTAGGCATGGGCGGCTCCGACGGCGACGCGGGTCACGAGATGGTTGTCGCCCCAGAGGCGGCGGTTGTAGACGAGCTGTGCCGTCCCTTTGACAAACTGTGAGAAGGGTGTGCCGAAGAGCTCTTTTTCGCCATGCTTGCCGGCGAGCTCATAGATGCCCCAGAAGATATTGCCGGCTTCCTGGGCAGTGAAGCTGAGGTTGATGGAGTTGAAGCGGTCGAATGCGCGCTCGTAGGCGTAGGTGTACATCATCTGCGGGATGAACTGGGAGCGGAAGCTCAGGGCGATGGCGGGATTGGCTGCCGTGATGGAGTCGAAGTCGGCGGTGGTGTTGAGCAGCTTTGTATAAGTCAGTTTGAAGGGGGTGAATGTGGAGTAGACATGACGGGTGGCCTGCCACTCATAGGAGTAGGAGAGGTTGAGCTGAGCCATCTTGAAGTAGTGGGGGCGGTTGAGAAGGTCGGCGTTGAGGGATATGCGGGTCCAGTTGAGGGCACGCCGGCTGCGGGGAATGAATTTCGGGGCGATGAGCCGCGGGAAGGCGAGCGATCCGGTCAGCCCTACTTCGTAGGAGTTGAAGACGGATGAGTGTTTACCGCCGGAGTTGCCTGTCTGCCATTCGTAGGAACCGGTGGCCGAGACGCTGAGCTGCTCGCCTCCGCCGAGGAGGTTGCGGTTGGTCACGGAGACAGTGGCACCGGGGCCTATGTAGGAGTTGCTCTTGGACGAGGCATTGACTTCGACAGTGGCTTCGAGGGGAGTGTCGAGGGTGCAGTCGACGAGTACGTTGAGCCGGTCGCCACGCAGGGAGTCGGGGGTGACGCTGATGTCAATGCCGTTGAAGATGCCGAGTCGGGCCAGGTAGGTCTGTGTGCGATCCATGTCGCGGACACGGAAGAGGCGCCCGCGACGGAATGTGACGCACTCGGGGATGAGTTTGCGGTTGACGCGCGAGGGCTGCATCTGGACGAGGGTGGCACGCGGCAGGGGGATGGTGTCGAAGCGGGTGCCTTTGCCGTAGGGACGGTTGATCTTGACGATGATATCGCCGGTCATCCAGCGGCGGAGGGCTACGGGGGGAGTGCCGTCGGCGATGTCGAGACGCAGTGCGATAGCTCCGCGATGCATCAGGGAGTCAGCGAGATACTCTATGTATTCCGGGCGGAAATAGTAGTAACCGCGGTTGCGGAGGGTATTGGCGATGCGGACGCGGACGTCGGAGAGGGAGTCGGTCGAGAACCGAACGCCTGTTTTGAGGTAAGGATCGATGGTGACCAGCGAGTCGATCATCCGGTAGAGCGGAAGCGAATCGGGCAGCAGCTCGATGCTGTCGATGGGGTAGGCCGGACCGGGATTGATCGTATAGGTGATGGATGCTTTCTTGGGGTTTTTGGCGGGATTGAGGGTGTAGGTGGCTGATCCGCGGAAGTAGCCGTTGTTATCAAGCAACTCTTCAAGCATATGGGTTCGGATCTCGGGGCGGACGTCGGAGATCAGCACCGGGTCGGTGGCTAGCTTCTCATATATCCAGTGTTTGAATCCGCCCGGCGGGTTTGGCCAGTTGTTGTAGACCCATAGGCCGAGAGGGAACGGGTAGCGCCACTTGAGCAATTTGAAATAGTTGTTGGGAGCGACATCAACTACATCGCGGAGCTCGGAGGCCAGCCCTTCGGCCAGCGCTGTGCTGTCGGTCGGAGCGTTGACGATGACTTTCTTTACGCCGGTATAGAGTTGCTCTCCCTCGGGGATGCGTCGGGTAGTGGAGCAGGCGGCAAGAAGGAGATGGAACAGGAGTATATACAGGTAGCGTTGCATGGCTTCGGGGGGTGTCGGGTGGGGATGCTTATATAATCTTATATAATAATGTGTGGTTATTTTTCGGATGGTTCGGTCGGGGCGGCGGGTGCGGCATTCTCGGCAGCGGCCTTTTCAGCGGCTGCCTTTCTCATGATAAGCTTGCGGAAATAGCTCATCGGGCGGAAGAGGTCGAGCATATTGCGGAGCTTGCGCTTGTAGACGAAGCCGACGCCTGTCTGTGTGACTTCGCCCTCGAGGATGCTCTCATAGCCAGTATGACGGAAAATCTTGACATACATCGATCCGGAGGGGGTTATGTAGTATTCAAACGAAATGTCGTTGATGAGATTCTGCGACAGGTTCTGGTTGGCATCGTCCTCGGTAGCGTAATTGCCGCCGACGGATATCTTGAATCGGTCGTTGAAGAGCGATTTGGACATCTTGTAGCTGTAGGATGTGGCTGTGGACGATGTCCCGTCGACAGTCTTGTCATACTGGTCGATGCCGAATGAGAGGTCGACACCCTTGACGTGATTGGCGGCCCAGCTGTTGACCTGACTCTCGAGGAACGAGTAGAGCGGGTTGCCGCTGAGACTCGACGAAGCCTTGGTGCCGGGACCGGTGTAGACGTTGTAAAGCAGGAGGTTCATGGCCTGGTTGGCGCGCTGCTCCGGAGTCATCGACTGCAGCTCGTTGGCGACGGTGATGTCATCCTTGGTCGCGAGGTCAAATGAGACATCTATATTGGAGAGAGTATTGTTGATGTTGAGTATGACATCGAAGTTGATCAGGCGCGAGTTCTGGCCTTCCTGTTCGACATTGGCCTTAAGGACATCGACAGCCTTGAAGTGGATATAGGGGTCGGTGACATCTCCCATGAACGAGACGTAGCTGCCCTCCTGGAATGTGAAGTTTTTCTCCGACATTAGCGGCGGAGAGTAGCGGACATAGCCTTTGTTGACATTCAGACGGCCTGTCAGGCGGGAGTCGTTCATGTAATTGGATGTATAGTCGAGCGTGCCTGAGGGATAGAGCTGGATGCGGTCCTTGCCGTTGGCCGAGAGCTCGACATTGATGACGGCACCTTCGCGCAGGCGCAGGATAGCGTTGATATTGGTCAGCATACCAGTCGAAGTGATCGAGTCGGCGCTCTCTACGGCGACAGTATCTGCGAAGTTGACGAATTTGACCACATCGCCCGTCGATTTGGAGGACAGACCGCCTGAGCCCGAAGCCGCCGACATCAGATAAGTGATGTTGGTGTTGGAGAGAAGCGACAGGTCAGCGTTGATGTTGAGTCGGCTGAGGGTACCGCGCACGGCTGCCGTCAGATTGATGAATGCGTTGCCGATGATCTCGACGCCACGCCCTTTCTTCGACTTGATGGCCTGCATCTCATTGGCTTTGGCCTGAAGGTCTATCTTGACATCTTTAAGGCTACGGGCATCGACAATACCGTTGAACAGCAATGGATTGTTGTTGCCGCCGAGAAGGGCGAAGTTCTCGATCTTAACTACGTTGGAGTCGACAGGCAGCTTAGCATCGGAGAATGTATATGTCGTGCCGATCATCGGGACGGTAAGAGTGGTCTGATCGAAGTCGAGGAATCCGTTGAAAATCGGTTCGCTAAGAGATCCGGTGATGTCCATGGTGCCGTTGAGTGTTCCGGTCATGCGTGCTTTGTCGGCCGGGAGGAACGGATTGAGCACCGTGAGCGGGAAGTGGATCATGCGGAAGTCGAGCAGGAACGGATTGGCGGCGGTGGAGTCGTTGAGGTTGCCGACGGCCGTTATTGTCTTGATACTGTCGACCATCAGGGTGACGGCAGCGTGGACGGTGCCTTCCTGGTTGGTGTCGAGGTCGACACCGAGGTCGAATGTGCCCACACGCTCTTTGCCATAGACAAGGTCGTCTATGGAGATAAGTCCGTGGCCGCCTATGGAGTGTTCGTCCCATCCGAAGCGCATATCAGTCGAAAGACTGCCGGAAACGGGGGGCGCGAACGGATTGACGGATATCCATTCCTGAAGCTTGATATTGTCAATGTCAAGGATAACGTCTTCCTGAGTGGAGTCGTTGGCTTCGTTGTGGTCAGTGTACAGGTGGATCGAGCTTTCGGCGCTCTTCATCAGCAGATTGGCGTCGAGATGTTTTTTGAGGGTATTGATGGCGATGAAGTTGGAGTCATTGACTACCCAGTCCTTATATCCGATCTTGGGCTCACGGGGGATGACGGACAGCGTCAGATGGTCGTCGACATAACGTGCGTCAAATCCGAGATGATATCCCGTCTGACCCTGGATGTTCTGCTGGTCGAGCAGGATAGTGGCATGGTCGGCATCGATTTCGCCGGTAGCCGTAACCTGTGCCCATTGGTCGAGCGTGCCCGGACGGTTGCCGATGTGGAGGTCGAATAGCAGCTTGTCGGCTTTCTGATGGGCGGCGATGTCTATGGTGTCGATGACGGTAGAACCGTTGGTAAAGCTGAGAAGCTGCCCGTCGAGGCGTATCAGCGAGTCATTGTCGAGGTTGAGGCGTGCTGAAGTGAAATCGATATCCTGATTCTGGAGGAAGTTGTTTATGACATTGTTCTCGCCGGCTTTGAATGAAAAATGCACCGGGGGCATGGCTTTCTGCAGGGCGTCGACATTTACCGAATGCATCAGCGACGCCGAGTCAAGGACGGCCGATGTCTGTGTCAGCCGGGCCGTGACGGAATCAAGCGGCATCGGCAGGGTCAGCAGGGCGTGGAGGTCGTGATTGTCGAGCGAGGCGCGTGTGATGGAGTCGTCGGTCGCGAAGCCGACGATCAGATCGGTCGTGTTGATACGGTTGCTGCTCATCAGCCAGTCGATCGATTCGATGTCGAGCGACCCCTCCACACCCATGCCGTGACGACGGCGTACGGCGGGCACATATGTCACGTCGCCGGTGAACTTCACAGCACCCTTCATGACGGAGTCGGAGAGCCCCATTTGCTGGAGATCGAGATTGGCTACATTGGAAGAGAGATGCCACCGTAAGGTGTCGCCTGCAAGATTGCCCGCAGCTCGCAGGTCAAGCCGTGCTATCGGATTGGGCGAGGATGCAGTGATGACAGCATTGCCGTCGGCTATGTCGGCCGTCACCTTCATGTCGCGGTAGAGCCGGCTCTGATAGCCTACTTCATCGATATCCGCCTTGGCGGCAACGGCTGTCTTACGGCTGAAGAAGTCGTAGCCGTGACCTTTTATGTCAATATTGGTGGTCAGACGGCGTACTCCGAGCGAGGGCATGAATGCCTCGACGGGGAAACTGTCGGTCTTGAGTTTCAGGTCGTAGCCTTCTCGCCGGGCACGCCAGTCGGCGTCGAGCGCCAGTCGGCCGCCTGAGGTTGTGGCATCGAGTTTACCGCTGATAAGTCCGCCATGCATTCTTACGCGACCGTTGAGCGTCATCGGGGGTACGGCGAGGGATCCTCCATCGAGTGCCGGCGCGAGGAATTTGCTGTTATAGACTTTTCCGCTGAGTGTCACGGCGCCTTCCATCCGGTCGATATCTGTAGGCTGAGCGACTGCACCGACAGCACTTATCCGGAAGCAGCGGGGCAACTCGACCGACAGGTCGTTGATGTCGAAAATGTCATTCTGTCCGGTAATATTTATATCGATGTCGAGCAGGCTCGCTGACGGGATGCCTGCCAGCATCGGTGTCATCGACGGCATGACCATCCGGATATCAGCCGGGGCTATGTATCCTCCCCCGAGGGCTCTTAGCGGCGATGGCAGTGATGACTCGGAGCTCATACCCATCACGGCGTTCAGTTCCAGGTGGCTGTATGCTGTATTGGCAACTATGTTCTGCGCTTCTATCGAGTCGGCATTCATCGCAAACAGTCCAGAGAGCTCGAGGTCAAGGCCACAGCGCTCATGAGCTGCTATCCGTTTTATCGGCACTCGCATCGTAGATCCTCGCGAGAGCAGGGAGTCAATACGGATATCGACATCACTGACCTGCAGCCAGTTCATGTCAAGGCCATCCTGCGGTATCGCCCCTGCGACGCCGTAAAGCGCCTCTTTGGCTGTGATGTCTATGCTGTCGACTTCGATCTGCCACGGCTCGCTCGGTATCGTGTCGGCCGGAACAACTGATGCTGCTGAGGGAGCAGGCGTGTCGTAAGCGTTTGCGGGCGGGGTGAGGAAAGCTGCGGTGAGATTGCCGATGGCAAGAGTTCTGACGGCAACCTGCTTGGTCGGCATATCGACCGTTACATTTCCTATATATGCGGATGGAACATGGACTCTGAGAGAGTCGATGCTTTCTGCAACCGACATCTTGTAGGTAAGAGCAGATGCGGCAATGTCCCTGATGCCGATATGCCAGGGGAGCGGCTCGGATTTCGTAGTATCGGCGGCCGTCGTGTCAGGGCGCAGACGCATGTCTATATCCGGCATCTCAAGCGAGAACCGGTCTATTTCGATGTCCTTTGAACTGAGCATGACGCGGGTGTCGGCTATTTCCGCCTTGGCAAGGGCGGCACGCAGCCACATCGATGAGTCGGGATGTCCGAGATTGATGCGGGTATCTTCAAAAGCTACTTTGCTGACTTTTACTTCGCCTTTGATAAGCGGGAGAAGGGCAACGCGTACCTGTGCGGCGCCAATATCGGCCAGTGTGTCGCCTTTCTGCACATAAGTCGCGCCCTTTAGCGACAGCCGAAGGGGAGGCGACAGCCTGAATTTTTCGACAGTCAGCTCTGTATCGGGATCTGAATTGACTTTTGAAATAACCGCCTTAACGATGAGATCTTGAGTTGGTGGAAAATATAATACGATGAGGATTAGGACGATAAGTCCTAATATTCCCATAATTATTCTTAGCAGCCACCGGCTGATAGTCTTAAGCATCCGAGCTCTCTTAATAGTTGAATTTAAGTTAGAAACGACTCTATGTCAGGTTTTGTTTGCAAAATTAGTCTTAGTCTTGAAAAAAATTGTAATTTTGTCGTCAAATTATAACAACAATGAGTGAAAATTTCGATTGGGCAACACTTCCGTTTGGATATGTACCCACAGATTACAACGTCCGCTGCACTTTTCGCGACGGTAAATGGGGTGAAATCGAAGTGACATCATCCGATAAAATTGAAATTCACATGGCCGCCACCGCTCTCCACTACGGCCAGGAAATATTTGAAGGCCTCAAAGCATTCAGGGGTGCCGACGGTAAAGTCAGAGTCTTCCGCATGGAGGAGAATGCACGTCGCATCCGGGAGTCAGCCAAGGGATTGCTGATGGAACCTGTCCCTGAGGAAATCTTTATGGAAATGGTCAGGAAAGCGGTCAAACTTAACGAACGGTTTATTCCTCCCTACGGTAGCGGCGCCTCACTCTATATCCGTCCCCTCGAGATCGGTCTGACGGCCCGCATCGGAGTAAAACCGGCCGATGAATATCTGTTTATTATAATGGTGTCGCCTGTCGGCCCGTATTTCAAGGAAGGCTTCAAACCTACCAATATCTGCATCATGCGCAACTACGACCGTGTGGCTCCCTGCGGAACAGGCCGCTGGAAGGTAGGTGGCAACTATGCTGCCAGCCTCGCTGCCGGCGAACACGCTCATGCTCTCGGATATTCAGCAGTACTTTATCTCGATCCCAAAGAGAAAAAGTATCTCGATGAGTGCGGACCGGCCAACTTTTTCGCTATCAAGGACGGAAAATATATAACTCCCGCTTCGGATTCAATTCTCCCCTCAATAACTAATATGTCGCTGCAGCAGCTTGCGAAGGATATGGGTATAGAGGTCGAGTCACGCCATATTCCTGTCGAAGAGCTGTCCGAAATACAGGAAGCGGGAGCCTGTGGCACGGCAGCTGTCATCTCCCCCGTAGCCGAGATACACGATCTCGACCGAGACCTGCGCTACGTGATTTCGCCTGACCGCTCCGTAGGCCCCGTCTCTAATGCGCTTTATCAGAAACTGCGCGGCATACAGCTCGGCGATGAGCCCGATCCCTATGGATGGAATACTATCATCGAGTAAAGGTATATATGGACTATCAGACAATTATCGACAAATATTATCCCGCAGGCTCGCCCCTGCGGGATATTTATATGCGCCATTGCCGTTCGGTAGCAGATCTGGCTCTCGAGATCGCCGCGCGCAAATCTCTGCCGCTTGATTCCGCTGAAGTGGAGGCTGCGGCAATGCTACATGATATAGGTATCTTTCTGACGGATGCTCCCGTTATCCACTGCCATGGCAGTGAGCCTTACATCCGACACGGCATTCTTGGAGCCGCTCTGCTCCGCTCGGATGGCGTCGATGAGTCAGTAGCAGCGGTGGCTGAGCGACATACCGGAGCCGGCATCAATGCTGATGACATCAGCGAACTTTCTCTCCCGCTTCCTCCGGGCGACTATATGCCGCGGACACTTCTGGAGCGTCTCGTATGCTATGCCGATAAGTTTTATTCCAAGAGCGGCGATATGCAGCGGAAATCACTCGAGAGGGTGCGCGCTTCGATGGCGCGACACAGTTCCGCTACTCTTGCACGGTTTGAAAGGCTGCATCAGGAGTTCTCCTGACGCAATTCCACTTGCCGAAACGTCAAAATACACCGATGGCAATGTGTCGCCGGTCTGTTTACAGGTGAAGCTTGAGTCCGGCTGTAAGCGTACGTGGAAGCGACGGGCCGTAGATATAGCCAGAGTCGCGCAGATATCCGCAGTCAAAGTCGCTCTGATAGCTGTTGAAGATATTCATCAGTCCGAGACTGACTTCCAGACAGGCGGAATTGAATATCTTGAACTCATAGGCCACTTTTACATTGGCGTCAAAAAACGAAGGTGTATTGACAGCTACATCTACCGCCGTACCTGAACCTTCGAGATGCTGCACAAGCATGGCGCCGGTATAGGTGCCGGAAGCGGTTGCAGTCAGTCGTTTTGTAATGTTATAGTTGAATGTGAAGTAGCCGTAGAGATCGGGGCTTCTGAACAGCTTTCTGACTGGAGCCACCTCGGGATTCTCACTCCAGACTTCCGGCTCTTTATAGCGTCCGCGCTGCCATGTGAGTCCGGCCTGAAGCTGTATTTTTGATGAGAATACGGCCTTACCCTCCACATTGACGCCGGCTACATAGGCTCCGGATCCGTTATAGCGCTCAAGGACGGCATTCCCCTGCTCATCGGGTTCGTCAAGTTTGCGTAGGGCGAATACGTCGCGGAGATCGGTGTAGAATCCTTCGACCATCAGGTTGGTCATTACCGACCCGAAGGTGTGATATAGATCGACCGAAGCGCTGACGCTGTTGCTGCTCTCCTGCTTGAGTCCCGGAGCGAGAATTGTCACTACACGTTCTCCGCCTACAATGGCCACATGAAAGTCTTCGTCATAGGCCTGTGGCGAGCGGAAGCCTGTGGAATAGGTCAGACGGAGATTGACATTCTCCGTAGGGTTGTATCTGATATTGGCGCGTGGGGAGACTATCGCGTTGTGTATCAGCGAGTGTTTGTCGACACGAGCGCCGATGAGGAAACCCCACCGCTCGTTTTTCCACTCATTCTGGGCGTAGGCGCTGTAGATGTTTACCTTTTGCATGACGTCGTGATTATAGCCGAGGGTGACGTCATGAAGCTTATTATAATTGTATTCCACACCACCGATCAGTTCCGCCGGCATGAACCAGAGCCGGTCGAATGTGTGGGTCCATTGCGAACCTGCCGTTACCACAAGGTCGCGTGTGCGACCATAGGCATTTGGGTCCATCTCGCTACCGTAGTAGCTCGAGCGACTGGTATTCTGAGTAGCAGCAAAGACATTCACATGATTGTCGCGTGATGTCGACCACCAGTCCCATGCGAGCTCTCCGGCATGGATGTAGTGTTCTACCTGTTCGGCTACCCATACGTCATGAGCCGGCTTGTCAAGCTGGTCGCCGCCGCGGCGGTATTCGTGAGTGGTGTGATATTCGCCGGTTATGCGGTTATTGTCGTCGGGACGTGCGAAGATTCTGACTCCGAGTGTCTGTGATTTCAGGGCAGCAACTTCAGTGAAGCCGTCGCCGTTGTGATCGTAGCCGTCGCGATTGCGGCTCTGGCCGTAGAGTGTCATGCCGAGGCGAGTGTTATCGTTGACAAGCGAAGCATTGAATGTCGTGTTGTTATCAAGACTTCCCGACGGGCCGATTGACGACAGGGTGTGTGCCGCTTCGGCATAGTTGGCCACAGGGTCTTTTGTTATGATATTGATTGTTCCCCCGATGGCTGACGAGCCGAACAGGGCTGAACCGCCTCCGCGCATGACTTCGACGCGGTCGATCATATTGGCAGGAATCTGCTCGAGTCCATAGACTCCGGTCAATGCTGAAAATACAGGACGTGAATTCATCAGAATCTGTGAGTAATGACCGTCAAGTCCATTGATTCTTACCTGTGTGAAGCCACAGTTCTGACAGTCATTCTCTACCCGGACGCCGGGCTGGAAATTGAGACCGTCGGCAAGCGAGCAGGCGTTGACCATGTTGAAGAGTTTATCGGTGACGACATTGACCATCGTCGGGCTCAGGCGGCGTTTCTGTTCGCTTTTACTACCTGTCACTACTACCTGGTCAAGCATGAACGCGTCTGACTCCACATCAAAATTTTCTTCCAGAGTCTTGTTGGCTACGATTTTGACGTGGCGTTGCTGATTTTTATAGCCGACCATCGAGGCTTCAAGTATATATTCGCCGGGCTTGAGGTTACGCAGGGTGTAATGGCCTGATCCGTCAGTGACGGTACCTATTGATGTGCCTAACAGACGTATGGAATAGAAACTGAGATGTTCGCCGGTCTCTGCGTCGACTACGTGGCCTGTTATGTTGGCATCGCTTGGCGCCTCTGCTCTGGCAATTACAGACAAGAAAATCAAGGCGAATATTATAAATATTCTGTTGAAACTGTACATGATAATGATTGAAGTTGGTCTTTGGACCCGGGTCTCATACCGATCAGGGCCTGACAGTTATTTCGTGCTGATCTTTTTTACACTGCAAAGTTACGAAAAAATATCGAACCGGCGCTTATCTTGATACTCTCCCGAGTATAGTTCCTATCGTATAAATGCTGTCATTCGTGATAATGATACCCTCTGTTCCGTCAATATGTTCGAGCATTCGGACAGCTTCCTGTGCGTTCATGGCCATTGTGGCGGTGGCGAGGGCATCGGCAAGCGCACAGTCTGGCGCGATAATGCTTGTGCAGAGTGTCTCGGTCTCTATCGGCCGGCCTGTCGTCGGAGAGATCGTATGACCGAATCGTCTGGCACCATCTTCGCGATAATTACGGTAATTGCCTGACGAGGCTATCGCGCAGTCGGTCAGTTCGATGGTGAGCATTCCGGTACGTTGCGAGTCAAAATGTTCAGCGGGTGCCTCAAGCATGATGCGCCACAGGCGTCCACGCTCATTGTGGCCCCGGAGCGTGATTTCGCCCCCGATCTCTATCATGCAGTTGTCTACGCCGTTACGCTGTAGCATCCCGCATATATAGTCGCAGGCGTAGCCTTTGGTTATAGCTGAGAAATTGAATGTCGTCTCTGATGACTTTTTTGACAACCGGCCTTCAGAAATATGGCAGTCGGCAATGCCGACGGACATCAGTGCTGAGTCGATAGCGGCATCAGAGGGCAGGCTCCAGTCCGGTGATTTTTCGTAGCCGAACCCCCACAGATTGATCAGCGGAGAAAGGGTGGGATCGAAGGCGCCGTCTGACAGGCGATTTATAAGGGTCGATTTATAAAAAATATACTCGATCAGAGTATCTGTCTCCGTGGTTTCGTTGCGGTTTATGCGTGATATCCTTGAGTCGGGGTTGAATGGCGACAGCGACATCTCCACGTCACGGAACGCTGTGGCTATCGAGTCATCGAGCGATTGTCTGCTCTCATATTTTATGGTATATGAAGTATTCCAGATTACTCCCTGAACGGTATGCCACGACTCATCGCGACCGCATGATGTAGCTGCTATCAGAGCGATAATGGCCGCTGCGGCAAGGTAATGCCTCATGCTTTCGGACGCTTGAGCGTAAAGGTGAACTGCAGGCCGCCGCTCTCACGGTTGGCGACGGTGATCGTACCTCCGAGGGCATTGATTGTGCTCTTGACAATCGGCAGTCCGAGACCGGTACCGCCATTGCGGCGAGAGCGGCCGGTATCGACGCGATAGAAGCGCTCGAAGAGGTGAGAGACGCTCTCTGCCGGGACTCCGACTCCATCGTCATAGAATACAAACGTATAATTGTTCTCGGTGGTATCAACGCATTTGATGTTGATCTCAGTGCCTTTAGAGTAGAAAGCGGCGTTTTTGATAAGGTTATGTAGCATCGCACTAAGCAGTGCTTTGTTGCCGATAACCGTGCAGTCGAACGGAAGTGCCATTTTTACTTCCATCTGTCCGGCCAGGCCGCTGAGTTCCACCTCTTCGATAGTGCTTGCCACAAGCTCATGGAAGTCGACAGGTTCAGTAGAGATGGCGTCCTGCGACTCTTCCAGTCGTGTCATGGTCGAGAGGTCATTGAGCAGGTCGGTCAGTCGGTTGGCCTGCTGCTGGGCTTTGGACAGGAAGTGCTTACGGGCACCTTCATCCATATCCGGCGTCTCCATGATAGTGTCGAGATATCCTTTGATGATTCCGACCGGAGTCTTCAGCTCATGTGAAATGTTGTTTGTGAGCTGACGTTTGAGCTTGGCTCGTTCTTCGATGGCATGGAGAGCCGTGTTGTGTTCGTGCTCGCGCGCTGCGTTTGCGGCGCTACGGGCATTGTAGATGTTGATGATCTGACGTGAGATGTCGCCCAGCTCGTCGTTGGGGAATTTGCTGTAGATCATGAAGTCGCGGTCATTTGCGGCTCTGTCGGCAAAGTCCTTGAGGAGCTTGACGTTGCGTGTGATGTGGCGTGTGGTTATGTAGGCGATGGCAGTGATTCCGACAAGGAACAGGCCTATGATGATCCAGAGCGCGAGGTCAGCCTTTACGGCTTGCGCCACAGAGTCATTGTAGGGCATGACCGTACGGATTACAATCATGGAGTCGGGTGAAAGCATACTGTTCATGTAGAACAGTTCGTCAGGGGCGTACCCGACATATTCCATGGTCATGTTTTCGAGATCGTTGCCGTCGATAAGGCCGTCATTGTCGATATCGGTGGCATCGGGAAGATGCATCGTGTAGCCTTTCTTGTCGATAAACGTCCCGTAATGGGCATCATAGACTGCTACCAATACATCCTGGAGCGGAGTGTCGTTGAAGTAGTCCTCCATATAGTCGAGATAGTCTTTCATCTCTGACTCGGAGGTGTAGTGTGACATAAGTACAGTATTGAAAACCTCAAGCTGGGTGGTCAATACGTCCTTCCTGTATTCCTTTTCGCGTTTGTAGGAAATGATGCCGACTGCTATGACGGATATCCACAACAGCACGACGACCGGCAGGAAAAGCCGCGTCTGAAGACTAAATTTCCTCTTTAAAACCATAGCCGAATCCCAGACGAGTGGTGATGTGAGCGCCATATTCGCCGAGTTTGCGGCGCAGGCGGGCTATATTGACATCGACAGTGCGGTTGGTGACGACCGCATTGTTGGGCCATACGTTTTTCAGTATGTCCTGACGCGAGTGAATACGGTTGCGGTGGGTCATGAAGAACAGCAGGATGTCGAATTCATTGCGTGAGAGCGTGACAAGCTGTCCGCCGATGTAGCATTGCTTTTCGTTGCGGTCGATGCGGAGAGTCTTGAAGGTGATGTCCGGCTCATAGTGCCCCTGGGCCATGTTGGTGGCCATAGTCTGTGAGATGTTGGAGCGGCGGAGTACGGCGCGCACACGTGCAAGCACGGCACCGATGATAAAAGGTTTTGTGATATAGTCGTCAGCGCCGATGTTGAGACCCATGACAGTGTCGTCTTCGCCTGAGAGTGCTGAGCAGAAGATGATGGGAATCCGTTCGGTGGCTGCATTATTTTTTAACTTCTTCACGAAGTCAAAACCGCTCAGACGATCCATCATAATATCCACGATCATTAGCGAATAGCTGGGGAGATCCATTGTGAGGGCTTCTTCAGCGCTCAGGGCGGTATCTACCTCATAGCCTTCCTTTTCAAGGTTGTACTTTAATATTTCGCAGATTGACTCTTCGTCGTCGATTACAAGTATTTTAATGCGCATGATTTGGAAATCTGTGTAATTTTCCGCGAAGTTAATAAAAATTAACCATATAGTTCCGTTAAATTGAGTTAAAAGTAATCCCCGGGTCTATTCGGTAAGGTGTCTTAGAGTCTGTCTCGTAGTATATGCTAAGGTAAAATTGGTCGAGGGTATCCTCTTCGACGTCCCGCGATTGCCGTGATATAGACATCCGATAATCTTTTTCAGTCGGTTAACTTATGTTAAAATTGCGGAGACTCCGTCAACGGCCGTTTCCGGAGCGTCGTTATATTAAATATAATTGTTAAATTTGATAATTGGAAATCCTTGTTGTTTTCCATTTTCAAGAATAGACATGAAACCTGAAGAATATACATTTTGCACTGAGATAAAGGTACGCGATTACGAAGTGGATGTTCAGGGCATCGTCAACAATGCCCGTTATCTACACTATCTGGAGCATACGCGACATGAATTTTGTGAAATGGTCGGCTATACGTTTCGCCAGATGCACCTTGACGGCTGCGATCCCGTACTGAAGCGGGCCGAAATCGACTATCTGACACCACTCGGACTTGGCGATACGATGATAAGCTGTCTCGATATTGTGCGTAAGGGTGCGAGGTATGTTTTCCGACAGGATATTTATAAGCCGGACGGCACTCCCGTCTTGAGAGCTAAGACCACTATAGTGATAATACGCAACGGTCGGCCGACGCGCGGCGATGAACTCGCCGAGGCTTTCGGTCCTTATCTTAAATCAGATGTCTGAATCTCAGCCGACATATCGTATTGCTCTATCGCTTCTCCCCGGGATCGATGCGTCGAATGTTGACGAACTGATCTCTACCTTTGGATCAGAGCGGGGTATAATTGAGGCTACAGAGACAGAAATGAAAGCGATCCCGGGGCTGCCGAAAGGTCTGGTCAGCACTCAGTCCCGCTTCAAGGCTCTTGAGACTGCCCGTGCGGAAGCCGATTATCTCGGGTCTACTTCAATCACACCGATATGGTGTGGCGAAGAGGGCTATCCCGAGAAAATGCGCGGTCTGACCAATTCGCCCGTGATGCTCTACACGGCAGGACAAGCCGGCTTCAACGGGCGTCCTGTTGTCAGTATTGTAGGTACCCGCCATGCCACCCCCTACGGCATATCATTCACAGAGCGTCTTGTCGCCGATCTGGCTGAAGCATATCCCGAGACCATCATAGTGAGTGGTCTGGCTTACGGTATCGACATAGCGGCTCATCGGGCTGCTCTCAAATCCGGACTGGAGACGGTCGCTGTAGTGGCTCACGGTCTGTCGACGATATATCCTGCCGCACACCGCGATGTCGCGTCGCGTATGATTGCGTCGGGAGGTGCCGTGATGACGGAATATCTTCACGATGTGGCTCCGCTCAGGCCTCACTTTCTCGCGCGCAACCGCATTATTGCCAGACTCGCGTCAGCCGTCGTTGTAGTCGAGTCGACGGAAAAGGGTGGGGCGCTTTCTACCGTCCGTCATGCCGTGGTAGCCGGACGTCCGGTTTTCGCTCTTCCCGGCCGGGTGACCGATCTGTATAGCTCCGGATGTAATAAGCTGATCGCCGATGGAGTCGCGTCGCTGATCTCTTCTGCCGATAGTATTGTGGACGCTCTCGGCTTGCCCCGCCGGACAAAGGAGGAAAGTGCGTCGCCATCTTCATCTCTCACTGACGGATTGAATCCGGAGGAAATGTCCATTCTGAAAGCCATAGCAACCGAGCCGGCTGCCGATAACGACTATATATCTGCCGTCACATCGCTGCCGCCTCATGTGCTGATGGCTTATCTCATCGGCTTGGAGATGAGGGGGCTGATATCCTCTGTCGCCGGCAACCGCTACCAACTGCAAATCCCTTTTGACATAAATTCTAAACCTTAATTCTGATATGGAACAACGTATTATTCCCTCATCCGAGCTAATCATCAATTCCGATGGCTCTGTATTCCACCTCCATCTCAAGCCGGAACAGCTGACCGACCGCATAATCCTCGTAGGCGATCCCGGTCGTGTCGATATCGTGGCGTCGTTCTTCGACAGCCGTACGTTCGAAGTGTCTTCACGCGAATTTCATACCATAGGCGGCACATATAAAGGAAAACCGATCATGTGCCTGAGTCATGGCATCGGCCCCGATAATATTGATATAGTGATCAACGAGCTTGATGCGCTTGCCAACGTTGACTTCGCCACACGCGAGGTCCGACAGGAGCATCGCCAGCTTACCATGGTTCGCATCGGGACATCTGGCGCCTTGCAGCCTGAATTGCGTCTTGGTACCCCCGTCATAGCCACGAAAGCTATCGGATTTGACGGCGTACTCAACTATTATGCAGGCCGCAATGAAGTGGCCGATCTCGAATTTGAAAACGAATTCGTGCGTCAGACAGCGTGGAATCCTCTCTGGGCTCGTCCGTATGTAGTGGATGCCGATCCGGAGCTTGTGGAGCGTATAGGTCGCGACGATATGGTGCGCGGCAACACTATCTCAGCCGTCGGATTCTATGGTCCGCAGGGACGACAGCTTCGCCTGCCGCTTGCGTCGCCGACTCTCAATCAGACAATTGAGCAGTTCCGCTTCGGCGACCGCAAGATCACCAACTACGAGATGGAGAGCGCGCCGCTCCAGGGGCTTGGCCGACTGATGGGGCATAAGGCCATGACTGTGTGCGCTATCATAGCCAACCGAATGAACACCGAGGCCAATCCTAACTACAAGACAGCCGTTACCGACCTCATTGCAACTGTCCTTGATCGCATCTGATACGTTATCCAATGATGCGACGATGATTACTGCGCCTTTCAGCGTAGCTCCCGCCGCCCATGCCCGTGTAGCGCTCCGGCTATATGCGGGCAGGTGGTGGCCACTTGTCGTTCTGCCTCCGCTCGCGTGTATAGTGGCATCGGTAGCAAATCCGGCATTTCTCATAGCGGCACTGATATGGATTCTTCTGCTCCTCCCTCCTGCTGTTATGGCCGTCTATTTCTCTATACTGCTCCGTCCCTCGGTGGCGGTAATGACGCGTCCGCATACCGTTGAATTCGGCATTGATGCCATTGAGGTGTTATTCCCGACTGAAGAGACTGACGATAAAGATGATCAGCCGTCTCTCCGACAGTTACCGCCGGTATCGATACCATATACATCTATCGTGTCAATACAGGAGGTGGCGGAATATATCGCTGTAGTCTATCGCCTGAAAGGCCGGCGTACCATATTGCTGCTTCCCGTCAGTCTGCTTTCCTTGTCAGCTCTCGACAGGCTATCACGTATCTAAAAGCATCAAAAAAAGAGATGCGACTTCGCAGCCGCATCTCCCGGGAGGATAGTATGAAAAACGGTTATTGCTTGGTGGTGATCTGTATTGTGTTGTTTTCAGTGTCGATCGACATGGAGCTGATCGCATCGGATGGGATAGCATTCATCTCCTCGGACGTAATCTGTTTTCCGTCAAGATATATCTTCAGGTTGCCGACTGTCGATGTTTTTTTACTTGTGATTATGATGGCATTGTTCTGTTTGTCGACAGCTACTGAGCTGATGTTGTCAGGTAAGATTTTATCCAGGTCATCACGGCTGATTTCCTTTCCGTCCATATAGATTGAAGTTTCGCCGGGTTCGGATGATGATCCGCCTCTGATTACAACGGATGAAATGTTGCCCGTTGTGCCGGCTGACTTTTTTACAGCACCTGTACCGATCACTACAATCTGTGAGTCGTTGAAGAAGTTTTCAAGATTGAAAGGAATCTCATCACCATTGATTGTAAGGGTCATGGCCGGATTTTTGTATTCGCCGGAGAGCTGGAATCTGGCGATGATGGTAGCTTCGCCATCGGTCATATTGCAATCCAGCGCTTTGGCCCGGAAGGTCTTGCCGTCGGATGTGAAAGTGCCGCCTGATACAGTCAGCTTCTCGCCGAGATCAATACCTTTGATGGTGACGGCGGTTTCGTGGCCGTCTTTGTTGATGTTGGTAACCTGAAAACGTTGAACGGAGATTTTGTCGTCAGACGTTTTTTTACTATCTTCGCCTACTGAAAGGGCGCTGTTGCTGATTGTTGACACTGCAGCGCGAACGGCCGGGACGGAGGCAGCTCCGACGGCTAATGCGAGCATAGGCACAAGTGCGAGGGCTTTGAATCTGCGCCCTGCACCACTTTTTTCTTTGTACATCATGGTGATACGTTTTTTAAGTTTACTATGATTTAGGCTGTTGGCTAAGGACGGGAATCTGGAGCCAACAGCTTTTTCTATTAAAAGCATCTGATATTCCTGTGCGTCGTGTCCGGCGTCAATGACGGCCATATCGGCCTGATATTCATGAACAAGCATAAGCTCGTCACGCATCAGCCATGCAACCGGGTTAAACCAGTT
Source organism: uncultured Bacteroidales bacterium (assembly GCA_947173955.1). Classification (GTDB taxonomy): domain Bacteria; phylum Bacteroidota; class Bacteroidia; order Bacteroidales; family Muribaculaceae; genus JAAVFS01. The sequence continues at coordinate 61,197 of CAMWHE010000005.1, read as the reverse complement.
GACGATGCAGACTGTCTGGGCAACGATCAGGTCGACCCAGTGACACGATGAGACATGCTTCAGTTCGTGGGCTATTATGGCGGAGCAATTGTTCTCATAGTCACGGCGGCTTACAACCACATAGTGCATCCAGCTGAAGGGCGCATACCGCTCATTATCAGTTACGACCAGTATGTAGCTGCTTCGCCTGACCTTTTGGCCGGAGCGGATTACTGCAGTCAGTCTGAGCCATGTGATGGCAGTCTTTATAAAGACAATGGCCATGCCGGCTATAAATATCCAGATCAAAATCGTTCCCCAGACGGGCTTAGCCATCGGCACAACATTTCCGCTTGCGATTTCGATACTGTCAAATGACAGGGTAGGGGCAGTTGCTGACGCTGTCAGCTTTTCAATTGCTGAGATGATTGGTATGGTGATGAACGACAGCAGGTAGATCGCCAGAAGCACGCCGCGGTTGAAACCATGCTGATTGTCTCTGGCCAGGAACAGCCGGTAGGCAAGATACATCGCGAGCATCATCAGGCCGCTTATGATTGAGTATGATAAAAAGCTTCCCATGTATATTATTTTCCTTTATTCTCCACAAGCCGGAGGAGTTCTTTCAGCTCCTCGGCGGAAATCTTGTCCTCGGCTACAAGTGCTGACACAGCTCCGTAGTAGCTTCCGCCGAAATAGTTCTTGATGAAATTGCCGAAATTTCGGTTGCGGAAGTGTTCCTTTTCCACTTTTGCATAGTAATGGAAAGAGCCGCCAACTTCGTTGTGACCTACGAATCCTTTGGCTTCCAGACGACGGACTACGGTCGAGACTGTGTTGAAATGCGGTTTGGGCTCCGGATATAGTTCCAGAAGTTTACTGATGAGTATTGGGCCGTATTCCCATAGGAGTTGCATGAGTTCCTCCTCTTTAGGGGTCAGCTGGTCTTTTGTTGCTTTCTTCATAACTATATTTGTAGTTTGTGTTGCAAAAGTAACAACTATTTTTGTAGTTGCAAACAGGAGCGTCAACTTTAACGCCCTTTAACTATAATTATAGTTGAGAGGATGTGATAATAGTCTTTGTTGCCCGGTATGACTTGGAATCAAAGCGTGATGTATCCCACTGACGCAGTCTGTCGTTTATCAGCAGAAATTTCAGATTTCAGGATTTCCGGTATAGGAAGTAATCCTGTTTCATCAAGAAGCCGATCAATTTTTGAAAGAGTCTCATGGTAGAGAATTACTTTTAGCGCTGCTTCATTGTATTTGCAGTTCCAACCGATAGTCTCCGCCAGAGAAGTGCCGTCGAAATGATCGTCAAAAGAGCTGGCAGCGACTTTTGCCCATAAATTAGCGGCTTTGCTTATTTCGTCCTGTCCGTCGAGTATTGGGATTGTAAGCCGGTCATTCTCATCCATAACTCCGAATCGCCGGCAGTCATTTAGCATTTCATCAGTCAGAGACTCATCATTCAACACATTTCGGAGGGCATTTATTATCTGAGTCTTGATAAATACAGTGCATAAGTAGGCATTGGATTTATTGCCCCAGGCGAATTTGAACTTATTGGAGTTGCCCAACCCGATGCCGTTTGTACCGTAAATATCCGGATCTTCGGGTTGGTAATAATAGAACACACCACTCCATGTCATACTGTCAGCAGGGCAGATTGTCGCCTTTTCATGGGTTACTCCGATATATTTCCAGATTATATCATCGAAAACCAAAGAGTGGACTAATGGGAAGGCTGACTGTCGGTAGCCTGCACTGTCAAGTATGCTGAGAAACCGATTCATTTCCGGCTGTGTGTCGTCAATGATGTTTTTTGCCAGCAGGGTAGCTTTCGCTCTCAGGTTTTCAGTCGCAAGACTGTCAATAAAAGGTACGGCAGAATAATAGATGCCGTCCGCATTGTATATCATGCCTTCCCGAACGAGCCGAGCAGTATCCGGAGATTGAAAGTCCGCTGCGCGCAATTCGTCAGGAGACTGAGGCCCGTTCCATAGTGTCCTTAAGAGATCAAAATTGTTGCCCTGTTTGATCATTTCACCGGGGTAATCACCCGTATAGCTGATATAAGGCATATAGTCCCAATCCGAGATTCCGGCGTAGACAAATATCGGTATAAGCAGGAGTGCTAAAAGAAACTTTTTCATTCGGTGGTTATTAGTCATTATTTAAGTATGGCACTTCCGGCAGTTCCGGATCCGCTGACCTCGTCATGGCGGTCAACTTTCTTGCCATAGCTGAATGTGTAGGAGACCGCCAGTGTCAGACGCCAGTGCTGCGCTGTAGAGAATTCTTTACGGTCAAAGCTGTAATACGGGCTTGTAAGTGTCTGGCGGGATGATTCCCATGATGTGCGTAGAAAGTTATATACACCGGCGCGTATATTCCAGCCTTTGTTTCCCCATCCAAGTTGGATCTGATATTTCGCCGGAGTGCGTTCGACAATACCGCTTTGCTCCTCCTGATAGTGGCTTGGCGTCATATACCATCCCCATAGGTAGAAGTTGCCGAAATAGTATGTAAGTTGCGCCGTACAGGTAAGCTCATTGCGGGTATTGGCGTAAGCACCGGTAGTTTTACGGAGCCAGTACTGGGGACGCAGCTTGGCGACCAGCTTGCCGCCAAAGAATTTGGCAGTAGCGGAAACACCTAACATCCCGCTGCGATAATCCCCGTCATTGACATACCGGCGCAACATTGTTCCTTCCGGGCCTATGGGAGAATATATGGTAACACAACGGTTCCCAAGCATGAAGACATAAGCATCGGCTGACAACTGCCATTTGTTATTAGGAAGCCATGTATATGTCAAACCAGCATTCTGGTATGAATAATCTGACAAGGTAGGGGTACCCTGATACCACATAAGTTCATCCTGTTGCAGCATATTAGGACTTTTTTGAGAGGCGGCCGGAACATCTTTTCCATAGCGCCAGTTGACTTCAAACTGGTGGGCGTCAGTCGGAGAAAAAGAGGCATAGGCATTAGCCTGCGGGAAATTATTGTTCATGCGGCTGTCGCTGATGTGGTTTCTCTCCCATACCCAGCCAAATTCTCCTCCGATATTCCATTTTTCAAGATTCAGGTCATAGTGCGCTCCGGCCAGATATGCACCGATATTATATTTCTGATGCGAAGGAGAGTTCCCGAAATAATCAATGAAATTCCAGCTCTGAGATGTGGCGAGATAGAAAATAAAACTGTTCTTCTCGTTAAGTTCCCAGTATAAACGAGGATTCAGTTGGAAATTATGTACGTCTTCCGACGCATTGTTGGTTATCGAAAGTACTTCGTCGGTGGAATACAGCGAATTGGATTTATTTTTGCCGTATGTATAGAGAGCTTCGCCTTCAAACGAAAACTCCGGAGAGAAATTGAAGAAGAAATTGCCGTTGTAGGATAATGCCCAGTTATGGCTTGAAGTCTTTGTGGTAGCTGTTGAGGGTGAAAATAAATCGGAAGTATAAAACAAAGAACTGATCGCATCATTGTGCGGAACATTTGTCTGACTATACGAAATGCGGTTTGAAATGACTGCCTTGTCGCTGTTGTACAACGCCCGCAGAGCGAAGTCATTACTGTTGTTGCGATATAGGGAAGAATTGGTCGCGGATGTCCGCTCAACTGTCTGCGAGCCGTTGCCCATAAGATCGTTGAATCGGAAGGTCTCCGTTGATTCAATCCCGCCATGGCGGTCGGTCAGGTAGATTTCATCGGCATAGAGGTCGAATGTCATGGACTTGTAAGCCATTTTTGAATAGAATTCGCCCTCGGTTCGGTTGACTCCGAACCACTTGTCGGCTGTAAGCTTCGTATATCCTCCCCATTCGTATTTATGCATGACGAAGTTGATCGCATAGCGTGCGCCCTGAAATCTCGGGTCAGTCGGATGCAGATAATACTCCACCTTCTTTACGTCCTGAGTCCTCATACCCTGCAAGTCCTGAGCGGTGGCAGGCAGGAAGTCGATGAAGATCGAGACATCTTGTCCTGAAGCAGTCTTGACGGCTTTGCTTATGGGGTCAACCTCGATCTGAGGGATTGCCATCTGGCTCAGAAGTGAAATGGCATCGCTTGAGGCATTCTTCTGTCGGGTCATTGGTATATAGGTGGACAGATTGGATGAAGTGCGCTGATTGGCTGCTTCAACTATAACTTCATCAAGCTCCTGCATCTTGATGCTGTCGGTCGCTTCTGATTGTGCCAAAGCCGTTATCGCGATAATGGAGCAGGCGATTGATATTAGGATACGATGATTCATAAGGCTGTTTATAATGAGACGCCAAAGATAGCGGTTTGTTACAATATGACTCTCAACAAATGTTGATTTCAATCATGGATGAATAGATTTACATCCGCGTCAGCACCAGTTTGAATTCATTGGGGAGGAAGGCTCTGAGAATCATTCTCGTTTTTGCTCGCTCCACGACAGTCCAGTTGCCCACAATAGCTCCGTTAAAGGTGATCATATCTTTAGTGATATGATATCTGAATGAACCTTCGTAAGAATCATCTCCGTATGCCGGAATGCACTTGCCTGATTCTTTGGAAAGGAACTGCATGACGAAGTGAGATGAGATCGGCGTGTGATTGGGATATGCCGAGCCTGTAAGTTCAGCATCCCATGTGGTAGCTTCAATATATTCGCCAGTTAATTCGATTTCAGACTCATCATTGCTACAACACGTCAATACAATCAGACAGGCGATGAAAATAAAAGGAATAAGAACTTTTTTCATATTCTTTGAAAAGCTCCCATTGACCCGAAGGAGCGATTAGTGACAGAAAGAAAACGTGAGCCAACTATGCCACGTCGAATTGGAGGCCCTGAGAAAGCCCATGATGCAGATGTAACAAAAGTAGCCCACGCTATATACGTGAGAACCACTATGCTATCTCTTGCATCATATCGAAAATTTCTCAGGTTTCCAATTACAAGATAAGCATAACGCTTCTTATATTTTAATATGTCCGGCCGGTCATGACCAACCGTCCGCAAATTTAAGAATTAAATCTGATATATGAGGAATGGAATTGCGTTTTGAACGGATTAAAGAAAAAAGGCTACGGAAGGATTAGTCCTCGCAGCCTTCATTGTATGGTGTTTTCGATTTGCTATTTCTCGCGCTATTTTATGCTATGGAAAAACAGGTAATGCCGAGTTTTTCTTCAATATTAGCAATGCTTTTGAAACTGAGATTTTCAGTACCGGAAAGTAGTTTGCTTACATATTGAGGACTTACACCCAATCGAGATGCGAGGTCCGCCCTCTTAAGTCCGTTGTCCTGCATATACCCGATCAGGGTCACGGCGAGTTGTCGTGACCAGCGCAGCCAACCAGCATTCTCCTTGCGCCATGTTGCTTCTTCAACAAAACGCGAAGGTGTTTCATTCTGATGTGCTTTTAAGATTTTTATTGCGTTACCAGCCATATTATTAGTCATTAGTAAGTTCAACAAAACTGTCTTGATCAAAAACGCCGTTTGCTTTTAGAAATTCCTTACATTTGTTGAGTTTCTGAAGTTCAATTGCAGTATGTTCACGTTCTTGCATTGTTCGTGTTAGTTTTATAGCTCCGCCCGTCACAACATAGACATTGGGTTCAAGCCTTATTGCGTATATGCGAAGCCAGCTCGCGTGGCGATTCCTATCCCAATTCCTGGCCTTTTCCCTACTTAATTCGCGTGCGCGAGTGTCTGTAATATCAAGTGGTTTAAAGAGATAGTCAAGTTGTTCGGTATAAGGGAAATCGAGGACGAGTTCCTGTAGTGATTCCGCGTCTTCGAAAGTGTCATTGACAGCTTGGTCAAGTCGTTCTATATGGAAAAAATCTTTCAAATCTACAAAGTTCTCCATAAAGAAGTCCAAAAGATATTCGCCATTAGTCCAGTTCCTGAATAAAATGGTAAGTTCATCGGCTTCCTTATCCGGAGCTTTTACAGCCCATAAATGATCATATCCGTCAATTATCCTTACAAACTTCATATACTATAAACATATATCATAATACAAAGTTAATATAATATATTTAAAAGTGCAACTTATAGGTTTACTTTTGTTCGGGGATGTGATTAAAAAAGGCTGCGGATGGATTAGTCCTCGCAGCCTTGGTGGTATAATGTTTTAGCGTTGTTATTTCTCGCGCATGTATACGTTGATCGGTGTTCCGTTGAAATCCCAGTTCTCGCGTATCTTATTCTCAAGATAGCGCCGGTACGGCTCCTTGACCCATTGGGGCAGGTTACAGAAGAAGATGAATGTCGGCACGGGGGCACCCTTGAGCATCGTGATGTATTTGATTTTTACATATTTGCCTTTATTTGCAGGTGGGGGATATGCTTCGATAGCTTCGTGCATGACGGTGTTAAGCTGTGATGTCGGTACAGTGCGCTTGCGATTCTCATAAACTTTAACCGCTGTCTCCAGTACCTTGAAGATACGCTGTTTAGTGAGCGCGGAAGTAAAGATGATGGGGAAGTCGGTAAACGGGGCAAAGCGCTCGCGGATGGCGGACTCATAGTGCTTTATGGCTGTGATGGATTTGTCTTCGACAAGATCCCACTTATTGACACAGACTACAAGACCTTTCTTATTCTTCTGAATGAGTGAGAAGATATTGCTGTCCTGGCTTTCAATGCCACGGGTACCGTCAATCATCAGGATGCATACATCACTGGCCTCGATGGCGCGAATGGAGCGGATTACGGAATAATACTCAATATCCTCGTTTACCTTGTTCTTTTTTCGGATGCCGGCCGTATCAACGAGGTAGAAGTCAAACCCGAATTTGTCATAGCGTGTGTAAATGCTGTCGCGGGTTGTGCCTGCGATGTCGGTTACGATATGGCGGTCTTCGCCGATGAATGCGTTGATAAGTGAAGACTTTCCGGCATTCGGACGTCCGACGATGGCAAACTTAGGGATGTCGTCGAGCTTTTCCTCTTCCTCTTCTTTTTCAGGAAGTTTCTTGACGACTTCATCCAGAAGGTCGCCTGTGCCGTAGCCGCTCACGGCTGATACGGGATATGGCTCGCCGAGTCCGAGAGAATAGAATTCGGCTACATTGTACAGCCAGTCGTTGGAGTCTACTTTATTGGCTACAAGTATGACGGGCTTCTTGGATTTGCGAAGGATCTCGGCTACATGATCGTCGAGGTCGGTTACGCCGTTCATGGCGTCGACTACAAACAGTATTTCGTCAGCCTGCTCTATGGCAAGGCCTACCTGCTTGTTTATCTCGCTTTCAAATACGTCTTCACTATTGACTACCCAACCACCGGTATCGACGATTGAGAATTCCTTGCCGTTCCAGTCGACTTTGCCGTACTGACGGTCGCGTGTCGTACCTGCCGTCGGATCAACGATGGCGGTACGGGTCTGAGTCAGTCGGTTGAAAAGTGTCGACTTACCCACATTGGGTCGGCCTACTATTGCTACTAATTGTCCCATAATTATTTCACAAAGTTAAGTTAAAAATGTGAAATTCACAACTCTTATTCGATGTAACCGAATGACTTCAGCTTGTTCTCGCGATTGCGCCAGTTGGGCTCGACCTTGACGAACATCTCAAGATAGACGCTCTTGCCGAAGAATTTTTCGATGTCTTTGCGAGCCTCGGTTCCGACTCTCTTGAGCATCGAGCCTCCACGACCTATGATGATGCCTTTCTGAGAGTCGCGTTCGACGTAGATGACGGCCATAATGTGGATTGACTTTTCGCTTTCCTCGAATTTCTCGACTATCACTTCGGTTGAGTAGGGCACTTCCTTGTCATAGTTGAGCAGGATTTTTTCACGGATAATCTCGGTGACGAAGAATCTTGCGGGTTTGTCGGTCAGGGCGTCCTTGCCGAAGTAGGGCTCCGACTGAGGAAGCAGTTCTACGATTCGGGTCATGAGATTGGTGACATTGAAGTGTTCCCTGGCTGATGTGGGGAAGATTTCGGCATTGGGGAGGAGTTCTTTCCAGCGGGCTACGATTGCCTCAAGTTCAGACTGTTCCTTCACCAGATCTATTTTGTTGATGACGAGAAGTACCGGAACAGTCTCCTTGGCCACCTTTGCAAGGAACTCCGCATTTTTGGTAGGATCTTCCACAACATCGGTGACGTATAGAAGGATGTCGGCATCGGTCAGCGCGCCTTCCGAGAATCCGAGCATACTTTCCTGCAGTTTATATTTTGGCGCAAGGACGCCGGGAGTATCAGAGAATACAATCTGATATTCGGGAGTATTTACGATTCCCATTATGCGGTGGCGGGTAGTCTGTGCTTTTGAGGTTATGATGCTGACGCGTTCGCCTACCAGATCATTCATAAGAGTGGATTTGCCTACATTCGGATTACCGACGATGTTGACGAATCCGGCTTTGTGTTCATTTGACATAGTTGATATACTTGTATTTAGGTTATGTAATTTCGTTCGTTTTATATATAAACAAAAATAGCACCTTAAAAGATGCTATTTTTTGAAAATTTCTTTTGTGAGATCTGGTAATATGATATTCTCAGATGGATTAGTGCGCTGTGTGAATGGGGATTACATATCCCAGATGAGGTACATGGCACCCCATGTGAATCCTGCACCGAAAGCAGTCAGAAGCAGCTTGTCGCCCTTCTTGAGCTTGTCCTTGTATTCGTCAAGGCACAGAGGAATCGAGGCTGCGCTGGTGTTGCCGTAATGCTCGATGTTGACGAGTACCTTTTCAGGATCTATGCCTGCGCGTGAAGCGACAGCTTCGATGATGCGGAGGTTGGCCTGATGGGGTATCATGTAGTCGATGGTCTCGACGGTCAGGTTGTTGCGGTTGAGAATGTCGACCGATGAGGTGTACATATCGGTTACAGCGTTTTTATAAACGTAGCGGCCGTCCTGGAAGAGGTAGTGCTCGCCTGCATCAAGAGTGGCCTGAGAAGTGGGCTTGACGGAACCTCCTGCGGGCATTACAAGGTGTTCGAGTCCCTTGCCGTCGACATGGAATACTGCATCCATGACGCCGGTCTCTTCTTCTGTGGGCTCTACGAGAACGGCAGCTGCGCCGTCACCGAAGAGGGGGCAGGTTGCACGGTCATTGTAGTTGACCATAGATGACATTTTCTCGGCGCAGACTACGATGACTTTCTTGCGGAGACCGGCCTTGATGTATGCGGAGGCATCTTCAAGTGCAACGATAAAACCTGCGCAGGCTGCCTGAATGTCGTAGGCATAGGCGCCAGTCAGGCCACAGCCTTCTACTATCACGGATGCTGTGGAGGGGAAGCGGTAGTCGGGATTGGAGGTTGCACAGATGAGAAGCTCGATTTCTTCGGGCTTAACACCGGTGGATTCGAGCAGACGGTTGACTGCCTGAATGCCGAGGTAAGAAGAGCCTGCACCTTCTTTCTTGAGGATGCGGCGCTCTTTGATGCCTACGCGTGTGGTGATCCATTCGTCGTTGGTGTCGACCATGTGCGAAAGCATTTCGTTGTCAAGTATGTCGTCGGGCACGTATGATGCGATGCCTGAAATTCTTGCGTGTAGCATATCTTGGATTTTCAATTCGTGATTGTGGTATATCTATAAATGGCAAAACATCTCCAGCGAGCCGGTAACTGATTTGTCTGTCGGCTCTTGGAGGTGTTATTGCTTTTGCTGCTCACTCAGGAGCCGAAGCTTAGACGGCAGCAGTCTTCTCGATAGCGAGTTTGCCACGATAGTAGCCACACTCACCACATACGCAGTGATAAACATGCCATGCGCCACAGTTGGGGCATACTGCCAAAGTGGGCATTGCAGCCTTATCGTGAGTTCTACGCTTTGCGGTGCGGGTCTTTGATTGTTTGCGTTTAGGATGTGCCATGGTTGCTTTTAGTTATGTTTAATTATTTTCTTTTAAATCTTTAAGTTTGTCCCAGCGGGGATCGGTGGCGTTGCCTGACTCGGTGTCCTGTACATCCATTGAGTCCATTTCGTCGATAAGCTCGTTTTCAAGAGCGGCATCTTCGTCGTTGGCCGTCGTCGTGCGATGTTTGCGGAGCAATGCGCTCATGGCGCGGTTGCATTTGCCCATCGGGTGGACGTGTTTGATGGGTATCGCCAGCGAAACTGTGTCATACATCATGTAGGCCACGTTGAGATAGGCGTCGCTTTCGGGTATCTCAAGAAGATCGTCATTGTCGTCGCGATAGTCGTCGCCATATTTTACAAGAATATGGTAGTCGGTATCAATCGGCAGAATCAGATCGTCAAGACAGCGGTCGCATAGAAGCGTGACTTCTCCGTCGAATTTGAATGACAGTGAATAGGTGTCACCCTTATGATCTACAACGAGTTTTACCGCAACGTTAGCGTCACGGATATCACTGCTCTCCATGTCGGTAAAGAACTGCTTGCCAAGGGTGTAATCATACTCATGTGTGCCGGCAGGCAGGCTTTTGAGCGGTAGTTTATATGCTGAAAATTTTCCCACTGCAGTCTGATGCTTGCAAAAACTTTGCAAAGTTAGAGATTTTTTTCCACATTTTCAATATATGAGAACAAAAAATATCCATAAATCAAAATCACGTAAGCTTATTGATGGCAATAAGCGCTTGTTGCGAATACCTGAAATCCCTTATAAAAGTGAAAGATAGACTTCGCCGGTTGTTTTTGCAATGTGATCCCAATTATAGCTGTCGAGGTCGTAATCTACGGCCTTGTTGGGATATCTTAATGCAGCTGTTATTTTTTCGGACAGTGCATCCGGATCGTTGGCACTGACAAGAATCGGATATTGGCCGGATGATGGGAAAAGGCGGCTGGACGGCAGATCGGTGGCAACGATTGGTAGACGGTAGGTCATGGCTTCAAGCATCGCGATGGGGAATCCTTCGTTGACACTTGACATTACGAATAGTCTTGCGTGAGAATAGAGCTGACGGAGGTCTTCGCCTTGAGTAAATCCGGTAAATATGGTTTTACCGTTGGTGTCAAGAGCCTTAAGGCGGTCAAGATACTGCCGGTCATGATCTGGAGATCCTGCTATGACGAGCCGGATATCGCCGTCAATTGACTGAATACTGCGGATGAGGGTGTCAAATCCCTTTTCGGGAGTAATGCGCCCGACGGCCAGAATATATTTCCCGGGAGTGATGTTGTTCCGTTCCAGAAAATCTGTTTCAACGGTACGTTCTGCGGGGGTAATTCCGTTGGGAATATATATTGATTTCCGCCTGATCTTTTCAGGAAATTTCTCCATCTGAAACCGATTGACGAAGATTATTCTTGAAGCGAATCTGACCGATATAGATTCGCCGGCTTTAAGAATCATGCGGGCAAAGCGACCCCATTTCTTGTGCTCGTAGTTGGGGCTATGGTAGGTCAGGACTGCTTTATGTCCGAAAAGACGTAGCAGGGGGGTGACCAGACCGGGTCCGATATTGTGGATGTTGACTATGCCGGCTTTTCGGCGTCCTATAATGTCAAGTGAGGCCAGTAGGGAGTGATACAACGCTTCAAATCCCTTTATCCTTGTGGATGGAAGTTCGCGGAACTCTATGCCTGTATAACGGGTGGTTTTGTCTGTGACATAGGGACGGCGCCGGTAGACGTCGACTTGAAAATCGCCTGAGGCGGCGATGCGTGTCCAGATCTCGCGACAGTGGCTCTCGACTCCCCCCTGGATGTTAGGGAAGCCTCTGAGTCCGATTACGGCAATACGCCTGTCGCGCTTTCTGCTCATAGTCTGCTTATCGGCGGTGATGGCGGGAAGTCGTGCGCGGCTCGCGGCGTTTCTTCCCGGGACGCTGGCCGGCAAGGATGCGCTTTACAGAATCGGTTGAACCTAAATCGTCGGTCCCCGGACGATTCTTCTGTATGTCAGCGATGATGAAGTCGAGTTGTTTCTTGGGGAGGTCCGTGCGGGCTACTTTGACCTTGACCTTATCGCCAAGACGGTAGACGATGCCGTTACGGCGTCCGCGGAGGCAATAGTTCTTCTCGTCAAAGTCGTAGTAGTCGTCGGCGAGATCGCGGACGGGGACAAGACCTTCACAGAGATTCTCTTCCAGTTCGACATACAACCCCCACTCGGTGACGCCGGTAATCACTCCGACATACTCCTGCCCGATACGTTCGCTCATGTATTCTACCTGTTTGTATTTTATCGAGGCACGTTCAGCATCGGACGCGAGTTTCTCCATCTCCGACGAGTGCTTGCACTCTTCTTCAAGCTTTTCGAGGTTGACGCTTCGTCCGCCGTTGAGGTAGCGTTCGAGCAGGCGGTGAACCATCATGTCGGGGTAGCGGCGGATAGGTGAAGTGAAATGGGTGTAATATTCAAATCCGAGACCATAGTGCCCGATGTTATCAGTTGAATAGATTGCTTTTGCCATAGAGCGTATGGCGAGCGTGGAGAGAAAATTCTCCTCAGCGCGTCCCTTGACATCGGCCAGCATCTTGTTGATGGACAGATTGATCTGCTCGGGAGTCCCGCTGGTCTTGATTTTATATCCGAATGTGGCGGCTGTGGCGGCCAGTTCCTGAAGCTTGGTGACATCAGGCTGGTCATGCACACGATATACGAAAGCTTTAGGCTTCTTATGGTCGTTGGGCTTGCCGATAGCGCGGGCCACTGTCTTATTGGCGAGCAGCATGAATTCTTCGACCAGCTTGTTGGCATCCTTCATCTCCTTGAAATATACGCCGATGGGACGCCCTTTCTCGTCGATATCAAACTTGACCTCGGCGCGGTCAAATTCGACGGAGCCATGTTTATAGCGCTCTGCGCGCAGTATCTTGGCCATGCCGTCGAGTATGAGTAACTCGTCGGCGAAGTCGCCTGTGCCTGTCTCGATTACATTCTGAGCCTCTTCGTATGTAAATCTGCGGTTTGAGCAGATTACCGTACGGCATATGCGGCTCTTGAGCACTTCAGCACGGCTGTTCATCTCAAAAATACATGAGAAAGTCAGTTTCTCTTCATCTGGTCTGAGAGAGCAGATGCCGTTGGAGAGATGTTCGGGCAGCATCGGGACAACGCGGTCGACGAGATAGACAGAAGTAGCACGCTCGGATGCCTCGCGGTTAAGGGCTGATTCGGGCTGAACATAATGGGTTACGTCAGCTATGTGTACACCGACTTCGTAATTGCCGTTGGGTAGCTTCCGGATTGATATGGCATCGTCGAAGTCTTTCGCGTCTTTTGGGTCAATGGTAAAGGTCGTGACGTGACGCATATCTTCGCGTGAAGCAATAACCTCCGGTGTGATCCCGGCATCAATCTTGGATGCGGCTTTCTCGACGGCTTCAGGATAGCGGTAGGGGAGTCCGAATTCGGCGAGAATGGCATGCATTTCCGTATCGTTTTCGCCGTTGCGGCCGAGGATGTCGACGACTTCTCCGCTGGGATTCTTGGCGTTTTCGGGCCAGTCGGTAATTCTCACGACTGCCTTATCTCCGGTCTTGCCTCCTTTCAGTTTGGCTTTGGGAATGAATATGTCGGTGGCGAGGAATTTGCTGTCAGTAAGCAGCAGAGCATAATGACGGTCGACTTGCAGAGTGCCGATGAAGGTCTGATCTTTCTTTTCGATGATTTTTATGACTTCAGCTTCCGGCTCTGCGCCACGGCGTCGGGCAGCAATCGAAACGAGGACACGGTCGCCGTTGAGAGCATGCATAGAGTTGCGCTCCGCTACATTGATTGTTTCGCTATCCTGGTCGGTAAGTACTGCATTCTTGCCATTTGAACGGCGGATGAAAGTGCCGGTGGCCTCGGCATTCCGCTCCGGTGCCTTATATTTGCCCGGGGAAACTTCGATAATGTCGCCGTCGAAAGCCATTTCAACAAGGGTCATGGCGACATCACGCTGCTTTGTAGGTGCGGATGCTCCGATAGCGTGAGCTACCTGTTTGTAGTTGAATGTATTATTTTTTTGCAGAGCTACCCATTCTTTTATTTGTGCGAGCAGTCTGTCACTTGATTTTTTGGTATGAGATCGAGCCATAATGTGGTATTTTGAATCCACTTCAGTCAGTGGGGGGTATACATTAATAATATAATATGTCTTGCTATAAGAACGCGCAAGAGGCTTTTATGGTTCAGTCTGTTTTACGTGGTACAGCGGCGTGCCGTGTGTAGTTGTAAAAAAAGTGCGAGCGACTTCTGCGTTGTATAGGAAGTCGCTCGCTATGAGTCTTGTGTTAAGCGTCAATATTGGCGTAGTTGGCATTGGCTTCGATGAAGTCGCGGCGCGGACCTACATCCTCGCCCATGAGCATCGAGAATATGCGGTCGGCTTCGGCTACATCGTCAATGGTGACCTGCTTGAGCATACGGCTTTCCGGCGACATGGTGGTCTCGCGGAGTTCCTTGTCGTCCATCTCGCCGAGACCTTTGAATCGGTAGACCTTGGTCTTGTCGCCGTAAACAGAGATGAATTTCTGTACCTGCGCTTCTGTCCAGCAATACTCCTCATTCTTGCCGCGTACACACTTGTACAGAGGCGGTGTAGCGAGGTAAAGGTAGCCCTGCTCGATGATGGGACGCATACGGCGGAAGAAGAAGGTCATCAGCAGGGTGGCGATGTGAGCACCGTCGACATCGGCATCGGTCATGATGATGATCTTGTGATAGGCGAGCTTTGAAAGATTCGGCTCTTTGGGGTCGTCAGGAGTGCCTACGGTCACACGCAAGGCGCGGTAGAGGTTGGAGATTTCTTCGGCATCAAATATGCGGTGCTCCATTGCTTTCTCTACGTTGAGGATCTTACCGCGCAGAGGCAGGATAGCCTGGAAGTGACGGTCGCGGGCGGATTTTGCTGTGCCGCCTGCGGAGTCACCCTCGACAATGAAGAGTTCGCACTCTTCGGGGTGGCGTGACGAGCAGTCGGCCAGTTTGCCGGGGAGGCCGCCGCTGCTCAGTGGCGATTTGCGCTGTACACTCTGTCGGGCTTTCTGTGCGGCATGGCGTGCCTGTGCTGCAAGGATTACCTTTTCGACTATGGTCTTGGCCTGTTTGGGGTGCTCTTCAAGATAGGTGGCGAGAGCTTCGCTGACGGCAACCTGTACAGCTCCGATTACTTCGTTGTTGCCGAGTTTTGTCTTGGTCTGACCTTCAAATTGCGGCTCCATGACCTTGACGGAAACAACGGCTGTGAGGCCTTCGCGGAAGTCGTCGCTGGAGACTTCTACTTTTGCCTTCTCGAGCATCTTGTTTTCGTCGGCGTATTTCTTGAGGGTCGATGTCAGGCCTCGGCGGAAGCCGGTAAGGTGTGTACCGCCCTCTATGGTATTGATGTTGTTGACGTAGGAATAGACGTTCTCGTTGTAAGTGTTGTTGTAGGTCAGCGCTACTTCCACTGGGATGCCCTGACGCTCGGTCGTGAGATGTATTACGTCGTTGATGAGCGATTCCTTGTTGGAGTCAATATACTGAACGAATTCACTGAGTCCGTTTTCAGAATAGAAGACTTCGTGGCGCGGATTGCCGTCGGCGTCAAGATGACGCTTGTCGGTAAGGGTGAGATGTATGCCTGCGTTCAGGAACGCCAGGTCTCTCAGGCGGTTGGCAAGAGTCTCGTAATTATAGACTGTCTCTGTGAAGATAGAGCCGTCGGGCTTGAATGTGATGCATGTGCCGGTGTGTGTGCTTTCTCCTTCGACACGAAGTTCGGTCGTCGGTTTGCCGCAGGAATATTCCTGAATGTAGCATTTGCCGTTGCGGTGTACTTCGGCGCGCAGATACGTAGATAGCGCGTTGACGCACGATACGCCGACACCATGGAGACCGCCTGAGACCTTATAGGTGCCCTTATCGAATTTACCGCCTGCGTGGAGCACTGTCAGCACGACTTCGAGCGCGCTTTTATGCTCTTTTTCGTGCATATCGACCGGGATGCCGCGGCCATTGTCAATGACGGTTATGGAGTCGTCTTCATTGATTGTTACATCGATATTGGTGGCATATCCGGCAAGCGCTTCGTCAATGGAGTTGTCGACTACTTCATAGACAAGATGGTGAAGACCCTTGGCGCTTGTATCGCCGATATACATTGCAGGACGTTTGCGCACAGCCTCCAGGCCCTCGAGGACCTGAATATTACTCGCGCTATATTCCTCGTTCTTTTCTGACATGATAAGATTGTTTTGGATATTTTTCAGACAACAAAATTAATCATTTTTGTCGAAAAACACAAATCTTTTTCCGACTCGCGGACTATCTTCTTTTTTTTATGGCTGAGGCTGATTTTGGTGCTGACTTACCAAAAAAATGATTAAATTTGTGGCTTAAAATTAATCATTTGATCAATGAATCTACCCAAACGTATAGCTATCCTCGGCTCTACAGGCTCGATCGGGACGCAGACTCTTGATGTCATCGCCCATTACCCCGACCGCTTTGAAGTGGCAGTCCTTATTGCCGGTTCGAAGGTGGATACTCTTATACAGCAGGCTATTGCCACTCGTCCACGTATGGCGGTAATCGCCGACGAGTCTAAATATATAAAACTCCGCGAAGCGCTCGAACCGCTCGGCATCATGACGGCGGCCGGAGAGCAGGCGATCTGCGAGGCTGTCGCCCTTGACTTCGTCGATCAGGTGGTCACGGCTACTGTCGGCTACAGCGGTCTGGCTCCGACGTTATGTGCAATCCGTGCCGGGAAGGATATCGCTCTGGCAAACAAGGAGACTCTTGTAGTGGCCGGCGATATCGTGACGCGTGCGCTCAGCCAGTCTAAGTCAGCGGTTATTCCGGTCGATTCCGAGCATTCGGCGATATATCAGTGTCTGGTAGGCGAAGATAAATCGAAAGTGAAGCGTCTCATAATCACAGCATCGGGCGGTCCGTTCCGTAACATGGATGCCGAGTCCCTGGCGAATGTCACTGTCGCGGATGCTCTCCGCCATCCCAACTGGTCGATGGGCGCCAAGATTACAATCGATTCGGCTACCATGGTCAACAAGGCATTCGAAATTATCGAGGCACACTGGCTCTTCGGTGTTGATGCAGACAAGATAGTTCCGGTAGTACATCCTCAGTCGATTATACACTCGATGGTGGAATTTGTTGACGGTGCTATGAAAGCGCAGCTTGGTACTCCGGATATGCGCTTGCCGATCCGCTATGCATTGGGCGATACGGAGCGACTCCATTCTTCTGACCCGGCTCTTACCTTTGAAAAAATGGCCTCGCTGACATTCGAGAGACCCGACAGCGCACGTTTTCCTGCTGTCCGGCTCGGACATCTCGCTCTCGAGCGCGGAGGCAATACGGCCTGTATCATAAATGCCGCCAATGAGATAGCTGTGGCTGCGTTCCTCAATGGCAAAATCCGATTTACAGATATTTACAAGACTATAAGAAAGACTCTTGAGACGATGCCTTACATAGCTGCTCCGACATATGACGACTATGTGGCTACTAACGAAGAGTCCCGGCACTATGCACAATCAATCATTTAACCGCACATGGAAACATTCTTTATAAGGGCTTTGCAGCTTATTCTTGCTCTCGCGATGCTTATCGTAATACATGAGGGCGGCCACTATCTTTTTGCCCGTATATTCGGCATTAAGGTCGAGAAGTTTTACTTGTTCTTTGATCCATGGTTTTCGCTTGCCAAGTGGCGCCCTAAAAAGAAGAAGACCAAACTTGACAAGCAGGGACGCGAACGGGCTACCTGGCGCGATACTGAGTATGGTATCGGTTGGGTTCCGTTAGGTGGATATGTGAAGATTGCCGGTATGATCGATGAGTCGATGGACCGCGAGCAGATGAAGCAGGAGCCTCAGCCTTGGGAGTTCCGCAGTAAGCCGGCATGGCAGCGCCTGCTCGTCATGATCGGCGGTGTGCTTATGAATTTTATTCTTGCGTTTATCATTTATATCGGTATCGCGTGGCACTGGGGCGCTCAGAGAGTTCAGGTGGAAAATGTCTTCCTCGGATATGAATATTCACCCTCGTCCAAGGCTGCCGGTTTTGAAGACGGCGATATCCCGATTCTTATTAACGGCAAGCCGATAGATACTACAGATCCGAACCGCTATGTGAAGATGGCTCTGTCGAATGAGGTCACGGTGTTGCGTAACAACAGGGATACTGTAGTGATAAATCTTCCGGATGAATTTCTGCTTGACCTGAATGACGACGGCGAGTTCATGACGATGCGTCAGCCTGTGGTAGTACAGGAGCCTGTCAATGGCGAACCAGCATCGAAAGCCGGACTTCAGCGCAATGACCGCGTTATATCGATCAACGGAGCAAACACGGAAGACTATAGGGTCTTTACCGATTCTCTGAAAGCAAATGCCGGCAAGGAGATCCTGCTCGGATATCTGAGAGGAACAGATACATTGACGACGTTAATTATCCCTACATCCGACGGTAAAATCGGTATAAAACTTGTCAACCCGTATGATGTCTACGGATATGAGTTTGTACATTACTCGTTCTGGCAGGCTATTCCCAAGGGAATAAAATATGGTATCGATACGCTGACAGGCTATGTCAAGTCGCTCGGACAGGTGTTTACAAAGCGCGGTGCGAAAAATATCGGCGGATTCGGAGCTATCGGAAGTATGTTCCCGGAAAAATGGGATTGGTTCCAGTTCTGGAATATGGCGGCATTCCTTTCGGTAATCCTCGGATTTATGAATATCCTGCCTATTCCGGCTCTTGACGGCGGCCACGCAATGTTCGCTATTTATGAGATTATCACGCGACGCCGCCCGTCCGACAAATTCCTCGAGAGGGCTCAGATCGCAGGTATGATCTTCCTGTTTGCCCTGCTTATCTACGCTAATCTAAATGATATACTTAGAATTTTCAAATGAACTATCCGGTCATAATTCTCAAACGTGGTAAGGAAGAGTCGCTTGACCGCTTCCACCCATGGGTCTTTTCAGGTGCGATAGCTTCTGCTCCTGAGAGTATTGAAGAGGGCGACGTTGTGGCCGTGAATGCTTCTGATGGCCGGCTGATCGGAGTCGGACATTTCCAGATAGGGAGTATAGCTGTCAGGATGCTTGATTTCGGTCCGGCGGAGATAGATGCGTCATTCTATCACCGGCGCCTCGAAGCAGCCCTTGCGCTTCGCAAGGTGCTCGGACTGGACCGTCAGGACAACAATGCATACAGGCTTGTACATGGAGAGGGCGATTTTTTGCCCGGACTTGTTGTTGATGTCTACGGAGATACGGCAGTAGTTCAGGCACATAGTCCGGGAATGCATTTCGCACGAAATATAATCGCTCGCGAACTTGTCGAACTCGAAGGTCTGCCTGTCCAAAATGTATATTATAAATCGGAGACTACGCTCCCCTATAAGGCTCAGCTTGATCCTCAGAATGCTTATCTGATCGGGCGTGCGACAAGTGATGTCGCAGTCGAAAACGGACTGAAATTTCATGTCGACTGGCTCAAAGGGCAGAAGACCGGATTTTTTGTCGACCAGAGAGACAATCGTTCGCTGCTGGAAAAATATGCTCATGGACGCAGCGTGCTGAATATGTTCTGCTATACCGGCGGTTTTTCTGTCTATGCTATGCGAGGAGGTGCCGTCAGGGTAGAGTCTGTCGATTCTTCGGAGAAAGCAATTTCGCTGACTGATGCCAATATCGATCTGAATTTTCCCGGAGATGAGCGCCATCATTCCACAGCAATTGATGCGTTCAAATATCTTGACGAGATGCGGAAGGGAGAGTTTGACCTGATTATTCTTGACCCGCCTGCATTCGCAAAACATCGGTCTGCATTAGGAAATGCGCTGCGTGGATATCAGCGCCTCAACGGCAAGGCTTTCGAAAAGATTGCACCCGGAGGCATCCTGTTCACTTTCTCATGTTCGCAGGCAGTCAGCAAAGAGCAGTTCCGGCTCGCTGTCTTCACAGCGGCCGCACGCTCACGGCGCAAAGTGCATATTCTCCATCAGCTTACCCAGCCGGCCGATCATCCCGTCAATATTTACCATCCCGAGGGCGAATACCTCAAAGGACTGATTCTATACGTCGAATAAATCCAACTTAAGCAATATTAATAATGTCAAAAAAATCAATCATTAGAACAATGGCGACAGCATCACTCTGCGGCTTCCTGATGACATCATGCGGAAGCAAAAAGGCCGAAAATCCCGCGGCTTCGGGAGAATTCGACTATCATGCCGACAGATTCGCCGATATCGAGGTGCTCCGCTATCAAGTGCCTGAGTTTGAGACTCTCTCTCTCGATCAGAAAAAATTAGTCTATTATCTGACTGAGGCAGCCCTCGCCGGCCGTGACATCCTCTGGGATCAGAACGGAAAGTATAATCTGAGTACCCGCCGGCTTCTTGAGGACGTTTATACCCATTATGCCGGTGACCGTGAAGATCCTGAATTCAAGGCTTTCGAGACATACCTGAAGCAGGTTTGGTTTGCCAATGGGCTGCACCATCACTATTCGATGGATAAATTTACTCCCGGTTTCTCCCGCGAATTCCTCGAGGCTCAGGTTGATGCGCTTCCATTAGAGCTCCGCGACGGACTTGACTTCGATCTTACCTATGACTATATCTTCGACCCTGCTTTCATGGCAAAGCGTGTCAATCAGGCTGAGGGCGAGGATCTGATACTGACTTCCGCCGTAAATATGTATGAGGGTGTAACTCAAAAAGAGGTTGAGGATTACTACAATGCATTGAAGGATCCTTCTGATGAGACTCCGGTATCTTACGGCCTTAACAGCCGCGTGGTAAAGGGAGCTGACGGCAAGCTGACGGAACAAGTTTATAAGATCGGGGGGCTATATTCTCCGGCTATCGAGCGCATTGTCGACAATCTCAAAAAGGCGCTCCCCTATGCGGAGAATGATACTCAGCGCAAGTCTATTGAGGAGCTGATCGCGTACTATGAGACAGGCGACCTCAAGACATTTGATGAATATTCTATCACATGGACTCAGGATACGCTGTCACGCGTTGACTTCATCAACGGGTTTATCGAAAGTTACGGCGATCCGCTCGGTATGACAGGCTCCTGGGAGTCAATCGTCAACTTCAAAAACACGGAAGCTTCGGCGCGTACCGAGGCGCTTTCAGCTGATGCGCAGTGGTTTGAGGATAATTCTCCAATCAATCCTATCTTCCGCAAACCCCATGTAAAGGGTGTGTCTGCCAAGGTCATCAATGCGGCTATACTTGCCGGCGATGCTTATCCCGCTACTCCTATCGGTATCAATCTCCCCAATGCCAACTGGATCCGCGCGCAGCATGGTTCCAAGTCTGTGACGATTGAGAACATAACTGCCGCTTATGACGCCGCTTCTCACGGCAACGGCTTCAATGAGGAATTCGTCATTGACGAGCCTACACGCGAGCTCCTTGACAAATACCTGTTTATAACAGACAATCTGCATACCGACCTGCATGAGTGCCTCGGACATGGTTCCGGCCGTCTGCTCCCCGGCGTTGATCCGGATGCGCTCAAAGCCCATGGATCAACTCTTGAGGAAACTCGTGCCGACCTGTTTGCTCTATATTATCTCGCCGATCCGCGTCTTCTTGAGCTTGGACTTCTTGACAATCCCGATGCATATAAGGCCGAGTATTATAAATATATGCTTAATGGACTTATGACCCAGCTTTACCGTATCGAACCCGGAAAGGATATCGAGGAAGCTCATATGCGCAACCGCGCTCTTATAGCCCGTTGGGCGCTTGAAAACGGTAAGTCCGACAATGTAGTGGAGCTTGTGGATATCGATGGCAAGACTTTTGTCAAGATCAATGACTACGAAAAGCTTCGCGACCTTTTCGGTCAGCTACTTGCTGAAATCCAGCGCATAAAGAGCGAGGGCGACTATGAGGCAGGCCGTGATCTTGTTGAGGCTTATGCTGTCAAGGTCGATCCTGAGCTACATCGTCAGGTGCTCGATCGCTATGCAAAACTTGATATCGCACCTTATAAGGGATTTGTCAACCCCACATACACTCTTGTGACGGATGAAGACGGAAATATCACCGATGTCAACGTCAGCTATGGTGAGGGATATGTGGATCAGATGCTCCGTTATTCAAAAGACTATTCCACTCTTTAGGTTTTTATACAACTATTTATTATAATCAAATCAATTATCACTTACATTTATGGTACAACCTATCTTTTGGATCGTGCCCGTAGCCGCAGTGCTCGCCTTGATTCTGGCCTGGTACTTCTTCAAGGAGATGAAGAAGGAGAGCGAGGGTACTGATCTTATGAAAAAAATTGCCCAGCATGTGCGCGTTGGCGCGATGTCCTATCTCAAGCAGCAGTACAAGATAGTCGGCATTGTCTTTGCTTGTCTTGTGGTGCTGTTCGGCACAATGGCATTCTTCGGATTGCAGAACAAGTGGGTTCCGGTAGCATTCCTGACCGGCGGTTTCTTCTCAGGTCTGGCCGGGTTCCTCGGTATGAAGACCGCTACCTATGCATCGGCACGTACAGCCAATGCCGCCCGTGAATCGCTCAACCGTGGTCTGCGCGTTGCTTTCCGCTCAGGTGCGGTCATGGGTCTTGTAGTTGTAGGCCTCGGACTGCTTGATATTTCTTTCTGGTACGTTCTGCTCAACTATCTTACTGATATGGAGGGTGGACAGAAACTCTGCTTTATCACCACCACCATGCTTACATTCGGTATGGGTGCATCCACACAGGCTCTCTTTGCCCGCGTAGGCGGCGGTATCTACACTAAAGCTGCTGACGTAGGCGCCGACCTCGTAGGTAAGGTTGAAGCCGGTATCCCTGAAGATGATCCCCGCAACCCTGCTACTATCGCTGACAATGTGGGCGATAATGTAGGCGACGTTGCCGGTATGGGTGCTGACCTTTATGAAAGCTATTGCGGATCAATCCTTGCAACTGCAGCTCTCGGGGCTGCTGCCTATATGACATCCGGCGATACTGATATGCAGTTCAAGGCTGTAGTCGCTCCTATGCTTATTGCCGCCGTAGGTATCATCCTCTCCATTATCGGTATCTTTGCTGTCAAGACCAAGGAGAATGCTACGATGAAGAATCTTCTCGGCTCGCTTGCCGTAGGTACTAACCTCAGCTCCGCGCTTATCATAGCCGCCACTTTCGGAATCCTGTATGTACTTGGAATCAACAACTGGGTCAATCTCTCGCTTGCTGTAGTCGTAGGTCTGCTTGTAGGTATTGTTATCGGCCGCGCTACCGAGTATTATACATCTCAGTCATATAAGCCCACTCAGCGTCTTTCCAAGAGCGGTGAGACAGGTCCTGCCACCGTTATCATCTCCGGTATCGGTCTCGGTATGGTGTCTACCGCTATTCCCGTGATCTCCGTTGTTCTCGGAATCATCCTATCTTATGGTCTGGCTGCCAATTGGGTCATGAGTGATGTCAGCCATGGCCTTTACGGTATCGGTATCGCTGCAGTCGGTATGCTTTCCACTCTCGGCATCACTCTTGCGACCGATGCATACGGACCTATCGCCGACAATGCCGGCGGTAATGCTGAAATGTCCGGTCTCGGCAAGGAAGTACGTCGTCGTACTGACGCTCTCGATTCTCTTGGCAATACCACTGCTGCTACCGGTAAAGGCTTCGCTATCGGCTCTGCCGCGCTTACCGGTCTTGCTCTTCTCGCCTCTTATATAGAGGAAATCCGTATCGGTCTTGATCGCATCGGCACAACTGAGATTCAGGTTGGAACCGAGCTCAATCCTATAAATGTCGATCTCCACTCGGCTACATTTACAGACTTCATGAATTATTATCATGTCGACCTTATGAATCCTCTCGTACTGTCAGGTATGTTTATAGGTGCCATGATGGCCTTCCTCTTCTGCGGTCTGACAATGAATGCTGTAGGTCGTGCTGCCGGTCATATGGTTGACGAAGTTCGCCGCCAGTTCCGTGAAATCAAGGGTATTCTTACAGGTCAGGCCGAGCCCGACTATGCCCGCTGCGTTCAGATCTCGACTAAAGGCGCTCAGCGCGAGATGGTCTTCCCATCTATCCTTGCTATCGTAGCTCCCATCCTGACCGGTCTCATTTTCGGTGTCCCCGGTGTTATCGGTCTTTTGATAGGCGGTCTTTCAGCCGGCTTCGTGCTTGCTGTGTTCATGGCTAATGCCGGTGGAGCATGGGATAACGCCAAGAAATTTGTCGAAGAAGGCAACTTCGGTGGCAAGGGCAGTGATGTGCATAAAGCTACTGTTGTCGGCGATACAGTCGGCGATCCCTTCAAGGATACATCAGGCCCCAGCCTCAACATCCTCATCAAACTGATGTCGATGGTGGCTATCGTAATGGCCGGTCTGACCGTTACCTGGAGCCTCCTCTAAATCGTTGAGACTATCCATATTGAGCTGCTGTCCCGTTCGGGCGGCAGCTCATTTTTTTATCATGTCCTGAAGAGGAGACAGTTTATAGGCCGGAATGGCGAGAACAAGAGCGATAACGGCGCAACCGACAAATACGATGGCTGACGAGTGCATAAGGTTACCGAGTCCGACAAGCGGTGCGGCGATGCCGGCCATTATGTATTTGACAAGTGAAAGGATTGCAGAGGAGGTGCCTGCTTCGCTTCGGCCCACCTCCATTGCGAGTGTGTTGGCACTGGAGAATATCATGCCGCTGAACAGCAGCATCGGTACTGCGGCAATTTCATATAGAATGAATCCGAGCGAATGGTACATGATAAATGCCTCGGCAACTGCCAGTACGAATATACCTACGCAACCTACCACCAGCCCCTGCTTCATGACCTTGAATTTCATGGCCAGGGCTGATCCTACTGCGATTGCGAGTGCATTCCCTCCGAAGATGAGACCGAACTGCAGCGCCGTGAATCCATAATGACTCTGGATAATAAACGGTGCGGAGGATATATAGGCGTAGAGTAGGGCGATACCGATGGATTTTATGACGACATAGAGCATAAATCGCCGGTTGGAAAGCATTGTGCGGTAACGGCTCCAATAGGATTTAAGACTGTCGGATGTGGCGCGGCGCTCCGGAGGAAGCGACTCTTTCATCCTGTAGACCTTAAATGTCACCGCAAGGCCTATGACAAGCAGTACGACGAAAATACCTCTCCATCCTACGAAGTCGGCCATCAGGCCACCTATAAGCGGTCCTGCAGCAGGGGCGATGCCGTTTATCGCGCCTACCAGAGCCATGACTTTGGCCAGTTGACGCCCTGTGTATTCGTCAGCAGGGATAGACGTGGACAGAACCATGGGGCCTGCAGCTCCGAAGCCCTGGAAAAATCTGCATATAATAAAGAATGTGATATTTTGGGATAGTAAGGATACTGCCGTAGCAACTACAAACACGATAAGCGATGCAAATAGTACCGGTTTTCGGCCGTAACGGTCGCTTAATGACCCGAGGAAGACTGATCCGATACCCATTCCTATCATGGCGAAGGTCAGACCAAGCTGAGTCATCGATGTTGTAGTGTGAAATTCATGCTTCATGGCGGGCATCGTAGGCAGATACATATCATTGACCAGGGAGCTGAACGCTCCGAGTACGGCCATGAAAATGACAAAACCTACAAACCCGCGTGTCGAGTTGGTAGTGTTGGAGTCCGTGGTGTTCATATTTTATTATTTATAGTATTATGAACATGCGCGCGTGAAAAAGGTTCTTTCAGTCTTAAGCTCTAATCAAGCGGTTTTTAGTTGGCGCTCTTAAGCTGATCGATCTGAGATGTTGTAAGCTGCTGCTGTCGCGTGAGTTTTTCGCGTTGGAGCGATAGGAGCCGGCCGCGGGTCATGGCTTTGGAGTAGTCATAACAGTCAGCTATGGCGTTCACCTGTTTGGCGTTAAGCTTTACAGAATGTGATTTGCCTCCGGTGAACTGCAGCGTGGCTCCCTGATCGCGATGTGATGAGGCAAATTCGCCTATTGCCTGACTCTGCATAGGTGAGAATGTGATTACTTCCGACCCGTTGATACGGTAATTAAGCTCGCCGTCAAACGGAACGGGCCCGGCTTCAGCCGATTCTGAAGAGGCTGTCAGTTTGATACCCGTATGTTTCAGAGCCGACTGGAGGGAACTGATAATGTAGAATTGTCCGGCATCATCTATTCGGGCCTGAATGCCGGTCGTAGAGAGAAAGTCAGGATTATAGCCTGCCGCGGCTACCGAGTAAGGCTCGACCAGACGTGGGTCATTAATAGTCTTGATCAAGGGCTTTAGGGCGTTGACATCGGCTATGCACTGATTGATCGAGTCGTCGACAAGGACAATTTCGTCCGCCAGTTCTATCAAGAATGCCTGTCGGCGCAACATTAGTCCGCGGCGTTGCAGACCGACGGAATCGGGATATGCGCTCTTGATGGAGTCGAGTAGTAAATAGACCTGTTGCGGATTTCCGGCCTGATATTGAGCTTCGGCCTGATTGTAAAGTTCGGTCGCCGGGTCGATTTTACCGGAATTGCCTGAACAGGCTGTGATCATTGTCGCTAAAGCGGTTGTAGCTATCAGTTTAGTTGCTGCGTTGCACATTTTTTACGCCTTTTACGGTTACTAATTTCTTTATAAGGGAGTTTAGAGAAGACAGGTCGTCGACGCCAACAGTTATATTGCCGTGGAAGAGTCCGTCGTTGGAGTCGATGGATATGCCTCGGAGGCTGACATTCTTCTCTTTATTTATTATTGATGTGAGATTGGTGACGATACCGATATTGTCGTTGCCAAGGACATTCAGGGTGGCGATAAACTGTGATCCGGCCTTACCTGACCATTTCACGCGTATTATGCGGTAGGGATAGCGCTCCATGATGTTCCGCGCATTCGGGCAGTCAGTGCGATGTACTTTAACGACACCTTCCGCCGAAATAAATCCGAATACATTGTCTCCGTAGATCGGGTTACAGCATTTGGCAAGGCGATAGTTAAGCCCCTTTATGTCGTTGCCGATTACAAGTACATCGTCTGAGCGGGAGCTGCTCTGCTCCGGTTCGGTCTGGAGGGTAAATTCGCTTGCGCTGCGGGTCGGTTCTTCCTGCTCCTGAGGCGCCTGAAGCTCAAGATACCGTTCGATTATCGAGTTGATGTCAAGACGCTCGGCCGTCACTTCATTGAAGAAATCGGTCACGGTCTTGAATCCCATCTTTTTGATGAGCTTCATCAGGAGCGCCTCTTCCAGTTCGATTTTGCGGTTTTTGAAGCGCCGCTCAAGCATCTCGCGGGCCAGCTCGGTACCGCGGTTATTCATCTCATTGATCGACTGTCGTATCTTGGTGCGTGCTTTCGAGGTCACGACGATGTTCAGCCAGTCGAGTTTGGGTTGTTGGGTAGGGGAGGTGAGGATCTCTACAGTGTCGCCGCTGCAGAGCTTGTAGCCGAGCTTTTCATTCTTGCCGTTGACGCGGCCGCCTATGCACTGAGTCCCGACTTTGGAGTGAATGTTGAATGCGAAGTCAAGGAGTGTGGCTCCCTGCGGCAGTTGAAAGAGATCTCCTTTGGGTGTGAAGACGAATACTTCCTTGTCATAAATATCCATCTTGAAGTTGCGCATCAGCTCCATCGGGCCCGAGTCGGCTGCCTCGAGGATGTCGCGCACATTGTTCATCCAGGAGTCGAGATTGCTTTCGCTCTTGATTCCTTTGTATCGCCAGTGCGCGGCAAGACCTTTCTCGGCCACGAGATCCATCCGGCGTGTGCGTATCTGGACTTCGACCCATTTGTTGTCAGGCCCGGCGACTGTGATATGAAGCGACTCATAGCCATTGCTTTTGGGTATGCTGATCCAGTCCTTCATGCGCGAAGGATTGGGCTGGAACATATCTGTGATTAGCGAATAGACGAGCCAGCAGTCGCTTTTCTCCTTCTCAGGCGGAGTGTCAAGAATGATGCGGATAGCAAACAGGTCATAGATATGGTCGAGATCGACTTTCTGCTTTTTAATCTTGTTCCAGATCGAATAGATCGACTTCGTTCGGCCTTTTATCTCAAAATTGAGTCCTGCTGCTGTCAGTTTTTCCTTGACGGGATTGATGAATGCTTTTATGTAGGCGTCGCGCTTGGTTTTTGTCGCATTGAGCTGATGGGCGATGTCGGTGTAAATACGTCGGTTGGTATATTTCAGCGACAGATCCTCAAGCTCCGACTTGATGGAGTATAGACCGAGTCGGTGGGCGAGGGGCGCATACAGATAGTTGGCTTCATAGGCTACCTCCCTGACAAAGGCCTCATCGGGATGATGATTGATAGCCTGCATCAAGGTCAGACGCTCTACTATCATTATTATAATCACGCGTATGTCCTCGGCGAAGGTCATTAGCAGGCGGCGGAAATTGTCACTGACTACTGCTGCACTTTTGCTGTACAGGGTCGACACCTTCAGAAGTCCTCTGACGAGCTTGGCTACATCGTCGCCCCAGCGCTCGGCGATCTCCTCTTCAGTCAGAATGCCTGAGTGGCATGACCGGTAGACGAGTATGGCTATGACCATATTGCGGTCAGGGCTTACGCGGTCGCAGAAAGCAAGGGCTGTGTCCGTATTGTGTATGAGCGGATTCATCCCGTGCTTGTCGCGATGATATATACCCGCTTCGGCTGACGTTCGGATCAGCTTTTTGAGCGGTTCGACATCATGCTCTGCGTCCAGCTCTTTGCTCAGGCTGAGCAGGCGTCTGTAATTGTCACGCAGCAGAGTGCGTTCGGCCGGAGTGAATTCTGATGAGGTCATTGTCTGTGGTTTTGCAGGCAAAGATAGCAAAAATCGTCCACTTACGTGTATTATTAGGTAGTCCGGCAAATTTTTTTTGATGTCATAGGGTTTGAAGTGAAGAATAATTCGTATCTTTGCGTGCAATAAAAATCATTCTTACTATGTCATTTATTGCCGATAGGGTCAAAATGGATGGTCTGACATTCGATGATGTCCTCCTGATTCCCGCTTACTCTGAGGTGTTACCGCGCACCGTTAATCTCCAGACTCGTTTTTCACGCAATATCGCTCTGAATGTGCCCATAGTCTCGGCGGCTATGGATACAGTCACTGAAGCCAAGCTTGCTATCGCCATTGCCCGCGAAGGCGGCATCGGCGTAATCCATAAAAATATGTCGATTGAAGAGCAGGCCCGTCAGGTGCATGCAGTCAAGCGTGCGGAGAACGGCATGATCTATGACCCCGTGACAATCCGCCGTGGCAGCACCGTGCGCGATGCTCTTGCCATGATGGAGGAGTTCCATATCGGTGGTATACCTGTAGTAGACGAAGATCGGGTGTTGGTCGGCATCGTGACAAACCGTGATCTGCGCTTCGAGCGTGACCTCAACCGCCATATCGACGAAGTCATGACCTCCGAGAATCTTGTGACGACCACACAGTCAACCAATCTTGAGGAGGCTGCACAGATTCTTCAGCGTCATAAGATCGAGAAGCTTCCCGTAGTCGATTCCGAGGGCAAGCTTGTCGGACTTGTCACATATAAAGATATCACCAAGGCCAAGGATAAACCAAACGCTTGCAAGGACGAGCGCGGACGCCTGAGAGTGGCAGCCGGTGTTGGTGTTACGAACGACTCTATGGAGCGTGTCGATGCTCTTGTCGAAGCCGGAGTTGACGCTATCGTGATCGATACTGCTCACGGTCATTCAAAAGGCGTTATCGGCGTCCTTAAAGCTATTAAGGAAAAATATCCCCATATAGACGTTGTCGTCGGAAATATCGCTACAGGCGATGCCGCCCGCTATCTTGTGGAGAACGGTGCTGACGGCGTCAAGGTCGGAATCGGCCCGGGTTCGATCTGCACTACCCGCATCATAGCCGGTGTCGGAGTTCCGCAGCTGACAGCCGTCTACGATGTGGCAAAGGCGCTTGAAGGTACCGGTGTGCCTTTGATCGCGGACGGAGGCATCCGTTATTCCGGTGACATCGTCAAGGCATTGGCTGCAGGTGCTTATTCCGTGATGCTGGGCGGTATGCTTGCAGGAGTCGAGGAGTCGCCCGGCGATACGATCATATACAACGGCCGTAAATACAAGACCTACCGTGGCATGGGCTCGCTCGAAGCTATGGAGAAGGGGTCGAAGGATCGCTATTTCCAGGCCGGCGAAACCGATGCCAAAAAGCTCGTTCCCGAGGGAATTGCCGCCCGTGTACCCTATAAGGGTTCACTCTATGAGGTCGTATATCAGATGCTCGGCGGACTCAGAGCAGGTATGGGCTACTGTGGCGCAGAGAATATCGATAAGCTTCATACAGCCAAATTCACACGTATCACAAATGCGGGCGTAGCCGAGAGTCATCCTCACGATGTCGCTATCACGGCCGAAGCCCCCAACTATAGTGCCAATCATCAGTAAACGGATTGCGGGATAAATAAATATCTGTCGCTTTCCGGCAATAATATTTGAAGTGATGCGTTATAAAGATAGTTTTATAACGCATTCCTTTTGAATCAGCTATTTAATATATCGCGATGAAAAAAATATTGCTGGCAGCCGGCGTGCTGCTTTTCTCTGCCAATGCTGTTTTCGCAGCTAAACCGAAAGTCAGTCATGACGATCAGGTTCTTCTGACAATAGATGGTACTCCGGTCACAGTTGGCGAATTTGAGTATCTATATCATAAGAATAATGAGCAGCAGCTTGTTCCGCAGACTATCGACGAATATCTCGATATGTTTATCAATTATAAGCTGAAAGTCGCCGAGGCCGAGGCTGCCGGTATCGACACCACAGCCGCTTTCCGTCAGGAGTTTGACGGATATGCCCATGAGCTTGCAAAGCCCTATATATATGATACGGAGACCGAGCGCCAGCTCGTAGCTAATGTCTACGACCATATGCGTGAGAATGTAGAGGTCAGCCACATAATGCTCCCGCTCGGTCAGAACGCTGATGAGAAGGTACATTACGGAGCTCTGATGGATTCGATTCGTACGGTGATAGTCAATGGAGGTGACTTCGCGCAGCTCGCCCACGATTATACCTACGACAGTTCGACTGCCGAAAAAGGCGGCTATATGGGATTCATCAGAGCCAACAGTTATCCCTATCAGTTCGAGGATATGGCTTATGAGACTGCTGTCGGAGCTGTATCCCCTGTATTTACAACCAATTTCGGCCACCATATTATTAAAGTGCATTCGCGCCGTCCCGCATCCGGATATGTGACCGCACGCCATATTCTCAAACTCACAGCCGGCGCCCCCGATGATGTCAAGGCTATGAAAAAACAGCAGATAGACTCAATTCATGCTCTGCTGCTTGCCGGTGCTGATTTCGCTGAGATCGCAACTGCCGAAAGTGAGGATCCCGGTAGCGCCCGCAATGGAGGACTCCTCCCTGAGTTCACAACCGGCATGATGGTTCCTTCTTTCGAACAGGCGGCGTTTGCCCTCGCCGACGGTGAGATCAGTTCTGTCGTTGAGACTCCTTATGGATATCATATCATTAAGCGCGAGGGGCATCGCGGTCTTGAGTCATTCGAGGAGGCAGAGCCAATGATACGCAGTGTCATCATGCGGGATGAGCGTAAATCACTCCCTCGTAAAGCAAAAATACAGGCGCTCCGGGAAAAATACAATGTCGTTATGAATCGTCCGGCTATCGCGATGGTGGAATCCGTTATTCGCAATAACGGTGGGTTGAACAAGACTGCAATGGAAAATTTAAGCTCGATGCCCGCTCCACTTGCCACTTATGACGGAGGATCTATTCTGCTTAATGAAGTGATGAGCTCATTGTCTCCTATGGGAAATATATCGGTTGCAAGTTCCACCGGACTCTTCCTCAATCGTCTGAATACTATGGTCGATGAAGTTGTGCTGGAAAAGGAAATCGCTGAACTCCCGCAGACTAACGGCGACTACCGCAACCTGCTCAATGAGTATCGCGACGGCATGTTGCTCTTCGAAATCAGCGACCGTGAAGTCTGGACACGCGCCAAGGAAGATACCGCAGGTCTCAATAAATGGTTTGATGAGCATCGTGACCGCTATACATGGGATAAGCCCAAATTCCGGAGCTATGTGATATTTGCCACAAGTGACTCGGTTATGAATCGCATCAACGACTACCTGGCTGTAAATAAAGTGGCAGGAAAAAATCTCGAACAGGTCCTTAAGCAGCTTTGTGGCAAGAATGTCAGAGTAGAGCGCGTGATAGCCTCTCAGGGAGAGAATGACATTGTCGATTATCTCGGATTTGGTGGTGTTAAGCCGCTGGGTACTTCAAAATGGCCGGTATTTGCCGCATACGAATCTGAAATGCTTGAGCGTCCGATGTCGGTATCAGATGACAGAGGCGCCATAACTGCCGACTATCAGACTTCGCTTGAAGAGAAGTGGGTCAAGGATCTGCGTGCCCGTCACAAAGTCAAGATTGATAAAAAAGTACTGAAGTCATTGCGCTAAAAGATTGTTTCAATAATTTGGCATTCGGAATCGTGAAAAGACTGTTTACCCGAATTACGCTGCTTGGCTTCCTTCTGATAGGCGTTGCCGGTTGTTCTAAGCCGGCACCGGATATTGACGCGCTTTTGGTGGCTCGTGTAGGACAGTCGCGCCTGACGAAAACAGATATAGCTAAACTTGTCACGCCCGGTATGTCGGCCGAGGACAGTGCGAAGCTCGTTCGCAGCTATGTCAAGTCATGGATTGAGTCAAGGGTGATGAGCGAAATGGCCGTCAAGAGTATTCCTGATATGAGCGTGATCGACAGAATGGTAGAAGATTACCGCAATGAATTGATCGCATGGGAATACCGCCGTCTGATGTTTAACCAGCACGGAAATGTGTCATTTTCCGATGATACGATCCACTCTTATTATGACAATCATAAATCGCTCTTTGTGCTCGAGCGCCCGCTGGTGAAAGGTGTCTATATCAAGGTCGCATCCGATTCTCCGTCGCTCCGGATTATAAAGAAGCTTTATAAATCGACCAAGCCTGAGGATATTGACAAACTCGAAAAGGAGGATCTGCAGGGGGTCATTCATTTTGATTATTTTCGCGACCGTTGGGTCGACTGGGAACAGATAGAGACCCGTGTGCCGATCGACTTCGGCTCGTCTCCCGAAGCATTCCTTGCCACGCGCAAGGGTGCTGAAGTCACCTCCGATGGTTTTACTCATCTGCTCGAAATCACGGACTATCTCCCTACCGGTTCGACTATGCCCTTCGAATGGGCGGAAGAGTCGATACGGCGTACGCTTTACGATGAGCAGCGTCTGGCTTATGACTCACAGCTCCGTCTTGATCTTTATAATGAGGGGCTGAAAGACGGAAGTATAATAGTCAATATCCCGTTGGAGTAGTCAATGGTATCTGATCTCACTTTAAACGTTTAGAACTGCAGTTATGCAGTTCTTTTTTTTATGATATCCATATATTAACGTAGGTTAAATAATTTTAAAAACATACAGGTTGTGTGTTAATTTGTTTTTTCAGTTAGAAAAATCATACTACTTTTAACATAGCAGTGGAAATATTATAAAAAGTCATGTATGACCGGCATAAAATTCGCTGATTGATACCCCTGTATCGTACTTACTATTTAAATCTACTATAATGAAAAAATCTTTATTTGCTCTTTTAGGAGCATTCATGCTGTCTGCATCTCAGGTCAATGCTGCCACAGTCTATTTTGACAACTCCAGTACAAATTGGCCAACAGTAGGAACGTGGGAGTTTAACGGACCTGGCGCCGATTATGCGGGTACGACAGAGTTAGTCACCATCGACGGTCATCCACTTTACAAGGCGGAGACGACTCACCAGACTATTATTTTCCGTAACGGAAACCAGTGGGGACAAGGTCAGACTGATGATATTCCCGTAGTGGACAATGCCGTTTACTCAGGAGGTCAGGGCGCCAGCAAGCTGATTGCCAATATCGTTGACGGCGCATACGTAGCTGTCGGCGGAGGTGATGAGCCTGTCGTCGATCCTACAGATCTATATATCGTGGGTTCTTTTACCGGTACATGGAGTTTTCAGCCGGATTATCTTTTTACGCGTGGTGATGATGGAGTTTACACACTGACAGGTGTTACCATCGAGGCCGGCTCTTCTTTCAAAATCAGTCGTCCGGGTTGGCCTCAGGATGCTTCCTACGGTGGAACCGACGCAGGAAACAATGATGATCCTGCTACTCTGACAGGCGTTTATCCCGGGCAGTCATATACTCTTCACTGCAGAAATGAATATACTACGGATAACAGAAACCTGTTTGTCCGCTCAGATATTATTAATGCGACCTTCACTTTTGATCCCGCTACAAAAGAGCTGACTATATCTGAAAACGGTGAAGGCGAAATCGTCAAGCAGCCCTGGTGGTGTGCATGGAATGTAAACGGAACATGGACATGGGATCACCAGTTGGAAAAGCAGGAGGAAGGAACTTATAAGATTCATATCAACTGCTCAAGCACGGATACCGATACCAACTATTTTGCCGTATTTAATGGTGCGTCAGCTACCGGCTGGGACGATAAGAATAATACTCGATATCAGCCCGTGGGCGTGACAAGTGACCAGAATGTCACAGAGTCCAAGACATATCAGATGATGCAGGGTAATGCATATACCTGGACCATCAAGAACGGCGACTGGACTGTAGTCGTTGATCCGAGAGATGTCCTTAATATGACTATCGCATTTGAATACGGCAACTCAACCGGTGAGGCCAACATCCTTATCGATAATGCTGATGACGATGACCACAGCTTTAAGTCTTATGCCATGGCTCAGGTCGAAGGCGACGACGAGGCTTACAGCTGGACCGGTAAACTTACAGCTGACGACCGCCTGAAATTCAACATCCATGGTGTCGACTACTATTTTGATCCTTCGGTAGTAAACAGTATTACCGAGTCTGCCGGATCACTTGTGATTGAATATCCTCTTAAAGAGGTTGCGGCCGACGGTTCTGTAAGTTTTGACTATCCTGCCAACACTACATTCGTAGTAAATGTTACTGACAGGACTGCGACCCTCACTCAGGCCGCTGCTCCCGATGTCACTGTGACCGTGACAAATGGTGAAAACAGCACTATTCACAAGCTTGATGCTGTCAACGGCTCTGCAGGTGTATACACTTGCGCTCACTCCTTCAAACTGACAGCCGGAACGGATCAGGTTGACTTCCGCGTTCATGCCAAGCGTTATGCGCCGGTATTTGCTGCCACTGAGTCCCGTGCGGCCGGAGACCTGAATTTCACACTTACCGAGCTGCCGAACGCCCAACCTGCTCCGGTATGGGCCGGACAGGATACCGAGAATGTGTATCTCACAGTTAAGACCTCTGATATGAGCGGTGTTTCGAGCACTACTGTATATACCGGTATTTCGGAAATCGAGATTAATGAGTGTGAGGCTGTTTACTACAACCTGCAGGGTATCCGCGTGGATAATCCCGTCAAAGGTCTCTTCATTGTGAAGCAGGGTGAAAAGACATATAAGGTAGTAAAATAATCCAACCCTTAACTATACGAAAGAGGCCGCCTGATGAGTTGTCAGGTGGCCTCTTTGTATTTTCTTGTTATGTTTATTTGTCAAGCTGAGCCAGAATGGTCCGCAGCTCTTCGTCAGTTGCGGTCAGTCGGCTTCGGCATTCCGTAATGAGTTCAGTGGCACGGCGTGTATATGCGGCAAGGCTGTCGATGTCGCAATTGTCACTTTGCATTTTTGCAAGAATTTGCTCAAGTTCGGCCATTGCGTCCTTGTAGCTGAGATTTTTGACTGGAGTCGCTTCCATGAGGTATGCTTTAATTTTAATTGATTACTGAGGTGATTGTTCCTTTGGCAAGTGTGGTCTCGATCTGAGTGCCGGGCGTCAGTGCGGATGCGTCAGTTACTGTTATTCCGTTTGCTCGCGTGATGGAGAATCCGCGGTTGAGTACCGACTGGGGAGAAAGGGCTGATAACAATTGTTCCTTGGCGGTAATTCTGTCTTTCTGTCGTACAACTGCATTCTGAGCCGACGTTCTAAGATTTGAGACTGCAATATCAAGCGCTCTCACAGCCGGAGCTATGCGACGTCCGCTGATATCTGTCAGTATAAGGATGGCTTTGTTAAGGCGTTCGGCATGTTTGCGTGAAGCGTTTAGCGGCGCCATCGGAAGGATTCCCGAATAATAGGATAGCTGCTCTTTCTGAGCGGCAATTCGTTCGCTGACGATCTGAAGGATGCGTTGGGAGCGTTCATTGAGCCGATCCAATGCGCTACGGCCTACAGCGATAAGCCATTCAGCCGCGGCCGTCGGAGTCTTAACCGGTTTGTACGCGACATAGTCAAGCAGAGTCGTGTCGCGCTCATGGCCTATACCGACGATGACCGGAAGCGGAAAATTACAGATGTTGGCCGCGAGATCATAGTCTTCAAACCCTTGCAGATCGCTTGTCGCGCCCCCGCCGCGGATGATGACCACACAGTCCCACTCGTCCTGCTGAGCCGCGATCTCATCAAGCGCTCTGATAATGGATTGGGCGGTCTGGGTGCCCTGCATCGTGGCGGGGAAGAGCTTGGGCTTGAACAGCAATCGGTAGGGGTTGTGAAGTATCTGATTGACAAAATCGCCATATCCGGCTGCCTGCGGAGCCGATATGACGGCTATTCGCTGTGGCACGTCAGACAGCTGGAGCGATCTGTTACATTCAAGAATCCCTTCGGATGCAAGCCTGGCAATGATCTCGCGGCGACGCCTTAGATGGTCGCCCATCGTATAGGCCGGATTGATATCCGTTATTACAAGCGAGAGTCCGTAGACCGGATGCATCGAAGCCGACACGCAGACCATCACTTTCAGCCCGGTGGCGAAGGCCTGACCTGTCGCTGCCTCAAATTTACGCGATAATGTCGGGTATAAGTTACCCCATATCACCGCTCTGGCCTTGGCAAGCTGCACTCCGCCGTCGTCTTTCTGGATCAGCTCCATATAGCAGTGTGAGTTGCGTCTGGGCGATACGTCGCTCAGCTCGGCCGTCACCCATTGCCTCTGTGTGGCCGGAGTCATGATAAGACTCCCTATCAGCTGGTTGAGCTCCAGCAGCGACATCGATTTCTGCTCATCCAGGCCGGCGATTGTAAGGGTGGGGGAGTCTGTCATTTCGTGATCAGTGTCCATTTTCGTCCGTCCCATCGGTAGTTTATAACCTTTTTCAGACAGGAGGATATGGGTTCGTAATTCTCTTTGCCTATCAGCTGCCTGACAGATGAGTCTACTATCAGAGTGGATGTGGCCGGCGCATAGATGAAGAATGCGGGGATAAACGGCACGGCATTCTCCACTTCCTGTCGGCGTGTCTTCCCTTCAGGTGTGAGCCACAGGTCGATGTCGTTCACATTTGGCAGCTGCATCTTCGTCGGAAGAGGTTGCCAGTCTGAAGAATACATCTGTGCCTGAGAGTCGGTTGCCGGAAGGGATACTGTAGAGATGGCCAGAATTACAGAGTCTCCTTTCGCGGCAGGAAGACGGTAGAGCGCGATCTCCGATGCAGGAGAGGTTTTTACTTTAATCTCTTCGTCAGTAATAAAGTTGATG
Source organism: uncultured Bacteroidales bacterium (assembly GCA_947173955.1). Lineage (GTDB taxonomy): Bacteria > Bacteroidota > Bacteroidia > Bacteroidales > Muribaculaceae > JAAVFS01. The sequence continues at coordinate 23,763 of CAMWHE010000005.1, read as the reverse complement.
CGGCACGGGCCTCCGAACAGATTCTTTGAAGCAGTGGCCGAGCCGGCTTCATTATATAATACCATCTCAACGCGTGTTATCGAATCAATCGTTGCGATAACGTCGCGGGGCGCGCTTATGAAGATATTCTTCATGGCAGACTGGGCATCGGCTGTCACGGCCGCAACGGTCAGACAGATCAATGCCCAATAGGTTCTGATATTTGTCAGTGTCTTGCAAGTCATACTTGCAAAGTTACTTATTTTTTCTTTCCTCCGCGACCTTTTTTCTTAAAACTTCCATGAAAGTCTTTCTCGGATGAGTCCTGGCTGCGCCGGTTGGAAGTACGCGAATAGTCCTTTTCAGTGTCGGCGACTTCGCTGTAGAGATGCTTCCCCATAAAGTCGGCGCCTTTGAGGGCGGACACTACCTTTTTAGCATCTTTTTTTCTGACATCGAAGAGGGTGTATGCCGGAAGCAGGTCGATACGTCCGACATCGACACGCGGCCCCTGTATAGTATGGTTGAGCATATCGATAAGGTTGCCGGCATAGAAGCCGTCGCGTTTACCTACATTGATATAGATTCGTTCCATACCCTTCTCGGCGGTACGGCGGTCTTTGTCGGTATCTGTGAGTTTCTTGCCTCCCTCTGAATTGCGTTGCTTGTCGCGCTTTGACTTTTCCTCGATGACATCAAGAGTCGGAGCATCTTTGTAGTAGTCAAGCAGGCGCTTGAATTCAAGAGAAAGAACTCGCTTGATCAGGTCTTCGTTGGATAGCCATCCCAGTTTTTTGATTACGCCGGGAGTGTATTTGTCCATTTCGGCATCATCGACCTGTACACGCTCGATGCGGTCTGCCAGATGGTAGAGTTGCTTCTCGATTATGTGCTCGGGTGTGGGGACTTCTTTACGCTCGAATTTTTTACCTATGATGCGCTCGATTTCACGCAGGCGACCTTTCTCGCGGGTGTGGATGATTGCGATTGATACGCCGGTCTTGCCTGCCCGGCCGGTACGGCCCGAGCGGTGGGTGTAGACTGCTGTGTCTTCCGGCAGGCCGAAGTTGATCACGTGTGAGAGGTTGTCAACATCGATTCCTCGTGCAGCGACATCTGTCGCCACAAGCAGGGTGACAACACGGTCGTGAAATTTTTTCATCACGATATCGCGCTGCTGCTGCGAGAGATCGCCATGGAGGGCGTCGGCGTTGTAGCCGTCGCGGATAAGTTGGTCTGCGACCTCCTGAGTGTCGCGTCGCGTGCGGCAGAATATGATTCCGTATATGTCAGGATTATCGTCGGCTATACGTTTGAGAGCAAGATACTTGTCGCGGGCATTCACCAGATAATATATGTGTCTGACATTTGCTGCTCCTTCGTTACGGGTGCCTACGACATATTCCACAGGGTCATTCATATATTTCTTGGCTATGCGTCCTATCTCCGGAGGCATTGTGGCGGAGAACAGCAGCATCTTACGTTCTGCCGGCACATGCTCGAGAATCGCATTGATGGAATCCTGAAAACCCATATTGAGCATTTCGTCAGCTTCGTCGAGAATGACGGTATGAACATTGTCGAGTTTGGCTACACCACGGTTAATCAGGTCGATCAGTCGTCCCGGAGTGGCAACGATGATCTGTACACCGGCTTTCAGTCCGCGGATCTGACTCTCGATACTCGAGCCTCCATAGACCGGCTGTACTCTGACATCGGGCATATATTTTGAGAAGTCGGCCAGGTCACCGGCTATCTGAAGGCAGAGCTCGCGGGTCGGAGCGATGATGAGTGCCTGTGGCTGTCGGAGGTCGACATTGATGCGCTGCAGGACAGGCAGGCCGAAGGCTGCTGTCTTGCCGGTGCCGGTCTGGGCCAGAGCTATGACATCTGTATTTTCCTTGAGCAGATGGGGGATTACTTTTTCCTGTACAGGCATCGGATTTTCAAATCCCATGTCGCTGATAGCTTTTATGAGGGGCTCGTTGACCCCGAGTTCTTCGAATGTCATATACTTGAATTTTGGATTCTATAGATATAAATTTACTTCATAAAACAGCGCTGCGAGCAAAAAGTCCGTATTTCTTAAGCATTATTAACAATCGGCAAATTATAAATCGATTATCCTCTATGGATTTTGGTTGGTCTGCTGATGACATTTTATTATCTTTGTGGCTTAATTTATGATATTTTACCAACTTGTATAAAACCAATCATTAGATATAATGCGAAAACTTAACCTTTTGATAGCAGTTTGCTTTCTGATGACAGCTCTTACACTGACAGCCGGAAAGGTTTCGGTGAAGTTTGCTGATCTTGGGCTTGCTGACGGAGCTCTTGACGTACAGTCCCCTATACATCTGAATGAAGACATCGATGTTATATTTGAAATGGGTAGCGCAAGCGGCTCTCCGACATTCAGAGAATCCAACGGGCGTGTGACACTTTTGCAAGGAAGTGTCGTCAAATTTATAGGTCGCTCTGAGGGCGTCACGATAGCTGAGGTGACAATGACGAGTAATAAGAGCTCCGCAACATTTTCAGCCGGAGCGGCGGAGTGTATCCCAACCGGAACATTTACGATTGATAAAGGGACTTGTGCCAATACCTGGTCTGATCTCTCCGGAGCGAATATCGTCCAGATTACCAATACTATGGGTGCGCCGACATTTGTGTCGATAGCCGTGACTTATTCCGGAGGCACAGCTTCCGGCGAGGATCCCGGAACTGATCCCGGTAAGGATCCCGATCCGACCCCCGATGATCCCGATGAATACGAAAATATCTATGCCAATTCGCTTGATGCGCCGGATGATTTCGGGATGCTCTCGGTCATTAATGTCGAAAGTGGTTCCAAAACATGGAAATACAATAAGACGTATAACTGTGCTGAAATAGAAAATGATCTGGGATCGAAGATTGCCAAGGATGACTATCTTGTCACTCCGGTTCTGGATTTGAAGGCAGGGCATACATATCGAGTCTCATTTACGGCATGGGCCGCCAATGGCGCGTATCCCGAAAAGATTTCGGTTGTAATAGGTCAGGAGGCATCAGCCGAAGGTTTATCGGATGTGATTGTTGAGGAGACCACCGTAGATTTTACCTCTCCGCAGGAGATCAGCCGCACATTTACCGTAGCTGCCGACGGAAAGTATTATGTGGCGCTTCACGCATCCAGCGCACCCGGTATGTATAGACTTTTTGCCGATGACTTTGTGGTCAGTCGGGGTGTTCAGTCGGATGCTCCTGCAGAAATTACGGATTTTATGGTTATTCCGGATCCTGATGGTGCGCTTAAGGTCAATCTGACACTTACTGCTCCGGATAAAACGATGGCCGGTTATGCTCTTGAGAAGATAGACTCAATAGTGATCCGGCGAGGAGCTGATGTAATCGCGAGTCTTTCAGCTGTTCCCGGACAGAAATTATCTTATGAAGATACTGTCGGGAATCCTGGAAGCTATAAATATACTGCGACAGTAGTCACCCCAAATGGTAAAGGAATCGATGCGACGGCCTCTGTTTGGGTCGGAGTGGCAGCTCCGGCTTCTCCTCAGAGTCTTGCAGTAGAGGAGCTTGAATCCGGTAAGCTTAAATTTACATGGGATCCGGTGACGACAAATGTCCATGGACATAAGATATCGTCCTCACAGGTGAAATACACCATCACGATCGGCGGTTCAAGCCGTGTTTTGGCTCAGGATCTGACCGGCAACGAAGCTGAAATAGACTATCCTGTCGCAGGATCTCCTCAGGATATTACCTATTTTACTCTTAAAGCGCTTACTTCAGCCGGTTCGTCGGCCAAAGTAGCGACAACACCTGTCGTAGCTGTCGGCGTACCATACACTATGCCCTACGTCGAGAAATTCCCCGGAGGCACTCTGACATCCGGGCAGGTGGCTGAGGTAATTCCGGATGAGAGCAACACTGTGGCCCGATGGGGTTATTTTGAGCAGCTCGTTCTGGATGAGATTCTGCCTGTCACACCCGATGGGGGCATGATGGCATTCTATCCTTATGAGGATGGCGACATATCCACATTCCGTACAGGTAAGATTGAGGTGGATCCGGCCTCAGTCAATCCCTATTTCAGCTTCCACTACTATACGATACCCGGTGCAAAAGATTATTTCAAAGTCGCGATCAACTCTGACACCATCAAGACGGTGACTGTCGGCGGAAATGTCCGCGGATGGCAGGAAGAACTTATATCGCTGGATAAATATAAGGGTAAGGTTATCCGTATTTCGCTGACAGCTTACTGTGTGGATGCAAATGTCAATATAGGTGTGGATAATCTTATGGTCGGCGATCTGAATCTCGAGGATCTCGAGCTGTCTCGTGTTCGAATCCCTTATGAGTTTAAGCCCGGCACAGACCATAAGTGCTCTATCCGCGTGTCGAATCTTGGTGTAAACGCCTCTGGCGCATATACTGTTACGGTAAGTTCTGCCGATGAGACGGTATGGAGTGGGAAAGGATCTGATCTGGGTCGTGGCGATTCGGACGAATTTGAGTTTGTGATTAATCCCGATTTCCAAACATCCGGAAATGTGACTTATGAAGTCAGTCTGGACTATGACGCTGATGAAAATGTTGCTAACAATTCATGTGAAGTCAAATCGGCAGTATCTTCAATAACACTTCCCGGAGCTGAAAATCTGACTGCAGAAAAGACTTCCGCCGGTTATGTCATGACCTGGGATGGAGTTGATGCCGCAACATTGCCGGTGCGCCAGATCGTCGAGGGCTTTGAGTCATATGACGAATTTATAACTGACAATGTCGGCGAATGGACGCTGATTGATGGCGACGGATGCAGTGTGCTTGGTATCCGTGACGGCTACCACTCATATCCCGGTATGTTTGAACCTATGGCATTTATGGTGTTCAACAACCATGACGGCTATTTCCCTCAGATCGGTACATCCTCCTTTGATCCCTATGAGGGTGGCCAATGCCTGATCTCGGCCTCTGTCGACTGCATCAATTCTTCCGACAGAAGTAATGATGACTGGCTGATTTCACCGAGACTCTCCGGTAAGGCCCAGACTGTGAAATTCTTTGCCCGTAGCTCCGGAATGGTGTTTCCTGAAAATATCAAAATCATGGCGTCATCTACTGATAATCAGACCTCTTCGTTCAAGGAAGTGGCATCATTTGAGAAGCTGGCTTCCAAGTGGACTGAATATGAGGCAGAGCTTCCGGCCGGTACAAATTATTTTGCTATTCGGAATGTCAGCTACGACCAGTATATTCTGTTTGTTGATAATGTCAGCTTTGAGGCCGCGCCCCTTAGTGTCAAGGTTGTCGGTTATGACTTATATCTCGGCAAAGATGACAGGTGGGAACTGCTGAATGAGCAGCCTGTAACAGGAAATACCTTTACTGTTGCCACAATCGATGCTGATAAGTTGATCAAAATAGCCACGCGCTATTCCAATGGCTATGTGGCGATGTCTGATCCGGTCGCAGTCAATTCGTCGGGAGTGGATTCCGTGATTTCTGATAATTCGTCCTGTGATGCTGAATACTATACTCTCAGCGGAGTCCGTCTGGCGGAGCGTCCGTCAACTCCGGGCCTGTACATAGAGCGTAGGGGAGGGGAGAGCCGGAAGATTGTCATAACACGATAAATTCGAGCTGACTATATCTGTCAGAAATTTTATATAATATAATGTGGAGGTGTTTTGAAGTGATTCGGAACACCTTCGCTATTTGTCAGGCCTGCTGTTTTACGGTGTAAATGGCGGTGTAGAGGAAAATATAGAGTGAAAATGACTTGTAAAAAGAAAAAAAATCTTAACTTTGTGGTCGGAAAAGTGGCTCTAATTTGCTTCGTTGTGCTTAAACCTATGGCTTACAGCATGATGTAAATGTGTTAGAGCAATTTGGACTGAAAATATATTACTATCTATATGATAACATCAGCAATATTCGGAATTTCCAACAACGCATTGCTTGCGGTTGTGGCCCTTCTGACCGGTGGCGCTCTTGTGGCGCTCGCTATGTGGATTGCGGGTCTGATTTCTCCCCGGTCATTTAACCCGGCAAAGGGTGAGGCCTATGAATGTGGTATCCCTACTCGCGGTGTCTCGATGACACGCTTCAGCGTAGGCTATTATCTGTTTGCCATCCTGTTTTTGATGTTTGACGTCGAGACGGTTTTCCTGTTCCCATGGGCAGTCAAGGTTCGTGCCCTCGGCGCAGCCGGCATCACAAGCATTGCGGTATTTTTCGGAATTTTAGTGTTAGGCCTCGTATACGCCTGGCGGAAAGGAGCTCTTGAATGGAAGTAACTACCAAAAGCATGCCCTATGAGGCATGGAAGGATAATGAATATATCGAAGGTCTGGTAGAAGAACTTCGTGCCAACGGTACAAATGTTCTTGTCGGAACTCTTGACAAACTTATCAACTGGGGTCGATCAAATTCGCTTTGGCCTCTGACATTTGCAACAAGCTGCTGCGGTATCGAATTCGTTTCGCTCGGAGCAGCTCGCTTTGATATGGCGCGTTTCGGATGGGAAGTAGCCCGTTCGTCACCACGCCAGGCTGACTTCATGATGGTGGCCGGAACAATCGTCAACCGTATGGCTCCCGTCTTCCGTCGTCTTTATGATCAGCTTGCAGAGCCCAAGTATGTAATCGCTTGCGGCGGTTGCGCTATTTCCGGTGGACCTTTCCGCAAATCCTATCATGTAGCCAAAGGTATTGAGGATATCGTCCCGGTCGATGTATTTGTCCCCGGTTGTCCTCCCTGTCCTGAAGCTATGATCTACGGTATCATGCAGCTTTCACGCAAGGTCAAGGTGGAGCGTTTCTTCGGCGGAGTCAATCGCCAGGAAAAGCAGAAGGAATTCCTTGCCGACAGTCCCGTGGCGCAGAAGGCTGAAGAAATCATCAATGGTGAACAGGCATAAGCAGTCTGAGACCCGGAGCCAATCAAACGAAAATATCACTACACATTATATAATATAGACATGGCAACTATCCAGGAAAACATCGCAGCAAAATTTCCGCAGGCTACCTTTGAGGAAGCCGACGTGCTGCAGATAAACATCCCCGATGCTCAGCTTCATGACTTGGCCAAAACTCTCCGTGACGAATATGGCTACGACTATCTGATCACAATCGTAGGTATCGACCGCGTAGAGTGCTTGGGCGCCATATATTTCCTCAGCAACACAAAGACCAATCAGGAGATTTCCATACAGGTCACTACGACCGACCGCCAGAATCCTGTCATAACCTCGATCGCTGACCTATGGTCAATCGCAACTATCTACGAGCGTGAGGTCTATGACTTCTATGGCATCATATTCCTCAACAACCCCGATATGCGTCGCTTGTTCCTGAGCATTGACTGGGTAGGCTATCCTCTCCGTAAGGACTATGACAATGGTCCTGACTCCAACCCTGTTACTCTCGAGGCAGAGCCGCAGAGCGACGATACCCACGTATACACCCGCGGCGAGGACGGTAAAATCGTATGTACCGAGAAACCGATTTTTGCAAAGAACGATTTTGTAGTCAATATCGGTCCGCAGCACCCGGCTACTCACGGTGTGCTCCGCTTCCGTACGGCCGTCGACGGTGAGACAATCAAGAAGATTGATGTCTATATGGGCTATATCCACCGTGGTGTCGAGAAACTCTGTGAAAACCTCCAGTATATGCAGACTCTCCATTTTATGGATCGTCTCGACTACTTCTCGGCTCATAATTATCACCACGGCCTGTGTATGTGTATCGAGCGCGCTGCCGGTATTGAGGTCCCCCGTCGTGCACAGGTGATCCGTGTGCTGATGGACGAACTTTCGCGTATCGCTTCACACTGCCTTTTCTTCGGAACCTACTGCATGGACCTCGGTGCGACCACAATGCTGTTCTATACGCTTCGTGTCCGCGAGCAGATTCTCGATATCATGAAGAAGACCTGCGGCGCCCGTATGACGTTCAATTATGACTGCATTGGCGGCGTCATGGCCGACCTTGATCCCGACTTTGTCAAGGACGTCAAGGCTCTTCTCGCCACAATCCCTGCAAATATCAAGGAATACAACAAAATATTCACAGGTAATGTAATTGCCGAGGGTCGTCTCGAAAAGATGGGTATTATGACCCGTCAGCAGGCAATCGACTGGAGTGTGACCGGTCCTTCAGGACGCGCTTCCGGATGGGCTTGCGATGTCAGAAAGACGCATCCCTACAGCATCTATCCGGAAATTCAGTTTGACGAGATCGTCATGACCGAGGGCGACTCGATGGCTCGCTTCAAGGCTCGTCTGCTTGAAATGGAGCAGAGCGCACATATCATCGAGCAGCTCATCGACAATATCCCCGAGGGTGACTATCTGGCCAAAGTGCCTAAGGTGCTTAAACTCCCGCAGGGTCACTGGTTCCAGCTTGTCGAAGGTTGCCGCGGCGTGTTCGGTGTATATATTGAAAGCGACGGCGGAACACAGCCGGTGCGCATGAAGTTCGTCACCCCGTCGCTCAATCTTGCGGCTGTTGTCGACGAAATCACCTCCGGCAATAAGATTGCCGACCTGATCACGATCGCCGGTTCTCTCGATTATATCGTGCCTGATATGGACCGTTAACAACTCAGGAATAATTAGCCAATCAGATAAGAAAATCACAATATGGAATCCACATTCGATTTCTCAAAAATTACTTGCTGGTTTAACGACCTGCTTTTAGGCTGGGGACTTGCCCCATGGCTCGTCACCACCATCGAGTGCATTCTCGTCGGAGTAGGTCTACTCCTGCTTTATGCCCTTCTGGCGCTTTTCTACATCTATTTCGAGCGTAAGGTCTGCGCGGCATTCCAGTGCCGTCTCGGCCCGAACCGCGTAGGTCCGTTCGGTCTGCTTCAGAGCTTTGCCGATATGTTCAAGATCCTTATCAAGGAGCTTATTCATCTTAACCATATCGACCGCTTCCTCTTCGCATTAGCGCCGTATCTCGTCATAATAGCATCAATGATGGCTTTCGCCGTTCTGCCCTGGGGTCCCGGACTGCAGATTATCGACTTCAACATCGGCATCTTCTTCCTGATAGCAGTGTCTTCCATCGGAGTCCTCGGCATCCTTCTCGCCGGATGGTCGTCCAACAATAAGTTCACACTTATAGGCGCTATGCGTTCCGGTGCGCAGATGATCAGCTATGAGCTCTCTATCGGATTGTCGGTGATCACCATGGTAGCTTTCGCCGGCACGATGAATGTTAATGAAATAGTGCTTGCACAGGATCGCTGCTGGTTTATTTTCGCCGGTCATGTGCCCGCATTCATCGCATTTGTCATCTATCTCATAGCCGGTACGGCTGAGACAAACCGTGGCCCGTTTGACCTCCCCGAGGCCGAGAGCGAGCTGACTGCAGGTTATCACACCGAGTATTCCGGTATTCACTTCGGATTCTTCTATCTGGCCGAGTACCTCAACCTCTTCATCGTGGGCGGTGTGGCCGCTCTCCTCTTCTTCGGTGGATGGATGCCCTTCCATATCCCCGGTTGGGAAGGATTCAATCATGTGATGAATTATATCCCCGGTGTTGTCTGGTTTATCGGGAAAGCGGTGGTGATCTCATTCATCATTATCTGGTTCAAGTGGACATTCCCCCGCCTGCGTATCGACCAGCTCCTGAAGCTCGAATGGAAGTATCTGCTTCCCATCAATCTGTTCAACCTCGCACTGATGGTTGTCATCATCCTTACAGGATTCTATATCCACTAATTTTAGCAATCTATAAGCAACGCCCTTATATATATGAGCCAGAACAAAGGTAAAATAGCCCAGGTGATCGGACCTGTAGTCGATGTCATGTTCGACGGCGACAATGTGATACTTCCTCCCATTTTTACCGCTCTCAAGATTGACCGTCCCGACGGGACTCAGCTCGTTCTTGAAGTAGAACAGCATATCGGCGAGGATACCGTACGCTGCGTGGCGATGGAAAGTACTGACGGCCTCCAGCGCGGCCTTGAGGTAGACAATCTCGAGCGTCCGATCTCAGTGCCGACAGGTTCGCAGGTAAAAGGTCGCCTTCTTAATGTCGTAGGCGATGCGATCGACCACCTCGCAGAGCTGAAACGTGAAGACTTATGCTCAATCCATCAGCCTGCTCCCGAATTCGAGGATCTGACTATCGGTACGGAAATTCTCTATACCGGTATCAAGGTTATCGACCTTCTCGAGCCGTACAGTAAGGGTGGTAAGATCGGCCTCTTCGGTGGCGCAGGTGTAGGTAAGACCGTGCTTATCATGGAGCTTATCAACAATATCGCCAAAGGTCACAACGGTTTCTCTGTATTTACCGGTGTCGGCGAGCGTACCCGTGAGGGTAACGACCTGCTCCGCGAAATGATCGAGAGCGGTGTCATGAAGTATGGCGATAAGTTCCGCGAAGGTATGGACAAGGGCGAGTGGAATCTTGAAGATGTCGACATGAAATCAGTCGAGCAGTCTCAGGCGTCACTCGTGTTCGGCCAGATGAACGAGCCGCCGGGCGCACGTCTCCGTGTAGCGCTCACAGGTCTGACTGTGGCCGAGCAGTTCCGCGATCAGGATGGCGGCGGTAAGGAGATCCTTCTCTTCATCGACAATATCTTCCGTTTCACCCAGGCAGGTTCTGAGGTTTCGGCGCTTCTGGGTCGTATGCCTTCGGCCGTAGGTTATCAGCCTACACTGGCATCTGAAATGGGTACACTTCAGGAACGTATCACTTCAACAAAGAACGGTTCGATCACATCCGTACAGGCTATCTATGTGCCGGCCGACGACCTGACCGACCCCGCGCCGGCGACTACATTCTCATTCCTCGACGCGACCACCGTGCTTTCGCGTAAGATTGCGGAGCTTGGTATCTATCCTGCCGTCGATCCTCTTGAGTCTACCTCGCGTATTCTCGACCCGAATATCATCGGCGAGGATCACTATAATACGGCTCAGGCAGTCAAACAGCTCCTTCAGAAATACAACGAACTTCAGGATATCATCGCGATCCTCGGTGTCGAGGAGCTATCTGACGAAGATAAGCTCGTCGTTGCCCGCGCACGACGCGCCCAGCGCTTCCTTTCCCAGCCGTTCAATGTCGCAGAGCAGTTCACCGGCCTCCCCGGCGTTATGGTGCCCCTCAACGAGACTATCCGCGGATTTAAGATGATCCTTTCCGGCGAAATGGATAAGTATCCCGAGCAGGCATTCCTTAATGTCGGTACGATTGACGACGCTATAGCCAAGGGGGAAAAGCTTCTCGCTGAAGTAAAATAATCAGATATAGAGATGACACTTAATATTATATCAGCACAGTCAATAGTATTTAGCGGCGAGGTCAAGTCGGTCACTCTGCCCGGCGAAAAAGGGCGTTTTACCGTCCTCCGCGATCACGCTTCGCTAATATCCACTCTTGTTAAGGGTGATGTTGTCTATACCGATGCCGATGGCCAGCAGAAGAGTGCCTCTATCGGTGGCGGAATAGTAAGTGTCGATAATAACGTAATCTCTGTTTGTGTAGCTTGATGAAACGTATAACAATCATATTTACCCTGTTTGTAGCCTTGATAGCATTCAATGCGCGGGTGGCTGAAGCTGCTGTAGTGACGTCGGAAGCTACCGGGGAATCTGCAAAGGAGGCGGATGACGAAGGCGATTTCAATCCCAAGGAAATTATCTTTGAGCACCTCGGCGACCGCTACGGGTGGGAGGTTCCGTTCAATCATCATAAGAGCATTCCTCTGCCGGTCATAGTGTTTGCGAGTGACGGTCTTCATGTGTTCTCATCCGCTAAGCTTGAACATGGCCACGTTTACACTCACAAAGGCGCGCAATTTATGCTTTCGGATAAGGGTAAGGTTGTGGAAATCCTTCCCGACGGAACGCTTAAGCGTCCCTTTGACATCTCGATTACCAAAAATGTCTGCGCATTGTTTATCACACTTATAGTGGTGCTTCTATGCGTGTTGCCGCTTGCAAAATGGTATAAGGAAAAAGGCTATAAGGCTGCCCGCGGATTCCGTGGCATGATGGAGGCGCTGTATGAATTTATATACGTCTCTCTTGTCAAGTCAACCCTTAAAGAGAATGCCCGTCGTTTTGCTCCGTATCTGCTCACGGTCTTCATGTTTATCTTTATCATGAACCTGATGGGTCTGATAGTCGTGTTCCCCGGCGGTGCAAATCTGACAGGCAATATCGCGGTCACTCTTGTGCTTGCGCTGATAACCTTCTTTGTCACCAATCTCAACGGCACCAAGCACTACTGGAAGGAGATATTCTGGCCGGATGTCCCACTCTGGCTCAAGTTCCCGATTCCGATTATGCCCGTAATCGAGATATTCGGTGCGCTGACTAAGCCGGCTGCCCTTACCGTGCGTCTCTTCGCCAATATGATGGGCGGCCACATCATCGTCATCTCCCTTACGCTCATCATCTTCATCTTTGCAAAGATGGGTGTTGCGGCAATGTCGGGTGCGACAGTGGTGTCAATGATCTTCTCTATATTTATGTTGCTGATCGATGTGCTTGTAAGCTTCATCCAGGCCTATGTCTTCACGATGCTTTCTACAATATTCATATCTTTTGCTGTAGAAAAAGGTCATGACGAACATCAGAAGCACGCCGAGGCGGCAAAAACTGTTCCTGCAGTTCCCCTTACAACTCACACCGGAAATAAATAATAACTAAAAAATAACACTCTAAAATCAACTATTATGTTAGCAATGATTTCTTTAGCAATCTCAGGTCTCGTAGCCCTCGGCGCAAGCCTCGGTGCAGGTATCGCAGCTATCGGTGCAGGTCTCGGTATCGGTAAAATCGGTTCATCAGCTATGGAGGCAATTGCCCGTCAGCCTGAAGCAGCCGGTGATATCCGTTCAAATATGATTGTGATCGCCGCCCTTATCGAAGGTGTTGCCCTCTTCGCAGTCATCGTGTGTCTGCTCGCCCTGTTCCTCTAAAATCAACTGCTATATAGCTGATGGAACTATTCACCCCCGACTTCGGCCTTATCTTCTGGATGTTCGTAGCTTTCGCTATCCTCTTCTTCATCTTGTGGAAGAAGGGATGGCCCGCTATTATGACAATGATAGATAAGAGAGCTGATCTCATCGACAAGGGTGTAGAGTACGCACAGCAGGCTAAGGAACAACTTGACAGTGCCCGTGCCGACGCAGACAAGATCATAGCCGAAGCCCGTCATCGTCAGGCTGATATCCTTCGCGAAGCCGACCACATGAAGGATCAGATTGTGGAACAGGCCCGCGATGAAGCCCGCAAAGCAGCCCAGAAGGAAATGGAGAGTGCGCGTCTCGCTATCGCACAGGAGCGTAAGGAAGCTGAAAAGCAATTCCGCGATCAGGTCAGCGAGTTCGCCCTTGACATTGCTTCAAAAGTGACCCGCAAGTCGCTTTCCGCCGATCAGGCGCAGGCGAAACTTGTCGACTCCCTTCTCGATGAACTCGAAACTAAAAACTAACTATTAAAAACTCAATCTCACAGAGATGAATCAAGGCCTCATACCATATCGCTATGCTAAAGCCCTCTATAAAGTAGCTTTGGAACGCAACTGTACCAAGGAGCTTTACCAATTGATGGGAAAACTGGCCGCGAACTTTGCCTCACAGCCGTCGCTGCAGGAGGCAATGTGCAATCCGTTTATAAAGACTGAGCAGAAGAAGCAGCTGATTCTGACCGCAGCCGGTCTCGGCGCTACAGATTCCACCACTTCTGATGCAGCTTCTATGCTCAATGACTTTATCACTTTGCTTGACCGCAACAAGCGTATCGCCTTTTTCCGCGATGCTGTCCTTGCTTATATTGCAATTTACCGCAAAGCCTGCAACATCTCTACTGTCAAAGTGACTTCGGCCGCTCCGCTTTCGCCTGATGCTTCCGAGCGTCTCCGCAAGCTCATCGCCGATCACCGGCAAGGTGCCACGATTGAGTATTCCGAGAGTGTCGACCCCGAACTGCTCGGCGGATTCATTGTCAATATCGACAATGAACGTCTCGACGCCTCTATCCAGAACGAACTTAAACAATTGCGTTTAAAACTGCTTAGCCACTAACCAATGATTAACCCCAGCGAGATCTCAGAAGTTCTCAAACAGCAACTCGAGAACGTTAACTCAAAAGTCACCTTTGACGAAACCGGTACGGTCCTCAATGTAGGCGACGGTGTTGCCCATGTCTATGGCCTGGACAATGTATGTGCCAACGAACTCGTGGAGTTTGAGAATGGCGTAAAGGGCGTGGCCCTCAACCTCGAGGAAAGCAACGTCGGTGTCATTCTGCTCAACAAAGTCAATTCTGTGACAGAAAACATGAGCGTCCGTCGCACCGGACAGATTGCCTCTATCCCTGTCGGTGACGGCCTCTTCGGCCGCGTCATCAATGTGCTCGGCGAGCCTATCGACGGCCGCGGACCCATTGAAGGCGAACTTCTCCGCATGCCCCTTGAGCGTAAGGCTCCCGGCGTTATCTTCCGTCAGCCGGTTAAGCAGCCTCTTGAGACCGGTATCAAAGCCGTTGACTCAATGGTGCCCATAGGACGCGGTCAGCGTGAGCTCATTATCGGCGACCGTCAGATCGGTAAGACAGCGATTGCTATCGATACCATCATCAATCAGCGTGCTAACTACGAAGCCGGTAAGCCTGTCTACTGTATTTATGTGGCGATCGGCCAGAAGGCATCTTCAGTGGCCGCCATCGTCGAGACTCTCCGCCAGCATGGAGCGCTCGACTATACGGTAGTCGTAGCTGCGACTGCGGCAGACTCCGCTTCAATGCGCTACTATTCTCCTTTTGCCGGTGTAGCTATCGGCGAATATATCCGCGATACTGGCCGCGATGCCCTTATCGTATACGATGACCTCTCGAAGCAGGCTGTCGCTTATCGTGAGATTTCGCTTATCCTCAAGCGCCCCTCCGGTCGTGAGGCATATCCCGGCGATATTTTCTACCTGCATTCCCGCCTGCTCGAGCGCGCCGCTAAGATTATCGACAATCAGCAGGTCGCTTCGATGATGAATGACCTCCCCGAGGTACTCAAGCCCATCGTCAAGGGTGGCGGTTCGCTTACGGCGCTCCCCATCATCGAGACCCAGGCCGGCGACGTTTCAGCTTATATCCCGACCAACGTGATTTCTATCACCGACGGTCAGATCTACCTCGAAAGCTCACTCTTCAACCGCGGTATCCGTCCTGCCATCAATGTAGGTATCTCTGTGTCCCGCGTAGGCGGTAACGCCCAGATCAAGCCTATGAAGAAAGTGGCCGGTACACTTAAGATCGACCAGGCACAGTTCCGCGAGCTCGAGTCGTTCACTAAATTCGGCGGCGATATCGATGCTGTGACTGCCCGCGTCATCGACCGCGGCCGTAAGAACGAGCGCCTGCTCATTCAGCCTCAGTACAAGCCCGTTCCCGTCGAAGAGGAAGTCGCAATTATCTACAGCGGTGTCAACGGTCTCCTCGAAAACGTGCCTCTTGACAAAGTAGCCGAATTCCAGCAGTCATTCCTTCAGCTTCTCCGCGCCAAGTATCAGGACAGCGTGCTTGACAAGATCAAGAGCGGTGTCATGGACGATGACGTCACATCGAAGCTGACCGAGGCCGCCAACGAGATCGCCGGCCGATATTAATCCGATTAATCACCAACTACATATCCCATCCGATATCTACACCAACCAATCATTAACCAATGGCAACACTACGCGAGCTTAAAGCAAGAATAGGGTCGGTAGCTTCCACCGAGAAGATCACCGGCGCCATGAAGATGATTTCTTCGGCTAAAATGCATAAGGCCGAGCTCTCAATAAAGCAGCTCCGCCCTTATCGAAGCCAGATAGAAACCATTATAGCCAATCTGCTCAGCGCTGATACAGCTGTAGAGTCGCCCTTGATGACCGTTAGGGAAATTGGAAGTGTGGCTATCGTGGTCTGGGGTTCCGACAACGGCCTTTGCGGCGGCTACAACATGAATCTGTATAAGCAGGTTGTCAGCCGTGTCGCCGAGGTTCGTGAGCAGTACGGCCCGTCAGTCCGTATTACTGTTATTCCTGTCGGTTCGAAGATCGCCAAGCCGGTACAGAAACTTGTCCCCGAAGGTATTGCTGTAGCCACAGATTATAATGTGGATTCCAAGAGCGATGAAGCAGCCGTCAAGGCATTCACCGAGCGCCTGCAGCAGGAATTCCTCTCCGGAGTGTATGATAAAATCGAGGCAGTGTCGACGCAGTTCCTCTCTGTCAGCCGCCAGCGCATAGCCTCTGTACAGCTCCTGCCTATTGAGGCTGCTTCGCTGTCGTCAGCCGCAGAAAATGGTGCGTCGAAAGTCAAGCCCTATATATTCGAGCCTTCGGTAGAGAGCATCTTCCGCACGGCACTCCCGCTGTTCCAGCAGGCTGTCATGCAGGATATCTTCACACAGAATGTCGCCTCCGAGCAGGCTGCGCGCGTCATGGCCATGCAGAGTGCTAACGACAATGCCCGCAAGCTCCTCGAGCAGCTGCGGCTGGAATACAATAAGTTGCGTCAGCAGTCGATTACCAATGAGCTGCTTGATATCGTAGGCGGTCAGGTCAGATAACACAGATAGCAAATAATAATAAAAACTAAGATATACATAACGACATCACTATGGGAAGTGTAAAAGATTATTTCTCTTCATTGGGTCACGGCATCTCAAGCCTTGTCAAGGGTATGCAAGTGACCGGTAAGGAGTTTGTCACCCCTAAGATTACCGAGCGTTATCCTGAAAACC
Source organism: uncultured Bacteroidales bacterium (assembly GCA_947173955.1). Lineage (GTDB taxonomy): Bacteria > Bacteroidota > Bacteroidia > Bacteroidales > Muribaculaceae > JAAVFS01. Next base: position 7,012 of record CAMWHE010000005.1, on the reverse strand, counting down.
GCGAGACGTTCCGTTATCCGGAGCGTTTCCGTGCATGTCTGGAGCTCATCTACGACTCCGAAGGCAATCATAAATGTATCGCTTGCGGTACATGCGAACGCAATTGCCCCAACGGAACGATCAATGTTATCACCAAAATGGTGGATACATGGGATGGTAAGAAAAAGAAGAAACTCGACCGCTACGTCTACGACCTCGGCAGCTGTACATTCTGCCAGCTCTGTGTGACCACATGTCCCACGCAGGCTCTTACTTTCTCCAACGACTTCGAGCAGGCCGTGTTTACCCGTTCAAAACTCGTGAAGCAGCTTAATTATCTTCCCGAAAAGCCCGAACCGGAGCCTACTGAAGAAGAAAAGGCCAAGATTCTCGCCGAGCGCGAAGCCAAGATCGCCGCTGCAAAGGCTGCTGCCGCTGCCAAAGCTGCCGCTGCTGCAAAGGCCCAGGACTCAGCTCCCGCCGCAAACCCGTCATCTGATAATTAATAAGCCAACATAATAATGGAAACTTTAGGAAGCAAAATCGCTTACGCGGTAATTGTCCTGGTGATCATCGCCTGCTCGGTGCTCGCCGTCACATCTCGCAAGATACTGCGTGCCGCAACTTACCTGCTGTTTGCTCTGTTTGCAACGGCCGCTGTCTACTTCCAGCTCGACTATGAATTCCTCGGTGGCGTGCAGATCGCCGTTTATGCCGGTGGTATTGTCGTTCTGGTCGTATTCGCCATCCTGCTTACAACCCATCCGGGCGACAATAGCGAGCGACTGAAATCACGCAGCCGCGTTCTCGGCCTCATCGCCGGTCTCGCTACATTCGGTCTCGGAGCATTCTCTCTTCTTAGCCGTTGCAGCGACCTGTCGCACAGCATCCCTGCGGGAGGTAATCCCGATATGCACACAATCGGCTCTAAAATGCTCAGCTCCGGTTTTGATGGATATCTTCTCCCGTTCGAAGCTATCAGTGTCCTGTTACTCGCATGTATAATCGGTGGCATTGTTGTCGCACGTAAACGATAATCGATTATGGAAATCAACGCATTATATTACCTTATTCCCGCTATGTTCATGTTTGCCTGCGGTGTGTATGGATTCATCACACGTCGCAACATGATCGCCATGCTGATCTCTCTGGAGCTGATGCTCAATGGCGTCGACATGAATTTCGTGGTGTTCAACCGCTTCCTTTATCCGGGTCAGCTTGAGGGTATGTTCTTCACTCTGTTTGCTATCGCAATAGCCGCAGCCGAGACAGCTCTCGCTATCGCCATCGTAGTCAATGTCTATCGCGCAAACAACGATATCGATGTGCGTGATATTAACAAACTGAAATTCTAACCTCCCACGATATGGAAACTTCAGCAATCCTAATTTTAGCAATACCCCTGTTGATGTTCCTCTTCCTGGGACTCGCAGGCAAGTACCTGCCCCATAAATGGGCCGGTATACTCGGTACTGCCGGTATGGGTGTCACGATGATTCTCGCCTATACCGTAGCTTTCACTTACTTCTTCTCCGGAGCTCCGGAATTTATCTCCGCCACCGGCGACCGCCTTCAGCACGTCGTCTTCAATCAGGAATGGCTTAACTTCTATGACAAGCTGACCATCAACATCGGTTTCCTGCTTGACCCGATCTCGGCTATGATGCTTGTAGTCATCACTACAATCTCATTCATGGTTCATCTGTATAGCAACGGCTATATGCGCGACCATCACGGTGTGTGGGAGACAGGCTTCCAGCGCTTCTACGCTTTCCTGTCGCTCTTCAGCTTCTCGATGCTCGGACTCGTTGTGGCTACCAATATCTTCCAGATGTACATCTTCTGGGAGCTTGTGGGCGCTTCGTCCTATCTGCTCATCGGCTTCTACTACACAAAGCCTTCGGCAGTGGCAGCTTCAAAGAAAGCATTTATCGTCACCCGTTTCGCCGACCTCGGTTTCCTTGTGGGTATCCTTCTCCTGTCGTTCAATACCGGATTCTTCTCGTTCACTGAGATGACCTCTGTACCCGTTGAAGGCGTTGCTGATACCTATCAGATCAACCTTGGAACTGCCGAAGGTATCAAAAACATATTCGCAAACTCTGCGGCAAGCACCTTCATGGGCGCTTCAGTGCTGACCTGGGCTCTTGTCCTCATCTTCATGGGCGGCATGGGTAAGTCGGCCATGATGCCGCTGCATATCTGGCTCCCCGATGCTATGGAGGGCCCGACCCCCGTGTCGGCGCTCATCCATGCCGCTACGATGGTCGTGGCCGGTGTGTTCCTCGTTGCACGTCTCTTCCCCCTGTATGTACTCAACGAAGCCGCTCTTGATATCGTTACAGTTGTCGGTGCCGTGACAGCGCTCTACGCTGCGATGGTAGCCTGCGCTCAGATTGACATCAAGCGCGTGCTTGCCTTCTCTACAATCTCGCAGATCGCCTTCATGATGGTATCACTCGGTGTTACCCGTCTCGGCCATGAGACTGCGCTCGGCCATGAAGTCCACGAAGGTCTCGGCTACATGGCGTCGATGTTCCATCTGTTCACCCACGCGATGTTCAAGGCTCTCCTCTTCCTTGGAGCCGGTGCTCTGATCCACGCAATCGGGTCAAACGACTACACCGCGATGCATGGTCTGCGCAAGTATATGCCTGTCACTCACATCACATTCCTTGTAGGCTGTCTCGCCATCGCCGGTATCATTCCCTTTGCCGGATTCTTCTCAAAGGATGAGATCCTGACAGCTTGCTTCGGACATTCAGCCGTATGGGCGATCTGGATGACACTCGTAGCCGGTCTGACAGCTTTCTATATGTTCCGTCTCTACTTCCTCATCTTCTGGTGGAAAGAGCATAAGACTCCCGAAGGACATCATGCTCCCCACGATCAGCCCTGGACAATGACTCTCCCGCTCATCATCCTCGCAGTGATTTCCTGCGTGGCCGGCTTCGTGCCCTTCGGCAAACTTGTCACATGGAACGGTCACGAAATCGCAGGCTCCAACCTCGCCAACCTCAACTGGAATGTGGCAGCCATCTCTCTTGTAGTAGCAGTCTGCGGCATCCTCGTTGCGATGAAGATGTATAAAAAGGAGAATCCTCTTCCCGAAAAGATGCGCAATGCGCTTCCCAACCTCTGGGACTGGTGTCACCACCGCTTCTACTGGGACGAACTCTACCAGTTTATCACACATAAGATTATATTCGGCTGTATCTGTAAACCCATCGCGTGGTTTGACCGTCACATAATCGACGGCACAATGGATGCGTTCGCCTCTATAACCAATAAGGCTTCTTATGCCATCCGTGGTCTCCAGTCAGGCAATGTCCACATGTATGTCTGGATCTACCTTGTCGGTGCAATCCTTTTGGCAGCCATCTCGATGATAGTAATTCTTTGATCGGGACAGAATAAAATCGATAATAAACCAATTAGATATATAGTATCATGTTTAGCAACATACTAATCTACTTTGTCCTGGTGCTTCTGGTCATGTTTGCCGGGGTTGCGCTCAGCCGCGACATCAAGCAGATACGTGCAGTAGCTGTGACAGGTTCTGTGATTCTCATTGCAATGAGTGTCTATCTGCTTGTCGACTTCCTCCACCTGCGTCATGCAGGCGTAGACGACGAAATGCTCTTCTACGGTAGCTGGAGCTGGTTTGCCGCAGGTAATTTCCATATTAATCTTACTGTCGGTGTCGATGGCGTCTCAGTGGCAATGATCCTGTTGTCATCGATCATTGTCTTCGCCGGCTCATTCGCCTCATGGACTATCGAGCAGCCCAAGGCCTTTTTCCTATGGCTCATCCTTCTCTCCGTCGGTGTGTTCGGATTCTTCATCTCGCTCGACCTCTTCACGATGTTTATGTTCTATGAGGTCGCTCTTATCCCGATGTACCTGCTTATCGGCGTATGGGGCTCCGGCAACAAGAACTATTCGGCCATGAAGCTTACCCTGATGCTGATGGGCGGCTCGGCATTCCTGATGCTCGGCCTTATCGGTATCTACTATCACTCCGCTCCCGAAGGTCAGCCCCTGACATGGAACCTCCTCGAGATCGCCCGCAACGGCAGCATCTCTCATGGATGGCAGACATTCCTCTTCCCGATGACATTCGTCGGCTTCGGTGTCCTCGGCGCCATGTTCCCCTTCCACACATGGAGTCCCGATGGTCACGCTTCAGCCCCGACAGCCGTGTCGATGCTTCATGCCGGCGTCCTGATGAAACTCGGAGGCTACGGTTGCTTCCGTGTGGCAATGTACCTGATGCCCCAGGCCGCTCAGGAGCTTGCATGGATCTTCCTGATCCTCACAGGTATCTCGGTAGTCTACGGCGCTTTCTCAGCCTGCGTTCAGACCGACCTCAAATACATCAACGCTTACTCTTCAGTGTCGCACTGCGGTCTCGTACTCTTTGCCCTTCTGATGCTCAACACCACCGCCATGACAGGTGCTGTGATGCAGATGCTCTCCCATGGTCTTATGACAGCCCTCTTCTTCGCTCTGATCGGTATGATCTACGGACGCACCCACACACGTGACATCCGCCAGATGGGCGGCCTTATGAAGATCATGCCTTACCTCGCTGTCTGCTATGTGATCGCCGGTATGGCCTCGCTCGGTCTCCCCGGCCTTTCGGGCTTCGTGGCCGAGATGACCATCTTCGTAGGTTCATTCCAGCAGGGTATGCTCGACTTCATCCACGGCGCCGGTTCGCTCCGACTCGTCTTCACCATCATCGCCTGCTGCTCGATAGTCATCACGGCGGTCTATATCCTCCGTGTTGTCGGCAAGCTTCTCTTCGGCCCCGTTCAGGACAAGCACCACCTCGAGCTTACCGACGCGACATGGTGGGAGCGTATCGCCACTGCCTCGCTCATCATCTGCGTTGCGGCTATCGGTTGCTTCCCCAACTTCTTCGAGCATCTGCTTCGCGACACTTTCAGCCCCGAAACATTCCATGCTATTATCTCTAACTTCTAAATAAAAACAACACATGGATTACTCTCAGTTTTTAATTATGAAGCAGGAGATATTGCTCCTGGCTGCCTTCCTGCTGGTGTTCCTTTATGACACCTTTATGCCCAAGAAATGCCAAAACAATATGTCGGCATTCGCTTGCATCCTTTTCGCGATCTATACAGTAGCTTGCTTCTTCATGTGCCCCGGCGAAGAAGTTGAGGCATTTGCCGGAATGTATGCCACATCGCCTATCGTGGCTATGATCAAGAATGTCCTCAATGTGGGCGCTCTGATCGTGCTGATTCAGTCCGTGACATGGATCAATAGTGAAAAACAGCAGGTGCGCCGCGGCGAATACTATGAACTGCTGATGTCGACTCTCTTCGGTATGTTCCTGATGATTTCTGCACGCCATTTCCTTGTGTTCGTCATCGGTCTCGAACTCGCATCGCTCCCGCTGGCCGCTATGGTCGCTTTCGACAAATACCGCTACGAAAGCCATGAAGCTGCTATCAAGTATATCCTGACAGCCGTATTCTCCTCGGCCATATTCCTTATGGGTCTGTCATTCGTCTACGGTCTTGCAGGCACACTCTATTTCGAGGGTGTCGCCGAAGCTGTGGCAGCAACAGAATCCACCGCAATGCTCGTGACTGCGCTTGCATTCGTGATTGCCGGAGTCGGCTTCAAGCTCTCGCTTGTTCCGTTCCATCTCTGGACAGCCGATGTCTATCAGGGAGCTCCTACTGCGGTGACCTCTTATCTCTCGGTTATCTCCAAAGGCTCTGCCGCATTCGCGTTCCTGGTGATTCTCGTCCAGTGCTTCGGCAGTGTATATTCCGAAGTATGGGAGTGGATGCTCTACGCTCTGATTATCCTTACAATCACTGTCGGCAACCTATTTGCCATCCGTCAGCGCAATCTCAAGCGCTTCCTTGCCTTCTCGTCAGTCTCTCAGGCCGGCTATATCATGCTCGGCATCGAGGGCGCCAATGAGATGGGCATGGCAGCTCTCGTCTACTACATCCTCGTCTACATCTTCAGCAATCTGGCTGCATTCGGTGTCATCTCTGCCATCGAGAATAAGACCGGCCTTGTAGATATGGACGACTACAACGGACTGCGCAAGACCAATCCCAAACTTGCATTCTGCATGATGCTCGCGATGTTCTCCCTCGCCGGCATTCCTCCCTTTGCAGGTTTCTTCAGCAAATTCTTCATCTTCACATCAGCCATCAATCAGGGTTCGACAGCAATCTATATCCTGGTATTGATCGCATTGATCAACACTATCATTTCGCTCTACTACTATCTCCTCGTAGTAAAGGCAATGTATATCAATACCGATGGCGAATGCAAGGTGCCTGAATTCAAGTCAAGCTGCACAGAGCGTCTCGGACTGATCATCACCGTTGCCGGTGTGATCCTTCTCGGTATCGTCAGCGTGGTCTACAACCATATCCTCACAATCGCCGAGCATAGCGAAGCGATATTCTAACCGGCGGACGTTTCAACATTATCTATATCGATCGGCTCTTATGTGTCGCTCCCGACCATAAGAGCCGATTTTGTATGCCCCGTATTGTGCCATTACCCTCTCCCCGCGAGTAGAGCGTAGCCACCGCGAGAGCGCGTGGCGGCAGAGTAGCGTGGCGGTTGAGCCAACGGCGAAACCCCACGAAAACGTTCATCCTTTCCCTCTGCACCCGCAGCGCGGGTGCAAGCAATATGTCGGTATAGCCGTATGGGGCATCCGGAGGATGCCGACTCACCGTAGCCGTGGTACATCGAGCGCAGCGAGATGTGCCCGGTCATGTGTTTTCCCCACTCTGTGGCGTCCGGCCGAGGACGCCGAATAAAGCTGATAAGCCATTGCCCGCACCGCTCTGCCCCTTAGCGAGTAGAGCTTAGCCACTGCGATAGCACGTGGCAGCAGAGTAGCGTGGCGGTTGAGCCAGCGGCGAAACCCCACGATAACAGCTATCGGTTCCCTCTGCACCCGCAGCGCGTGTGCAAGCAATATGTCGGTATAGCCGTATGGGGCATCCGGAGGATGCCGACTCAC
>CAMWHE010000004.1 GCA_947173955.1 uncultured Bacteroidales bacterium | reverse complement strand
AGGGTTCCAGACCCTTCAGCTTCCTGAATCCTGTCACGGCCTTTGACTTCAGCTTGCGTCCGTCGGCAGAGTAGAGATAGTCGAATGTCGCTTCGTCCATTTCGGTATGGACGGGGCGGTCGTTGGGAGCATAGCTTATCGATGTGATGCCACGCCCGGTGTCGGATGTCATGCGTCCGTCGGCGTCATAGCCGTAGAGCGCGTCACCATTGCCCGCGTCGAAGTCGAGCGACGACTCGAGGATGACCGAAGCGGCCGCATCCCAGACGCTCAGCACGCGGTTGCCGCCGTAGGTCAGCTGCAGGTCGTCGACAAGACCAACCGAGCCGTCGGATATCAGGCCGTATCTCTTGATTGTCAGCGGCGATGAATTCAGGTTGTATTTATAGGATGTATTGTATCCGTCGGTTGACGTACAGGCAGTCAACCGGTTGAGCGGGTCGTAGGTGTAGACACGCGTCACACCGGAAACTCCATCCGGCTTGAACTTTATCGATGAGATATTGCCGTTGTAGCATGGTTTTGTCCCGGTCTCGTAATAGAGAGTCTGCGCGAATGCGGGATGGGTCAGGCCTGTAAGCTGCCCGCGCAGATTGTAGGCATAGTCGATCGATTGGCCGGAGTTAAGCTGCTTCTTGGAGAGCCGGCCGAGGGTATCGTAGGAGTAAGTCACGACAGCCTGATTGCCCGATATGGCACTGGCAGGCTGTGCTTTTGACGGACTGTAAGCAGAATTGACGATCGAGGACTCATGAATGAGACTGCCCGTAGCGTCATAGTCGGGGAGCAGCTGCACGTTGTAGACGCTGTCGGTTGTGTGCAGGGAGATATCGGTCAGCGATGGCCTTCCCTGACGGGTGTAGGTCGTGTTGGTGATCAGCTTCGATCCTGCGAGCGCTGTGGTCTCCACCTGCTGCGTTACGCGCCCCTCCCGGTCGTAACCCATGAGGGTATAAAGGTAGCTGCTGACCTTGTAGTCATTGGCCGGGTCATTGGCGTAGACGGCCGTGCAGGTAGCGGTTGGCAGACCATTGGCAAGCGACGTGTCACCGGTGAATGATGCTGATATTCCGGAGAATCCGGCGAAGCTGCGGCAGGCGTAAGTGTCGTAAAAAAATATGCGTATTATTAGCATCACCTTCCTGAGGGGTCTTATTATAGATATTTAGACTTTCACATTACAGTTACCTATAATCCTAGTCCATAGGCTCCACCCCATACCTGTAATTCAGGAAATGAGCCGGAATAAACATTACCATACTTTTCCCCTATATACTCCATCTCCGAATTCTTTCTTTTGATATTAAGGACTGATCGAAACGTCTTTTGGTTGCTACTATGCAGTATCTTTAAAATTTTGGATAGAATTTCCTGTGGATCGTTATCTACTTTATATCCGCCGGTTAAATCTAATGCTTTATATGTCTCCTTTGTTTTAATATATAGCGTTTTAAAAATTTCATCATTATAAAATACTTGTTCGTAGTCTAAAATCGTATCAGTTAAAATGAATCTATCATATCTTCTTGGCCACGACTCAGATTTACCTAAACGGTATCTGTCTTTATTCATATCAAATTCGGCATGACTGTACCAATAATTACCTTTATTACATAAAGTCAAGGAATATTTTTTGGGATAATTCGTTTCAATTTTTATTGAGTCTCCTTTTTCAGTAACTATTATACAAGAATCATTATCGCATGGCTCAATGCCTTGCATAGTAAACAAATCGAAGTATCGGAATCGCTCTATTTCGATAGGATAATTTTGTCGTTTTTCAATTACATTTTCCGATTTTGGACTATATACACTTGTAACATTGCAAGATTGAAATATGTATGCCGTTATAATAGCAAAAAAAAATTTTAATTTATAATAAACCATTGTTTAGGGTCTGTAATACCAAGTAATTATTCTGTATGTATTCTCAGTTCAGGATTCATGGAGATTTCAATCCATTTTGATTCATCAAGTGGAGTGAATATATGTTCCTCATCCGGATAGTCAGTATATTCATATGTCTTATTTCCTTTATATGGAAATCCACGCTCTATAGAGTAATATTCTTGGAGACAGATTGGCTTATTATCGGCAAATTGAGAAATTGTGTTGATTTCTATGCAGTTGTTCTCCTTGTTATAGTTGTAAAAAATTCTTGTTTCTATATTGTGCTCCGTAGTATATCTCTGTATCACAAGAGTACGGGGAAAGGTTGTCTCATCCGATATGTCTGCTAACATAACGTTAATCTCACTCGTAGACTGACCTAAATATATGAGGAATCTCCCATTCTGACCATTGAACTGACATATAGCGTAATAGGATATCTTGTCGCACTGTCGCCATCGATTGATATGTTCTGTTATATTTAAAACCGGAATAAGATTCTTTTGCACAGTTTCAATAGGTATTAATGTTCCGTAATCTGTCGGCCCCGAGTCTCTAATTGGTAAACTGGCAGGAAATGAATCAACTGATTTTATTATGCTGAAATCAAGAGTCTGACATTTCAAGGCTAATGGTAATAATATACCACATACCGTACTCAGTACACGTTTATATATAGAAATTTTCATATTCAACTTACTCAATAAGATTATTCCACTCACTTTCGGAGATTTCATCCCAGATAATGGGATTGATATTGTCTGAATCAAAATCTGAATCTTCAATTACCTGCTTGACTATTTTCTTATAATATGTCTTCCCAAGTAGTGTAAAGCCTTTATCCAAAGAGTATTTCATGTCTACTCGTAATCCATTCCAACTGTTAATACAAGAAATATTAATCACATTTGAGTGTCTGTCATACTCGTAGAGCACACTGGGCAGAGAGGCTTCGGTATAGTGAATCAGCAATGTCGGAGGATAAACATTACCATCGGAAATGTCTACCAAATAAAATGATAAGCCAAAACTACCTGTCCTGTACATTAAATACTTTCTATCCCTAAGATTGAATGCTTGAAGTATTACCATAGGAGCCAAATCACCTTCTTCATAAAAAGAGTAATCATAACCCGCCCGCGAAATAAACGGATTGAAATATTCGGTCTCTATTTCTCGGGATAGAGGTATTGGCTTCCAATCAGGATTGCATGGAACTCCGTAATCATCCAGGACAAATCTTTCAGGTAATGTGTCGGAATAGTGAATATTAAGACTATACAGCAATGAGTCTATCTGAGCAGATATATCATAACATAAAGACGCATAGCTAAATATGACAACACTAATAATGTATCTCATAATCTTATTATCTTGTTTCGGTTAATTTATATATAGGGGGAACTGGAACGCCATTTTTAAGTACCCGTATATTTAAATTTGTCTTATCTACATATTGCGTTTCTCCGTTTGCACCAATGATCTCATATAGCCTATTTTCTCTAAGATTTGTTCCTTTTTGAACATAAGAAGTAGCATTATCGAAATAAGAAAAATAATTGACTAATTTCCCATCGACTATTTCAAATCCTTGACCTACAATTACAATAAAATGACAAGTATATTTATTTTTATTTTTCCCAATACCATCCTCAGTAGTTCTCACACCGACGACTACAGATTTATCAGCGAATAAATCAGCTGAAATTTTCCTCGCACCTTTTGTTGCGTCACAACAATTTTCTGAATAAGTATCAATTCGGTAGGATGCACCTACACAGATTGAGTTACTTTGTTTTTTTGCCTTATCAAAGCAATTCTTACCGGTACTTTTATCGTCCCAGCCAATAAATTTTTTATTTTGTAATACGTTTATAATTGTAGGAAATGCGTCTTTAATAATTCTATATGTTTGTGAAACAATTTGTTTGTATAATTCAGAGTCAGTATTAAAGTCTTTATCCATTATCTCAAGCATTTCATCAGAATTAACTTGAAGAACTTGATTAATTCCATCATTTATATACTTCCTATTCCCAGTCATTGGATCAAAGAAATCAGTCTGACCCGTTGGATCTATGCGGTTGATAGGGTTTGCTGAGCAATACAGATAGGTATTGTTCCAGGGGGCATCCCATGCTTTGGGGTCGGGACGGGAGAATAGGCCGGTGGTGGGGAGCTGCAGGCGGGCATTGAAGTCGTAGAGGTCAAGGCCGCCACGGGTCTCGAACTCTTTGCCGCTGTATTTATAACGTGATATGCTGCCGGGTGCGGATGCTTTCGGGAGTCCGTAGGGGTAATAGTCAATGTGGTCAATGACTGAGCCGCTACGCGCGACAGCGCGGATATTGCCCTGATAATCTGTGAGGTTGATATTGTCCCACCCATCGGCGGCGAAGAAGCCCCACGGCAGGTTGACGCGCTGAAGAGCCAGCTTTGAATTGGCTCCCGAACTCATGACAAACTCGATCGGGCCGACATAGTAGCGTGTATCGGTTATTGAAGTCGTATAACCGTTGCCATAGGCCACCGAGAGTTTCCGTCCGTCGGCCGCGTATGCGTACTGGGTCTTGATCCTGCCATACGGTCCGAATATGGTCATCGGCATATCGTTCGGCGCGTAGGTGATTTTCTCGATGTCGCGGCTTGAGTCGCTGTAAAGTCGACCCTCGGAGTCGTAGCTGAGCGTTGCCGCCGACTTCGGGAAATCAAGCGACTGCTCAAGTATGACGGGATTGGCCGCGTCACCTACGCTGACAAGACGGTTGCAGTCGTAGTTCATCTTCAGGTCGTCGACAAGTCCTATGCTTCCGTCGGATGTCATGCCATACCGCTCAATCTTGGTCGGCGAGGAGTTATGGTCGTATTCGTAGACGGTATTGTAGCCATCTGTTGCGGTGCTGGAGGTCAGGCGGTTGAGCGAGTCGTAGACATAGTCGGTCGTCACATTGTCGACTTTCATGCGCGATATGTTGCCGTTGTAGCACGGATGGGTACCCCCGTCCTCATACCACAGTTCCTGCGTGAACCCGTTGGAGGCGATCTCTCTGACCTGTCCACGCAGGTTGTAGTCGTAGCTTACCTTGTTGCCGACGCCGTAGTTTATCGTTTCAGGTTGTCCAAGCGAAGTATAACTGTAAGTCACCGAGGAAGATGGTTGCCGGGGTATGGGTGTCGGCAGCCACAGGCCGCTCTTCATCGCTGCGGTCTGACGGACGGGCGCTCCCGTGGCATCGTAGACGGTCGCTGTGGAGAGGGTGTAGGTAGAGTCGGGGGTAGCGACGGATATCGTACTGCTCAGCGGCCGTCCCTGACGCGTGTACGTGTTGTCGGTTGTCACGGTTGTTCCGGTCAGTATCGTCGTCTCGACCTGCGACGTTACACGCCCCTCTTTGTCATAGCCGAAGACAGCGTGCATGGCATTGGCGCCGGAACGGGTGGAGTATGCACCGCCATTGCCTTGATAAACAGTAGTCCGCGTAGCGGTCAGAGAGCCTTTGGCGTTGGTGGCATTAAATGATGCGACCTTGGTGCGCAGCTGCTCGAAGCCGGAAAGAGACAGGCAGGAATAATCGTCATAATAGCTTACCAGCGAAGTCCATGCGCCCGACAGCATATCGGAAACAACTTTTGGCACAGCGTAGCCGCTTCCGGCCACGCCACTGCTTCCGCCATCGAACGTAGCCGTCATTTTCGGAGCAACAGGCTCGCTCCTATAAGAGAATACATTGTGGCACAGACCGCTGACAGCCGGACGGCCAATAGGATCGTAGGACGTATTTATTTTCAATTGGGGTCGCTTAATATGTATTTGTTTGTAATACATTAAAGAGGGCTAATGCTGAATTGCTTAAAAGAATCAACTTTATACGTTTTTTGGATATACACTATAAAACAGGCTTTTATACAATGTATTACTAACAAAATTCAGATATTTGTATTAATACCCATCAGTATCCGTTGCTTCTTCCATGTATATAATTGAATCGCCATAATGCCAATTTTTATAGTAGAAGCTCCGTGAAGCATCTGTATCAGGTATATTTAGCGTCGTTTCGATTGTTATGGTATCATTACGCAGAAATTCGTCTCTTTTCCACATACCCCAGATGGCTGTCCAATTATCTTTCCCTCCGACATGATCGTCATTAATGTCTTCTAAAGGATTAATATTAGACCTGTACCAGTCAAGTAATCTATGACTGGTGAGAATGGTTGTATCTGCTTTAACGGTGGCAACGCTGTTCCATACTACAGCAATACTCTTATTTGGGTATTTATATATATCACAGTCAGGACATGTCTTAACAAATATCGTATCTTCAGGGACGTCGTACAAGTATAGATTTATCCTGTAGTCATCCGTAAATGTATCAAGTCTTTCTACAATCTGATATCTTCCCATAAAGAGATCCCTATATACTATATCTGAGACTGTTGAATCCTTAAAATCCTGATCTATTCTGGGGGGGTACTTGCTTGAGTCTACTAGGGAAATATCTTCGTAACTTAAAACATTTAAGTCCGATTGAGATGTGCTTATAGTGTCAGCCCTATGTCCATGGCAACTAACGCAGGATATTAATATTCCAGATAGAATTGCTGAAAATAATTGTCTGTTTTGGTTCATTTACTTCAATTTCTTATTTGGTAGATTGTAAGACGTTTAGTTCAAATTCTGGTTTGCGTGGAGGAATAGTTAAATCAGGTTTTGTCAAAACGGGTGCAGCCAATTCGATTCTCGGTTGAAATGTAACCGTAGCTTCAGGTAAATCAATATTTTTTAGCCCAATATATGATTGTGGATCTTTTAATTCAGTTTTGCTGTTTGATGGAGAAATAGGATTCCCCAATAAATTTATTTCGTAATGTAAATGAGGAGAATAATGGGACAATTCTCCTTTCCCAGATCCTCCTACGGTACCGATTACTTGATTCTCAGTAACCTTTGCCCCTTCTACAATGTTTTCTTCTACTGTGTTTAAATGCATATAAAATGTAGAAACCGCCCCATCCTCAGACTGTATTTTAATTCGACTACCACCTCCATTTGTATCACTTGTTGATGGTTTATTCAAATCGACAACTCTCACCACTATACCATCGTGAGTAGCATAAACAGGAGCCCCTAAATCAAAGTCTGAACTACCAATATTTATATCGACCCCTCCGTGGGGATGTCCTCTATCAGATGATTTTACGCCAAAATCATCTGAATTTATTGGATGTACCCCTTTATAGGGATTGTCAACTGGCCATTCGCGCATTCCAGATTTGTCAGTCATGTTAATGGGATTTCCTGCGCAATATAAATATGTGGAATGCCAAGGAGTATAAATCGCTTTTGGGTCTAGGCAGTCGAAGAGGGGGAGTGCGGGGGCGTAGCGGCGGGCGTGGAAGTCGTAGGAGTTGAGGCCGCCGCGGGTGTCGAATTCCTTGCCGGAGTATTTGTATCGGTTGACAGCAGCGCCTGTCGAGGTGGCCATCGGCAGACCATAGGGATAGTAATCGGTCTGCTGTATGACCTGATTGCCTTTCATGACGGCGCGGATATTGCCCTGATAGTCGGTGACGTACTCGCAGTTGTTTCCATTGGAGTCGACATAGCCCCAGCTCATGTTGACGCGCGCGAGGCCCGGCCTCATAATAGCCCCGACCATCTTGTCTTTATATGATTTTGTCAGCTCAAACGGGCCGATATGATAGCGTTCCTCTGTAGGCTGGCCGATCGAAGGAACGACAGGAATAACCGGGTCTATTATTAGGTCGCCTTTGCCGTCAGGCGCATCCGCCAGTTCGTCTGCAAAGGGTTCCAGACCCTTCAGCTTCCTGAATCCTGTCGCGGCCTTTGACTTAAGCTTGCGGCCGTCGGCTGAGTAAAGATAGTCGAAAGTAGCATCCTCCATCTTTGTGTAAACGGGGCGGTCGTTGGGCGCATAGCTTATGGAGGTGATGCCCCGCCCGGTGTCGGATATCATGCGTCCGTCGGCGTCATAGCCGTAGAGCGCGTCGTCATTGCCCGCATCGAAGTCGAGCGAGGATTCAAGCACTACTCTATCGGCCGCATCCGAGACTGCCAGTACGCGGTTGCCGCCGTAGGTCAGCTGCAGGTCGTCGACAAGGCCGACCGTCTTGTCGGATATCATGCCGTATCGCTTGATCGTCAGCGGCGATGAATTAAGGTTGTACCTATAGGATGTGTTGTATCCGTCTGTTGACGTGCAGGCAGTCAACCGGTTGAGCGGGTCGTAGGTGTAGACACGCGTCACACCGGAAACTCCATCCGGCTTGAACTTTATCGATGAGATATTGCCGTTATAGCATGGGCTCGTCCCGGTCTCGTAATATAGAGTCTGCGCGAATGCGGGATGGGTCAGGCCTGTAAGCTGTCCACGCAGATTGTAGGCATAGTCGATCGATTGGCCGGAGTTAAGCTGTTTCTTGGAGAGCCGGCCGAGGGCGTCATATGAGTAGGTGACCACAGCCTGATTGCCCGATATTGCGCTGAGCGGTTTTACCGTATACAGACGCTCGGAGTTGACGATCGAGGATTCATGAATGAGACTGCCCGTGGCGTCATAGTCGGGGAGCAGCTGCACGTTGTAGATGCTGTCGGTGGTGTGCAGGGCGATGTCGGTCATAGATGGCCGTCCCTGGCGGGTGTAGGTTGTGTTGGTGATAAGCTTCGATCCGGCGAGCGCTGTAGTTTCTACCTGCTGGGTGACGCGCCCCTCCCGGTCGTAGCCCATGAGAATATAAAGGTAGCTGCTGACCTTGTAGTCATTGGCCGGGTCATGGGCGTAGACGGCCGTGCAGGTAGCGGTCGGCAGACCATTGGCAAGCGAGGCGTCACCTGTGAATGAGGCCGATATTCCGGAGAATCCGGCGAAGCTGCGGCAGGCGTAAGTGTCGTAATAGGTCACGGCTGTGAGAGTCACGTCAGACAGCAGGGTGGCTGTGTCGGTATCGGACAGCTTGTATCCGCTGTTGCCTATGCCTGTTTCGGATGCAGTGAATGTGACAGCTGTAGAGGGTGCTTTGTCGTCGGGGAACGACCCGCGCATGATGCCGGTAACGGCGGGGCGGCCGACGGGGTCGTAGAGCATGAACTCGGCTTCGCCGCGTTCGGCCATCGTGGCGGTCTGTCGCAGGGCCAGACGGTTGAGCGGATCGTAGGCCATGCGGACGGGGCCGCCGCCGGGGGTGAGGGAGTAGATGCAGTTGCCTCGGCGGTCGTAGCGGCTGATGAAGGCGTACTGCTTCAACGGTGTGGAGCTGTTGGTCCACGACGAGCCGGTGGCCGTCATCAGACCGGAGCCCTCGGGCTGGATGATGACGCGGACGCGCCCCATCGGGTCGTAGAGCCAGTAGGTGTCGGCGAACTCCGATTTGGCGGCATCCACAATGCGGCGCTCGAGGATCTTGAAACCGCGCCAGTCGGTGAAGGTCAGGACACGGTGGCCGTCGGGGTCGGTCGAGCGTGTGACGTCGAGCGCTCCCGCGGGATAGTTGCCCGAGAGGGTTACGGTCTCCGAGGTGGCAGAGCTGCCAAGGCTGTAGCGGCGGCAGCGGAGGGAGGCGTCGCCCGAAGTGGTGTTGCACAGGTATTCGACCGTGGCGGGATGCGACTGCATCAGCGCACCCTCGGCGATGACGCTCAGCGGGGCGTCGGTGCGGAGTGGGCGGTAGGTGGTCGAGCGGTAGGGATAATTGTCGCCGTAGTAGGTCTTGGGATCTTGCGCAACGCCGCCGGAGCAGGGCACGGGGAGATACTGGCGCACGGGTCGGTCGAGGGCGTCATATTCCACAGCCGTGGAGGTCTGACCTCCGCCGGCCACATCGGCCACGGTGCGGACAGGCAGGCCGAAGCCGTCATAGTCAACGGTCTGCGAGGCCTCGCCGGAGTCGTCGTGGAGAGTCGCCGTGAACCGGTTGGCGGGGTCGGCGCTGTCGGAGCCGTCGCCGAAGAGGCGGTAGGAGTAGGTGGCCACGGTCTGGCCGGCGGTGTTGCGCTCGGATGCGAGCCGCCCGGCCACGTAGCCGAACTGCCGCTTGCGCCCCGAAGGCGAGGTGATGGAAGTGCAGCCTACCAGCGGCCTGTAGGTGTAGGTAGTGGTCTGCCCGACATCGGGGAGCGAGAGGGATGTGAGGTAATCGTAACAGGTATCCCAAGCGGCCTTTATGGAGCGCCCGGCGGCGTCGGTCATCTCCCTGATACGCCCCCGCGCGTCGTAGTCGCTGTAGCGCTGCACGGAGATGGTATCGGGATTATAGGTATCGAGTGTCGGGTCGGAATGACTGGCAGAGCGGTTGACCTCGACCGTCACCGCATCGGGACGCATGAAGCGCTTCCCGCCGACAGTACGGAACGAGTACTGGTAGTGGCGGAACAGGGAGTCGGAGCCTGCGGAGGTGCGCACTACCCAGCGCTCCGCCCAGGGGAGACGGCGCACGCCCATCATCGCGGCCTCCTGCATATTTATTTCGGTGGCATATTCCGAGGTAAGGGTTGTGGCTGTAACAGACTCGTCGCCGCAGCTTGTCGAACTGCCCAGAGGATAGAAAGTCTTGCCGGTAGGAAGAAGCCAGCTGTTGAAGTAGAAGCCCGGGGCGGAATAGATGTCCTTGCTCTCGTTGAAATAGCGGTTACGGACAGTGCGCGATGGAGAGCCGGCTACATCGGGATAACAGGTTGTCGTAACTACGGAATCAAGCACCGAGCGCGAACAGGCGACGGTCGTGGTGAAATAGTTTAGATCCCGGATGGATGTGACGTTGAGGTGTGTTCCTGTATAGTCTCTGTATTTGAACACGGCGCTCTCACAGAATACACCGTTGATCATGCGATTCTGCCCGGTGCGGGAGTAGTATGACCGCTCTATCTTGCGTTCTCGATAAGCTCCGCCGATCCACTCATACTCGGTCCTGACATTAAGGAGCGGCTGAGCTCCGATATTTTCCTCGATGCACCAGCGTGTGGGGTAATAGGTAAGCAGCTTGCGCTCATAGTCTACTATCACACTATTGCAAAAACCGCCGAGAAATTTGCCATAATTACTGGTTACCCGCTTGGTTTCCATCCAGTATCCGTCGTCGGGATCGAAATCCTTCGCTGAGTCGATGAGAAGATGACTTACATTGGTGAGATCATATTCATAGGTGGTCTTTACAGGGTGTCCGATATCCGTGCCGCTTATCTCCTCGGTCACTTTACCGTAATATATCACAGCGCTCTCGGCAGGATATCCCTTGCACTTGGCGGAACCCGTATATGATATTCCCATCGAATATGTGTCGTGAGAGGCATCCGGCACAATCACTTTGCTCTCTACCCCTGACTGACTTATGAAGTCACCGTAGCTCAACATATGTAGAGCAACGTTGCACATCGGCGACTCATAGGAGAAGTTACGGATACGCTTGCGGCGATTATCGTCGTCAGGAACGGTGCCGTCCGCAGTGAGGATGCTACGGAGGCGTAACCCGATGACGGTCTCTCCGTTGAAGACTGAATATCCCTCGGAACCTGCAATATTTACTTTTGACGGCTCGTAAGTAAGCTTCGTGATCGCGCCCGATATGTCGGTGATGCTTTCAAGCGAATTACAGGTAAGATAATAAGTGTCGGTAGTACGCTCGGGACTTATGGTGTACAGGCCATTTAAAATGTTGTACAGATATCCGGTTGAACGGCCGTTGGCATAGCCGAAAATGTCACAGCCGAGTGTCGGAGTCGTGTCATAGTATGTAAAACTGTAGCTGTCGGTAAGTGTCGCTCCCGAATAAATCTTCACGGCATCAAGGCGCTGGCGGTCGTCGGAATACTTTCCGGTATTATCGAATTCGACCTTGCGTATGATATTGTTGGCACGGTCTTTGAGGTCGATGGCCGAGATGTAGTCGCGGGGCGCATATCCCTGCTGCACTAGGTTGTGGCCAATGGAGAACTCCACCGAGCCGCTGCGACTTGTTATTTTCAGGGGCAACCGTTGATTGCGGAAGGTGGTGCGGTTCACTCCCTCAGGGCTCTCCTCGCTGCGCGTTATGGCAGCCTGATAGCTGTTTGTCGTGGCGTCCGGCCCATAGCTCATAGAGTCGCCGTTCATCCTCTTGCCGTTTTCACGCACCCACTGGCTCATGGGCTTATAGTCAATGGTAATCTCATCGATACCAAACGGCGATGTGATGCGTGACAGCTGCCATGTGCTTACGGCGGTGTAGCTTTGAGGGTAGTAAGGCTCGGGTAAAGGAGCCGGAAAATAGTCGAAGTCGATAGTCTCCTTTACGTCAAATCGATAGGAGTAGCCCTCCGGGGTGCGGAACACGAAAGCATCAGTGGCAGCCGGGTTGTAGGTGTCCGGGACACGCGTTATCCACAGGTCTGTCTGGGGAAGCTGCACGATCTGATCCCCCTTTATCAGGAAACGGCCTGAATAGCCCGGGAAATTATAGCTGTAGATGTCATATTCGGCATCTGTGCGCGCCTCGATGATGGAGAGCAGATAGTCGAAGTCATGAGGATCCTCCCTGACATCGTGGGTGACCCCCGGCCCGTTGCCGCGCCATTCGTCGGGGAAGCCGTTGATCTGGCGGGAGACTGAGCCCAGGCCGGTCAGCGTCCAGCCCAGGCCTACGCCCGTGGAGATGTCGGTCTTGCGTATGCCCCCCGTGTGGTAGCTCAGGCCGAGCTGTACCGACGTGGCGCCCCCCGGCAGCTCCAGCAGCGGGATCGAGATGTCGGCCGTACCGGTGGCGTAGGAGACAGGATAGTCCTGATATCGGCGCATCGCTGTAGCCTCGGGCGACGGCTCCGTGATCGATTCGCCCCCCGTGCGCGGAATGTCCCACACGCCCCCGTCGCCCGTCTGCCCCCATCCCGCCGTCCACGCCACGGCCGTCGCGGCCACTGTCAGAAGGATATGTCTGAGGGGGGCCATACGGTTACTGTCTTATGTATTTTATAGCCGCCACGGGGGTGTCGCCGCTCAGCACCTGTATCAGATATTCGCCGCGCGGAAGCGACGAGGTGTCGACCTCCGACTGGTCGGCTGCGGAAATGTATATGTCGATATATGAGCGTCCTACGATATCGTTGACAGCCACGCGGAGCTGACCGGACGCAGCTGTGGCTGAGTCGCAGGACGGGATGACGGTGATGCCGTCGGGACTTGTCGTCACGGTGACCGCCGGGCGGTCGCCGCCGGGGAACGGCAGGCCATCCCCGCCATCGGGTTGCGGCGTGCCGTGAATCTCATGTCGGCGGGTGCGTGAGGGAGAGGCGACAGGGCTCGTCAGCACCCACGCCGAGCTGTCGGCCGAAACGGTCTGACCGAGCCAGCTTGTGGTCACCACCTTTTTCATCGCGCGCGGAAAGGACTCGCCGGGAGCGGTCAAGCGCAGCCGGTCGATGCGGGTCGTCATCACCATCGAGTCTGGCAGTGAGCTGACAGTCAGCGTGCTGTCCGGCGACAGGCACCAGCGCATCGTGCGGCTCGAGCGGTCGAGACGCGCTCCGGCTATCGTGTCGCCCGAGAAAGATATGATCGTGACGCGCTCGGCGGGCATGACAGACGACGCTCCGGCGGCGCTGATATATTCGCTCTGATACATCCGGCCGCGGGCAGTGAAAGGCTCTGACAGAGCCTCGCCCGAAGCGTTGGACTCGACAGAGGCAGGGGTGAACACGACGCGGAAGACACGCGTCTCCTCGCAGGCCAGGGCGGCCGTGTCGCCCGACATCACGAAGTCGAAGCGGGTGTCAGGCAGCCAGACCGATGTCAGGCTGTCACCCCCGGCGATGCGCAGATCGATCTCGCTGCCGACCGGCTCGAAGCGCGACAGATCCCACGGCGCCCCCTTGGCGGCCGACAGATCAGCGACAGGCTGCACCGTCACCTCGCGGGCCGACGACACCACGCCGGCAGCAGCACAAAACAGAAAAAACAGACACGCGGGAACCATCATAAGCTACATATATAAGTGATAAAGACCGGAATAATTCTCTCTGTCGCAAATATAACCTAAATCTCTCTTTCCCCAAATAATTTTGATTGAAATTTTTTATTAGAGGAGAAATGATGATGTTACATCGGAAAATGTTTATCTTTGTTGTAGTGTCGCGCGGATTGCGTGTAATTTATTTGAAAGACAGTCACAATGGATTATTCGGTAATAGTCCCGGTGTATAATCGGAGAGACGAGGTCAGAGAGCTTCTTGAAAGTCTCTCATGCCAGGAGTATAAGGATTTTGAGGTGATCATTGTCGAGGACGGGTCGACCGATCCTTGCTGTGACATTGCTGATAGATATGCTTCGACCCTTAATCTCAAATACATCTACAAGGAGAATGAGGGTCGCTCGATAGCGCGCAATGTCGGTATCGAAGCTTCTGAAGGGCGGTATCTCATTTTTTTTGATTCTGATTGTGTCATTCCGCCGCAATATTTCAGAGAGCTGACGAAGGCTCTTCAAAGCTGTCCGCTCGACTGTTTCGGAGGACCGGATGCAGCGCATGTGTCATTCAGCGACACGCAGAAGGCCATCAACTTCGCCATGACTTCATTTCTGACGACCGGCGGCATACGCGGCGGGCGTATAAAATTTGAAAAATTTGTTCCCCGCACGTTCAATACCGGTTTCTCACGCGAGGTCTATGAGAGGGTCGGCGGTTTTCGCGAGATGTTTTCAGAGGACATAGATATGAGCACCCGTATCAAGAATGCCGGATTCTCGGTCGGCCTGATCCGTGAGGCCTTTGTCTATCACAAGCGAAGGGTGGACTTCAAGAAATTCCTCCGGCAGGTCTATGTCTTCGGTATGTCGCGTATCACCCTGAAACTGCTCTATCCCGATTCACTGAAAATCGTCCACACGCTCCCGGCTCTCTTTCTCATCGGTACAATCGCGCTGATCATGCTGGCCTGCCTGGTGTCATGGTGGTGGATTCTTCCGCTTGTGGCATATTTCCTGTTGATACTTGTCATGGCGACCGTGTCTACAGGTTCGCTTAAGATCGGTCTGCTTGCAGTCCCCGCGTCCGCCATACAGCTCTGGGGCTACGGATATGGCTTTCTGAAGGCGTTCGTGACCAAAATCATTTTTCGCAGGGGGCGGAATGTCGAGGAAGAGATAAGTATGCGAAAAGGTAAGTGAACAGAAAACTAACGACAGACTATGAGTGATCCGATAGGAATTTTCAAGGTGGCCGATCTTGATGACGGCGACAAGCCGCGCGAGAAAGCGCTTAGCAGCGGGGTGGGGGCATTGTCTAACGCTGAACTGATGGCAATAATACTTGGAAGCGGTATGCCCGGTAAGTCCGTCATTTCTCTCAGTCAGGAGATTCTGAGAGACGCCGAGGGGCGTCTCTCGCGCGTAGCGCGTCTGTCAATGGCCGAGATGATGAAGAAATACCGTGGGGTCGGCCCAGCGAAAGCGGTCAGTCTTGCCGCGGCTTTTGAGCTTGGGGTGAGGTGTGCCGATGATATGGCGGTATGCGATACGGCTATCGCTTCCGGAGCAGACGTTTTCAAGCTGATGCGAGGTAAGTTGCAGCGTCTCAACAGTGAAGAGTTCTGGGTCATTCATCTTTCGCGAGCCAACAGGGTCATCTCGCAGGATTGCATAAGCCGGGGCGGAACTGCCGCTACGGTAGTCGATATAAAGCTTGTGCTTAAAAGCGCGATTGACAGACTTTCGTCGGCAATCATACTCGTTCACAATCATCCGTCAGGCAATCTGCATCCGTCCTCGCAGGACGACAATCTGACCGCCCGCATAAAAAAAGGAGCCGAGCTACTCGAAATACGAGTGCTCGACCACATTATAATTTCTCCCGAGGGATATTATTCCTACAACGACGAGGGGCGTCTGTAAGGACTTTAGAAGTTATAGCCTACGGCAAGATTGAATGTATTACGGCGGAAGCTTTCTACAGCGGAACTGAACACTTTTGTGACACCGACGCCACCACCTACCTGCACGTATAGGTTATTGTAGGAATAGCCCACGCCGAAGTCCCACTGCATATCGGCGCGCTTGAATCCGTTGCCCATCAGCGAATGTGTGGAGCTGACCATAGTCCCATTGCCATCGAAATGCTCTTTGGCTGTGATGTTGATGTTGAGAACCGGTCCGGTATAGATATAAATCGACATATCGTCGGTGAAATCAAAGCGATAGCCGAAGTTGAACGGTACACGGAATCCGAAATTTCTTATGGAAGTCTTGATTTCGATCGGGAAATCGGCATCTACGGAGATTTCCTGTCCGAAGGTGTTGTAGAAGAGTGAGAGACCCGGTTCGAAGTAGAAGTTCTTGACTACCGGAATATTATAGATGGCTCCCACATTGAAGCCGGCGCCGTTGGTATAAGTGTCATAAGTTTCACCGGCAGTCGATGTCACGTCCAGACCGACACGTGCGCCGAAATATGGCTTGTTGTCAGGGTTCTCAAAAAGCAGATTCTGTGCCGACGCGGCGCTTCCTAATCCGATGGTAGCTGCTAATGCTATAAAAAAACGTTTCATGATATACTGAGTAATGGTTAATAATCGTATTCAAGTTCGAGGTCGGTGACATAGAGTATCGAGCCGTTGCCTCCTGTGAAGTAGTCTCCGTATTTTGATGCCGAAGCAACGATAAGGATATAGTTGGGGACGCGGGACGTGCTTTTATAATCTATGTCAAACTCAAACTGTATATATTCATCAACGCTATGTCCGTACTGAATGTTCCCATAGGCGATGCAATAATCGCCGTTCGGGTCAAAAAGATGCTGATTCTTCGGATTGGTGCGTATCTCGAACGGTTCCTCCGAGTCAATGAGAGCGGTCCAGACAATGCAGGTGTCGGGGCGTCCTTTGAGATACTCGTATCCGGCCGACGAATTGGATATGGTCGTGCAGTTGTATTTAAGGTAGCCTTTGAGTTTGGTAGGGCGCTGGGTAAAGGGGCGTCCGAAGCTCAGGATTCCGTTAGTGCCGTCGGTCTTCACGTATGAGCCTGCAAAGATATTTCCGGCAGCCAACTTGCCGAGGGCACCTATACCGACGAATTTTGTCTCGAGCATGGCGGCTTTGCCATGACCGGTCGGAGTGTCGTCGGTCGGTACGGAGTTGCTCGGACCGAGAGTGGTCGCACCGCGGTTGCCGGTATCCCAATATTGCTCGCCGTTCTCGGGCCACGGACACCAAACCTTGCCGTTGAGCCACCAGTCGGCGAAATTGCTGTTGGGTACCTGTACCTCACGACCGGTAGTAAATACCAGCTCCGAGGCGTATTCATTATCTGAGTATGCGCGGGCGGCATATTCAGTCTGAGGCTGCAGATGTATCAGCCGGGCGCGGAACGAGCCGCCATCAGTAGAAATCCATTCCTGCGGTACATCGATCCATTGGTCGGAGTCGCCGCGGCGATACTGGAATCCATTGTTTTTACCCTCTTCGGCCTGACCGTAGACCCATGCGACGCGGGTCCATGCGTCAACCGATTCTGTCGTGACTGTGGCTTCGGTGGTTTCGGCGTAGATTGTCCAGACTTCCGTCCGTCCGAATGCCGTGACTTTAACCGAGTACGGGCGGCTTAAGTCGATGGTCTCCCCCTCAATATCGGGAGTGGTAGTGGCTACAACAGATCCGAGCTTGCATGTCAGCACCTTGATTTCGGAAGTGTTGACAGATTCGGGAACGGTTACAATAACGCGGTGAGCAGCCGCGTCGATTATGCTTGCACCGACCTGACCGGCTACTGAGAAGTATCTTTCGATATTTTGAGTGGCCGATATAATCCATTGATATTCCTGATATAGTTTCAGTGTAACGGTAAGCGGCGATGACAGATCTATCGGATGTCCTGTCAGCGAGTCGCCGACTATTTTTGCCCCGGGAGTCAGCGTGTAAGACCCGACATTCACTCCGTAGACATCTGATGACTCGCTCAGAACAATACTGATATTGCAGGTGGTGGAGTCAATGGTGACTGCCGCATTTTCTTCTGCAAGGACAAAAGTCTGGAAATTAGCCTGTATGCGGGGGTAGGGGATGTTGTTTTTTATACAACCGCTCAATCCTGCGATTACGCATATTACGGCGAGTATGTGGCAAAAACGTTTGATCATATATGTACGGCCATGCCGAAACTGATGTTGAAGATATTGAATTTAAAGTTTGCGCCGCTTGTGAAACGTGTCCCTTCTTCAATGCCGTCGGTCAGCTGACGCTCGCGTTTCATCTTGAGACCGAATACACCGAAAGACACATTAAAAGAGACATTGTCCATGATGAAGACGCACACGCCCGGGCTGAAATTAAGCGAAGCCTCAGTGCTGAATGTCTGGGTATCGCGCATCTCACCGTTGAACCGGCGCTTGAAGCGCGACGAACCGCTGCCGAATGAAAGGTCTATTTCATTGAAGACGCCGAACCGCTTCATCTTGCCCAGCCCGACATAGTTGCGATAGAATATTCCGGCGCTGTAGCTTTGCGAGTAGTAAGTAATATCGCCGATGGTGAAACTCATGTCTTCGTCGATGTCGAGCGACAGCGATCCCAGGGCTCCGGTCATACGCGTATAGTTGAATTTCAGACCGACCGTCTGGTTATTGCGTATCGAGTAGCTGATCGACGGCTTCAGCGAATAGGCTTTGAGATTGATATCAAGGTCTTTTATGACCGAGAGAATCTGTATATCCTTGCTGTCGAATTCCCCGTAGGAGGCGGTCAGTCCGAACGACCACTGACCCTTCGGGATGAAGAGGAAGTTGTATAGACCACGGTCAAATCGGCCATAGTTGTCCTGCGGAATTATGATGCTGACAGTGTCTCCGCCGACAATTACGAGTTCATCGATTTCCGATTTATCGACAATCGTGGTATCGACCGGAATCTTCGGGCCGCTGATAAATCGGCGGGTGATAAAGTTGCCTTTCGACTTTTCAGGACTGTCATCCCGTGGTGTATCGGCGGCATAGACTCCGGCAACACATGAGATTATGAAGGCGAGTATGATGGTCAGACGTTTCATATCACAGATAGAAGGCTACGCCGAAGGTTATTGAAAACAGGTTGATTTTGAAGTTGGCTTGCTGCGAGTTGCGGCGTGCCACGTAGATCTGGTCGGTCGTTGATTTCGTGCTTGTATAGCTGAATCCGAGTACTCCGACATTGACTTCGATAGCGGAATAATTGTTGAGAAACATAATCATGCCGGGAGCCAGGCCAATATCGAGGCCGAAGGAGCGTTCATAAGTTCCCGAAAGAGCTTCTCCCGTACCGCTGCATAGTTTTGCCTGACCGCCGCTGATCTGCAGCTGGACTTCATTGAACATTCCGAAGCGCTTGTTGCTGCCGAAGCTTATGTAGTTGCGGAAGGCCGCCATGCCTGAGTAGCTGTGGCTCAGGCTGTACAGATTGTCAAGGGTGTAGTCTGTTTCTGAGTCGAGTACAAAGCGAGCCTGATCTATCTTTATCAGTGAGCGGGAGTAAGCGAATCGTCCGCCTGCCGCCAGATTGTCCTTAAAGCTGTACATCAGCATAGGACTCAGTTTGAACGTATAGGAGTCGGCATTGATGCCCTCGACTATAAAGAACTGATAATTATCCTGTGTCGACTGTGAGTAGCTGACACTGACGCCTGTGATCCATTGCCCTTTGGGAATGAATGAGTGCTGCTCCAGCCCACGGCGGAATTCCTCCTGGGCAGAAGCGCCTTTGGCCGCGAATATTGCCATGATGGCGAGTAGCAGAAGGCGAAATGTCGGTTTGCTGAGTTTTGTTGACATTATGAAAATGTGATGGTCGAGAGATATTCGTGAGGATGTGCCGGAAGCTACTTTTCCGTCTGAGGATGTGGCGGTGGAGTTCCGGCATCATCGTCTTCGTCAGATGCCGTAGCCGATGGCGCTTCCGATTTAACCTCGGTAGCTTCCACATCCTCGACGTCGGCGTCTTCTATATCGCGTTCAGCCTTTTTATTCTCTTTGATTTCCTGTTCTTCGGCTTTTTCCTCTGCCTTGGAGCGGGCGGCAAGTATTTCGTCAGTCCTGGATGTCCACGGACGCTTTCCGAAGATTTTCTCAACGTCGTCGGTAAAGATTACCTCACGGTTGATAAGCACTTCGGCCAGTTCGGCATGACCCTTGGCGTGCTCCTTAAGGATAGACTTCGCGCGCTCATACTGTTCCTCGATGATGCGCGATACCTCTTCGTCGATTTCACGGGCACGATCCTCGCTGTATGGCTTGTTGAATCCGTAGGCCTGCCCGGTGGAATCGTAGTAGCTGAGGTTGGGCAGCTTGTCGCTCATGCCGTAGTAGACCACCATCGCATATGCCTGCTTGGTGACGCGTTCGAGGTCGTTGGCGGCGCCGGTAGAAATGCTGCCGAGGAAAAGTTCCTCCGCGGCACGTCCGCCCAGAGTGGCGCACATCTCGTCGAGAAGAGCCTGTGCTGGCGTGATCTGACGCTCTTCGGGTAGATACCATGCGGCTCCGAGAGCTTTTCCGCGCGGCACGATAGTCACTTTTATCAGAGGATTGGCATAGCGGAGATGCCATGAGATGGTGGCGTGGCCGGCTTCATGGATGGCGATGGCGCGTTTTTCCTCGTCGGTAGTTATCTTATTGCGTTTTTCCAGACCGCCGATGATTCTGTCGACAGCGGCGATGAAGTCCTCTTTGCCGACGCTGCTCTTGTTGTGGCGTGCAGCGATCAGTGCGGCTTCATTGCAGACATTGGCGATATCCGCGCCCGAGAAGCCCGGAGTCTGGCGTGCGAGGAGTTCCACATCCAGATCGTCGTCAGTCTTGATTTTGCGCAGATGCACATTGAAAATGGCGACACGGTCATTGAGGTCGGGAAGCTCTACATAAATCTGACGGTCAAATCGACCGGCGCGAAGCAGGGCTTTGTCGAGAATGTCGGCACGGTTGGTGGCGGCGAGTATTATGATGCCGCTGTTTGACCCGAAGCCATCCATTTCCGTAAGGAGCTGATTGAGCGTATTCTCGCGTTCGTCGTTAGCCCCCATGTTCGGATTTTTGCCGCGGGCACGACCTACGGCGTCGATTTCATCGATGAATACTATGCATGGCGATTTCTCTTTGGCCTGACGGAAGAGGTCGCGCACGCGGGATGCACCTACTCCGACAAACATTTCTACGAAATCACTGCCTGACATGGAGAAGAATGGTACGTTGGCTTCTCCGGCCACTGCTTTTGCCAGAAGGGTCTTACCAGTTCCGGGAGGGCCTACAAGCAGAGCTCCCTTCGGTATTTTGCCACCGAGGTCGGTATAGCGCTGAGGATTCTTCAGGAATTCGACGATTTCCTCGATTTCGGTCTTAGCCTCTGACAGACCGGCTACATCCTTGAATGTAACCTGAATCGGACCGTCTTTGTCGAATATCTGGGCTTTGGATTTGCCGACATTGAAGACACCACCAGGGCCACCGCCGCTTTTATCGGACATGCGGCGCATCAGGAATAACCAGAATACGATAAGGAGCAGAATCGGGCCGAACGACCATATCATTGATGTCCAGCCGCCATTATTGTCGTAATTGACTGCCAGCCGGTAGCCGCGAGCCTGCTCCCATTCCTTCAAGTCATTGCTGAATCCTGATCCTTCAGGGATTTCTGTATTGATCGAGGCATGGCGGAGTTCGCTGTCAGAGAGGTTGTGGTCGGCATAGATTACGCGGGCAAGTGAGTCGGAAAGCAGAGCCTTGGCCGAATGACGTTTGGAGTAGACGGTCAGTTCCTTGATGCCGCCATTCTGCGCCACATTAGGATCTGACATTATCTCGGCAAACTTGTAATAGTCTAATTTCTCATTGACAGTGTTATTGTCGAGATAGAGCATACCTACAAGAAACAGGATGATGATGGCATACATCCAGTAAAGACTGAATTTTATTGTTTTCTTCTTCTGTGGGGGCCTTTCCATAGAATGATGATTCTGATATGATGAGTCGTGTTGTTTTCTCTGTTAAAGTTGTGTGGGCTTTAGTCAAGATCCGGAATCTTGGTAATTACCGCATCGCTCCAGAGCTCCTCGAGATTATAATTCTGACGTGTCTCAGGGGTGAATACGTGAACAAGCGTATCGCCGTAGTCTATGACAATCCATTGAGCATTGCGGTAGCCGTCGTAGTTATAGGGCTTTATACCGGATTTCTCCTGAACGTATTCGCGGATACTGTCGGCTATTGCCGCAACCTGCATATTGGAGTTGCCCTGTGCTATGATGAAGTCATTGGCGGCCGCGCCTTCGATGGCGGAGAGGTCGACCGTCACGATGTCGCGCCCTTTGCGCTCCTGGATTCCCTCGATAATGAGTTGTGTAAGGTCTTTATGTTGGTCTGTCATTTGATTTGATTACTCGTATACATTTATATTAATGTACAAAGATAATCAAAAGTTTGTTTGTGTGGACGCCGATTAATAAAAAAATGTTATCACTCGAAGCGTATCACGCGTGCGGGGGCAATTCTTGAAACGGTCATGACCGGTATAAGCATCACGGCAAGAGCGAGGATGGCGGACGCAATGTTCAGCACAATGAAGCCTACCCAGTTGTATTCCATAGGCACTGAGCTGAGATAATAGGACTCCGGGTCGAGCGGCAGGAGATTGAATCGTAATTGCAAGGTGATTATTATAAGTGCTATGATGTCCCCGATGATGATCCCTCGGAGGACAATGCGCTCGGCCATGTAAAGGAATATCCTTCTGAGCATGGAATTGGTCGTGCCGAGAGCCTTGAGCGTGCCTATAAGCTTGATCCGCTCGAGGATAATGATGAACAGGCATGATATCAGGGTGATAGCTCCTACGGCACCCATGAGTGAGATTATTACGGCGACATTTGTGTCAAGAAGATCAAGCCAGTTGAAGTACATGGGATTCTGCTGATATACGTCGGTAGTTTCCAGAAACTGCTGCGTGATGTCAGAGTGAAAAGCGTCTGAGAGGGTTGAGATCATGAGCCGGTGTGTCTCCGGAATGTCATTGTTGTCAAGAGCACGAATCTGGATTGAGCTGCCTTCATTGTCGCTAAATTCGGCAAGCCTGCAAGCTGCCGGGTATGACATAAAACATATAAGCCGGTCGAAATCGTCAAAATGAGAGTCGTATATCGCTGCAATACTGAATTTGCGGGCACGTAGGTTGTCATTGGTAAAGAAGTAGCCGTCGATTCTGTCTCCGACGTTCAGGTCAAGCAAACGCGCGGTGTGGCGGGATACCACTATGTCATAGCGCGCGGAGTCAGCCGAGTAATCCGGTATGCTGCCGGCTATGACATCCTCTGAAATGAAGTCGAGGGTTGCCGGATTGCTGTAGGCCTGAAAAATAAGCCCCATGAATTGATCCGACGTTTTCAGTATTCCCGGTAGCTTTATGTTGAGGGTGATATCACCTTCAGGCAATGTCCCGGAAATAAGATCCAGCAGAGGTTCGTTAAGCACGACCGGCGTAGCGGCGGGATTATCAATTGTCAGCGGTTCAACCGGCAGGATAGTCAGTTGGGCGTCGAAACTCATCACTTTTCTTGTGATCTCATTCTTAAAGCCCGGAACTATGGAGAGGGTCAGCATCATGACCGCGACAGCAAGGGCTATGCCGATTGTGGCAATCGTCACAGCCGGAGAGTGCTTCTCGCCGGAAGTATTACGCTTCAGTGAGAGCCGTCGGGAAATGAATAGCGCGGTGTTCATTGCGGCATCGTGCGGCCCGGATAGGCTTTGAGAGCTTCGCGTAATATTTCGAGCGCCTTAGCCAGCTCGTCTTTATTGAGGACATAGGCCATGCGCACCTCATTGCGACCTTTGCCCGGTGTCGTGTAGAATCCGGATGCGGGAGCCATGAATATGGTAGCCCCGTCATATTCGAAATCGCGCAGACACCAGGCGCAGAATCTGTCGGCATCATCGATCGGCAGACTGACGACGGTATAGAAGGCGCCCATAGGGATGGGGGTGTAGCAGCCGGGAATGCGGTTAAGTCCATCGATCAGGAATTTACGGCGTTCGACATACTCATTGTAGGTGTCCTGCATATATTCAACCGAGGCGTCGATGGAGGCTTCGGCGACAAGTTGACCCAGAAGTGGCGGACTCAGGCGCGCCTGACAGAATTTCATAACGTTGTCGCGCAGGGCTTTATTCTTTGTTATGAGTGCGCCGATACGTATGCCGCACTCATTGTATCGCTTTGATACCGAGTCAATCAGTACTACCTGCTCCTCAATACCGTCAAGATGAAAGGCTGAGATATATGGGGCTCCCGTATAGCAGAATTCGCGATAAACCTCGTCGCTGAACAGAAACAGGTCGTATTTTTTTACAAGATCACGTATCTGCATCATCTCGCGGCGTGTGTACAGATACCCGGTCGGGTTGTTGGGATTGCAGATCAGGATGCCTTTGGTACGCGGTGTGATCAGTTTCTCAAATTCCTCGATTGGGGGGAGGGAGAATCCATCGTCGATTGAAGATGGAACGGTGATGATTTTTGCGCCTGCAGATATCGCGAAAGCCATATAGTTGGCATAGGCCGGTTCCGGCACAATGATTTCATCGCCCGGATCAAGGCAGGCCATGAAGGCAAACAGCACGGCTTCGGAGCCTCCGGTTGTGACGATAATATCATCGGCACCTACGTTGATGTTGAATTTGTGATAATATTGTTCAAGCTTCTGTCGCAGCGAGCGGATACCTTCCGACGGACTGTATTCAAGTACTTTACGGTCAATTTTTGCAAGCGCTTCAAATGCTTCGGGCGGCGTCGGGACGTCAGGCTGTCCGATATTGAGCTTATAGACTTTTACTCCGCGAGCCATTGCGGCATTAGCCAGTGGAACGAGTTTCCGTATGGGTGATGCGGGCATTATTTCGCCGCGTTGTGACAGTTTTGGCATATATGGCTTGTGTTGAATAGATTATGAGTAATATGATAGTGAGCTGACTTATTTCATGAATATCAGCCATACTGCGGCAATCAGCAGGATGAATGCAACGATGTGATTCCAGCGTATCGCGAATCCTTCGAATACAAGCATACTGAAGATTACAAAAACAACAAGGGTGATGACTTCCTGCATGACTTTCAGCTGCATAAGCGAGAAGGGACCTCCGTTGCCTTCGAAACCGATACGGTTGGCCGGCACCTGGCAGCAGTATTCCAGAAGAGCAATTCCCCAGGAAAACAGTATGACTGCATAAAGCGGCCATGATGTCGATATCCCGCGGTTCTGGAGCGACAGATGACCATACCATGCGCAGGTCATGAATACATTGGAGATTACCAACAGTATGAGGGTGGATATTACGGGAGACATATCTGATTATTGTTAAGTACTTTCTTAAGTTGACGGGTGTCTATGGTGTGGTATTTTCCGGTTTTACCGCGGTGATAGATTGCGGATTTGCCTTTGTCAGCTTTTCGCTCCGCCGGCGTGATGCCATTGCCGTCGGGCAGCACATCGGAAGGAATAGAGTCGAATCTGACGGCGTAGGTCTCGGATGTAGGCGGGTAGCCGAGGCGTGTCCACATGATATATTCCGACCCGTCTCCACTTTGTGACGGAACAGCCTCTATGGCGATGGATGCCGTGGATATATATCTGGGGATGAACTCTCCACGGTCTGCTACGACGGAATCTTTCAGGCTCAGTAAGTCGGAGCCCGCATTGATATCGTAGAAGCAGCTTGACAGTGTGTCGGTCAGGTATCGTGGGGAAACGGATATGCGATTGTCAAGGAAGTGGCGTGCGACCTTTTCGCGAGATAGCCCTAACCTGTGCGAGCTCATTCCTGAGTGTGAGTAGTTTGTGCGGACTACTGTTGTCTGTTCCGCTATGTCGTAGCGAGTCGCGGTGTGATCGGATGTCTCGAAATAGACGGCTCCGCCATTTGCGTCGATCACGCCGAAATTGGCCTGCACTCCCAGCGGGTGGGGAAGCGCGTCGAGCATATGGGCGAAATCATCGACGGTCGCACAGTGTTGCAGTGCCTTGGACATTATGAATCCCTCCCGGTCTTTTAGCACAGTTGTGTCCGGAGCAAGGTTGTACGACGCTGTATTCATGATAGCCAGTCCGGCTCTGTTCATTCCTATCCATGCCTCGAGCCCGAGGGTGTCACCCTGATTGTGAAGGGCGATATATTCGTAGGTCGAGTCGGTGGCGGGATGATGTGCCAGGAAGTTGTGGGGGGCACCGGTGTCGCGGTGTTTCCACAGTATGGCGTTGCCGCGTGTCGATATGCACGATGTACACGGACGAATCGACGGTGCGGCTGCGCCGGCCAGAAGGGCTGCAATCAATATGTACTTAAAACGAGTCAAGAAGAGCGGATTTAAGACGGTCTTTGACAAGCCACTGATGATCTTCGTCGCCGCGGGCGGCGAATGGATAGATCGCGATACCTCCGCGTGGGGTGAATATGCCTTTCACTTCAATATATCGGGGTGACATCAGATCCCACAGATCATTCAGAATGATATTGATGCAGTCCTCGTGGAAATCACCATGATTGCGGAACGAGAAAAGATAGAGCTTGAGGCTCTTGCTCTCCACCATTCTCTCTCTGGGGATATAGTTGATTATGATTTTTGCAAAGTCGGGCTGGCCTGTTTTCGGGCAGAGTGATGTGAATTCCGGACAAGTGAATGTGACAACGTATTCGCGGTCGGGATGCTTGTTGATAAAAGTCTCAAGGACTTCCGGCGAGTATTCGGTAGGGTATTTTGTGCCCGTATTGCCCAACAGGGTGACTCCGGACAATTGTTCTTCTGTGCGCATCTGTATTAATTTCCTTGGTTGACCGGGTGGATTTTGAAGTGATCGCCTGTCTCGCGGACTATATTCTCAAAGTAGCGCGGATCATCATACCCGCCATAGGTCGGGTAAGCCGGTATTCCTTCTTCAGTACGCAAGAACGACCCGTCAGGATTCTGCTTCTTTATGTTTCCGTCCATGAATTTTACGAAGAGGAAATCTCCGAGCGCCTTATAGTCGGCGGTCGCTTTTGCCGCCGATGCGTCGGCAAGCTGCTGAGCGGCTTTGGCTATAGCGCGGGGCTTCATCGAGGCTGCGTCTTTCTCAATGGCAGATACCTCTTTGCTGAAACTGTCTTCAAGGGATGACTGGACACGGCGTATGTCAGGTATCATCTGCGAGTAGCGGTTGTAAGCCTGATTTGCCACATAGCTGTTGACCCAGAAGTTGCGGTTCCAATCGAGTGTATTAGTGTCACCGTGGCCTAATTGCTCGGGTACGCGTGTGACGGAGCAAAATACAGGTATATAGACGCATGTATTGGCGTCGTCTGTGCCGAACCAGAGAAGGCCGCGTAGCTGTTCGGGAAGATTTTTATTCATGGATGAGACGAATGAAAATCCGGTCTGCTGGGTAGCGATCGCGCGTTCGTGGGTGTATTCCGTGCTGTCTACCTTGAATGTCATCGGACGCCAGCGGTAGGGGACTGCATAAGGACCGGCGCCGACATCTTTGGTCATGTCGAACGGTGTACCTTCGAAGTGATCGCGCATCATCCATTTAAGATCATCCGCTGTCAGTTTCTTGTCAGGCTTGATCCATAGGGGCATAGGCTCTCCGTCGGCATTATTGATCCATGGAAGCCATTTGTCCATATCCGGTGAAAAACGGTTGAAGTAGGACCATACACGCGCGTCACATCCCCTTAAGGCGCCAAAGTCATAGTCGGCGTAGGCGCGTGAGAAGCTGAAGTCTTTGTCATCGCCATTGAAGTAGCCTTTGGAGCGGGCAAAGTCAATGACATCAGGCGAGTAAAGCGTGTTTTCGGGGTCGTCGAGCGGAAAAGTGTGAATACGGGAATGGTTGGCATGGCCTGATATGCAGTCGTCAGGAACGCGACGTGCGACCCATACAGCTCCCGGATCATCCTTACCTTTGCCGATAAGCTCCATAATCCATACTTCGTCCGGATCAGCAATAGAGAATGATTCTCCGCTCGAAGCATATCCGTAGCGGTTGACGAGGTCGGTCATTACATCGATGGCCTCGCGGGCTGTCTTTGCGCGTTGTAAGGTGATGTAAATTAGCGAACCGTAGTCGATCAGCCCTGAGCCTTCAAGCTCGGAACGTCCTCCCCATGTGCTCTCGGATATGGTGAGCGCGTGCTCATTCATATTGCCGATAGTGGCGTAAGTCTGCTCAACTTCAGGGATCTCGCCAAGATATTTGTTGGTATCCCATTCGTAGATTTTACGCATATCTCCCTTTTTGTGTTTTGCGGCCGGCTGTGAATAGAGTTCGCCGAAGAGATTGTGGCTGTCGGCGGCATAGGTTATCATTACCGAACCGTCGGTCGTTGTACCTCGTGCTGCGATGAGGCTCGTGCAGGCAAATGAGGACAATGCTCCTGTCGATATCGAGAACAATATGGATGAGAATCGTTTTAACATATTTTAATTGTGCTGTGATTATTGACTTATTGTGATTTACAGTAACTTTGAAGATACAAAGATATAAAAATCCGACAATAATATGAAATATCAGGTAATGATTATCGGTCTGGCACTCGCGGTGCCGGCAGGCGTAGCCGCGCAAGTGATTGTGAAGACAGACACTTACACATGGCATGGCGATACCGTCACACAGGGCGAATATGAGGCGATAGCCGTTTCTCCCGGTCATATTGTTTCTACATATCGTGCTCAGCCCGGTTATTATATGGGGATCGAGCCGGAATGGACTCTTCAGAATGATATTTCTGAATATCCGGCTTTATTAACCCCGAATGTGATGCATCAGGCTATATATAATCTTGGTCTTGATGAGATGGTCAATGCTGTGGAGCCGGACACGACTCTGCGTACCGGTAAGGCATGGGGGGGCGTTTGGACCCGTGATGTCAGCTATTCGATATTGCTTTCCATGGCGTATATGCAGCCTGAGGCCTCACGCATTTCACTGATGAAGAAGGTTGATTCGGAAGGACGTATCATACAGGATACGGGCAGTGGCGGGGCATGGCCGATATCGACTGACCGCGAAATATGGGCTGTTGCCGCTTACGAAGTATATAAGGCTACCGGCGACCGTCAGTGGCTCGAATACATCTACCCGGTAATCAAGCGCTCGCTCGACGATGATGCACTTGTCGCTATTGATGAGACGACCGGTCTGGTCAAAGGGGAGACTTCGTTTATCGACTGGCGTGAGCAGAGCCATCCGCGCTGGATGCAGACGGCCGATATCGCTGCCAGCGAAACGCTCAATACATCTATTGTACATGTGAAAGCGTTGCAGGTACTTGCAGAAATAGCTGAAGAGCTTGGTCATAAACAAGAGGCGAAGACCTATGCGGAACGAGCCCAGTCCATAGCCGATGCAATCAATAAATATCTCTGGATGGATGATAAAGGCTATTACGCGATGTATCGCTATGGCCGCGACCATAAGATACTGAATCCGCGAGCCGAGACGCTCGGAGAATCGCTGGCTATCCTGTGGAATATAGCTTCCCCGGAGCGAGCTAAAACCATTACTGAGAATAACCCGACAACACCTTTCGGTGTGGCAATCTTTTATCCGCAGATAGCTGATATGCCCCCGTATCATAACAATGCTCTGTGGCCATGGGTAGCATCATGGTGGGCGCTTGCCAATGCGAAAGTCGGCAATGAACAGGGAGTGATGGAAGCAATTGGCTCGGTAGTGCGTCCGGCGGCGCTTTTCTGCACGAATAAAGAGAATTTCGTACTCGATAACGGCGATATTGCCACTCAGCTCAATTCAAGCAATATGCTATGGTGTCTTGCCGGCAATATAGCGCTTACTCATAAGATCCTTTTCGGTATTGATTTTGAAAAAGACGGTCTGGCTTTCCATCCGTTTGTACCGAAAGCTCTGGCAGCCAGCCGCTCGCTCACAGGATTCAGGTATCGTGATGCAGTCCTTGATATTTCGATATCGGGTTACGGCAATAAGATCAAGTCATTTAAAATTAATGGAAAGGAAGCAACGCCGTTTATACCGGCTAATGCTAAAGGCCATCTCAAAATTGATATTGTCATGGCTGACAATGATCTGCCTGAGATGAAGGTGAATCGCGTCGCCAATAAGAAGGCGCCGCTGACTCCCGTTACCCGTCTGAGCGGTTCGATATTTGAGTGGAATCCGATAGAATATGTAGACCATTATGTAGTCCTTGTCGACGGGGAACGGGTGGCAACGACCCGTACCACATCCTTCGACGCATCTCAGCCGGGAGAGTATCAGCTGATTGCTGTGGATGAGGACGGTACGGAATCATTTGCCTCAGAGCCTCTGTCAAACCGTAAATACACAATGACCGATATGCCTGACGAAACAACAGTCATGGCTTCTGCGGAAGTGGCCTATCCTGCCGACGGCGTTATCGAGGGTTTTACCGGTGACGGCTTTATAGAGACCGATCATAAGACCGGCAGCATAAATGTACCTGTTACTGTAGATCATGATGGTGAATATATTGTCAGTCTCCGCTATGCAAATGGCAATGGCTCGGTCAATACTGAGAACAAGGCTGCCATCCGTACTCTCAGTGTCGACGGACAACGCGTCGGAGCTGTGGTTATGCCTCAGCGCGGTGTCGGCAACTGGAATGACTGGGGATATTCCACCTCGCATAGGATCAATCTTGATAAAGGTCCGCATCTGCTGACGATCTCCTTTGAACCGGAGAATGAAAACATGAATCTGTCGACCAATCATGCTCTGATCGATGCTGTTAAAATCGTAGAAGTGAAATGAAGTATTTCGTATGTGCAGGTGAAGCGTCAGGCGATCTGCATGCCTCGCATCTCCTTACGGCCATAAAGCATGAAGATCCGGCAGCTGAATTTTCGTTTCTTGGAGGTGAGATGATGGCTGAGGCGACCGGACATAAACCGCTCATTCACTATAAGGATATGGCATTTATGGGGTTTGTAGATGTGGTAAAGCATCTTGGTGCGGTTCGCCACAACCTGTCGACAGCCATTAAGGCGATAGATGAGACTCGTCCCGACGCTGTAATATTAGTCGATTAT
The DNA here is from genome assembly GCA_947173955.1 of uncultured Bacteroidales bacterium. Lineage (GTDB taxonomy): Bacteria > Bacteroidota > Bacteroidia > Bacteroidales > Muribaculaceae > JAAVFS01. The sequence goes on along the minus strand of CAMWHE010000004.1, from coordinate 62,011 downwards.
CCGTCATTTAATCTTCGTCTGGCCGCGCATGCCCACAAGCTTGGAATTCCGGTATATTATTATATTTCACCCAAAGTCTGGGCCTGGAAAGAGGGGCGTGTAAAGAAAATCAAAAAATGGGTCAGAAAGATGTATTCTATTCTGCCGTTTGAGGTTGAGTTCTATCGTAAGCGTCACGATTATCAGGTAGACTATGTCGGTAATCCGTCGGCAGAGGAGGTCGAAATGAAACGCAAGACACTCCCAACCCGTGCGGAATTTGCCTGTCAGCATGGTCTTGATCCAGAAAAACCTATTCTGGCTCTTGTGCCGGGAAGCCGTGTCAGCGAGATTAAAAACAATCTGGCTATAATGTCGGAAGTTGCGGCACGTCATAAGGATTTCCAGGCAGTCATAGCCGGCGCTCCCAATATATCGGATCAGATGTATTCGCAGATTACAGATCTCCCGGTAGTACATGGCGCTACTTTTGAACTTGTCGGAGTAGCAGATGCGGCGCTCGTAACAAGCGGAACCGCAACTCTTGAGGCTGCCCTGCTTGAGACCCCTCAGGTGGTGTGTTTCAGGCATGGAGGCTCGCGGCTTGTATATAATATGTATAAGAAACTGCTCAAGATTCCTTATGTCTCGCTCCCCAATCTGATTGCCGGCGAGTCTATCGTTCCGGAGATGCTCATGCACTTGTGTACGGTCGATACAGTCGACGCCGAGCTTTGCAAGATTTTGCCGGGAGGATCAGGACGCGAAGAGATGCTGAAGGGCTATAAACGTATGAAGTCAGCTCTCGGTGCATCTCCGGCTGCTCCGACGGCTGCCCGCCTGCTGGTGGAAGACTTGAAAAAGATATAGAAAATTGAAAAAATGGAGTGTCGGTTGTAACATTGTCGATGTCAGTTGCGTCATTATAATAGTAAACAAACTTAATAATGCTTGACGCATCAACATTCAAACAAGTATTAATACCGCATCATCGCCGACTGTATCTGCTGGCCTTGCGGATACTCGGCGACCGCGACGAGGCACAGGATGCCGTACAGGATCTGTATATGCGGCTATGGGAGAAGCGTGACACGATAGAAATCAATGACAGTCTGTCTGGTTTTCTCTCAATGTCAATGCGCAATCATTGTGTGTCTCAGTTGCGTTCGCGGAAGCAGTCGGTGGATTTGGATCAGGCTCTTCAGACCTCCGGAGAAGACCTGTCGGCAGCAATAGAATCGCGTGACCGTATGTCCTATCTCGTCAAATTTATCGAGACCTTGCCACCGACTCAGCGCGAAGCTCTGATGATGCGCGATCTTCAGGGATGCGAGATGAGCGAGATAGAGGATGTGCTTAAGATCTCATCATCCAACGCCCGCACGATTCTCTCTCGAGCACGTACCGCACTAAGAAAACATTTTGAAAACTGTAAGTTATGAATAACGATATATCACATATTAAACAGCTCCTTGAAGCTTACTACCGTGGCGAGACATCTCCCAGACAGGAGCGAGAAATATCTGCATTTTTCGCTGATACGCCTGATGTCCCTGCAGAGCTGGAGCCGGATCGGGAGTTGTTTCTGTCGCTTGATGAAGCTGCATTCCCTGATGACATCGAGCAGTCTCTCATCAGCATGATCGATCGTGAGGCAGCCCGACCAAGGCTGTCGCCATTGCGCCGGTGGGTAAAAATGGTGGCTGCGGTTGCTGTGGTAGGTTTCGGTATCGGGACGGTAGTCACGGCGTTGCATTATGAGACGCCACGGATTTCAGCGCCACATGAATCAAATCAATATTACTCACATCTGACCGGATCTGATCTTTCGCCTGAGCAGGTTGAGAAGCAGACACTTGCTGCCGTACAGCTCCTTGCACGTACCCTTCAGATGGGTGAATCGGAATCCACACGATAAATTCTTGCCTCTATGAAAAAGATTTCGCTAATAATCGTATTGACATTGATTTCCGCATTCTCAGCCGGGGCTGTCGGACTTGCAAAGATGTGTTCGGCGGTGGATGGCGTGACGGCTATTACGATAACCAAGCAGATGATGGGATTTCTCTCCAAGATGCAATCCTCTCAGTTTGATTTTGCCTCGTTGGCTGGCAAATTGAATCAGGTAGAGATTGTCAATGTAACGGATCCCTCTCAGGTAGCTGGGATCGAGACTTGTGTCAAGAAATATTTGAAAAACAATTCCGGCTATGAAGAGCTGCTGTCGATGACCGATGATGAAGAGCGAATTAATCTCTATCTCAACAGCGATCCTTCCGGGCTTAATGAATATCTGATTATAATTAATGAATCGGATGAACTGACGGTAGTGCTTCTGCAAGGGTCAATCACGCCCGACGAAGTCAGCAACTATACCAATATACCGCTGATAAGTTTCTGATCCTCCGGATTTCTGATCATGCTCAATGTTTACGCCTTGGCCGGGCTGCCGGTTCAAGGCGCTTTTGTATTACATAGCAACAAAAAAATGAGTTGCTATGCTCACGCACAGCAACTCTGGAGGGGATTTGGATATCCCTAAAGGTGGATTTAGGGATGAAAAAGGGGCTAGTTATTCAGCAACAACCTCGAAAGGTATTTCTACAGAAACATCCTTGTGGAGCTTCAGTGTAGCAACGTACTGGCCGAGCTCCTTGACGGGCTGCTTGAGTACGATGACCTTGCGGTCAACTTTGTGACCTGCTTTTTCGAGGGCTTCGGCAATCTGAATGTTGTTGACAGAGCCAAAGATTGTGCCGGTAGAGCTTGCTTTAGCACCGATAGTAAGAGCTACATCGGCTAAAGAAGCTGCGAGAGCTTCAGCCTCAGCTTTGAGTTGAGCGAGCTTGTGAGCGCGCTGGCGCTGGTTCTCAGCAAGAACTTTGAGTGCAGACTCAGAAGCAATAACTGCTTTGCCTGTGGGAATCAGGAAGTTGCGGCCGTAGCCATTCTTCACTTCGACAACGTCGTCCTTGTATCCAAGGCCATGAACGTCTTCTTTAAGTATAATCTTCATAACTTATTCCTTGGATTTCGGGTTTATTTCATCAAGTCGGTTACATAGGGGAGAAGAGCGAGGTGACGGGCACGCTTAACAGCCTGAGCCACGCGACGCTGGAATTTCAGAGAAGTTCCGGTGATACGGCGGGGAAGAATCTTACCCTGCTCGTTGAGGAATTTCTTGAGGAATTCGGGATCCTTGTAGTCGATATATTTGATGCCGCTACGTTTGAAACGGCAATATTTTTTCTTTTTAACGTCAACTGACAGCGGAGTGAGGTAACGTATTTCTGATTGTGCCTGTGCCATGTCTTAGTCCTCCTTTACTTCTTCTTTAGGTGCGTTAGTTTTGGATGCCTTGAGGCTGCGGCGTTTAGCTGCATATTCAGCGGCAAACTTGTCGTTGCGGAAAACGAGGAAGCGAAGTACGCGCTCGTCGCGACGGAATGCGGTTTCGAGTTTCTTTACAAGGGTCGGGTCGCCATCGAATTCTACCAGTGTGTAAAAGCCGGTTGACTTTTTCTGGATGGGATAGGCGAGCTTACGAAGACCCCACTGTTCTTCGTTCACGATAGTTGCGCCGGCATCTGTCAGCACTTTTGTGAACTTTTCTACCGCTTCCTTCATCTGAGCATCAGACAAAACGGGAGTTAAAATGAAAACGGTTTCGTAGTGATTCATTGTTGTTAGTAAATTGGTTATTTGTTAAATCGGCCACAAAGATACATATTTTACCGCTCGTATGCAAATTTTTTTCGCACACGTTATGAAGCGGTATGTGACAATTAGTTGAGGACGATGCTGTTAATTGTCCGATTGAGCCGCTGTTCAACATGATAGTTGCGCGCAAACTGACGTATTATCGCAAGTGTAAGCGCTGACGGACGCATTTTTTTATTGTCGGACAAAGTAACGGATGGTAAGAGTTGGGGAGTAGAAGTTTTATCCATAGGCAGGATAGTTTATGATATTTTGTGATGAATTACATTCTTATAACGCATATCAGCCTGTCCTTATTATTATAGGTGATATATTTTTTTGTAACTTTACGGTCTCAAACCAATCCATCTCATGAAAAAATCAGTTCTAACACTTTTTACAGCATTTGCAGCTCTTATGACAACCGCTCAGAATCCATTGCTAACGCCTTTTAATACTCCATTGGACACACCTCCGTTTCACGAATTTACAGTAGCCGACTATGAAGAAGCTATCGACCGTGGTATTGAGGAAGCCAGACAGGAGATAAACGCTATCACTGTTCAGCGTTCTATGCCTGACTTTGAGAATACAATCGTAGCACTTGACCGGGCCGGTGCCGACCTGAATCGTGCCGTCAACATCTTCTTCAATCTGGTATCTGCCAATGGCAGCGACGAGATGATGGAGTTGTCGATGCGCGTATCTCCCAAGCTTGCCGACTACTCTACCGACATCATTCTCAACGAGCCGCTATGGAATCGTATCAAGCAGGTGTATGAAAATCGTGATATGTTCAATCTTGATGCAGAAGACGAGATGCTTCTCACCAAGACCTATGAGTCGTTCGCCCTTTCCGGAGCCGATCTGAAAGGTGACGCCCGCGAAAAGTTTAAGGAGCTTCAGCAGGAACTTTCGCAGCTGACCACACGCTTCGGTCAGAATGTGCTCAAGGAGCTCAATACCTATGAAATATGGCTTACGGCCGATGATCTTACCGGTCTTCCTGCCGACCTTATCGCCGAGGCTGCTGCCGAAGCCACTGCAAAGGGTCGTGAGGGCGAGTATCTGTTTACTCTCGCCGCCCCCACTTATATTTCCTTTATGAAGTACAGTGACCGGCCTGATCTTCGCGAAAAAATGTATCGCCTGTATTCCGGACGTAATATGAAAGGTGAGTACAATAATATCGAGGTGATGACCCGCATAGCTGAGGTTCGTCGCCAGATAGCCAACCTGCTTGGATCAGCCACTTATGCCGATCAGTCTCTTAAGCGTACGATGGCCGGTAATCCCGCCAATGTCTATAAGCTCCTCGATCAGCTCCGCGATGCCTACCGCCCGGCTCTTGAAGCCGAGATGGCCGAACTGACTCAGTTCGCCTCCGAGCTTGAAGGCCGCCCCGTGACCATCAATCCCTGGGATTACTCATATTATAATACGAAGCTTAAAAATGCCAAGTATGCCTATGATGAAGAGGCTCTCCGTCCCTATTTTGAGCTCAATAATGTGATTGACGGCGTGTTCGGGCTCGCAACCAAGCTTTACGGTGTTACATTTACACTCCGTCCGGATATCGAAGGCTATCATCCCGATGTCAAGGCTTATCAGGTCAATGATGCCGACGGAGCCTATCTTGGCGTGCTATATACCGATTTCTTCCCGCGGGCATCAAAGCGCCCGGGCGCGTGGATGACATCATTCCGTGATCAGAAAATTGACGCTGATGGCAATGACGTTCGTCCGCTGGTTTCTATCGTCATGAATTTCACGAAGCCGACAGCCGACAAGCCTTCGCTGCTTACTCCCTATGAGGTTGAGACATTCCTGCATGAATTCGGACATTCGCTCCACGGACTGCTGACCCATTGCAAATACGAATCGCTTTCCGGTACGGCCGTCTATCGCGACTTCGTGGAACTTCCCTCGCAGTTTAATGAAAACTACCTGACAGAGAAAGAATTCCTCGACGGATGGGCTAAACATTACATTACCGGCGAACCTATACCGCAGGAATATGTAGACAAGATCATTGCCTCGGCGCAGCATGGAGCTGCCTACCAGTGCATGCGTCAGCTCGGCTTCGGATATACTGACATGGCATGGCATACGACCACTGCCCCCGTAGAGGATGCAGTAGCTTTTGAAGCGACCGTGATGGAGCCTGTACAGGTATTCGCACCTGTGGAAGGAACGCTCATGTCACCTCAGTTCTCGCATATCTTCTCCGGAGGATATGCAGCCGGCTACTACAGCTATAAGTGGGCTGAAGTGCTTGACGCTGATGCCTTCGCGAAATTCAAAGAGGACGGAATATTCAATCAGGATACAGCCCGCAGTTTCCGCTACAACATCCTTAGTCGCGGAGGTACGGAGAATCCGGCCGAGCTGTATCGACGTTTCCGTGGTCATGATGCTACTATTGACGCGTTGCTTGAGCGCGATGGAATAAAGAAATAATCTCATCCTTAGAAAGTGTCCTGAGAGAGTCAGGGCACTTTCTTTTTCAGTATATTTCATGTCGTGCCATAGATTTATATGTGAAAACTTCTATTTTTCAGATATAAGTGATAATTTTGTGGCTTAATTTTGAAACTACGAATATTTCTCCTGTTCGTCTCTAATATATATTAATGTATATCTCACGTCTTAACGCGGGTCTGTCCCTGTCGCTGCTCGCCGCATTATGCAGCTGCGGCAATCACAATAAAATTGCTGACAATCCGGCAATACCAGTTCATAATGTTTTTGTAACTCCGGTCGAGACTATAGGAGGCCAAGGTGTGCGTCAGTTCGTCGGCATCGTCGAAGAGTGCAGATCGGTCAGTGTGGCTTTCAAGACTCCGGGCGAGATCGCTAAAATCATGGTTAAGGAGGGGGATCGGGTTCAGGCCGGCCAGTTACTGGCTCAACTGGACGACGAGGAATATTCTCTGGCTCTTCAGCAGCTGCAGGTAAAATATGACCAGACAGCTTCGGAAATAGAGAGGGTCAAGTATCTGTATGAGCATGACAATATCTCAAAGAGTGAATGGGAAGCTGCATCCGCCGGATTTGAGCAACTATCACTTGAGTTGCAGCGCAGCAAGAAAAAGTTTGAATATACAAAGCTCTTCGCTCCGGTATCGGGCTATGTTACCAAAGTCAATTTTGAAAAGGGGGAAATCGTCGATGCCGGAACTCCCGTAATGGAAATCATGGACGACGGCTCGCTCGAAGTCATAGTGGATCTTCCTGTCAGGGAATATGCGCGCCGTGATCAGTTTAAATCATTCTCGTCACTAGATAAAAATAGTGTTGAAAAGCCATTGCAACTGATGAGTATCACGCCCAAGGCAGATAATAATCAGCTGTATCTTATGCGGCTTCGTGTGCCGGATGGAGAGCGAGGATCGCTTACTCCTGGTATGACGGTCACTGTTGCCGTATCGTCAGATGCAGTAGGCGGAGAGGCTGCCTGCAAAGTTCCCTTGCGCTCGGTGTTCAATCATGACGGGCACAGTTGTGTATGGGTTCTTGAAGCAGACTCGACGATAAGCCGTCGTAACGTGGAGGTCCGGGAAACCGTGGCAGGCGAAGCTTTCATCACAGGCGGCCTCGATGGCTCTGAGCAAGTAGTCAGAGCCGGAGTCAATTCTCTTCACGATCGTGAAAAAGTCAACGTATTGAATACGGAGTCGGATACTAATATCGGTAACTTATTATGACTCCTATTACCAAATTCTTTATGAAGCGGCCGACGCTGTTCTGGTCGCTCATGGTAGGTATCCTCCTTATAGGTACGCTTTCTTATCTGAAAATGCCCAAGCTTGAAGATCCTGCCGTGCCTATCAAGCAGGCGATGGTAGTTGTGGTCTATCCGGGTGCCGACGCTTATACCTTAGAGCTGGATGTGGCTCAGGTAATGGAAGCCGAACTGCAGACACTTCCCAATGTCGATGATATCAATACCGAGTGCATCGCCGGACGGGCTACATTCACTATCAAGTTTGTGAAAGAGTTGCCTAAAGATGAAGTCGAGCAGCAGTATGATCTTGTGCGACGCAAAGTAAGTACGGCGGCTATGAAGTTGCCGCAGGGGTGTATGTCTCCGATAGTCGTCGACGACATGATGGATGTCTACGGCCTTTTTTACGCATTCATGGGTGATGGCTACACATATGCTGAGCTCGACAAGTATGCCCGCCTGCTGCGCCGTGAGCTTCTGACTGTCAATGGGGTAAAACGCGTAAATATCGCAGGCACGCGCGGCGAGGTCATAAATATTACATTCACTCCCGATCAGCTTCAGCGCAATGGCCTTTTGCCTGTACAGATCATGTTGGCACTTCAGGGCGCTACACAGGTGGTCGATGGCGGACTCGTAAATGAAGGAGACGACAGGCTGTCTGTCCGTGTAACAGAAGGTGTCAAGACTGTGGATGATATACGCAATCTTCTGATTGCGACTCCCGAGGGCAAAAAAGTACGCCTCGGTGACCTTGCCGATATCGAGCGAGCATACTCGACACCACAGTCGGGTGGATTCTTTGTCAATTCTGAGCCAGCTCTGGCTATTTGTATCACACTTGAAAATGACGCCATAGTCCCGGATGTAGGCAAGGCTGTCGATGCAAAGGTGGCGGAGGTAATGGCAGGTATGCCTGTCGGCATTACTACAGAAAAGATTTTTTTCCAGCCCGATAAGGTCAGCGATGCGATGTCGTCATTCATGATTAATTTACTTGAATCGGTTCTTATCGTCGTCATTGTATTAGTATTCTCGATGGGGTGGCGCAGCGGCCTGATTATCGGATTCGGCCTTGTACTGACAGTCGCGCTATCGTTCCCCATCCTTTCGGTCTGCGGAACGACATTACAGCGAATCTCTTTGGGAGCCTTTATCGTCGCCATGGGCATGTTGGTCGACAATGCCGTAGTAATCATGGACGGAATCCTGGTCGATAAAAATCGGGGATTGAGAGAAGAGGAATATCTGTATCGGATAGGACGGAACACGGCTCTGCCGCTTCTCGGTGCGACAATGATAGCTGCTGCGACATTTCTTCCCATATATCTTACCCCCGGATCGGTAGGCGAATTTGCCGGCGATCTGTTCCTCGTTATCTGTGTCAGTCTTCTTGTCAGCTGGTTGCTGGCTCTGGTTCAAGTGCCTGTTTGCGCGCGGGCATGGCTTCCCGCAGTCAGACCCGATAAAGTGGCTTCAGGCCGGGAAAGCAGCGTCCACAGAACGATTCGCGGTGTCATTGAACGGCTTGTTCGCTACAAGAAGATAGCCCTTCCTGTGGCTGTTGCAGTCTTCGCTTTGTGCTGCTGGAGTATGACGAAAGTCCGTCAGATCTTCTTCCCGGATTTTGACTACAAACAGTTTGTCGTGGAATGCTTTTTCTCGCCCCAGTCGAATCCCGAGAGCGTGCGTGAGCAACTGATAGAAATGGGCGAGCTGGCAGCGCAGAATCCGTTGATCGAGCGTGTGGCTGCCAGCATGGGAGGTGCTCCGGCTCGGTATTGCTTCGTTCGCCCGATGACATCTGGCGGCGACCGCTATGGTGAGCTGATCATCGACTGCGAGGACTATGAGCGGGTCGTCGAAGTTATTCCGCAGATACGCAAGCAGCTGCGCGAGACATATCCTGACGCTTATATCCGCATCCGCAAATACAATTTCTCGATTTCTACATCACACATGGTCGAGGTGGAGTTCGGTGGTCCCGATCCTGCTGTTTTACGTCGGCTGGCGGCTCAGGCAGAAAGCATTATGGTATCCTCACCGCTTGTCGACCCGTATTCAGTCCAGAACAACTGGAACCCGGTGCATAAGGAGTTGGTCTTTGAATTCTCGCAGGAAGATGCGCGCCGTGCGGGAGTCAGCCGCGGCGATATCGGGAATGCAGTCAAGGCGGCCGGAGAAGGCTATCCTGTAGGCGTGATATATGAGCAGGAAAAGATACTACCCATCAATCTAAGGATGCGTAATACCGATGGAAGCCATATAGACAATATCGCATCCATTCCGGTCTGGAGTATGCTTAACATTAATTCGGTCGATGTGGATGCCAGGTCGCTCCTGACGGGAGCTGTCGATAATGAGCAGCTTACACGCAATATGTTCAGGACAACTACTGTCGGGAATGTCGTCGACAGTGTCAGTGTCGGTTGGTCGGAAGGAAAGATACTGCGCCTGAACAGCCGGCGTGTCATCGAAGCCGAGTGTGATCCCGACCCGGAAAACAAGTATGCCACTCCGGCAAGCGTCGAAGCGGATATCCGCGAGGCTATCGAGAGCATCCACCTTCCTGCCGGATATACTTTTCGCTGGGTAGGCGAGGGCGAAATGTCAGGAGAGAGCAAGCAAATGCTCGCCGAGATGATGCCGATGACAATGATTCTGATCCTGCTTGTCCTTCTGCTGCTGTTCAATAACTGGCGCAAAGTCATACTCATCCTGATTTGTTTCCCGTTTGTGATATGTGGTATCGCTCCGATGCTGCTAATTACAGATACCCCGTTTACCTTCATGGCTATTTTGGGATTCATGGGGCTGATAGGCATGATGGTCAAGAACTCAATAGTGCTTGTGGACGAGATAAACCGTCTGCGCAACGAAGATGGTCAGCCTGAATATCAGGCTCTTATTAATGCTACGGTATCCCGCGTACGTCCCGTGCTTCTTGCCTCGATAACGACTATTGTCGGTATGATACCGCTAATGGGCGATCCGATGTATGGCTCGCTTGCCGTGACGATCATCGGCGGTCTGGCAGTCGGTACGATAGTGACCCTGATGCTTCTGCCGCTCTTTTATTCAATCTTTTTCCGCGTAAAGCAATGAAACATTATATTTCTGCACTCGTTCTTTCTGTCGCGGTGCTGACGGTCCGTGCCAATGCTCCACTGCAGCTGTCCGGCTACGAATGCCGGATAATGGCTGTCGAGTCAAGCGAGGATATAAAGCGTGCCGAGAATACCATTGAGACGTCGAAGCTTGACGTTGCAATAGCCAAGACCGCTTATTTGCCCAAACTTGACGGAAACGCTACTGCTATCTACAATCCTTTCGACTATCAGGTCGGCGATGTGAAACTGATTACAAAAGGCACTTACCTTGCAGGTCTTAATCTCACTCAGCCCATATATGCCGGCGGACGCATTTCTGCCGCCAACAAACTGGCTAAGATAGGCGCAAAAGCCTCAGAGGAACAATACCGTATGACGCGGATGCAGACAATCGCGGATGCAGACAATGCATATTGGACATATGTCGCCGTTCTTCAGAAAGTTAAAATGGTTGAGTCATACATGGCTCAGATGAACAATCTTTATGAAGTAATGGATCTGCGACGACTTAAAGGATTTCTGACAAAATCCGACATGCTGCGTGTCGAGGCCAAGAGAAGTGAGATAGAATACCAGTTGCAGAAATGTCATAATGGCGCTGACCTTTGCCGTATGGCGCTATGTCGTATTATCGGTGTGGCTTATGACACTGACATTATCCCGACGGATACCGTCATTGATGTTGACAGGCTTGACTCATTCGACTATTCAGTCGCAGAGCGTCCGGAGTACAAACTGATGAGCCTTAACGTTGAAGCCAGTCATCACAAAATTGATCTCGCAAAAGGCGAATTTCTGCCCTCCATCGGACTTTCTTTAGGATATTCCCATTACGGCAATATCCGTCTTAAAGGAAATCTTCCGGTATCGGAAGGCAACAGTGTCTATCTGAATGAGAATATCTTTAATAACGGCCTTACTGCCATGGTGGGAGTCAAGATTCCGCTGTTTCACTGGGGCGAGGGAATAAAAAAAGTAAAGAAGGCACGTATCGAAGCGACCAATGCACGTCTGGAAATGGAAAAGAATACACGGTTGCTCGACCTTGAGATCCGGCAGGCTATCAGCAATCTTTCAAGCGGATATGCTATGATCGAGACGGCCGCGCTTGCGCTACGTCAGGCTGAAGCTAATCTGGAGGCCGTTCGCGAGCGTTTCAGTGTCAGCAAAGTCACTATTACCGATGTGCTGGATGCCGAGGCGCAATGGCAGCAGTCATACAGCAATTATATCGAGGCGAGGGCTCAATATCGCATATATGTGACCGAATACCGCCGTGCTACCGGTACACTTACCGAGCAGTCGGATATTGACAGGTAGTATAAAAAAGAGCAGCAGGCATCAGTGTGCCTGCTACTTCTTTTGCTTGTGTGTTTTTTCTTAGTTTTTATGAGCGGGGAGCGCGCTGTTGGTTCATCTGTTTGCCATCTTTCTGATGGTGACGTCTTTCACCGTGCTGACCTTTAACGGCTTTGCCATCCTTGTCCTGACGTTCCGCGCGTGCTTCCTTCATCTTGGCCGCATTCTGCTCGACCTGCTGATACTGTTCGGGAGTAAGGATGCCCTTAAGTTCGGTCATGAATGTTTCGCGATTCTGTTGGCGTGCGGCTTTTTCGGCTGCCATCTGCTTTTCGCGGAGATCTTTGATTGCCGATTGCTGTTCGGCAGTAAGCTCTACTCCCTGAAAGATATTTGCATGTCCTTTGTGATCCTTGCGTCCGCGCATACCCTTTTCGCCTTTTTTGTCGGATTTCTTATCTCCTTTAGCGCATTTTGACTGTTCGGTACAGGGTTTACGGGTGTCGTTATCGTTGGCTGCGCTGATGGTTGCGGAGCCGGCGGCTACGAATGCAGCGAGTGCGAGTGCTAAAACTTTCTTGTTCATTTTCATAGATGTAAATTTTTAAGCGGTTATTATTTTCAGTTTTCATAGTCTTAGACAAATCATCCTTGAAATGGTTTTAAATTGCAACATATTTTAACCTGTTAGCTATAAATATATTACATATTTTTGCATTTCTCTTGCGCGCGCGAACATTAGAATTCACAATTATTTAGTAATTTTGAAATCGTAAATCAAACAGCAGAAAAATGATAGAATATATACGCGGTAATGTGACCGAACTGACCCCCGCCACGGTGACTGTTGAGACACAGGGCGGTCTGGGATATCTTCTGAATATCACTCTTTCCACATATTCGGCTCTCGAGGGCGTAGAGCAGACCAAGTTGCTCGTTCATGAAGTTATCAGGGAAGACGCCTGGATTCTGTTCGGCTTTACGACCGAGCAGGAGCGTGCGATATTCCGGGCTCTGATCGGAGTGTCGGGTGTTGGCGCCAATACTGCGCGCATGATACTTTCGTCAGTCCCGGCTCCGGAATTGGAGGTAGTAATCTCGAATGGTGATGTAGCTCCCCTCAAAGCAGTCAAGGGTGTCGGTGTAAAAACGGCTCAGCGCATAATTGTAGACCTCAAGGATAAAATAAAACCGCTTGATGATACGTTAATTATTCAGCCGCAGATTTCATCCGACACCTTTGATGAAGCACTTGCAGCACTCGTCATGCTCGGTTTCCCGAGGCCTCAGTCGCAGAAGGCTCTTAAGAAACTGTTTGATGCTGACAGTTCGCTGACAGTAGAAGGCGCTATCAAGAAGGCTTTGACGATGATGTGATGTCGGCTGTAACAAATAGAACAGAACCCTGAAACAGCATCCCGGAAGACGGACCTGTCAGGGGTGGCTTCGTGTGAGCCTCCCCGTGTATCGGCCTTACAGGATCAATCAGGCTCTTAGTCGATGAAAGCCGGTCAGTTATCCAGACATATCACATCACTCTGTCGTATAGTCGCAATAGTGGCTATGACGGCTGTCGCTTTATCGGCTTCGGCTCAGCAGCCGGCCTCGTCATCGACGGCGACGATGGCTCCTCCCTATAATCCCGCATTTGCACCCTCCCCGGCTTTTGTCGATTCTGTAATGATGCCGTTCCCGGTTCAGCAGACTGTTCCGCAGTCCTATGAGCAGCTTATGTCTGACCAGTTTGCCGCCGATCTGGCTACTCCATCCAATATCAAGACGGTAACTGAATTTGATCCCGAGACAGGAATGTATGTCATCCGTACTAAAGTCGGTAATTTTGACATCGCCACACCCTTCATGCTTTCTGAGAAGCAGTATAATAATATGCAGCTCAAGCAGTCGATGCAGCAATATTATCAGAAACGCAATTCAGAGGCATTTCTCGGTAATGAGAAAAATCCTTTCAATCCGCTTGATATGCACTTTGCCATCGGGCCGCTTGAGAAGATTTTCGGCCCAGGAGGTGTGCAGCTGACGACTCAGGGATCCGTTCAGCTCAAGATGGGTATCAAGAGTAATAAGACTGATAATCCGTCGCTTTCGCTTACAGCACGCCGCAAGACATATTTCGATTTCGAACAGAAAATTCAGGCTACGATCAGCGCGTCAGTCGGTGACCGCATGAAATTCAACATGACCTACAATACTGATGCCACTTTCGATTTCGACTCTAAAAACCTTAAGCTGGCTTATGAGGGTAAGGAAGACGACATCGTCAAACTGATCGAGGCCGGTAATGTCTCCATGACTACAGGGTCGTCGCTTATACGCGGTTCTACGGCTCTTTTCGGTGTCAAGACTCAGCTTCAGTTCGGCAAGCTGACGGCCACCGCTCTCGTCTCACAGCAAAACTCCGAGTCAAAGACGGTCAATACGAAGGGTGGGGCACAGCTGACTCCATTCTCCATCACGGTTGACAATTATGATCAGAACCGTCACTTCTTCCTGGCTCAGTATTTTTATCAGAACTACGACCGGTTTGCCAAAAATCTGCCGTTCGTATCCTCCGGTATCCAGATTACCCGCATTGAGGTGTGGGTTACGAATAAAAGCAATAACTACAATCAGTCACGCAATATCGTTGCTTTTCAGGATCTCGGCGAAAGCCAGGTCATTGCAGGCGATTATTGGGTAGGCAACTCGGCCTATCCGTTCCCAACCAACCAGAGTAATGACCTTCTGTCGACCATCAAGGAGCAATTCCCGGGCGCACGTAATATCAATACCGTGACTCAGGCTCTCGAGCCATTGCGCGCTTATGGCATCGAAGGCGGACGTGACTTCGAGAAAGTCGAGAGTGCGCGTTTGCTCTCGTCGTCGGAATATACACTCAACTCTACTCTCGGCTATATCTCCTTGAAAGGCGCTCTTTCAAGTGATGAGGTGCTCGGCGTCGCATTCGAATACACCTATAACGGCCGTGTCTATCAGGTCGGCGAATTTTCCAGCGACATTCCGACAACCGACCAGTCTCTTTTTGTCAAGATGCTTAAGGGTACGACAGTAGCACCGCGCCTGCCTATGTGGCGTCTGATGATGAAAAATGTCTATTCGCTCGGTGCTTATCAGGTTCAGAAAGCTAAGTTTAAGCTGAATATCAAGTATCTGAGCGATACTACCGGTATAGAAATCAACTATTTGCCCGTTCCCGGACTTAGCAATCAGCCCTTGCTTCAGGTCATGAATCTCGACCGCATAGACTCCAATGAGCAGAGCAATCCGGACGGATTCTTTGACTTTATCGAGGGATACACCGTCCTTTCCCAGAGCGGTAAGATTATCTTTCCTGTAGCAGAGCCGTTCGGCTCTCATCTTGAGTCAAAAATCAATAATCCGGCCCTTGCGGAGCGATATGTCTACAAGGAGCTTTATGATTCGACTCAGGTGGTTGCCCGGCAGTTTGCGGATAAGAACAAATTCTCGCTTGTCGGTGAATACCAATCATCCGGCGGTTCTCAGATCCGACTGAATGCCATGAATGTACCTCGCGGATCGGTCGTGGTGACTGCCGGTGGAGTGACACTTACCGAGAATAGCGACTATACCGTCGACTATGCGATGGGTATAGTGACCATTACCAACCAGTCCATTATCGACTCAGGACAGAATATCAGCGTAACCCTTGAGAATCAGTCGCTCTTCTCCCTCCAGCGTAAGTCGCTTCTCGGCCTTGATCTGCAATATGCATTTAATAAGAACTTCAACATCGGAGCTACCATCCTCCATTTTTCTGAAAAAGCTCTGATCGAAAAGGTCAACATCGGTGATGAAGTGGTCAACAACACGATGATGGGACTCAACCTCAGTTACAATACAGAGTTTTATTGGCTGACCAATCTGCTCAACAAGGTTCCCACTATCAATGCCACCCAGCCGTCCAAGCTGAGCCTTACGGCCGAAGTGGCTCGACTTATGCCTCACAGCCAGAAGTCAGGCTCTAATCAGGGATCTGCTTACATTGACGATTTCGAGTCATCCCAGATCGGTGTTGATTTGCGTTCCCCATATGCCTGGGTGCTTGCGTCGACTCCATACGACCCCTCGCCCGATGCGCTCTTCCCTGAAGCCTCTCTTTCCAATAATACCGCCTATGGCAAGAATCGAGCTCTGCTCAACTGGTACTACATCGACCGGATGTTCACTCAGCGCAACTCGTCTCTTTGTCCCGGCTACATCCGTAGCGACCTCAAGCAGTTATCCAATCCTTACGTCCGTGAAGTCACCTATCGCGAGATTTTTCCCGGACGCCAGCTCAATTATGGCGAATCATCGACTCTGCAGACCCTCAATCTTTCATTCTATCCTACCGAGCGAGGTCCTTACAACCTTGATGATACGGATATCGACGACGACGGCAACCTGACCCGGCCCGAATCCCGCTGGGGGGGGATCATGCGTAAGATGGATAATACCAACTTCGAACAGTCAAACATCGAATATATCCAGTTCTGGCTGATGAACCCGTTCCTTGATCCCGAGAATCCAAACTATGAAGGCGGCGACCTTTATTTCAATTTTGGCGAAATATCGGAAGATATCCTCAAGGATGGTCTGAAAAGTTATGAGAACGGCATACCTCTCGACGGTAATTTTCAATTTATGGATTCTACCGTCTGGGGTCGTGTTTCCCGTCAGGCATCGCTGACCTATTCGTTCGATAACAACAATACGTCGCGCCCCATCCAGGACGTGGGTCTTGACGGATTGAAAAATGACGACGAATATACATTCAACACCTATCAGAACTATCT
The DNA here is from genome assembly GCA_947173955.1 of uncultured Bacteroidales bacterium. Classification (GTDB taxonomy): domain Bacteria; phylum Bacteroidota; class Bacteroidia; order Bacteroidales; family Muribaculaceae; genus JAAVFS01. Next base: position 45,383 of record CAMWHE010000004.1, on the reverse strand, counting down.
GTCGGCGCTTTCACGTCGCCTCCCTGCTACGACCATAGCACGTATGCAGGAAGACAAATTCTCTCCTTTCAATGACCCCGCCGGTGATAATTATCACTTTTTCCGTGGGTACGACTACGATGAAGAACGACTTTCCATTCTGGAGAGGTACAAACGATATAATGGTGTCGAGGGTAACTCTCTGTCGCCCGATGAGGCTCCCGATCCTCTATATCAGTCTTCGCGAAGCACCCCCGATGTCGAAGATATCAATCAGGACAATACTCTCAATGAGTATGAGCGTTATTTCCAATATCATGTCTCCATCCGTCCCGAGGACTTTGTAGTAGGGCAGAACTATATAACGGATAAGCAGGTCTCCATCGTTCCGCTCCCTGACGGTACGAAAGGCGAGGTCGAATGGTATCAGTTCAAGATTCCGTTGGCTGATTATGAGAAAGTTGTCGGATCTATTTCCGATTTCTCCACGATACGTTTTGCCCGTATTTTCATGACCGGCTTCAAGGAGGTAACCCATCTCCGATTCGCTACGCTTGAACTTGTGCGCGGAGAGTGGCGTACCTACGACTTCAATCTCAACAAGCGTGGTGATTCCCCCGCGGAGGGCAAACTCGATATTACCGTAGTCAATATTGAAGAAAACGCTCAGCGTGAACCGGTCAACTATGTACTACCTCCAGGTGTCACACGTATAACCGATCCCGGTCAGTCTCAGATCGTCCAGCTCAACGAGCAGTCGCTGTCGCTGACTGTTCGCGATCTGCAACCTTCCGACGGCCGCGGCATCTATCGCAATACCATGCTTGACCTGCGCAACTACCGTTCGCTGCAGATGCATGTCCACGCCGAGGCGTTGATTGACAATCTGACCAATCTGCGCAGCGGTGAGCTCTCGCTTTTTGTACGTCTGGGTACCGATGTCAAGAACAACTTCTATGAGTATGAGATTCCGCTCGAACTCACTCCTCCGGGCCGTTATCAGGACAATCCTTCTGACCGTCAGATCGTTTGGCCGGCCAATAACTTCATGGATCTTACCCTCCAGTCGCTTGTCAATCTGAAAAAGGAGCGCAACCGCACTAAAAATGAAGAGGGATCGAACGTCGGATTCACTACCCTCTATTCAGGACGCGACCCTAACTATGAGCGCAACCGAATTTCCGTTATGGGCAATCCCTCTCTGAGCGACGTGCGTGTCATTCTCATCGGTGTACGCAACAACGCTTCTGTTGTCAAGGCCGGTACAGTCTGGATCAATGAGTTGAAAGTCACTGATTTCAATGAGGAAGGTGGCTGGGCCGGTAAAGTCAATGCCAATTTGTCGATGTCGGATATCGCCACTATCAATTTCGGCGCACATATCGAGACTGCCGGTTTCGGAGGTGTCGATCAATCGCTCAATGAGCGCCGCCTCGACGATTATGAACAATATAATGTCGCTGTCTCCGGTGATGTTGGCCGTCTCCTGCCAGAGTCCGTCAAGCTCCGTGCCCCGATTTTCTACTCGATGTCACGCGAGACCACTACTCCGCGTTACAACCCGCTTGACCAGGACGTACTCCTCAAGGACGCTCTTGATGTGGCTACCCCGGCCGAGCGCGACTCAATACGTGCATACGCTGTCGAACGCTCCAGTACGGAGAATTTTTCCCTGTCGGCACTCAAGTTCGACATAAAGAGCAAGCGTCCGATGCCCTGGGATCCTGCCAACTTCACAATCAATTTCTCGTTCTCACGTCAGTCTAAAAATGACCCGACTACCGAGTACGAGAATACCAACGACTACCGTGGTTCTCTCGCTTATTCCTATGCGCCTTATATCAAGGCGTTCAAGCCGTTCTCATTCATCAAGAGCAAAAATAAGAATCTGAAATTTGTCAAGGACTGGGAGCTGCGCTGGGCGCCTGACAACATCTCGTTCCTGACCACGATGTCGCGCTACTACTATGAGCAGCAGACCCGGTCGGAGACCGACCAGATGTTCCAGCTCCCCGTATCCGTAAGCAAGAATTTCCTGTGGGACCGTCAGTTCAGCCTGACATGGAATATTACCCGCTCGCTGTCTGTGACATTCAATTCCAACACCTCGGCACGAATCGAGGAGACTGCCGGCGCGGTCAATCGGAAACTCTTCCCCGATAAATATAAGGAATGGCAGGATACAGTCTGGTCAAGTATCCTCAGCATGGGTACCCCCTGGGCTTACAATCAGTCTTTTGTTGCCAACTATAAGGCTCCGTTCAACCGCATTCCTGTTCTCGACTTCCTGACGGCCAATGCGTCCTATAACGCCACCTACCGATGGGATCGCGGAGCTACGATCGATGACATCTCAATGGGTAATACGATTGCAAGCCAGTCGACACTAAGTGCCGACGGCCGTCTCAACTTTGAGTCGCTCTATAACAAATTGCCCTATGTCAAGGATGTTCACAAGCGATTCTCCGCTACCCGCGCTAAAACTACGGCTAAGAAACCCAAGCGATTTGAGCGTACGTTCAAGCTCAAATCCGATACGACGCTTCTTATAAAGCACAACCTTCGTGTTCCAAAAGTTTCAGTTACGGCTGCCACTACCGACGGTGCGCCATTCCCGGTCAAATTCAAGATTGTCGATGCCAACTCCATCGAAGTGCTTGACCGAGGAGACCAGAATCTGAAATTTACGATTGTCGAGGTGCAGAAGGTTGATAAACCGGTATTCAAGGAGATCCTTGCATATACCACGCGACTGATAATATCGCCTCGAACTGCCTCCGTGCGCTGGAAACGTTCGCGCGGACTGACGCTTCCGCTTTTCCGCAACGACATCGGCAATATATTCGGACAGTCTAACTCATACGGTCCGATGTCGCCCGGTCTCGACTTTGCTTTCGGTTTTGCTGATGAAAGCTATGTCACGCGTGCCAAGGAACGTGGATGGCTCATAACCAACGACGGCCAGACATCTCCGGCACTGATTTCCTCTACCGATGAATTGAATGTAGAGTTGAATCTGGAGCCGATTAAGGGTCTGAAGATACAGCTGACGATGAATCGTACTGACAACCGCTCCAAGCAGATGCAGTTCATGTATGCCGATATGCCTGTATCACTGACCGGCTCCTACACGCGTACCCACTGTGCTATCGGCACAGCGCTTTCCAGTTCAAAGGCTGCTGACGGATATGCCTCGGCTGCCTTCGATGCGTTCCTGCGCAATATCCCGGTAATAGCTCAGCGTGTCGAAAATTCATATCAGGGGCTGAATTATCCGGATGCAGGATTTCTAAGTGATACCCCCTGGGCCGGGCTGCCGTTTGACCCGGCCGTAGGTACATCGTCGGCTACTTCTTCCGATGTCCTCATTCCGGCATTCCTCGCCGCTTACAGTGGATCCGATCCATCTAAGGTCACTCTTGACCTCTTCCCGTCATTCAAGTCCGTATTGCCCAACTGGCGAATAACCTATGATGCCCTCCAGATTCTCCCCTCTGCTAAATCATACTTCAAGTCATTTTCCCTCAACCACGCTTATCAGTGCACATATTCGGTAGGCAACTACTCATCATTCCTCAACTGGATTTCTGCCGACGGAAACCGCGGCTTTACGCTCGACGAGCTGACCGGTCGCCCCGTTCCCTCGTCCCCCTACAATATCACTACCGTTGCCATTACCGAGCGATTCGCTCCGCTTATTGGTGCCTCGGTGACTATGAAAAATGAAGTCACGTTCAATGCCGAGTATCGCGATCAGCGTACTCTTACTCTTAATCCCGGAGCCGGACAGATTGTGGAAGCAACCACGAAGGGTCTGACTATTGGAGCTGGGTATAAGATCGTAGGGTTCAATACAATCCTTAAGATGAAAGGTTCGGGTACATCCGTCAGCAACGATCTTACCCTTAACCTTGACCTCAACTTTAATTCTACTCAGGCTCTTATCCGCCGTATCGAGACCGCATACACTCAGCCTACTTCGGGCACGGAAACCTTCGGTATCAATTTCTCGGCCAAATACGTACTCTCGCGTCGTCTTACACTCGCCGCTTATTTCGACCACCAGGTCAACACTCCGCTTGTCACGACCTCTTCTTACCCGACAACTAATACCTCTTACGGTCTGTCACTCAATCTGAATCTTGCCCGTTGAGCCATATACGCTCATACGGAGTCTTTCTCCTGTGCAGGTATTGATTTTTCGGATAAAAGAGTCTAAATTTGTAGAATGAAATTACTCAGAGCTTTATCCCTTTATGCATCTGTCCTGTTGCTGTCGTCCTGTCGCGGTGGGAGTCGGCAGGTCGGGACTGTTCCCATGATATCTGTCGGACTGATGACAGTCCCTGAAGTCACGCTTGTCATTAATGATTCTGCCTCTTCAGTGTCAGATACATTACGTATTGCGACCTGCGATGTCGATTCCTGCATGACGTTGTCTGCTCCTGCCGGCGGTGTGATAGAGATTGTCGACGTCACTATCGGTGTCGGTTTCCATTGGGAGCAGCAGGAGACTCAGGCTTTCGAGGGCGATATAAAACTTCTCCGTAAAGGAGATCAGTTGGTCGTCATAAATGAAATCGACATAGAACGCTATCTCGAGAGCGTCATTTCAAGCGAAATGAGTGCCAACTCATCGGAGGCGTTGCTGAAGGCTCACGCCGTTATTTCCCGTTCATGGCTGTTGTCGCAGCTTGAGCGTCGCGGCCGCAAGGCCGAGGTTAGGGCGGAGCTTCCCGGCGAAGTGACAGTCTGGTATGACCGCGACGACCATGACCTTTTCGATGTCTGTGCCGACGACCATTGTCAGCGTTATCAGGGAGTGACGCGCCGTACCAATCCGGCTGTAGCCGATGCCGTGAAGTCTACCCGCGGACTTGTGCTCACTTCCGGGGGCGAAGTCTGCGATGCACGCTTTTCCAAATGTTGCGGTGGTGTCACCGAAGAGTTTGAGAATTGCTGGGAGCCTGTTCATAAAAGCTATCTCGAAGCGTGCTGCGATTCGCCTGAGCCTCTTCCCGTTCCCGATCTGACAGACAGTACAATAGCTGCGGAGTGGATTGAAAGTCGCCCTGATGCCTTCTGCGCCAATCCATCTACTGACGTGCTCGCCGCGGTGCTTAACAGTTATGACCGCGCTACTACTGACTTTTATCGGTGGACAGTGATCTATCGTGCCGATTCTCTCGGTGCGCTCTTTGAGCGACGTACCGGTCGTCATCTCGGCTATATCAGGGATCTCCGTCCCCTGCAGCGTGGTAAGTCCGGCCGTATTACTCGTCTGATGGTCGTCGGAAGCGAAGACAGCCTTATCATCGGAAAAGAGCTGGAGATACGGCGCTCCCTTTCTCCCACGCATCTGTATAGTTCTGCATTTACAGTTGCCATCGACGGAGACGACTCAGATGCCGTCATAACTCTGCATGGCGCCGGCTGGGGCCATGGGGTAGGGCTCTGCCAGATCGGAGCCGCTGTAATGGGCAGTCAGGGCTATTCATATGAAGATATATTATCACACTATTTCCCCGGTTCAAATCTTACATTATTATATCAATGACATCTATCGCCAAAACTAATCAGCGCCTGTTGGCTCTCGACATTATGCGCGGCTTGACTATTGCCGGCATGATTCTTGTCAACAATGCGGGCACATGGGCCAAGGCCTATACGCCTCTGCGTCATGCCGCATGGAACGGCCTTACGCCGACCGATCTGGTCTTTCCATTCTTCATGTTTATCATGGGTGTGTCGACCTATCTGTCGCTACGCAAGACCGAGTTTCGTCCCACGCGTCCTGTTGTCACGAAGATAATCCGCCGGGCCCTGCTTATATGGCTTATCGGTCTCGGTCTGGCATGGTTTTCAATGTGGCTCAAAGGCCTGTTGGTCGATGGCAAGACGCTTGCCGAGGCCACAATGACATTCGACCGAATCCGTATCCTCGGCGTGTTTCCCCGCCTGGGTATCTGCTATGGTATCGGAGCGCTCCTTGCCGTGACCGTAAAGCATCGTGTCCTTCCGTGGCTTATTGCGACATTCCTTGTCGGGTATGCTCTGCTGCTGATATTCGGCGATGGATTTGTCTATGGTGACACCAACATACTTGCCCGTATCGACCGCAGCGTCATCGGCGATGCCCATATGTACACCGACCGCGCTTTCGGCGAACCGTTTATATTCGATCCGGAAGGACTCGTCAGCACTCTTCCCTCTATCGCTCATATGCTCATCGGTTTCCTTTGCGGTGGTATCATCTGTAAAGCCGCTTCCCGGGACGAGATGCTCAACAAGCTCTTCATTATCGGCGCCGTCATGACCTTCTGCGGACTCCTTCTCTGCTATGGTCTGCCCCTAAACAAGAAGGTATGGTCGCCGACATTCGTACTCACTACCTGTGGTATGGCCTCAAGTCTCCTCGCCCTCCTTATTTGGATAATCGATGTCAAGGGATGGAAGCGCTGGACTCCGTTCTTCCATGCTTTCGGCGTCAATCCGCTCTACCTCTACGTTCAGAGTGCAGTCCTCGCCTATCTTTTGTCGGATATCATCGTCGGATGCGGTGCTGCTCCCGGCGGAGTCACCTCGCTCAAAGGGGCTTTCTATTATACAGTTCTCAATCCGCTGACAGGCGGTGACGCTCAGCTCGCTTCATGCCTGTGGGCTATCCTGTTCGTGTTTGTCAACTGGATTCCTGGCTACTTCCTCTATCGACGTAAGATTTACATAAAGATTTAACAAATGAAGACGATATACCTTGCCGGCGGATGCTTCTGGGGTACCGCTCACCTGATGTCGCTGATTCCCGGAGTCGACAAAGCCACTGCGGGCTATGCCAACAGCCTGATTCCCTCGCCCACATATCAGCAAGTCTGCACCGGGCTGACCCACGCGGCCGAGACTGTCAAAGTCGATTATGACCCTGAGGAAATCGGATTGTCGACAATCCTGCGCATCTATTTCCGTAGCATCGATCCACTGTCACTCAACCGTCAGGGCAATGATACCGGTACGCAGTATCGCACAGGCATCTACTATACTGACCCTACCGATGTCCCGGTCATTGAGGCCGAGCTCGCTACCCTGCAGCGTCGCCACACCGAACCGCTCGCTGTCGAATTTCTCCCCTTGAAAAACTTTTATCCTGCCGAGGACTATCATCAGGACTATCTCGTAAAGAATCCCGACGGCTACTGCCATGTCAATCCGGCTCTTTTCAAGGAGGTCAGAGAGATGAAAAAGTCTGCCAAAACCGAAAGCCGCGAGCAGCTGCGTCAACGTCTGACCCCGCTTCAGTGGGAGGTGACACAGAACAGTGCCACCGAACGACCGTTTATCAACGAATATGACCATGAATTCCGTCCCGGCATCTACGTCGATATCGTTGACGGCACCCCTCTCTTTGTCTCATCCGACAAATATGATTCCGGGTGCGGATGGCCCGCATTCAGCCGTCCGATCGACACGTCTCTGCTGACCGAGCACGACGATCACAGCTATGGGCGCCATCGCACCGAGGTACGCTCAGCCCGCGCCGACTCCCATCTCGGTCATGTATTCCCCGACGGCCCCGTCGAGACCGGTGGCCTCCGCTACTGTATCAACTCCGCAGCCCTCCGGTTCATTCCCCTCGAAGAAATGGCCTCCGCCGGCTACGCCTCCTTCATCCCCCTCGTCACCCCCTCCCACTAATTTTCGCATTTCCATCCCCCACGGGAGAGGAGACAGAGGAGAGACACCTGCTCGGCAGGTGTCGGGTTCCTTGATTTGTTGGCTTATAATGATGTTGTATGGTAATGAGAGTATAACATGATTTTACCAATACTTCATAGTATATCCTCACATATATGGTAATAGAACTTACAGGGGGGAGTAGAATCAGATTGTTCCGTATTTTGAGGGTGTGCAATTGATACCGCATTTTGCGAAGTCATAAAATTTTCCATGTAATTGGAACATGATGTAGCGCTATATGGAGAAGGCTTACGTGGTAAACTAAGTCTCTTATATAGAATGCAAATCCAGTCGCCCCAATAGTCTTGTTTACTAAACTTGCATAAGAAACAATTACGAATTTTTACTCCTCGCTTAGAGAATTCTTGAAAAATCTCTTTGAATGGGGTCGCAATTTGGGTTATATAATAATGAACATTTGGTGGTAGTTTGTCACGAACTTCGTAACAGTGACAATCAAATGAGCAGAATTTGCCTTGTTGATTCAGCCAAAATACAATTGTATTCTTTCGACTAAAATACTCTTCGTCTTCATCGAATGATCCAATCGGATCAAAAGATTCTATTTTATTGAAATTGTATAAGGTTATTTTATTTTCGTCTAAATGGCTAAATTGATTAGCTCTTACTGCTTTTAATTTGCCGCTTTCAACAATATGATCAATTTGTTCTTCAGATTGAATTGGGATTTCAATAATACGAGCACCACTATTAATTTTGTCTTCAGTACATTTATGTGTAACCCTAATTTCAATTAACACAGGTGGTCGATTAGAGTTTGTAGAAGAGGATAATAGTAAGTCAGCTCGGTATTGATAATAGGAAGCTTCTATCTCGCATTTATCATAGTATCTACGCAAATCGAATTGAACAGGTTTTTCATCTTCGCATTTGGGAGAAGTGATAAAAGGGCACTCATGAGAACAAAGTGCTTTTGCTTTATATGAAAGCAGAAAATGCTCGGATTTAAGAAAAGTCTCTCTTATCTTGAATTTCGCTAACAGATGGAGATATGATTCATATGAACAGTTTTCTGTGTTTTTATGAACGAAATGCCAACGTCGAATTTTTCCCATATGAGGGATCATAAGTTCGCCGCATACAGGACAAAAATATTTTTCATTACGCTGAGCAGTAGAAACTTTTATAAGTTCATTGCTCGAATTATTGGCATAGCTGTAATTTTGAGAGAGAATTTTTGTCATACTATTCTTTTTTGCCCAAAACAGCTTGGAGCTTTTTCCCGATCGCCCCTAATGCTAATTTTTGATCGTGTGATATAGATATCCCAATTCCACTATTTTTTATAACAGCAAACACTTGGGCATATTGGAGTTTTCGTAAAGATCGTAGACCATACTCATATTATCATGTTTGGTGTCTTAACAGTACGTGTTTAGTACGGTGAAATTTTCCTTGTTACAAGTTTATATAAGCAATGGAGACTGTATGTTTGTTGACTACATTCCATATACATTTTCCTAAATATGGTGAATCTTTTACTTCTTCGCCATCAAATTCATATCTTCCCGGGTATTTGATGGAGTTTGTCTGATACCATTTGAACGGCTTGAATACAGCTATTACTATTCCATGTGCGGTAGCCAATACAAGATTAGCATTATTAGCTCTTTTAGGTGAAACTTTCCAATAATGCCGTGCCCGATCATAATTATCTGCACGTTCTTTTTTATCAAAAGAGCTGCTGATATTCACGCATATAATTTTATCGTTCGGGTCTATTTCGATATACTGAGATTCCATATTGATTATATTTTCGTAAAGATACGATTTTTGTCCCAACAAGCAAAAAGTGGGTCGATGTAAAAAGATGATGGTTGCGAAAATAATATGAGGTCAAACGTCATAAAGGCGCGTTATTGTGGGCAACCTCAGGCGTACGTCAGTGTCTGGGGAGCAGGGAAGTATGGCGAAAATGAGCGTCGGCAACGCGATATCGTGCAATCCGATTGCAGTTACTGATATCTTTCAGTCGCCATGTGGCGCTCCGAAGAGAGCGCCGATTTACAGTAGCCGCGGTACATCGAGCGTAGCGAGATGTGCCCGGTACCTGTCGCAGCTCTCTCAGGGCGTCCCTCTTCGGGACGCCGATTATAGCTATTCCGCATTTCCATCCGCCAGGGGCGAGGAGACAAAGTAGAGACACCTGCCGGGCAGGTGTCGGCATAGTAGCGTGGCGGTTAAGCCAAAGGTGAGCCCCCACGTTGCATTTTTCTTACCCCTATCGCACTTGCAGAGCATGTGCGAGCAATACACATCAGAATATGAACATGAGGAAGCTTCTTCCGGCTGATAACATAAAAAGGGACTTCATCACGAAGTCCCTTTTTATAGGTTTCCAATAGGTACAATTTCTAAGGTAAAAAAGATTGTTATAGGTTTGTGATGCAAAGGTTGCCCTTTTTTCTTACGCTGCCAAATAAAAAAACATGTTTTCTAACATAGTTTTTAATCACTCAACCTGTTTTTAATCTATGTATGTGGGTTAAAATGCTATATATCAATATTATGAAAATTTTCGTGGGGCGATAGTGATAAATGTGAAATATTGTTAATATCAGTAGTTACGGATTCAATTTGTCATCGAAGCATTGCAAAATGAAATTTTTGCTGTCCCATTTTCCGTAGGAAAAATGATGGATCCAGTCGCCGAGCACTATCAGTCGGCCACCGTGTGTGAGGGGATAGTCGAGCAGTATGTGCCTGTGTCCCAAGACGAAGAAGTCTATCGCCTGATCAGGGTGGTCGCGCTGATACTCTTCTGAGAATGCTACGAAAGGCTCTTTGTCCGGACCGGCAAATTGTGGAATTTCCTCAGAAAAGTTGCGCGAATGGGCTGACCAGCGGTGAGCGAACGGCACCGTCCATCGGGGATGTACGGCCGAGTAGAGGTGCTGAAGGAATTTGTTGCGGAACATCCATCTGATAAACCGGAATCCTCGCGGCAGCTTGCCGAGGGCGTCTCCGTGGGCAAGGAAAAAGCGCTTGCCGAGGATCTCTTTGATTATCGTGCCGTCGACTACCGTTATGCCGAGTTCCTCAGGCAGATAGTCGTTGATCCATATGTCGTGATTGCCGATTATCCATGTGATTTTGACCCCCGCGTCGGCCATCATGCCGAGCTGACCGAGAAATCGTGTGTAGCCGCGGGGCACTACCGTGCGGTATTCATACCAGTAGTCGAGGATGTCGCCGAGCAGATATAGCTCGGCCGCATCCTCCTCGATCGACCGCAACCATCTGACTACCCGGCGCTCATATTGCAGCGGATCGTCGAGATAAGTCGCCCCAAGATGGAGGTCGGATATGAAATAGACTGCTTTGCGCACGGCTACGGCGGGGTAGGGATGGTTAAAGAAATCCGAGTTCAAGTTTGGCTTCCTCGCTCATCATGTCCTGAGTCCATACAGGCTCAAAGACGATATTGATGGTGACACTTTTAAGACCTTCGATCGATTCGAGCTTATAGCGCGCGTCGTCTACTATGAAGTCGGCCATCGGGCAGTTGGGCGCCGTCATGGTCATGTCGACAGTAAGGTTTGCGTCATCGTCGATATCGATTTTATATATCAGTCCGAGAGAATAGATGTCGACCGGCACCTCCGGATCGTAGACCGTGCGGAGTATCGCGATAACTTTCTCTTCCAGTTCAAGTCGCTTTTCAGTAGTCATTAGGATGCTATATGGGATTTCAAATGCAAAGATAATCTATTTTGAGAAAGAAAAGACTATAAATGGCGAACAGGAAATGAGAAAAATTTGTTTAGTATTTGGAAAAAATGTTATTTTTGCAAAAACAAACCAAACCCAACAGTTATGAAATTTTTCACAAAAGTCCTCGCTGCCGTTGTGATCGCTACGGCTGCCGTCATGCCTGCTCAGGCTCAGTTTAAATGGGGTGTCAAAGCCGGTGTTGCTGTCAACTCGCTCAAACTGAACACAGAGACATTCAATTCAGACAACCGTGCCGGCTTTACCGGCGGTCTTATGGCTGAATTTACCGTACCTATTATTAATGTAGGCTTCGACGCATCTGTTCTCTACGCCAACCGCTCAATCGAGCTTGACAATGAGAAGTTCAACCGCAGCTATATCGATATACCTATCAACTTCAAGTATAAAATCGGTCTGCCTATCATCGGCAAGTTTGTCGCTCCGTTCCTCACTACGGGTCCCGACTTCTCGTTCCTCGTTTCAAAGAAGACTATGAAGGATGCCGTAAGCAACCGTAAGTTTGACGTCGCATGGACAGTAGGTGCCGGCATACAGTTCGTCAATCATGTGCAGATCGGTGCCACATATGGCTTCGGACTGAAGAGCGCAAGTTCAAGTGAGCAGCACCTCTTCAAGGGCAAGAACCGCTGCTGGACAATTACTGCCGCTTATCTGTTCTGATTTTCAATGAAATAATGATTTAATATAAGGCGCGCTGATATTTCCGGCGCGCCTTTATATTCCCCACAAATGGTAATAACTGCCGACATCCTTAATTCACAGCCGGAAGCGGTCAGAAAGCTGTTTCTGCACTGGGCGCCGTATCTCTACGAGCGTGTGCGCTTCAATATGCCCGACAGCAGGATCCACGCGATGGCTCACTGTGAGCGTGTACTTCTCCATGCCCTGTCGATGGGATATGAGCTTATGCCCGACAATCCCCGTGCGATAGAAGCGCTCGCCCATGCCGCAATATTTCATGATACAAGACGGCTTGACGAGTATCTCGACACGGGGCATGGTGCGCGCGGTGCGGTCTACTACTCGCAATATTGTGCTGATAACGCAGATATTGACTTTGACGAGCGTGCCGCTTACATGATGCGCTATCATGATCTTGATGATAGCGTCGGAGTGAAGGCTATCGAAAAACGCTGGGGCATTGACAGCCCCGAAGGCCGGAAGGCAAAGCTTCTGTATGCCATTTTCAAGGATGCGGATGCGCTCGACCGATGGCGTCTCGGCAGTCTTGGACTTGATCCTAAGTATCTGCGCACGGATGCGGCACGCTCCCGGGTGGAATATGCCAGGGATGTCGTGGCTAAGACGATGGATCCGGATGTGCTGAGAGAGATAGATGAGGCCGTAAGAGCCTCCATCGAGGCTCAGAAGAAAAGTTGAGATATGGCGACTGAAAGCAACAAACCCTATCGTATTGGAGTGGCCCTGTCGGGAGGCGGAGCCCGTGGCTTCGCGCATGCCGGCGCACTCAAGGCTCTTGAGGAGGCGGGACTGAGGCCCGATGTCATCGCCGGAGTGAGTGCCGGATCGGTCGTGGCCGTAATGTATTCCGCCGGAGTACGGCCGGACGATATGATCCGAGTGTTCAGCGAAGGGAAGTTTGGCGACTTTGCCCGCTTGAGTGTGCGCGGAGGCGACCTCTTCCGTATCAACCGTTTCAAGCAGCATGTCCTTAAGCAACTCAACGGCATCGAGCGGCTTGAGGATCTGAAGATCCCGACCTATATCGGAGTGACCGATATCGACAACGGTTGCGCTGTCGAGTTTCACGAAGGTCCGATCGGCGACATAATGCAGGCTTCGTGCAGTATGCCGATAATATTTCATCCGGTGGAAATGAACGGTGTGAAATATGTAGACGGTGGTGTCCTCCATAATCTACCCTCATGGATCCTGCGCGACAAATGCGACTTCCTCATCGGCCTCAACTGCAGTCCCATGAAAACCGAACGTCCCGGCAACTCGCTGATAGATATTGCTATGCGCACTTACGTGCTGATGTCAAAAGGACAGCAGGCCGAGGATATAAAGCTCTGTGACCTTCAGGTCGAGATGTCCGAACTGGCTCATTACAAAGTATTCAATCTAAAGAAAATCAATACCGTATTCCTTGACGGCTACATTCAGATGCGCTCAGCGCTGAAGAAGATCGATATCAACCTGCTTAAGAATAGAAAATGACCAAACCTGTCATATATCAGATGCTCCCCCGTTTATGGAGCAACCCCAATGCCACCAACCGCCCCGGCGGTACTATAGAAGAGAACGGCTCCGGCAAGATGAACGACATCACACCGCGGGCACTTGAAGCTATCCGAGAGCTTGGCGTGACCCATGTGTGGTACACCGGAGTCATCGAGCACGCCCATTGTCCTGACTATTCGGCCTATGGCATTGAAAGAGACAACCGGCACATCGTCAAAGGTGAGGCCGGCTCACCTTACGCTATCAGCGACTATTACGATATCGACCCTGATATAGCGGAGGATGTAGATCGACGCATAGAGGAGTTTGAGGCTCTGGTAGAGCGTACACACAAGGCCGGGATGAAAGTCATCATAGACTTTGTCCCCAACCATGTTGCGCGCCGCTATCACAGCGACAAGGCTCCCGAGGGAATACAGGATCTCGGGTATGGCGATAATCCCGATATGTTTTTCTCACCTGCCAACAACTTTTATTACATCACCCGCCAGCAGTTTGCTCCAGTTGAGGTCGACCTTGGAGCGGGCGATGAAGCCTATGTAGAGTTCCCGGCCAAAGCCTCGGGTAACGACTGCTTTACAGCCTTCCCCGGTAAATATGACTGGTATGAGACTGTCAAACTCAACTATGGTGTCGATCCGGCCAACGGCAGCCGCCATTTCGATCCCATACCGCCGACATGGCTGAAGATGCTCCACATCCTGCGCTACTGGGCGGCCAAAGGTGTCGATGCATTCCGTTGCGATATGGCTCATATGGTGCCGGTGGAATTCTGGCAGTGGGCTATTTCTAACGTCAAGAGCAGCTATCCCGGCGTTGAATTTATCGCCGAGCTATATGATGTCGGACTTTATCGCGACTACATCTGCCGCGGAGGATTCGACTATCTCTATGACAAGATAAATCTTTACGATACGCTCCGCGCTGTAGAGTGCCACAACCACTCCGCGGCTACGATCACAAATTGCTGGCAGACAGTCGACGGACTCGACCGCCATATGCTCAATTTCCTCGAAAATCACGATGAGCAGCGCTTCGGCTCCGAGCAGTATGCGGGCGATCCTCGCAGAGTGCTTCCGTCGCTTGTCGTCAGCTCGATGATCGGTACCGGCCCGATGATGATCTATATGGGTCAGGAGATTGGCGAGCAAGCCGCCGATGCCGAGGGGTACAGCGGGCTTGACGGGCGTACCACCATCTTTGATTACTGGAGTCTTGACACCCTCCGCCGGTGGAACAACGACGGCCGATGGAATACGGCGAAGCTTACCGCTCAGGAGCGGGCTCTGCGCGACACCTATTCCCGCGTGCTGTCGCTCTGCAATTCCGAACCGGCAATCCGTGAAGGCCGCTTCTTCGATCTGATGTATGTCAATTATGACAATCCCGGCCTCGACCCGCATCGCCATTATGTGTTCATGCGCATGATGCCCGGAGATTCCCTCCTGCTGATGGCCGTGAATTTCTCCGAGCAGGAGGCAGATATGGAGATCAATATCCCTTCCCATGCGTTTGACCTGCTCGGTCTGCCTGAAGGTACTTTTGAGATGACCGAGCTGCTGAGCGGACGGAAGGCGAAGAAAGTACTTGACCGCGACCGCAAATTCGCCACTCAGGTAGCTCCCCATGGGGCTGTCATCTGGAAGCTCCCCCTGGCAGCTTCGAAAGCTGCGGAAAAAAAGAGTGAATAGTATGCGTCCGATTGGCAATAAATGCTTACCTTTGCAATCAGAATAGTTATACTATATATAGAGTCATACACATTATGTTACCACCGTTCAAAATTTTTTCCGGAACACGTTCCCGCTATATGGCTGAAGAAATCTGTAAAGACCTGGGCGTGCCCCTGGGAAACATGAACATTCAGCACTTCGCCGATGGCGAGTTTGAAGTTTCGTTTGAAGAATCGATTCGCGGATGTGAAGTCTATATCGTGCAGTCGACATTCCCTAACAGCGACAATCTTATGGAGCTCCTTCTGATGATCGACGCCGCAAAGCGTGCATCCGCTCACTCCATTATCGCCGTGATGCCCTACTTCGGCTGGGCTCGTCAGGACCGCAAGGATAAGCCACGCGTATCTATCGCAGCCAAGCTTGTTGCCGATCTGCTGACAGCCGCCGGTGTCAACCGCGTCATCACCATGGATCTCCACGCCGACCAGATACAGGGCTTCTTCGACGTTCCTGTAGATCACCTCTATGCTTCTTCGGTGTTCATACCCTATATCCAGTCGCTCAATCTCGATAATATGGTCATCGCAACTCCCGATGTCGGTGGTGCCAAGCGAGCCAACAACTACGCAAAATATCTCAACGTGCCCCTTGTGCTCTGCCACAAGCAGCGTGCCAAGGCCAATGTCGTTGCCACAATGACCGTTATCGGCGATGTCAAGGATAAGAACGTAATTCTCGTCGATGACATGGTTGATACAGCCGGCACAATCACCAAAGCCGCGGACCTTATGCTTGCAGAGGGTGCCAAGTCAGTACGAGCCCTTGCATCTCACGCCATTATGAGCGATCCCGCTTCGGAGCGTGTCGACAGCTGTGGTCTCACTGAGATGATTTTCACCAATTCAATCCCCTTCAGCAAGGATTGCAAGAAAGCTACAATCATCAGCGTCGCCCGGCTTTTCGCCGACACTATCCGTCGTGTACACGAAAATCAGTCCATCTCTTCACAGTATCTGATTAAGTAAGATCAATTGACCTGAGTAATATAGAAAAGAGATTGCGTCGTATGATGCGATCTCTTTTCGTTCATTCAATAAGTCGAATTGGACGAATCAGTCTAAAAATAGATAAAATAGATCAATGGTGGAGTCGACGGGAGGCGTCGATGCGGAGGAGGATGAAGATGAGGAATGTGAATCCCCATAGCGATGAGCCTCCATAACTAAAGAAAGGGAGAGGAATGCCTATGACAGGGCATAGGCCGATGACCATTCCGATGTTGATGCAGAAATGGACTATCAGGTAGCTTGCGACACAGTATGCATATACCCGGCCGAAAGTGGTAGGTTGCCGCTCGGCAATGTGGATTATCCTTAGAATCAGTATGACAAAAAGGAGCATAGTGGCCGTTGTGCCGATGAAGCCCTCTTCTTCGCCTATCGTGCAGAAAATGAAGTCAGTATGTTGCTCCGGGACGTATTTAAGTTTGGTCTGCGTTCCCATGAGGAATCCTTTGCCCGTCAGTCCGCCTGAGCCTATGGCGATCTTTGACTGATTGACATTATAGCCGGCTCGTAGCGGATCGTTCTCGATGCCGAGCGACACCTTGATACGCTGCTGCTGATGAGGCTGGAGGACACTTGAAAACACATAGTTGACAGAATACATGAACCCGATAGTCATCACAGTCATCGCAATGATCGCGGCCAGACGCATTATGCGGGTATGCATCAGCTCGATCAGTATGTATACCGTAGCAGCTCCGATCAGCGTCATGAAAAAATATGTTCCGTTGACATGGATTCCGAGGCAACCGAGCATCCATATAAGGATTGAAGCCGATATAAATCCGACAAGAATATTTCGTGCGACTGTCAGCGTCTTGCTGTAAAAGATGAGCATCGATATCATAGCGACCATCAGGATGATATAGACGACAAACTCTCCGTCGGGGATACTGAGCGTAGTATGTTCGGTGTATTTGATCGTGACTACGAAGATTGCAACCGCCATTGTCATTGCGAGGAGGACGAGGCCGGACATGCCTTCGCGATAGAGGACGAAAAGCAGACCGAGATAGACGAGAGCCGAGCCGGTCTCATGCTGCGCCAAAATCAGCACGATCGGAAGGAATATGATGCACAGGGCTTTCAGATAGTTGGAGGCTTTGGCATTAAGGTTGAAGTTGTAGCCGCCGAATAGCTTGGCGAGAGCAAGCGCAGTAGCGAATTTTGCAAATTCCGCCGGCTGAAGACTCACCGGGCCAAATACGAGCCAGGAATGGGATCCTTTTCTGTTCGGAGCAATGAATATTGTCACTAAGAGGAGAATAAGGATAGCGATATAGATAGGGTAGGCGTAGGTCTCATACAGGCGCTCTTCTATAAGCAGAATCATAAAGCCGAGTACGAGCGACAGCCCTATCCAGTAGATCTGTTTGCCGGAGAACTCGCTGAAATCAAATATGCTGGCTTTGTCAAAGTTGTAGCTGGCCGCATAGATGCTGATGACTCCTCCGATGACGAGGAGCAGATAGAGAACGACCGTAAACCAGTCGAGATCCTTGAAAGGCGACTGATGGCGGATATTAGTGCTTCTTAACTCCACTGTATATTATGGTATTGGAATTCAACATATTGTCTTCGATATACTGCCGTTCGGGCGAAATCTTGCCTTTAAGGTATTTCTCAATAATGAG
Source organism: uncultured Bacteroidales bacterium (assembly GCA_947173955.1). Classification (GTDB taxonomy): domain Bacteria; phylum Bacteroidota; class Bacteroidia; order Bacteroidales; family Muribaculaceae; genus JAAVFS01. The sequence continues at coordinate 27,338 of CAMWHE010000004.1, read as the reverse complement.
ACTTCCGATAGGCACACCGAATGCCGCGCCGAAACCGGCGTTCTCGACATACACGCAGACAGCTATTTCGGGATCGTCATAAGGAGCGAAGCCGATGAATGCGGAGTGGTCGCGGCCGTGGGGGTTCTGAGCCGTACCTGTTTTGCCTGCGACAGCTATGTCGGGGAGATTGGCCAGGCGGCATGTGCCTCCGAGCACAGCCATGCGCATACCTTCCGCAATCTCAGGATACCACTTTGAATCGACTGTCGGATAAGTGCGCGTAGTGTATTTCTCGGCAATGGTCGAATCCTGAATCTCTTTGACTGCATGAGGCGTGATAAACCATCCGCGGTTGGCTATCGTGGCGGCTACGTTGGCTATCTGTAGCGGTGTGGCAAGGATCTCACCCTGACCGATGGATACGGATATTATTGTATTGGCGCTCCAGCGGTTCTTGCCATAGATCTTATTGTAAAACTCCGCGTTAGGCAGGAATCCGCGTCCTTCGCTCGGGAGGTCGGTCCCGAGGGGGTAGCCGTAGCCCATCGACACCAGATGTCGCTTCCAGGTCTCGAAGGCTTCAGCCGCAGAACCGTATTTTGATCGATGGTTGTCGACAAGGCTCTTGAATCCCCAGCAGAAATAGGCGTTGCATGAGGTCTGCAGAGCCGGCTTCAGCGGAATGGGGGATCCGTGGCCATGACAGCCTACTTTCAGACCGCCTGAGACAAATCCGTGATAGCAGGGATAGGCAGTTGACAGGTTGACTATACCTTCCTGCAGAAGAATCAGTCCCTGACCGGGCTTAAATGTCGATCCGGGAGGATAGACACCCATCAGCGAGCGGTCAAACAGTGGCTTGAATTTGTCATTGACGAGTTCACGGTAGTTGGCACCTCGCTGGCGGCCTGACAGTTTTGATGGATCGTAGGTGGGGCTGGAGACCATCGCCAGTATTTCGCCGGTCTTCGGCTGGATTGCTACAACAGCACCGATCTTGTTGACCATCAAGCTCTCGGCATATTCCTGCAGGCGATAGTCGAGGCTGAGAGTCAAATTACGGCCGGAGATAGCGGGTATGTCACGGGCTCCATCCTCATAGCGACCCTGGATGCGGCCGTGAGCGTCGCGTACGAGAATCTCAAAACCCTTTTGTCCGCGCAGGGCATCGTTGTAGCTTTTCTCTACGCCCAGGTCGCCGCAATAGTCGCCGGGAGAGTAATATGGGTCGCGCTCGATGTCGGCCGGCGACACTTCCCTGATGTTGCCCAGTACATTGGCGGCTGTGAGGTGATTGTATTGCCTGAGAATCCTTTTCTGGATGAAGAAGCCGGGGAAGCGGTATAGCTTTTCCTGCAGACGTCCGTAGTCTTCTACCGACAGATGAGTCAGCAGAACCTGAGGCGTGTAGGTCGAATATCCGGGGGCATGGCGCATATCGTCCAGTCGCTTGTCAAATTGCTCGCGTGTGAGGGAGACGGTGTTGCAGAAGTCGAGGGTGTCGAAAGGCTCCACGTCGCGCGGTATCATCATAACGTCGTAAGCAGGCTCATTGAAGACAATCAGCTCACCGTTGCGGTCGAATATGAGTCCGCGCGAGGGGTAGATGGTCTTCTTGAAGAAAGCGTTGTTATCGGCGAAGTCCTTATATCTTGTATCGCGAATCTGCAGGTTGTATAGTCGGAAAGCGTAGATTGTGGCGATTATGATAAGGAATGCCGCGATGACATATTTGCGTTTTTCGAGTTTATAGTCTTTTCTCACTTTTCAGGGATGTTAGGCTGTCGATGCAGATGATAATGATAAAGGTAAGGAGTGTACTTGCCGCGATGCGCAAGATCAGCATCCGAAGGGCAAAGAATGTGAATGACTCAAGGATGAAATAGAGAGCGCAGTAGAGCGTGATGGCTGTTATCACATACTTGAGATAGACGCTTCCGGTCAGCGACTTCATTGAAGGTATCGGGTTGGAGATGTTATCTTCGCGTGGAAGGTAAAGATGTAGGATCGGATTCCGCAGGCCGGCGAGAACGGTACAGCAGAGCGCGTTCATGCCCGGAGTATCGCTGAAGACGTCAACGGTAAGGCCGAGGATGAATCCGAGAGTAAGAAGCGTGTTAGGTCCGGTGTTGACCGGCAGGCGAAGGATGAAGAAGATGAAGACCAGAGGAACTGCGACACCAAACAGACAGATTTGATTGAATACAACCGCCTGTGCCGCTACAAGAACGACAAACAACAATATGTATGAGAACACGGTTTTAGCCATAGGTCTATTGTTTCATATTGGCTTCGATCTCCTTGATATCATTAAGGTCGGAGTTGACCACGATTCTTACAGTCGATAACTGCGCGAATTCCGTCAGCAACCTGACGCGGAGCGTGTAGAAATTGTCGTCGTTAGTCGTGGCGCGCTCGATGACGGTTGCAACGGGAATATCAGGCGGGAACATGGCCGAGAAGCCACTGGTCACGATTGTGTCGCCCGGTGCGAATACCGTGTGCTTCGGCAGCTCTTCGACGAGGGCTGTCCGCGAGTCTTTCCCGTCCCAGACAAGCGAGCCGATTATGTCGTTGCCCTTGACTTTGCATGACAGGCGGAAGTCAGGGTTGAGCAACGATATGATGCGCGCGAAGCGGTCATTGACTATTTCGACAACTCCAATCACTCCGTTCTGGTCTATGACTCCCATCTCCGGCCTGACTCCGTCAAGACTGCCCTTGTCTATAGTTATATAGTTGTGCGGACGCGAGATCGAGTTATTGATTACTTTTGCCAGAATGAAATCATATTTTCTGACAGGCTCGATGGCGGGCACCGAATCACCGTAGACCTTGAGGGTCAGTTTATCCACCTGATCACGCAGGGCGAGCAGTTCGGAGCTCAGTTCGGCGTTTTGGCGTTGCAGGTCGTCGTTGATTGCGCGCAGATTGAAATAGCCGGTTACGGAGTTGCTGAGTTTGTAGACTGAGCCTGTCACATGCGATGCCGATGTCAGATAGACATGTCTCTGGTAGGGGTTGTTTTTAAACAGCAACCCCAGACTGATCACGGCGTAGAATATAAACAGAAACCACGCCCGATGTTTTACCAGGAAATTAAGCAGTGTACGCATTGACAGTCAGTCAGTACGGAGTTTGCTCTCGTCAGCGGATAAGGAATGAGAACGTGTTGATATGCTTGAGTGCCACGCCTGTACCTTTGGCCACTGAGAGCAGCGGGTCTTCGGCAACATGGAACGGAATTCCGATTTTGTCGGTCAGACGCTTGTCGAGCCCACGGAGAAGAGCGCCGCCGCCTGCAAGCCAGATACCATTGCGTACGATGTCGGCATACAGCTCCGGGGGAGTCTCCTCGAGTGCGCTCAGCACGGCAGCCTCGATCTTCGAGATGGATTTCTCTATGCAATGGGACACTTCCTGATATGATACCGGAATTTCCATCGGAAGTGCGGTCATCTGGTTGGGTCCGTGTACTACATAGTCCTCAGGCGGGTTGGCCAGTTCGGTAAGAGCCGAGCCGACGTTCATCTTGATCAGTTCGGCTGTACGTAGACCTACCCTGACATTGTGAGCCCGACGCATATGATTCTGGATGTCTTCTGTAAGGTCGTCGCCTGCTATCTGGATGCTCTTGTTGCTGACGATGCCACCCAGCGAGATCACGGCAATTTCGGTAGTACCGCCACCTATGTCGACGATCATGTTGCCTTCGGCCGCTTCGACATCGAGGCCTATGCCGAGGGCGGCGGCCATCGGCTCGTAAATCATATAGACGTCGCGGCCGCCGGCGTGTTCGGATGAGTCGCGTACGGCACGGATCTCTACCTCAGATGAGCCGGAGGGGATGCCGACAACCATACGGAGCGAGGGTGAAAACCAGTTGCTCTTCGAGCTCGCCTTCTTCACGAGGCCGCGTATCATCAGCTCGGCCGCTGTGAAGTCGGCGATGACGCCTTTGCGCAGCGGGCGCACGGTGCGGATGCCGTCGGGCTCCTTGCCCTCCATCTGCTTGGCTTCTTTACCTACGGCGATAAGCTTGTCCGTGCGTTTGTCGAGGGCAACAATCGAGGGCTCGTTGATGACGATCTTGTCATTATGGATGATGATGGTATTGGCTGTACCGAGGTCGATTGCTATTTCTTTAGTCAGAGAGAATAATCTCATTGTATTCGGTTGCTAATTGTTTATTTTAATGTGTGATGGTGTCTCGTCGGGGTAGGGGGACTTAGTGCTTGAAGTGGCGGAAGCCGCTCTTGACCATAGTCATGTCGTGGGCGTCGCAGAATTCGATTGAATCATTGTCGCGGATGGAGCCTCCGGGGTGGATGACAGCTTCGATGCCTGCCTCATGGGCTATCTCGACACAGTCGGCGAAGGGGAAGAATGCGTCGGAGGCCATTGCGGCACCCTTGAGGTCAAAGCCGAACGATTTGGCTTTGGCTATTGCCTGGCGCAGGGCGTCGACGCGCGATGTCTGGCCTACACCGCTTGCGAGCAGCTGGCCGTCGCGTGCAAGGACGATGGCGTTGCTCTTGCTGTGCTTGACGATCTTGTTTGCAAATAGCATATCGGCAATCTGTGCCTGAGTCGGAGTGCGCTTGGTGACGACAGTCAGGTCAGCCTCGCTGACAACCTTGGTGTCACGCTGCTGCATCAGCGCACCATTGAGTACTGAACGGAACTGGCGTGTGGTCTTCAGTGGCTGTTTCTGTATGAGGATGATGCGGTTTTTCTTCTGCGCGAGTATGGCGAGTGCTTCGTCGGAATACTCGGGAGCTATGACTACCTCAAAGAAGATCTTGTTCATCTCCTCGGCTGTTGCGGCATCGACGGGGCGGTTGCAGATGATGACACCACCGAAAGCCGATACGGGGTCGCCTGCGAGTGCGTCGATCCATGCCTGGAGCAGGGTGTCGCGTGAAGCGAGGCCACACGCATTGTTGTGCTTGAGAATGGCTACGGTCGGAGCGTCGAATTCGGCGCACAGAGCTACAGCAGCATCAATGTCAAGCAGGTTGTTGTAGGAGATCTCCTTGCCGTGGAGCTGGGTGAACATCGCTTCAAAATCGCCGAAGAAGTAGCCGGGCTGATGAGGATTCTCGCCATAGCGCATCTTCTTTTCGCCGTCGAGAGCCACACGCATTGCCGACGGGCCCTCAGCTGCATCGAAATAGTTGAAGATCGCTGTATCATAGCCGGAAGAGACGGCGAAAGCTTCCTTTGCGAGATATTTGCGCTCGTCGAGCGTGCTAGTGGCTCCATGAGAGCGGAGCATTTCAGCCAGCACAGGATACTGGGCTTTGGAGGCTACGATGATGACATCGTTGAAATTCTTGGCGGCGGCGCGTATGAGCGATATGCCGCCTATGTCGATTTTTTCGATGATGGCAGCTTCGTCAGCTCCGGATTCCACTGTCTGGGTAAAGGGATAGAGATCGACTATGACGAGATCAATTTCGGGAATCTCATACTGTGCTGTCTGCTTGCAGTCCTCTTCAAGCGAGCGACGGCTAAGGATGCCGCCGAAGACTTTCGGGTGTAGAGTCTTGACGCGGCCGCCGAGAATCGAGGGATAACCTGTGAGGTCTTCTACTGCCTGGCAAGGATAGCCGAGGCTTTCAATGAATGAACGTGTGCCGCCTGTGGAGAGAAATTCTACCCCGTCGGCGTTGAGCATTTTCAGTATTTCATCGAGTCCGTCCTTATGATAGACGGATACAAGAGCGGTCTTTATCTTTTTCACCTGTGACATGATGTGTTTAAATGGACTTTAGGAATAATTTTGATTTGCAAATGTACTAAAAATCAATGTTGATTAAAAGCAATTAAGCAATTTTATTATTAAAGTGACGTTATATAATCGATATGAAACGCATTTATCATCTTCTGCTTTTTGCTGTTCTTGCATATTCGCTTGATGCCCAGGTGAATATCCATGGCCTTGTGACTGACAGGGAGAATAAGCCCATTGAGTTTGCTACAGTACGGGTAGGCGGGACTGCCATCGGCACATCGACCGGTATCGACGGTCGTTACAGTCTGACCGTCGCCGAGCGCGATACTCTCGATGTCATATTCTCATGTATAGGCTACAAAGAGGAGCGCAAGCAGCTCGTTGATGCCAAAGGCGATGTAGCCCTTAACGTGCGCCTTGCATCCAAGACCCTAGACCTTACCGAAGTAGAGGTGACCGATTTCCGCAAGCAGACATCGCAGATGCAGTCAGTCGCCTCAGACAGCTATAAGCTGGCGGCCGATGCGAGTGGAGGCAGTGTGGAGTCCCTGATATCGACTATGGCCGGTGTCAGCAGCGGCAACGAGATGTCGTCGCAATATTCTGTCCGTGGCGGTACGTTCGATGAAAATAGCGTGTATATCAATGGAATAGAGGTCTATCGTCCGCAGCTTGTGACGAGCGGTCAGCAGGAGGGTCTCAGTATCATCAATCCCAATATGGTCGGAGCGATCGGCTTCTCTACCGGCGGTTACGGTGCAGAGTATGCCGACAGAATGTCGTCAGTACTCGACATCACATATCGCGAGCCCGAGGCATTTGAAGGCTCTGTCGGACTCAGTCTGATGGGTGCGTCAGTTGCCTTGGGTACGGGCTCCAAGCGTTTTACGCAACTCCACGGGCTCCGCTACAAGAAGAACTCATCACTCCTCAGCTCGATGGATACTAAAGGCGAATATGACCCATCGTTCTTTGATTACCAGACATCTATGACGTTCCGCCTTACCGACCGGTGGAAGATATCGCTGCTGGGCAACATTGCCGTCAATGATTACAAGTTTGCCCCTGCGAGCCGTACCACGACATTCGGCACGATGAACGATGCCAAGCAGTTCAAGGTCTTTTTCGACGGTCATGAAAAGGACAAGTTCGAGACCTATTTCGGCGCGCTCAGTATCGACTACCGTCATTCGAGGGCATCCCAGTTCTCGCTCCTCGCCTCCGGCTATCTGACCAACGAGCTGGTTGCCTATGACATACAGGGAGAGTATTGGCTTGACCAGGCCGGCACGTCGGGCGGCGGCGACAGCGGAAGTGCCATCGGCGGTGAGCTCGGTGTAGGGCGCTATCATGAGCATGCACGCAACCGTCTGAAAATGTCAGTGATGGCGCTCGGTCTCAGAGGCAATCTCGGTATCAGCAATCACAATATTTCTTACGGTCTGACATTCAACCATGAGCAGATCCATGACCGCACCCGCGAGTGGGAGTTGCGCGACTCTGCCGGCTACACCCTGCCGTCTGACGGCGAAAATGTCCGTATGATCTACTCGCTGACATCGCGCCATGATATTTCCTCCAACCGGCTGTCATTCTTCGCGCAGGATGCGTGGCGCCTGCAGTCGGGCGCCGGTCTGTGGGTAATCAATGCCGGCCTGCGAATGTCATATTGGGATTTCAACAAGGAGTTTCTTGTTAGTCCGCGAGCCAATGTGGCCTTCATTCCTGACCGCAACAATCACTGGACATTCCGCGCCGCTACCGGTGTCTACTATCAGTCACCTTTCTACAAGGAATATCGGCTTGCCGAGCTTGACGCCGACAATAATGCCGTAATCCGCCTTAACCGCGACATCAAGGCCCAGCAGAGCATTCACTTCATTCTTGGCGCCGACTACACATTCCGGGCATTCAACCGTCCGTTCCGTCTTTCCGGTGAAGCTTATTATAAGAAGCTTAATCGGCTGATTCCGTATGAAATCGACAATCTTAAGCTGACTTATGCAGGCGAGAATCTGTCAAACGGATATACTATGGGGCTCGATCTGAAGCTGTTCGGTCAGTTTGTCCCAGGTACAGACTCATGGATAAGCTTTTCTCTGATGAAGACCGACGAGTTGCTCAATGGCGTCCATGTACCCCGACCCACCGATCGCCGCTATAATCTCGCCGTCTATTTTACGGACTATTTCCCGAAAGTGCCCCGGCTGAAGTTCAGCCTGCGTGGCATACTCTCCGACGGACTTCCGACTACTCCGCCGCGTGGCAGCCGCGACAAAGGCTATTTCCGTGCTCCTGCCTATAAGCGTGTAGATATAGGACTCAGCTATGCGCTTCTCACTCCGCCGTCCGAGGGCGCTTCACGCTCCGGGCTCGGAAAGATATTCAAGGAAATATGGCTCGGAGTCGATGTCTTCAATCTGTTGGATATCAGCAATGTCAGCTCCTACTACTGGATTACCGATGTCAACAATATCCAGTATGCCGTCCCCAACTATCTGACGCGTCGCCAACTCAACGTCCGCCTCTCGATTGACTTCTGAGAAGTTCAAATGGGTTGATTATAATTTTGAACCGGCTCCCAGGTGAATCGGTTTTAGCCCTTGAATAGAAAAATCGGCAGATAGCCCGAGAGCTTTCAGCACTCTTACAATGGTAGAAATCGTTAGATTGCGTCCACTTTCAATTTTGGATATTTGGGCAGATTGTACTCCGACCCTGTCTCCAAGTTCTTTTTGAGTGAGATTCTTAGCCTTTCTCGCTTCCTTGATTGAGGCTCCTATCAAGGCTGCTTCTACCTCAGCTTCAAAGTTTTCCCGTTCAGGAGTTCCTCGTTTGCCGATATGTTTATCGGTCATCTCTTCCAATGTGTAAAATTTCATAGCTTTATCACTTTTGTTTGAAATATTCTTTTCTAATAGCTTTTGCTTTTTCAATCTCTTTAAGAGGTGTTTTTTGTGTTTTCTTGATAAATCCGTGAGTAGTGATGATTAGTGCCTGCTCGTCCGGATCGAAAAATGACAGTAATCTATAGGCAATACCTGAAAATAGAGTTCGGAATTCAATAGGTCAGTTCCGTCAATTTTTTTAAATAAATCCTTATTTACGTGTCCGGCCACTACTAAATTGATATTGTAGAATATTTTGGCTTTAGCTTTATTGGGAATGTTGTCGAGGAATTTATCAACCTCTTCTGAGATTATTACTTTGAATTTCTTGTGAATTTCCATTTGGGAAAAATACTAATCGTATCACAAAGTTATAATAAATATTCCATATAAGGAAAATTATTGCAGGAAAATATTATATAGTATCAATTTTCACTCTCTAAAATAATGAGCGATGGGGATTCTTATAGACCAAATCATATCAGACACACAGGAGGCTGTACCCTTATAGATACAGCCTCCGTTATGTCGACTATGTGTCGTGAATGTTATTCTTCTGCGGCCTCTACCTCGGCAGCTTCCGCCTTGGTGTTGGGCTGGATATTGGGCAGTTCGAGACCGTAGTGGTGCTTTCTGTCAAGACCCTTCAGATAGATTGCAAGCATAAGAGCCATTACTCCGAAGCAGGCGAAAATAAGCATCGGAATAGTGTAATTGTAGTGGATGAAGAACCCTTCCGGAGCTTCCGCGCCGGCAGCTTTCCAGGCTTCGAGTTGTGCCAGTTCGCCCTGTACTACGGGATTAGACGCGTTTACGGAGTCGAGCACATAGCCGATCAGCAGAGGCACGGCGCAAAGGCCGATGTTCTGCACCCAGAATATCAGGCAGTAAGCGCTTCCGAGCACCTTCTCCTCGATGATCTTGGGGACGCTTGGCCACAGAGCGGCAGGTACGAGGGCGAACGATACGCCGAGCACTACGATTGTGGCGTAGGCAAGTACTTTGCTGTGTGTCGCCGGCAGGAGGAACGCGAATACCAGATGACACGCAATGAGAAGCAGAGCGCCGAAGATCAGCATAGTGGCTCCCTTGCCACGGCGATCGAGGAAGTTGCCGAGGAACACCGTGATGACGGCTGCTCCGATCGGGAACCAGCGGAAGATGTCGGACGCCTCTTTGGCTGAGATATTTCCGATATTGCACTGAAGCATTTCAGCGCCGTAGGCCTGGAAGGGGAAGATTGCCGAGTAATAGAGCACGCACAGGAGCGCTACCACCCAGAAGATATGGCTTGAGAATATCTTTGTGATGTCCTTTGCCTTGAATTCGTCTTCCGATGAGCCTTCCGTAGCCGCAGCTCCAAGCTCCCGGTCGAATTTCGTGTCGAGCACACAGAATACGCAGAAGCATATCAGGCCGATAAGGAGCAGAACCGTGCAGAATGCCACCGGTGCTACTACCGAGCCGAATTTGTCGGCGATCAGCGGTGAAATAGAGAAGATGGCGAATACGCCCAGACGCGCGATAGCCATTTCGAGCCCCATCGCAAGAGCCATTTCCTTGCCCTTGAACCACTTGGCGATTGCTTTTGATACGGTAGTACCCGCCATTTCACAGCCACATCCGAATATCATGAAGCCGAGTGATGCCATCTTCGCACTCGCCGGCATCGAGATCCACCATGAGTTGAGCCAGTGCTCAAGGCCTGTTCCCTGGAAAGCGTCGCTGATACCGTACAATTTTATACCTGCGCCGACTACCATCAGTGATGCCGACAGAACACCCGTGAAGCGGATTCCCATCTTGTCGAGGATAAAGCCGGCTACGATCAGAAATCCGCAGACGTTCAGAATATATTCCGATGAGCGGTATGTGCCGTAAGCGGTTGAGTCCCATCCGAGTTGCGGATCGAGAAGGCTCTTAAGCGGAGCCATTACATCGACAAACATATAGGCGAAGAACATCATCGAGGCGATGAGTATCAGCGCTGTCCAGCGCGCCCATATCTTGTCGTTGAGATACTGTTTTACTGTTTCTGTCATGATAATGATTGTTTGATTTTGACCGCAAAATTAGTAAAAAACAGCGTGAACCGCTTAATTTTATATCATTAATTCATCTCAATGGACTCAAATTTTGTAAATTTGTAACTCTGACTCATTAATCGGATATACTTATTTTATTAACAATGAATCTGAAAACTACAGTTCTGTACATATTCCTCAGTCAGATAATCTGTCTGTCTGCCTTTGCCAATGGCGACCCGGTGTTGCGCTATTCTTCAATCAACCGCGTTGCGGTTCCCGAGCCCCTTGATGTCTCGGAAATTGAAATTATAGACGAAAAAATCAAAATTTCTCACATTGACGGCTATAACAGCTTTGACGTGACGTATCGACTGAAGAATAAATCAGATAAAGATTTTCCTGAGCTGCACTATGGCTTTCCCATAGATTATCTCGTGGCCGACGAGCAGGAGATTTATGACACCCGTTCACACTATTATGTTCAGTCATTATTTGAATTGGGCTGGAATGAAATGCTTATAAAGGATGTCTCGTTTTCACTTGACGGACGAGAGCTCCCCTTTAGAGTCTCAAAAGAAAGTGTAAAGGAGGCGGGTTTTGATGTAGAGAGCTATGAGTGGGATGGGACAACCGTTTGTGATACAATTCCTATCGAAGGTGTGAACCGTCGATGGTTTTATACAGAACTGTCAATCGGTCCGAAAGCACAGGTCGATCTGAATGTCCAGTATAAAGTCTATGCTGGAGGTTCTGTAAGTTTGGAGAGCTTAAAAACAAATTACTCATATATCCGCGAGAGGAATACCGAGGAGGAGTTTACAGGGTGTGCTTTTTTTGATAGGTATCTAAGCTCTTCTTTTTCAATTCTGTATGATTTTACTCCGGCAAAACATTTTGGGGATGATAATGACTATGTACTGAATATTGATATAGACTTGTCAAAGGTCAATCACCCGACTGTGCAGTTAGATGATTATAAATGTAATGTTTCGCATCTTAAACGCCGTCAGTATAGTCGGGCATCTGCTTTTAAACCAATTAATATGCGTGTTGGATGTGATGTCGATTTTTCGCAGGAACATATTGAGAAACTGATAAGTGAATTTCGTATTTCTGAAGATTATTATAGAATGAAGAATGGAAAGGATTGTATAACACTGGACTTTAGAAAGCCTTGCTTTATATCAGAGATTGCATGTGATATTGATACAGCTGAGATAAAATCTTTTGATGCTTATATCGAATATGCTGATGGCCGACAGGTACATTCGGTCTATGCTAAACATCCGGGCTACGCGCAAATAGAATCGACAGGAGTAATTTTGCAATGCGATAATTTACTTCCTCTTTTTGTCGTAACAGAAGAGGATGATCGATGGGAGAGTAGCTCTTTATATAAGACACATATATATAATGACCTTGATAGCGATAGATTCAAGGTAAAAAGCATACGGTTTACGTTCCCCGAAGGGCAATCATCGAAATCTGCTCCGGCTATGAGGAACATCCGACCTATCGATTCACGATTTAGTAAAAAACAATGAATGAAATGAATTTAGAAAAAATAACAAACTCCGCGTCTCCATTATTAGCTCAGATACATCCTCTATATATGTCGGCTTTCCCCGCCAAGGAGCGCCGCCCTTGGGAAAGCGTCGTGCAGCTGATTGATTCCGGCTCACCGTTTTTTACATTGATGGCTGCTACGGATGATTGCGGAGATTTCGTGGGCTTCGTCTCTTTATGGAAGTTGCCTGACACATATTATATAGAGCATCTTGCTGTTGCCGGTTCATGCCGTTCTCGCGGTTTTGGGGGCCGGATTCTCAGCAGAATGGTGGAGTTAGCCGGCGGTCAACCGCTTGTCGTTGAGGTCGAGCTGCCTGATGCCAATGCCGAGGCACCACGTCGTATCACTTTCTATGAGCGGCATGGATTTACCGCGATGACCGATCTCGAGTATTATCAGCCCCCGTATGCTCCTGGTTTGCCGGATGTACGCCTTATGCTGATGGCTACCCGTCAGTTGCCTGATCCTGTGCGCTTTGTGATAATGCTGCACACTCTTGTCTACAATCAATAACGTTAAAAAACGTTATTACGCTGTCTCTACTGACACAAATCGGCTTCTATTGCGTCTAATTTGTGTATTCATTCAACTATTTATTTGACATTCCATGTTTTTAAAGCGTATTTTCTGGTTATCGATCTACCTTTTCTCGGCGCTCCTGATGCTGGCCGACGACTTTAGCGTCAACGGCCGGCTGATATCTCAGACAGGCGAGACAGAACCCTTTGCCACTCTCCGCATTTTTACAGAAACTGATACTATAAAACCTGTAGTCCTCGCTACATCCTCCGATGAAGGCGATTTCTCCCTTACGCTTCCTTCGGCAGGTAGCTACCGGCTTTCTGCCGTGGCGGTCGGAAAGTCCGTATCGGTTGTCGATTTTTCAGTTAGTGTCGCCTCCCCCGTCGCCTCCCTCGGCGATATAATCATTTCAGATGCTGAAAATATGCTGGCGGAAGTGACTGTCTCGGCTCAGCGTCCGCTTGTGACTAAGGAAATTGACCGCATCGGATATGATGTGCAGGCCGACAATGATTCAAAGACATCGACTGTCAACGAGATTCTCAGGAAAGTACCTCTCGTATCTGTTGAGGCCGACGGCACAATCAAGGTCAACGGATCTTCCGACTTCAAAATCTATAAGAACGGCCGTCCCAACAGTTCGTTTACCAATAATGCCAAGGATATATTCAAGGCTATTCCCGCTTCTACTATTAAGAAAATTGAAGTTATCACCGATCCCGGAGCCCGCGAGGATGCCGAGGGTGTCGGTGCTATTCTCAATATTGTTACGATGCAGAATACGGCTATCCGCGGTGTCATGGGCTCGGTGGGGTTATGGATGGGTACAAACAATCCTATCCCTCAGCCGTTTGTCTGGATCACATCGCAGATTGACAAGGTGACTTTCTCTGTCAACGGCGGTTATTTCGGCAATACCGGGCGCGTCTACAAGAGCCGCACGGAGTCCGACATGACCTATGACAGCAACGGCAATCGTCTTGTCTCGTCATCTGAGACCAACTGGCGCCGGTCATCCGGCAATGGCGGCTACGTCCAGTTTGAGATGAGCTATGAGATGGACTCCCTCAACCTGTTTACGGCTGAGTTCGGTGGCTATACTTATGGCTCCGACAATCCCTCCAAGAGCACATCAGCCATGTATGATCCTGCCGGTAATCTAATATATTCGTTTGATAACAATGACTTTAAGTCGAAATATAGCTATATGGATTTCAACGGGTCATTCAATTATCAGCGTCTTACACGCCGTCCCAACGAAATGATCACACTCTCCTACATGATTTCCACCAACGGCTCTGACAATGATTCTGAATCGGAGTATGAGAATATGATAAATCCACTGTTCGACTACTCCGGTATCAATGCCTGGGATCACTCCCGATTTATGGAGCATACCGGTCAGCTCGACTGGACGCGCCCTATCAACGACAATCATAAATTCGACCTCGGCGGTAAATTCATATTCCGCGACAACAATGCCAAAGGTGAGCGCGAATATGTGGGTAAGCCCGAAGATTCGCTCATTCCCACAAAATATACCCACCGCACATCTATCGGCGCCGCCTACTTCGACTGGCGTTCTAAGTTCGGAAAGGTCACTCTCCGCGCAGGTCTCCGTTATGAGTTCTCCCGTCTTACATCAAAGGATAAGGTAGAGGCCGGCAACAATTTCGCTTCCAATCTCAGCGACTGGGTGCCGATGGCTGCCGTCAACTATACTATAAATGACGCCAACACAATCAAGCTGTCCTACAACACACGTATCAGCCGCCCGGGCATTGACGAACTCAATCCTACTGTTGTTGAGACTCCTACTTCAGTCAGCTATGGTAATCCCAACTTGTCAAGCGCCCTTTACCACACTATCTCGCTCAATTATAATATAATCAAGCCGAAATTCAATGCCGATTTCTCGATGTCTTACCGCATGAGCAATACAGGCGTACACTCCGTCAACTGGATCCAGGATGACATCATGTATTCGACATCTGAAAATATAGGCCAGAGCCGTCGGTTCAATCTTAACGGTTATTTTCGCTGGATGATCAGCCAGAAGACCAACTGGATGATGAATTTCGGCGTATCTCATAGCTCTATCCGGTATGCCGCCGATGCTCTTAATCCCGAACTGAGCGAGTCCGGATGGGGCGCGAATATGTACACCCGTTTTTCACAGGAGCTTCCCTGGAAGCTGACGCTCGGACTGACTGTCTATGGATGGTACAACGGGTTCAGCAGCCTTTACAGTAAAAATATCTTCACCCCCTCAAATATCAACCACGGACTTCAGCTTACCCGCAACTTCCTTAAGGAGGATCGCCTGACAACGACCCTATTTATCAGCAATCCGTTCGGTCCCTATACGACAACATGGAAGTCGGAGTACATGAATGGCGGCCGCACCGGTAAATCTGTCAATTACAGCTATAACCGCTTTATGGTCGGCATATCCATCAACTATCGTTTCGGCTCACTCAACGCCTATGTGAAGAAGGCCTCCCGTGCGGCATCCAACGACGACCTCGATACTTCTCGTCCCGCTGCCGGAGGAGGTAATGGCAATTAAGACAGCATCATACTAAGACATACTCTCAACATCAGAGCGCGACCTCCGGGATGGAAGCCGCGCTCATTTTTATTTCTTTATATGGCCTATTCCACGGTGACGCTGCGGCCGTTGAGCCCGCGTATAAACTCGCCGGCATCCATCGGCCGCTTCCCGGCGGGCTGCAGCCTCTCGATGGCGATAGCGCAGTCACCGCAGTCAGTCAACAATCGGTCTTTAGCTACTGTGACGTGTCCTGGGTTGCGCGATACAACGTCTTTGCACACAGTTGCTTTGAGTATTTTTGCCGTCACAGATTCTCCTCCGTCTATGGAGATTGTAGTCCATGCGGCAGGGTAGGGCGACAGACCTCTGACGAGGTTTCTGACCTTCTCGGCCGGCTGTGTCCAGTCTATCCTGCAGGTCTCCTTGAATATCTTGGGTGCAGGAGTAGCCTCTTCCCCTTGCAGAAGTTCATCCTGAGGTATCGGCTTAAGGTCGCCGGCAAGTATGTGCCCTACGGTGTCAAGAGTAAGTTCCGCCCCGAGATGCATCAGCTTGTCATGGATATCGCCCACACACTCATCCTCTCCTATCTCTACTCGCTCCTGTCGCAGGATATCGCCCGTATCTATTTCATGTTTGAGAAAGAATGTTGTCACGCCGGTCTCCCTGTCGCCGTTGATGACAGCCCAGTTGATCGGAGCAGCCCCTCGGTATCGAGGCAGCAGGGAGGCATGGAGGTTGAATGTCCCCAGAGGCGGCATCTGCCATACTATCTCCGGAAGCATTCTGAACGCAATTACTATGAACAGATCGGCATTCAGCGAGCGGAGCTCGTCGACAAACGACGGGTCTTTCAGGCTGACCGGCTGCATCAGTCTCAACCCGTGTTCCAGTGCATATTGCTTTACCGGCGAGTGGAGCAGCTTATGGCCTCGCCCCGCCGGCTTGTCGGGCATAGTGACTACTCCGACTATATTGTAGTCGGCCTTTACGAGCGCATCCAGGCTCTCTACTGCAAATTCCGGTGTACCCAGAAAAACTATTCTCAGATCTTTCTTATCCATTATTATTGAGCTGAAAGTGCGTTCCACAAATTGTCGTCGGCCGGTACAGGTGCTGTTACCGAAATCTCCTTGCCCGAAACAGGGTGAATAAACTCGATATGCCGTGCCAGCAGCGATATGCTGCCGTCCGGATTACTCCGCTTGTCGCCATATTTCAGATCTCCTTTGATCGGACACCCTATAGCCGCCAGCTGTACGCGAATCTGGTGTTTGCGGCCGGTCAGCAGGTTGACCTCGATCAGATGGTAACGGTCTGTCGACGACAGATGCCTGTAGTGTAGCCGGGCCTCCTTCGCTCCGGCGCGTGGAGTCGCCGATGCATACGATTTATTGTTCTTCTCGGTCGTCGTGATGTAGTGGGTCAGCGTGTCCTCCTCTTTCGGCGGCTTGTTACGGCTGATGGCCCAGTAGGTTTTATGAACATCCCCGTTGCGGAACATCTCGTTTAGCCTTGTCAGTGCTTTCGATGTCTTGGCAAATACTACCAGGCCACCTACCGGTCGGTCCAGGCGGTGTACCACTCCGAGAAACACATTTCCCGGTTTACCGTATTTCTCTTTGATCCATTGAGCAACAGTCTCGCTCAGCGGAGTGTCGCCGGTCTTGTCTCCCTGCACTATCTCGCCCGGAGCCTTATTGACGATTATGATGTGATTATCCTCGTAGACAACTTCCATATTCGATGCATAATATTAGGTACAAAGTTAGTAAAATGCCCTTTTAATCCGAAATATGAGGCAATCTTTTGAAAATATCCGTACTGAAAGTGACTATTATGCTGTCATGTCGTAGTATTTTGTTGTATATTTGCTCTATGAAGACTTTTATAAAATTTCTGACAGGTATATTTTTATCGTTTGGCGTTTGTCATGCAGAGGAATTGTGTCATGACAGTTATTATGACATAGTAGGTCGCGATAAAATTTCATCTGATCAAGTATATTTTGGAGATGAATTTAAAAAGCTTGAAAGTATTAAGTCAATAGGCGGAGTTCAATCTAAGGATCGCATGCCGATGTTCCGTTCCGGAGAGTTAAAGATTGATAGTGCTTTTTTCTTTCGGGTAATTCCCGCTGTCGGTGTGCTGGGTAAAAACTATAAACGTATTGATATGTACTTTTATCCCGGATATGTGCGACTGGGAAAAACTTTCTATTTTGTCAGAGGACGTTCTAAAGTTAAGAGTAATATATGCGATTTTTACGGGATAATCAGGGTGACAGATATTCACTATTTTGACTTCACTTATTATCTTGAAAGTGAAAAGGAATTTTATACCGAAGACTTATATAAAATAATAGGAGAATATTATTTTGTGGAAAATGGACGTCCCGAAATTAGTGGAATCTTCCGGGGGGTATGGTCGGCTGATGCCTATATTGACGGAAATGATAATGTTTTGCGTGTAGATGATAGAGATGGTGTGGCAGATGGCTATCGAAACCGTACATTTGTAGGCGTTTGGAAAAAGGATGGAGATTCTAGTTCTCCAAAGTTATGTATATGGGGTGACGGGCGCTTACCTTTTACTTTTGACTTTGATGTCGGTAGTGGCGGTCTATTTCCAAATGAAATATATTCTAGTCCCGAATGGGAGAGCTATATATCCGGGGAAGAGGTCTATTTTTCGAATGACGGTGAATTTAAGGTTCACTATAAGAACCCATGGTGGTGATTTTGCGTGATGAAGCGGTTGGAAGAAATGTCGCTCACTGAGCTGTGGAAGCTGTTCCCCATAATTCTTGTGCCTCACAATCCTGTTTGGGCGGATTGGGCGCGGGAAGAAATCTCACAACTCAAAGAATTGCTTGCCATTCCCTATGCCTCATACCATCATATCGGTAGCACAGCCGTCCCCGGCATATGGGCGAAGCCGATTGTCGACATAATCGTCGAATTGCCCGGCCGGGAGGCGCTTGTTGCGGCGAAAAGACGGCTCATCTCCGCAGGCTACCTGCTCATGTCCGAATCCGCGTCGCGGGCGAGTCTCAATAAGGGCTATACTCCCGAGGGCTATGCCAAGCGAGTCTTCCATATACACCTTCGTCAGTCAGGAGATGCCGACGAGGTCGCGTTCCGCGACTATCTTAACTCACATCCTGATGTTGCCAAAGACTATGAAGCGCTGAAGCTGTCACTTTGGAAACCCTTTGAGCACGAACGCGACGGCTACACTGCCGCCAAAACCGACTTCGTTACCCGCTACACCGCCATCGCAAAGCTGGACAGTGACAAAAAAACCGACTGAGGCGATCTCGGTCGGTTTTGCTGTAATATTGTAAGGGTGATTATTTCAGTGCGAGTGAGCCCAGACAGAAGTAGGCCGGAGTGTTCATACCCCACTGGCCGCTGTCGCTTGAGGCCATCTGGAAGTAGACTGTGTCGACAGTTCCGAGAGTCGAGAGGTCGACTTTCTGCCAGGCTGAGAGTAGGTTAGTGCCTGTGGCGAGCTTGACTTCTACCGTCGAGGTCAGGTCGCCGTTGCGCAGGCCGTGGATGTAGAGGGTCAGCCAGTCTTCGGATGTGAATTTGTGGCAGAAGTCATCGCCGTCGAGCATCGTGTAGTAAGAGTAGCATGCGTTGGTGATGTAGGCATAAGCCGGGGTAAACGGGGCTTTGGCTACGATCTTGACCGAGGGCGACGACGGTACGGTGAAGTCGGGAGCCGCCGTCAGCTCTTCCTGAGCGTCCCAGCATCCGAGCATATATCCGTTGCCTGCTACGGGCTGCCCCGTGATTGCACCCCACTGGTAGGTCACCCAGTCGCCGGCGTGATTGCTCTTGTCGGTCGATACCGAGGGTGTGAATCCCTTCCATGAGTAGTAGGTGACGCCGCCCCATTCCGTTGCCAGTGCCGAGCGTGAGAATGTCAGGCCGTCGACAGTCAGAGCGTTGTCGTAGGCTGCGTCATAGCAGTATTCCCATTCGCCTGTCTCCGAGAAGTCAGCCTTATCAAATTCAAATTTGACGGTTTGAGTCATGTCGGTTGCCGGCTCGTCGGAGTCGCTGCAGGATGTAGTCACTAAGGCAAGTGCTGCTATAGCTCCTGCCGCAAAAAAATGCAGATGTTTCATTGTGATATTGTGTTTAGTTAGTTCTTTCATGCGAGGATATAACTAATGGTGGAATTCCAACCACCCCGGTTCCCGACTTCGGCTTTATCTGCATTGAAAGCCTTACGGTTGCGCGACAGTCCATGATTTTCACATGGTTCCCGTTTGATTTCTTATATTTCCGATGCAAAATTAACAGTAATTTTTGAACTTTAGTTATAAACAGGGGATTTTTGTTAAACAAAAATATAGGGAGGCACCCTTTGATTCAGTGCCTCCCTAAAAATCTTAAGCTGCGCCAAGCGGCGTAGGACTATGACTTAGAGTACAATCTTGGTCGCTTCTGTGTTATTTACCTTGATGACAACAGAGCCTTTTACGGGGCGGTCAATCTTCTGTCCCTGAAGATTATAATAGCTTGTAACTGAGTCGTTATCGGAAGCTATGACAGAATCAACACCACTGCTTTCTGCCTTGTAGGTGGCTGTATCTGATGGGGCGCCGATTGCTAAAATATAACCGTCATCATCCACGAGATATGGAACGACATAAGCGCAATATGTGACACCCTCTTCTATTTCACACTCCACGCTTTCTTGTGTCTCTTCAGTCTCTATCTCGCCGAGTGGAAGTTTAACAGTGCCATTTTCAGCAGCTACGCCTGTGAGCTTAAGCGTACGGATAAGAATCGAACCGTCAGCATTGTCGGCAGTACGTGTCATGAATATGAAGCGAGACTGGGCGGAAGCACCGGTGAGAGTGAAATTGTAAGTCTCAAAGTCTTCGGGAACATCGTCGGGAGTTGCATAAGCTGATCCAACCTCATACTTATCTTCATCTTTATTGAAAGAAAGGAGTCCGACCAACATACCGTTACCGGGAGAAGCGGCCTCTACGCTGACGCTTACCTTACCGTCTTTGATGTTTGAGAGGTCGTAATCCATTGACTCCAGTGAGGCATAGAGCCCTGTATAATAAGTATAAAGGCTATTGTCCATAAAGCCATAGGCACCTTCGGCAGAGCATCCGAGACTGAACTGCCATCCGGGGAGTTCGCTTAATGAGTCATACCAGTACTCTGACTCTACGGGTGCAGCAACTGTGCCTGTGCTTTCAATTGCAGAAAAGTCGGCATCAGCCAGCGTAACCTCTTCGTTGGCAGTGACGTCGTGGACGGCAGAAACGTTAAGGACATAATAATTGGCACTCTGCGATGCTTCCCAAGTGAAGTTGAGAGATTTATGGTCGGAAGATGGGGTAATCTCCAACCCAGTGGGAGACACAAGCTCGCAGACAAATATTGTATTGGAGGGAGCAGTTGTGAATGACCCGTTGGTAGCAGTTACTTCATAGGAGTAGAAGTTGCCGACGGTCAGCCCTTCCACGGTATATGATGTTTCTTCGGTGTATTCTGCATCAAGGAAGATCGATGTTGCCTCTCCCTCTGCTACATCATAGTTATATACCGTAAGGTAATAGCCGGTTGCATTCTCCACTTCGGCCCAGTGTGCTGTGAATGAGGTGCCTGTGTAGTCGGTGTAATTTTCTGCAACCGGAACCTGGAGTTCAGGCTTTTCTCCCTTGATTACGATGTCTTTTACGACAATATCTGCCCCATTATCAGCAAAGAGTGTGAAATAGTATGAATCATCTTCGGATTCCTGGACAAAAGAAGAGATATCTAACGTGATTGACACTCGCTTCCATTCTGTATCGATCTCATCGTAATCGCTGTCGAGGAGGTTAGAATAATCGCTTGCATAAGCCCATAACTCATCTGACTCGACATCGGATCCCTCGACAATCTTTGCATCGAGTTCGATTGTGACCGTCATAGCTTCGTATAGGTCAGGGGTCCAGAACATACCCTCCATTTCCCATGAATCATCATCAGGATCGGTATATTGAAAAGGCACGTACATTGCGCCACCGGCTTGCATAAGGCCTTGTCCACCGAAGCCATAGTTTTCTTCTCCAATCAATTCTTCAGGGATATTATCCCAATCGTCGAGTTCCAGTTCCGCCGGTTCGGTCTCAGAGCCTTCTGTCAGGAATGAGCAAGAACAGGTATATAAAACCTCAAGTTCATCCTCAGTTAAAGGGAAGTGAGTGACTTTATGGGGCGATTTTGTTTTGACCTTTTTCACCGGCGCACGATGTGAGACGCTCTTTTTAGCCGATTTAGCTCCAAGCAAATCTGCCTTTGCTACTGAAATTACCTTTGGAGTCGCTGAGACTAATTCTGACGGATTTACAGCATTTGCATCCAACCCTGACAGGGCGGCAACAGTGGCTGCTGACAATAAATAATGAGTAAAATTTACCATAGAAATGTAACGTATTTTGTGATATGAACTATGAAATGTAATTCAATTGTCAGATTTTGTTGCAAATTTATAAAATTGAGTCTGATTTTACAAAAAAATCAAGACATTAATGTCTGTTTCAGAACTTTTGCCATCCTCCGCTGTTTTATTTTCAGATAGCTGTTGTTTATCCAAATACTCATCACTCTATGCGCCCTATTATCACCCGCTTTACCGACGACGACCTCTATAAGTTCACGATGTGCTGTGCCGTCATCGACAATTTCCCCCGAGCTCAGGTCCGTTATCAGTTCAATGACCGCGACAACCGCGTCTATCCGCCCGGCTTTGCCGACGAGTTGCGCGCTCAGATCCGTATGCTCGAGGATCTGGTGATTACCGATGAAGAAATCGCCTTCATGACACGGGCCTGCCCCTATATTCCCGCATGGTTCTACAGCTATCTCAAGGGATTCCGCTACGATGCGTCGTGGGTCACGGTCGGGCAGGATGCCGCCGGACATCTCCGCGTCGGTATCGAGGGCCCGTGGAGCGGCACTATCCTTCTCGAAGTCAAGCTCCTTGCCATCATCTCGGAGCTATATTACATCATGACCGGCGAAGACTCTGCCTTCGATCTTGGCGACACCTATACCCGCAGTTACGACAAGGCCCGGCGCCTTATCGCCGGCGGGTGCGATTTCAGTGAGTTCGGCACGCGCCGTCGCGCCTCCTTTGCCGTTCAGGATGCCGTCGTCAAGGCTATGAGCGAGTGCGGGCGTGACTTGGCCGGTCCCGGCCGCTTTGTCGGCACAAGCAATGTCTGGTTTGCCATGAAATACGGTCTGACCCCGATCGGCACGATGGCCCATGAGCTTGTCTGCGCCATAGCCGGAATGTATGGCCCGCAGATGGCCAATCACCTTGCCATGCAGGCCTGGTCCGCCACCTATCGCGGAGCGCTCGGCACATTCCTCTACGATACCTACGGCTGGGACATTTTCAGCCTCAACTTCTCCGAAGACTATGCCAATATGTTCAAGGGTCTGAGAGTCGACAGCGGCGACAACTATGAGCAGTTGCAGAAGATTGTCGGCAAGTATCGCAGTCTCGGCATCGAACCGCGCACGAAGCAGGTCGTATTCAGCAACGCCCTGACCACTGACGAGGCTCTCCGCATCAACGCCGTTGCCCGTCCGCTGTGTCAGCCCTCATTCGGCATAGGCACTCACTTTACCAATGATTTCCCCGGAGTCCGTCATCTCAATATCGTGATAAAGCTCCTTGAGGTCAAGATCACCGAGTCATGGACATTCTTCAATCAGACCTGCAAGCTGAGCGAGGATCTCGGAAAATATACCGGCGATCCTCAAGTGGTGAAGCGCTTCCGCGAGGCTCTTCACTTGGAAGGGTAGAGGTATTGCCCCTTTCCGTCGGTCGCTTTACCGTAGGCCACCGCGTGTGCCGGGCAGATGTGGTAGCAGCGCAGGCATAGCGCGCAGGCGTCGCCCCACTTCGGACGGCCGTCTTCCATGTTGATATTATCCATCGGGCATCTGTGGGCGCACAGTCCGCATGAAATGCAGCTGTCGAGCGCATGGAAAGGCTTTGGCGACATAGCGTAGCGCTTGAACCACGGATAGATGATCCGGCTCTTGAATCGGGGAAATTTCCCTCTTACTATCATGTCGTCCGTCTTTCCCTCCGCTATTCTTTCTGCCGCTCTGGCTGTCATGGCAGGAGCTTCTTCAAGCTTCTTGTCGCGCAGAGCCTCGGGGTCAGTGTCAAACCCCTTCATCAGCACATACGTATTCGGCATGATTACCGAGGTGGCGCTTCCCGCTTTCCAGCTGCGCGAAGCCATCAGTCTCCGCCATTGCGAGGCTGTCATTCCCGCGTCGTCGCCACAGGTGATCGTCATGTGATGCACTGATTTTTCAGCGCCCTCTATCCGGCAGTTCCTTATGAAATTCACCACTACGGGCGGTATGCCCCATGAGTAGACCGGGAAGACCCATACAATCGGTTCATCTCCGTCGCATAGCAGAGGGTGTTCCGCCGGCGATGTCAACAGGCTGCCGGTCAGTTCTGTCACCCCCGTCTTCAGCCGTTCCGCCAGCTCCAGAGCCGTCGCGCGGCTGTTTCCTGTCCCGGAAAAGTAGATGACCATCAGACTATTATGACCTGAGTTGCGCCGTAGCCGTATTCCTGAAATGATGCGTCCTGGACGAGATGCCCCTTGTAGCGGTGGGTCAGCTCTTTGGTCAGTGCATTGCGCAGCACGCCCTCACCCTTGCCGTGGATGAATACGATCTTCTGCCCCTTGTTCTTGAGGTTCTGATCCATCACGCGGCGAAATTCGTCGACCTGCAGATTGAGCATATCGGCTGCCGACAGTCCGGCGGTATTGTCTACAAGCTCTTCTATGTGGAGGTCCACTTCGATTATATCGCCGTTGCGCTTGTCGCCGTGCTTGAACTGGCGCTTGATGACCGGCCTGCGGTCGGCGTTGCGCTTCTGACGCATCGCTTTTTCAAGCTCGCGGCCGTCTACGTTTTTCTGGCGCATCGGGCGGTCGTTGCGTACCAGATCGAAGGCTATGACCGGTATGTCGAAATAGGGATTGTCGTGGAATGCGTGCAGCTTGAAGAAGCGTGTGGTGTCCAGATTGTACTCTATCAGCGCCGGATTCTTGGCCGCATACTGACGATCCTGCTTGAAGGCGATGTACTGGAATGCGATTCTGTCCATAGCCGGAAGCATAGCCTGTGTGACAGTGTCTATGCGCAGCTGGATGTTGGGCTCTACGATCCCCGCATAGCGCGTGTTCCACCCGTCGTCGCTGTCCGAGCGCGTCATGTATGTGAAGTAGAGATAATAGTTGGAGTCATTGACGATGTAGGCGTCGAAGTCACTTGTCGACAGGTGCTTAATGTCAGTCGGCTCATAGCCCAGCACAAGATTGAGCGTATTGCCCGTATCAGTCTCCGGTCCGGAGTCTACGTCGTCGGCCTCCGTTACCGCCGGCTTGGGAGCGGATGGCTGCGGCATCACGGCCGGACTCTTTGCCACGGCGGGTGCCAGTGTCTGCGGACGTGCTGACGCGTGGTCTACTACGACACACTCTTTCAGCAGTATGGGAACTTCAAAGCCGTCGGCATCCTCCACGTGTGCGATGTTGCCTTCGATGCGCACGATCCGGCCTCCTCCCGTTGAGTTGAGAAAACGTACGATATCTCCTATCTTAGCCATAGTTCATTTCTTTTTTGAGTCAATATCTTTCAGCAGCGCCTCGACAGCGGCGTGGAGCTGTGTGTCTTCACCTTTGACTATCCTGACGGGATCCTGATTGACGAGGATGTCAGGCTCGAGCTGTGTGTTTTCAAGATAAGTGCCTTCGGCTGTCTTGTAGCCGATGACAGGGATGCCGAAGATGAGCGTCGGATCCTGGAGCGTAACCCAGTTGACGCTCGTCATCGTGCCGGCAACAGGTGCGCCCACAAGTTTGCCCAGTCCCTGATGTTTGTAGACCCAGGGAGTGCCGTGGGCGTTGGAGTAGCACGCTTCCGACTGGAGCATGATGCTCGGCTTGTTCCAGCGGCGCGACGGCATGTCGCAGCTTTCCGTGCCTCTGACTGTCTGGGTCAGATATTTCTCGCCGGAGAAGAGTATCTCGATATCCTCATGCATTCGTCCTCCGCCATTCCAGCGTATGTCGATCACGATGCCCTCGCGGTCATTGTATTTGCCTAAGATGTCTGCATATATTGGGCGGAAGCTGTTGTCATTCATCGAGGCGATATGTACATACCCCAGACGGCCGTTCGACCATCTGTCTACGTCGGCCGCGCGGTTGGCTACCCATCGCTTGTAGAGTAGGTTGCTCTCCTGTGCTGTCGAGATTGGTTTGACGGTCTCGCTCGCGGTCGTCCCGTCGGGCAGTGTGAATTCTATAAGTGTCTTGCGTCCTGCTATGTCGGTCATGATTTCAGCGAAGTCAGTGTCGGCTGTCAGCTTGTTGCCGTTGATGGCGGTGATGATTGCGCCCGGAGTCATGGATGAGGCCGCGCGGTCGAATGGCCCGTCCTTGATTATCTCCTCGACTTTGAGCCCCTGGCCCGTGTAGTCCATGTCGTAGAACAGTCCGAGAGTAGCCGTGCGGTCGCCCTGCGAGGATGCTCCCGGACGATAGCGGCTGCCGGTGTGGGATACATTGAGCTCTCCCAGCAGTTCCGACAGCATCTCGGCGAAGTCATAGTTGTTGTCGATGTGGGGGAGGAAGCGGCGGTAGTCGGCCACCAGCTTGTCCCAGTCCACTCCGTGCATGTCCTTGCGGTAGAACAGTTCCCGTTCCGAGTTAGCCACCTCGTTGAGCATGGCTTCGCGCTCGGCGGCGGGATCGATTATGTGGGTGGCCGAGGCTGTGATGGGAGTCAGTTTGTCACTCTTGAGGTCGAGCTTGTTGGGCTTGTCGCCGAGAATGAATGCCTTTTTGCCCGTCTTGTCGAGATCGAAGCCTGAGGCCTGTAGTCCCGCCTTGTTGATCAGCTTGGGCTCCCGCTTGCGCAGATCCATCTTCCACAGGTCATATCCCTTGTCAAGTTCGGAGAGGAAGTAGAGGTTTTCTCCCTCAGCATCGATTATGGCATCCGACAGGCTGCTTGAGAAGGGTGTCAGCCGCACGATGCGATCCTGGATACCGTCGGTCTCTACAATAATGGCCTTTTTGTCGGATGAAGTTTTTTCGCCGTCATCATCTTTTTTGTCGTCTGATTTCGGCTTATCCTCTGATTTCTTGTTGTCGTTGTAGAATTCAAGGTCTTCTTTCGACAGATTGTATTTGTCGCGGGCTTCCCGGTTGAGGAATACGAGCATGATGTCATCCTGGCTTCCCCATGATGCGTGAGCCCGGAGGCCGTAGCGCTCCGTGAAGAACATGATCGCGTTGCCGTCCATGACGAAGCGGGGATTGGATTCGGTATAGCCGCTCTGGGTCAGATTGACATAAGTGCCGTCCTCGACATTGATAAGTGCTATGTCGGTGTACGGGTCATGCTTGTTGTCGATTACTTCGAGAGCTATCCACCGGCTGTCCGGCGACCATACATAGTCAAAGCCGCTCCGGCGTGCCATCGTGGAGCCGTCGGTCAGTTCCTTCTCTTTGTCGGTGACAAGGTCTCTGACTACTAATTTGTTGCGGTCTTTGATATACGCCAGTTTCTTCCCGTCGGGCGAGACTGAGGGGTAGAATCGCTCTGTCTTGTCAGCCTTGACCACAGGCTTCTCGTCGATGATTGTCGCGTTGGGGAAGTCGGGATCGTCGTTGCGTGCGATGGTCGCCTTATAGATGTTGTAGTGGCCGTCGCGCATTGATGAGTAATAGAGATTGCGGTTGTCGCCCCATGCCAGATGGCTTTCTGCAGCCGGCGTATTGGTGATCTGTCTGGTTGTGGGATACTCCACCGATGTGACGAAGACATCGCCGCGATGCGTGAATGCCAGCTGCTTGCCGTCAGGCGAGATGGCTCCACCGCGTGCGCTGACGGGGAGCTTGCTATTGGTCGACGGCTTGGCTGCCGAGGTTATGTCAATTTTTACTTTCGAAGGTTTCTGACCCGGGGTGAGCGTGTAGATC
>CAMWHE010000003.1 GCA_947173955.1 uncultured Bacteroidales bacterium | reverse complement strand
TTGCCGAGGTTGCCGGGATTCTGCTGGAGGCTGAGCGCGCCACGCATATCGGCCGGAAGCTGAATGAAGAGGCAAGCATCGATATCGGTTACACCGGCCGAAGCCGCGATGACGAAGTTGGTATTGGAGACGGTCTCGCCTGTAACGCCGAATACAGTCTCGTTGGCATACTGCGACGGACACTGGCCGACGATATAGCCTTCCACCCAGAATGTGCCTGTGGTGCCGGCATTGTAGGCCGCGATAGCAGCTGTCACGTCAAAGGGGCTGTCGGCCGAGCCGTCGCCGCTGCCGGTGGAGGGAGGCGTGACAGGGTCGTCGTTGCCGGTGCCGCCACCCTCACCGAGGGCATATTCGGTGATGGCTTTGACACCCATTACTCCGAAGTATTTCTCGATCGAACCGTAGACAGAAACTGACTTGCCGAGATTATCGGGATGCTGCTGGAGGCTGATAGCGTTGCGGACATCGCCTGCAGGGAGCTGCAGGGGAACGCACTTGGTGTAGTCGGTCTCCTCGGCTGTCATTGCGATAAGCACATTGGTGTTGGATGCGTTGGCCGTACCGAATTCAGAGTCGGTCTGGATTGATTTGTCGGTCACGGTGCCGACGATGTAGCCGGTCACCCAGGCTGTACCGGTAGCCGAGCCGCCAAGTACCTGCTGTACGTTGTAGGGAGATTCCTTGGTGCCGTCGCCGTTTGCAGCCGCACCGCCGCCGATCTCCACGCCTTCGATGCTGAACTGATCGACTGTGCCTCTGTTGCCGGTCAGACCCCATGAGCCCATATACGCTTCGAGCTTACCGTAGAGCCAGATCTGTTTTTTGTAGACGCCGGGGTTGTCGCGTAGCGCGCCATACTCGCGGAGTTTGGAGTCCTGGGGAAGCGAGAGCACGATACACTGTGCCACGTCGGTGCATTCCGGATCGGCTGCGATGACGAGCGTATTGGCAAGTGTGGGTTCTGCAGTCCATTCGATATCGTCGCTTGAGCTGATTTCCACTACTTCGGGAGCTACTGTGCCGACGATGTAGCCGGTCACCCAGCCCGACGGAGTCTTGCCTGAGGCCTCGACAGCGATAGCGTCGGTCACGCTGTAGGGGGTATCCTTGGAGCCGGGGGCGATGGTCGGGTTGCCAAAGTTCATGCAGCCCGCATAGTCGATGAGGGTAAGCTGCCAGCCGGTCGTGCCGTAGTAGCCAAGCAGACAGACAACGTCGCCGTGGCCGGTAGGCAGATACTTGTTCCAGAATTTGGAGTAGCCGCTGGTGCGCACGGGGAGCGAAGCCCCCTCGGAGTCGATGATGTTGTGGTTGACACCGCTTGATTTGTAGGTTGAGAACTGCTCCTTGCCACCTTCCTCGAAGTAGACATTGTTGAACTTCACGAGCTGGCTCTGGAATTTACGCAGCCCTTCGGGATCGGAGGGGAGCTCCGAGAATGCATTAATCTCGATGGTGTCAACCTTCGCAGGCTCGGGAAGGCCGCTGAGCTGGGCGTGCAGCTTGAAGAACTCGGGAGCCATGAACGAGGCTTCCCATGCGCTGCCGTTCTCATACCATTCGGGCTTGCCCATCTGCTGCAGGCCGTTGTATTTGCCTATATACATATCGGTGGCGTCGATCACGATTTCCTGACCCACGCGATATTCGAGATAGAGATTGTAGGTGTTGATCGAGAAAGCGAGTGCGCAGGTCTCGTCCTGGATGGTGAGCGCCTTGAAGACATTGCCTTCCTCATCGTTGGAGATCACGCGGCCGGCGATGATGTAGTGTGAGCCGTCCTCACGCAGGCCGATAGTGTCGATATAGTTGGTGGCATCGTCCCAGAATTTGGTCTTCAGCTCGAGGAGCGAAGTATTGGGGACAAGAGTTGCCTCGGGGATGTTTACGGGCACGGGGTCGACATCCGTGCTACACCCTGTGAAGGCAAGCAGCCCGAAAGCCGCTATGCCTGAGAGAAGCGATTTTAATTTGTTCATATATTGGTGTAGTCGAGGTTTAAAAATTAGTCAACTTTCTCATAAAGCACCGGATAGGTACCGCGGACATCAGAGTAAGCGCCGTAGCTGTTATACTGTGAGTCATACTGGATGGTCTTGGTCTTGTCGACATTGGTGATGATGGCGTTGCCATCGGTGAATGTCACGGTCCAGATCTGACCCTCGGATGCCTGGTCTGCCACATTGAAGCTGTTGTATGTGCCGGTCATGTAGACGGTGCGTCCGTCAGGCTGAGTCATGGTGTAGCCCGAGCCCGATGCAGTGAAGACAAATGCGTTGGCTTCGTCGGTGGTGACGGTCGAGCCGCTGACTGTGACATCAGCCACCTGCAGATAGCCGTAATTGTTGGCTATGGGCTTGGCCACTTTTCCGTCGGCCACGATCACGTAGCTCTTGCCGGAAGTGATGGCGGTGACGGCCTTGAATGTGACGCCGGCTGACGGGTCGGGAGGTGTCACGGCCGATCCGCCGGTCACGCTGAAGCTTGTCACGGTCTTCACGCCTGCCGTGCCGAAATATTTTTCGAGATTACCCTTGAGGGTGACTTCCGCCTTGTAGTTGCCGGGGTTGGCCGAAAGGTTGAGGCCGGTGCGCACGTCGCCGGCGGGGAGCTGTACGGGCACGCACTTGGCGATGTCGGTCTCGTCGGCTGATGCGGCGATGAGGATGTTGGTCGTAGATGCGGGAGATGCGCCGAAGACTGCTGATGACAGATCCTTGTCGGTCACCGAGCCCACGATGTAGCCCTTGACCCATACATCCGTACCGGTGGCGCCCCCGATTACGGCAGGCACATTGTAGGGCGAGGCTTCCGAGCCGTCGCCGGCGGCCTCAGCGGGGGGAGTCACAGGCTGCTGACCCTGGCCGTTGAGTGTGAATTCAGCCACTGACTTGACGCCGGGAGTGCCGAAGTATTTTTCAAGATTTCCTTTGAGAGCCACCTGTGCCTTGTAGTTGCCGGGATTGGCCGAAAGGTTGAGAGCGGTGCGGACATCGCCGGCGGGGAGCTGTACGGGCACGCACTTGGTGATATCAGTCTCGTCGGCCGATTCGGCGATAAGGATATTGGTGGTGGATGCAGGAGATACACCGAAGACGGCCGAGGTCAGATCCTTGTCGGTCACCGAGCCCACGATGTAGCCCTTGACCCATACGTCAGAGCCGGTGGCGCCGGCCAGTACGGCGGCCACGTTATAGGGTGCCTCTGCCGAGCCGTCACCCTCGGTGTCGCCCGGAGGAGTCACAGGGTCATCGGGGCCTTCGGCGGGTACGAAGCCGATGCAGCCGTCTACGCCGTTAAGCAGTATCTGCCAGTTGCTGCCGTAGTAGCTGAGGATACCTACGATCGAGCCCTCGCCTGCGGGGAGTATATCGCGTGCGAAATCAGCGTAAGAGCTGTTGCGCACATTGATGCGGTTGCCCTGGGCATCCTTGACATAGCGGTCGGAGGTGGCGTCGCCGGCGAAGGGCTTGCCTGCATCCTCGAAGCTGACGCCGTCGATGCGGATCAGCCGGCTCTGCCATTTCTGCAGGCCGTCGACCGTGCCCTTGGCTGTGGTCAGTTCGGGGATTGTGGTGAGGGCGGTGTCGATACGCTCTATCAGAGCCAGGCCGTTGACCTGCGCATGAGCCGCGAAGAGCTCAGAATCCATGAATGTCATCGAGGGAGCGCCGTTGTATGTACCCTCGCCGCCGAGCTGCAGCAGGCCGTTGTAGCCGCCGATTTTGAGGTCGGTGACATCGACTACCACCTGTTGGCCGAGCTGATAGCTCTGGTAGAGGTCATAGGCATTGACTGCTACAGTCAGGGCAGCCGTGGCATCCTGGATAATGACGCTCTTGAAGATATTGCCCGACTCGTCGGATGATACGACACGGCCTGCGATCACGATATGCTCGTTTTCGTCGGTCATACCGATAGTTGTCACATAGTTGGGAGTCGTCTGCCATACGCTGCTCTTGAGAGCCGCGATGGTCGTGTTTGCCTCCATAGTTGCCGTGGGCACTACCATGGGAGGATATTCGAGATCCCCCTCGCAGGATGTGAATCCGGCGGCAGCTATCATCAGAGAGGCTATATATAGAAGTGATTTTTTCATTTCGCTTATATATTATATATGTGTATTAAAATCTGACACCGACATTGAGGAATACTCTTGTGCCCTGAGCGTAGGTATAGCGGTTGGCGTAGTACCCGCGGTCATAGTTTCTGGTATCGATACGGCCCTGCTGGTAAGCATAGGTCACGATATTCTTGTTGTTGAGCACATTGTTGATGTTGAGGTTGATGTTGAGCGACACTTTTCTGTTGATGTAGATAAGCTTGCCGATCGAGAGGTTGAGCACGAAGGCATCGTCGAGCTTGTCCTGCTGGGAGAGCTCTGCGATCTTGTCCTGAAGCTCTGTCTGGCCGGGATACTGCTGCCAGAGGTCGGGGAGCACTTCGTGATATACGGGAGAAACATTCACATAGGCATTGCCCATCCATGTACCGTTGACATTGAAGAACCAATTTTTGGGAGCCGCGTAATCGATACCGATGTTGGCCACAGTCTGGGGCATCGAGCCCAAACGGAAGTTCTTGTAGTAGACGGTCTGCGTCGTATCGGCATACATTCCGTTGTCGAATGCGCGTGTGCCTGTCGGATTGTTCTTGTACTGGGCGAGGCTGTATGTGCCGGCGAATGTAGCTGTTATCGAGGGAGTAATCTTGTAGCTCATGCCGAGTTCGACACCCTTGTAGACACGGCGCACATCCTGGAGCACAAAGTTCACGTTGGTCGAGTAGCGGTCGTCATAGAAGAGCGTGCGCTCGGTGGCGTTGTCGATCTGGGTGTAGTAGCCGCTGATCTGGCCGCGGAAACGGCGGTAGTTCCATGTGTATGAGATGTCGCCAGAGAAGATGCGCTCGTTCTGCGGGTTCTCGATTGTGCGGGCGCGGTAGCGGGGAGCCACGTAGACCACATCGGCTATCGGAGCGCGTGAGCCATACTGACCGTGAACGGCGAAGTAGTTGCGGCCGTCGAGCTTATAGGTAGTGCCGGCCTTGAACATTCCGTTGTCGAAGTTGACACCCTCGCCTTTGCCCTTTGAGTGGAGCGGGTCGCGGCCCGTACGCATGTGGCCGTCGCGCTGATAGCGGGTATAGTCGACTTTGAAGCCGTAGTAGATGTCCCACTGCGGGAGGTTGATCATGTTCTGCGCCCATGCCGTAGCCTGGATGGCGTGGATGTCATAGTTGTAGCCGAACTTGTCCCCTTCGTAGACCTTGCGGTTGGGATGGTCGAGGTCGTTCTGCAGCAGGTTGGGATTGACTGTGATCTCGCGGTCGGAGAAGGGGTCGATGTCTACCCAGAACTCGCCGCCGAGCAGGTCACGGACGGTCATGTAGAAGCTTGCCTTGGTGTAGTTGAAGCTGATGCCCCCCTGGATGCTCATCTGGTCGTTGAGACGGTGATTGAAATTGGAGTTGAAGAGGAAATTGTTCTGGTTGCTGTGCTCATCCTGGAGGATATAGCTCGAGCCCTTCTGATTGTCAGCGTTGGCGGGATTCAGATTCTCCAGATTGTTGAGATAGTTGGTCTGGTAGAGATTGTCCCAGTTGATCTGGCGGAAAGAGTCGTCCGTCTGCCACAGGTGGGTGTAATATTCCGACATGGCGGTAGGCTTGCCGTCCTCCATGAAGTAGCTGGGCAGATAGCGGTAGTAGTTGGGGAGCGGGTTGTTGGCCTTGTAATACTGCAGGCGCGACTGCGAGTAGGCTACCGAGCGGAATGCGATGCCGGTATTGATCTGAGTGCGCTCCGACGGGCGGAAGAGCCAGTTGAGCATGACCGTGGGGTCAAACTGCTCGCGGATGCGTGAAGAGCGCTTCTTGCCGTTCTGCCAGCCCCAGTTGGGGTTGTAGAGATTGTCACCGGTCAGGTCGAATATCTCCTGATATGTGCCCGAGGTGGCGGCGCGCTGTGTCGGTGCGCCCCAGGCGGTGAGGGTCAGCGAGTGAGCCTGGTTGAAGACCTTCTCGAGAGAGAGGAACAGGCCGGCCGACTTATACCATGTGCCGGGCACGACCCCCTCGTCGCTCCAGCGGCCGATGGCACTCACGGTCAGGCCCCAGCCGTCGCGGCTCATGCCGGTCGAGTAGGTAGCCATGGCGCGGAGCATATAGTTGGAGTTCGTATAGGCTACCGAGCCGTTGAAGCCGGGCGCATACGTCGAAGTCGTCGTGTTGTAATTGACCGATCCTCCTATGCCGCCGAATCCGTAGGCTGCCGCGTCCATACCGATGGCAGTCGTCTTGTTGCGGAATGCGCGGCTGGTCATGCCGCCGAGTGATGCATAGTTAAACTGTCCGCGGATCAGGTCATTGAAAGCCATGCCGTTCATGTAGACAGTCTGGTAGGAGCTTTCATAACCGCGATACTTGAAATACATCGGTCCGAAGTTATAGCTGGCGGTATTGAAGTAGATATTGTCGCTGGCACCGGTCAGTGCGTTGACGATCTGCGAGTTGCCATCTTCATCTTCGAGCGTGTTCTCGTCGAAATACATATCCTGGCTTTCCTCGATGTAGAGGTAGTCATTACCCTTGTTGGTAAGGCCGATCTCTACCGTGTAGGTCTGCCCGTCGGCCACTTCTGCACCGAAAGCTGCATCAGGATACCCGTAGGCGATGACAACACCCTTGACCTGGCCGGGAGCCAGATTGCTGATTAGAAAATCGCCGGCAGGGCCGGTTGTGACTGTGACACCTTGTTCGCTGATTGTGACCAGCGCACCGGCAATCGGACTTCCCGTATCGGTATCGACCACGGTGCCTGTCAGGCGTCCCGACTGGGCCATCGCGGGGAGAACTGCCGATAACAGTAACATTACAAACAGTTTAAGTCTCATTTTTTGATTATTGATTGGTTAAGTTTTATCTTGGTGTATAGAGTTTTATGCAGGCGCGCGGAACTTCGTGTATCCGCTCCAATTCCAATCAACAAATTTATAACAAAACTTTCAAACTCACAACACCTTTTCACATTTCTGCAAATTATCCCATCCCATTAACGTAACCGTCCTACGCAGTCCTATTTTTCATTGCATCTATAAAGCATCTCACCTTTTCATCAGGACGACGATTTACAAGGATTTCATCACACATTTACTTATAATTGTATGATTATTATCCCGGAGCATCTCCAGGTTAGTTCATAGGGCATATATAAAGGCTGCACTCAACTAAACAGGCAATCAATATCCACTACAGTGCCAAATGTAGGTGAAAAATATGCGATTTGGCACTCTCGTACACCTCATATACAGTCTATATAGAGATGGATTATCACGATTGTCCCTATCCAAATCTGCCATCACGTTTCCAAAAGTGGTGCATAAACATTAAATTTGGAAGTGTGATGTATTTGTCTTAGACATGATTTATAGGTTGGGCGGTGCGTCACACTTCCAAATCTCATAAAAAAGTAGAGATTTGGTAATGTGATGTCGGAAATATTTCGTATCTTTGCAGTCTAAAAACATCTTATATGCTGATAGGAAGAGAGAAAGAGATACAGGAACTTCGACAGGCCTACGATTCAGAAGAATCCAAGTTTGTCGCAATATTCGGACGCCGAAGAATAGGAAAGACATATCTTGTCAGGGAGGTTTTTCATGATAAATTTGCGTTTTCATACTCCGGAATGGCTAAAGCCACAACAAAGGAACAGTTACAACGATTTTACCTGTCTCTGAAAGATCACGGCTATAAGAGTAGTGTAAAGCCCAAAAATTGGATCGAGGCATTCTATATGCTTGAACAGTTTCTTAAGGAACTGCCGGAAGGGAAAAAGGTTGTATTCTTGGATGAATTGCCTTGGATGGATGCTCCTAAATCAAGTTTTATGCCTGCCTTTGAGAACTTCTGGAATGGTTGGGCCTCTGCGAGAAAAGATATACTCCTTATCGTTTGTGGTTCAGCTACCTCTTGGATGGTTAAGAAGATACTGAGAAATAGAGGTGGCTTGCATAATAGACTGAACAATCAAATTCACCTACAGCCGTTCAATCTACATGAGTGTGAGTTATATGCCAAAAGCATAAATCTACCAATGGAACGACAAGAAATAATGGAGGCTTATATGATTTTGGGAGGCATACCATTCTATTGGTCGCTACTCAATAAATCTCTTAGTCTGCCACAGAATATAGACGCATTGTTCTTTGGGAAGACTCCTAAATTGGGGAATGAGTTTAATGAGTTATATTCATCATTATTCAAACAGCCCGAATCATATCTCGATATCATAACTGCGTTAGCAAAAAAGAAGATAGGTATGACACGTGATGAAATCATCGAAAACGCTAATATTGCAACCAGTGGGCTGCTTACAAAGTATCTGGAGGATTTGGAGAATTGTGGATTTATCCGTAAGTATCAGGCAATCGGCTCAAAAACAAAGAACTCTCTCCATCAGCTTATAGATAACTTCACGCTGTTCTACTTCAAGTTTATGGAAGATCGCAAGAATACGGATACCAATTACTGGTCAAAGATTCAGACTGCGCCTACATATCACAACTGGTGTGGACTCGCTTTCGAGCGTGTCTGTCTATTGCACTCAGAGCAGATAAAGAAGGCACTTGGCATAAGCGGTGTAATTACCAACGAATACTCATGGCGTACCGCTGCTAATGATGAGCATCCCGGAGCGCAGATTGACCTGTTGATTGATCGCAGTGATAAAGCAATAAACCTTTGCGAAATAAAATATGCCGATGGGCCATATACACTTGACAAGAAATATATGGAGAATCTGCGCAACAAGGCAGCTCTATTCCGCCAGCTGACAAAGACACGCAAAGGAATTGCCCTGACCATGATAACAAGTTCCGGACTTGTGAAGAACTCCTATTCAATGAACAGCATCCATTCGCAAATCACAGCCGATGATTTGTTTGTGAACGCATAAATCATCTGTTATTCAGATCCCTGCTGTTAAAATATAATCATTATCTTTGCAGATGATAGATAGTCTGAGGCTACAAATTTAACCCTTACCGATATAGCCGTACCCCACTCTTCAAATAGTAATACAAACAATAGACTATGAATAAATTACAAATTTACACGGTTTTTCTTGCATTGACTGCCACGGCCATATCATCCGCTAACGACATTTCCGGTTTGTACGCTTACAATGACCAATTTCAGGAGGAAGAACCTGGAGTTACAGCCATCATGAATGCTCTCGGAGGCTATCTTGAAGACGACTATCAAAAAGTTGAAAAGGAGATAACTACTGATGATGGATCTTTTAACCTCGTCCGCGAGTATCGTGGGGAAATAGTCGTTGATAAAAAATTGCCCACAAACAAAGACAAAGTCTTTGAAGCTGTTGAGCAGATGCCTCGCTTCCCGGGGGGCGATGCGGAACTGATGGAATATATCAATAAAAACATCGTATATCCGGAACTCGCTGCCAAGCAACGCATTCAAGGGCGCGTTGTTGTCAAATTTGTCGTTAAGTCCGACGGATCCATCGGTGATATCGTGATAGTACGCTCAAAGGATCCTGATCTTGACAAAGAGGCCGTACGGGTTGTTAAGAGTCTGCCTGCCTTTATTCCCGGCCGGATGAACGGACAGTCTGTCAACGTATGGTACACACTCCCGGTCAATTTCAAATTGGCGGAAGGATCGTTCTCCTCCGCTGGCGGAGCGGTCAGTCACTGATCCGATTGATCAGTACATTGCGCGGATTCAGAGGAGTCGCATCGTCGAGCTCGAGTGAGTCCACCATGTGGAGCGTCCCCTGCTTGTATTTCTGAAAATGATCCGATGCTATATGGCTCCTGTAAGCCTCCTGACTGGCATACGTCTCCAGAATTGTGATACGGCACGGATCCTCCTTATCGGCCACGGCATACATCGTCAGCACTCCCGGCTCGGTCTGAAGCGACACAGTTCCTACTTCGGCGGCATAGTTCGTATACTCGTCAATATAGTCCGGATTGACCCGGATCTTTGACAGACGGACTATCCCGTCAGCCTGCATCGGTAACTTTTCGCACATCGTCATCCTATCTTGTGAATCGTTTTCGCCGCAGGCGGTCAGAATCATTACTGCTGCACCTGCTATCAACATTCTGATAATTCGGCTTATACACCCGTCATTGCCATTAACGACATAATCATTAACACGCATCTGTTCATGCCATATGATTTTCCCATGCGCCCTTGGTGTCGACCACGGTTGCCTCAGCAAGGGATTCAAGTGTTGAGATTTCCTCAGGCGTGAGCTTGATTCCGGCAGCGGCTGCCGCTTCCTCCACATGGCGGGGCTTGGTAACACCGATTATGGGATATGTCCCCTTGTTGATAGCGTATGCGATAGCAATCTGAGAAACCGATGCATTGTGAGCATCCCCTATTTTCTTCATTCCGGCGATAAGGTCGTCGAGTTTCGGAAGGATCGGATTGTACGTCATTGCACGCTGGCTTCCTTCGGGCATAGGATTGGCTGTGCCATACTTACCTGTCAGGGCACCCTGCTCAAGGGTCATATAGGAGAAGAAGTCAATGTTGTTCTCCTTGCAGTATTCAAGGATTCCGGCTTTCTCCGATGAACGGTAGAGGAGGCTGAAATGATTCTGAACGGCCGACACCCGGAATCCCTCGGCACGAAGTATCTCATCCGCGCGCTTGATCTGCGCAAGATTATGATTTGACACCCCCACACGCTTCACGATACCCGACTTCAGCAGTGCTATGAGACCCGGAGTCCAACGCTCCACATCGGCCGGATTATGAATCCAGTAAATATCGATATAGTCGGTATGGAGCCGTCGGCAGCTCTCCTCGGCCATTGTCATGACCGGAGCCTCGGTCGCGGGAGCGATCTGTGGAGTAAATTTTGTAGAGATAATGAAATTCTCGCGTGGATAGTCCTTGATAAATCCGCCGAGAATATCTTCCGACGCGCCCATACCATAGACGGTAGCCGTATCCCACATCGTCAGTCCCGCATCGTAAGCGGCGTCAAACACAGATTTAAGACTCCCGGCATCGGTGTGATTGCCGAACACCTGGTCGCCGCCGGCCATACCGGCTCCCCACGACCATGTTCCCAAAGCTATTGCAGGTAATGTTTTCATAGTAAAGTGATTTTTAATTATTCAGATAAATCTTTTTTCCGTTGACAATATAAAGTCCTCTGTCGAGACTCTGCAGTGATAACACATCGCTTCCGATTAATCTTCCGTCAACCGAAAAAATGGTACAATTTGCGAGATTCCGGTCAGACTCCGGCGTTTCTATCCCGGAGAGCTCGCTGTACTTTATCGTCTTCAGCCACTCCGCTATCATTGTCGCGGCATTGCCTGTCTGTGAGCTCCTGACCCAGAGCGGCACGGGGAAGAAATCTCCGCCGGGTATGAGACGTCGGGCATCTCTCTCCACGCCGCTGATACCGCTGCTCGCGCTGGAGACTATCAGTCCGATTTTCTTGCCGGCCATCGCCGGGCCATTCTCAAAGAGATAGGCCTGCAGAGGTGAGGCCATCTGGCTCCACCATAGAGGCGCCCCTATGATGATGCAGTCATAGTCTGCCGGATCCACATCCACCGGATCAATTGCCGGATAGGATGCCGGATCGTCGGGATTATTACGGATGGCTGCTATCTGAGCGCTTCCGATCGCATAGTTGTTGGCGGCGTAGTCCAGTCCTTTTTCCGCCGGCTCGATTATGACCACATCGGCATCGATCTGCCCGGTCAGGGCGGTAACTATATTGTGCACATTGTTGGTATAGCTGTAATAGACCACAAGAGTCTTTGCATAAGCCATTGTCGCCGTCAAAGCGATTGCCAGAGTGATAAGTATTCTTTTCATATAATTCTTTGTTTATGCAAAGGTAAAGCTTGTACGCCCAACTTTTGTAGCGATTTCTATTGTGTGTGAACCATTTTCTACGATATGACCCGACGACATTGCGGATTTATTCGTAATTTTGACCCTACAAGCCCAAATCCATCTCCCCGATGAGCAAGATCCTGAAAATAAGCAAGCCATCCGACTATAGCGCATGGGTCGGTCAGACCGATCCCCACGACCTCGTCTGCGTCATCAACTACAGCGCGGTGTCGCCTGTACGCCACAGCCTCAACAAATACGATGTCTACGGACTCTTCCTGCAGGGTAAGGAGGAATGGCTCGACCTCACCTACGGCACGGGCAAATACGACTATTCGGAGGGCACGCTCATCTGCGTGGCGCCCGGACAGATCGGCGGAATGGAGGATAACGGCGAACTCGTCAACCTGACAGGCTGGGCTGTACTGTTTCATCCTGACATCCTGCAGGGAACAGGCCTTGAGAAGGACATCAGGGACTTCTCTTTCTTTGACTACCGCATAAACGAAGCCCTGCACATGACCTCGGACGAGAGGGATGTGATGATCACGCTTATAAAACAGCTGGAAAATGAGCTCAGATTTCCGCCCGACCCGATGCAGAACCGGATTATCGTGGGATTCCTCAACATCCTGCTCAGATACGCCCAGCGATTCTATAACCGGCAGTTTGTTTCCCGCACGATCCAGAACAACGACGTAATGTCGCGCTTTGAAAGCCTTCTAAAAAACTATTTTGAGAGCGAAAAGCAGATGACAGCCGGCGTGCCGACCGTAGCCTACTGTGCGGATGCCCTGCGCATGTCGCCGAGCTATCTGAGCGACCTGGTCAGACGTACGACCGGCGAGACCGCCAATCAGTATATCAAAAACTATGTAATTCAGCTTGCCAAAAACAGGCTTGTGGCCGGCATGAACTCATCGGAAGTGGCCTACTCGCTCGGCTTCGGCTATCCGCAGCACTTCGCCCGTACCTTCAAGACCATGACAGGCGAGACTCCGACCGACTACTGCCGCCGGCGGCTGAAAAAGGACTGATACACCATGGGGTCAGCCGCGGGCCGAGCGGCGCACCAGACGCCGGATCACTATCAGATTGGAGAGGGTAAGAAGCACCAGCACCACGCAGGCTATCAGCAACATGGGCGCAATGCTCCCTTTGTCGACCGCCATCGACTCTATGCCGTCGCTCCATGCCGGACGCGCTATGAATACGGCCGATACGGCGAGCGCCACGACTATGAGATTGACCGCCGC
Organism: uncultured Bacteroidales bacterium; assembly: GCA_947173955.1. GTDB lineage: Bacteria > Bacteroidota > Bacteroidia > Bacteroidales > Muribaculaceae > JAAVFS01. The sequence goes on along the minus strand of CAMWHE010000003.1, from coordinate 103,195 downwards.
CACCAGACGGTAGTAATAGGCGGCCACGCTGCCGGGCGTATATCCCAGCAGAATGAGGTCGCGCAACTTCTCACGGCTCTTCTGGACGATCAGGAAGATGCTGAGCATCAGTATGAAGAATGCGAGCACCGAGATCAGAATGCCGACCCCGATCACGATTCCGGTAATAAGCCGCAGGAAGTAGGCCGAGTCTGACGACGACATCTTGTCGCCGGCCACTTCGTAGTCGTTTTCCTCCATGAAAGCGCGGATGTCGGGGTTGCCCGGGTCGCTGACCTCGAGGATGAGTCGCGAGGGGCCTTTGGCAGGCGCGCCGGAAGCGTAATGATCGTTGGCCCAGGTCATGAACGTCTCGGGAACTGCGATCGTATTGATGCGCGACGAGAATCCGGCCACATAGGCTTCAAGGCCTATACGCTGAGGACCGTCGATGATTATCAGGCTGAGAGGCACGGCCGAAACGGTACGCTCCGAGACGGTCGGGAAGCCGTAGGAAGCCGCGAAGCCGAAATTGAAGAGGGTCAGATAGTCCTTCGACAGGACGATAGGCACCCGAGGCTGCGGTCCTCCGTAGGTGTTGGGCTCCCAGTCCCATCCTTCGGGCAGCTTGTCGAAAAAACGGTCGGGGAGGCTCTCGAAGAAAGCGTCGGTCGAGATACCGCGCGAGGGCATCGAGAAACCCGTATTGCCTACAGCTCCGGGAGCCAGATTTACCTTGATGACCGACTCAAACCGCGACGCCGTGAACTCGCCGACCTCTTTCACCCAGGGCTGCGCCTTGATCTCCTCAAGCTCGCGGGCGGTGAAGTTGGGACGCGACCCTATCCCCTTGATTTCGCGCGAGATGACGAGATAGTCGCGACCCAGAGTCGAATCAGCCGTAGAATAGGCGGCCTTGACATCAGTATAGAACTGCACGGCCGTCAGCACGATAGCCAGACCGACAAAGTTGGCAAGAGCATAGCCAGCTATCTGGCCGGCGGAGATATTACGCTTCAGCAGCCGCCAGACCGGTGATTTTGACTGGGTCATAGATTGAGTGTTTTATAGTCGGTCAGACGCAGGTTGTTGCCGACGGAGGTTGTGATTATGGCCGCTCCCTGAGCCGCGGCTTCCCGCTCTATCATCCCGGCCACGATGGCATTGTTGCGCTCGTCGAGATGACTTACAGGCTCGTCGAGAAGCAGGAATGTGAATGGCTGGCAGAGTGTCCTGACGATGGCCACGCGCTGCTGCTGGCCGATGCTCAGCAGCCGGGCCGGCTTGTCGGCCTTATGGGCTATCTCGAGACGGTCGAGCATCTCAATGACCGCTTCACGGCTCTTGAAGCCGGTCAGGCGGTTTTTTATCTCGATATTCTCCATCACGGTCAGTTCGGGGAAGATGCGCATCTCCTGTGGCAGGAGCGCTATGCTGCGTGTACGTATTTCAGCCCACTGCCGGTCGCCGAACTGCCTGATATCCGTGCCGTCAAACAGTATCCGTCCCTGATAGTCGGAGCGGTTGCCGTAGATGAAGCTACAGAGCGATGACTTGCCAGTACCGCTCTGCGCTGCTACGAGATAATGCTCCGGACGGCTGAAAACCACCGTACGCATCCACACGTCACTTTCGCTCCCGGCCGACGATTTCTCGTCGCCGAGGGCAAAAATGTCGGGCATGACGCCCTGGAGCGATATGGTCTGTAGTTCCAATTATCAGCGGATTATGCGTTCCAGGATTGTGGTGAGCAGGGTGTTCTTAGTGTCTGTCAGGTGGAGCTGACCGCTCACGCCGTCCTTGTCGACGATCATGTCGGCATTGACGCCGCACTCCATTCCGCTCATCTGCATGGGCAGGCCGTCGGAGGGCAGGTTGACATATAGTCCGAAGACAGAGCCGCAGAGAGACTTGGCGCCTGTGAAACCGTGGCCGGAGCCGAGAGGCTTGGTTGACACCACAAGCTGTCCCTCTTCATAAGCCATATAGAGAGTCACACGACCCAGATGGTCTACCGGGAGGTCGATCTTATAGCCTGACCCATACTCGCGCGCACCGGCAAGGGTCAGAAGCGAGAGAAGGTTTTTGGCTGTCTCCTCTTCAAATCCTACAGCGAGAGTGGCGTTCCATGCAGCCGGATTCATCATGTCAGTCATCGAAGCGGGGATAGTGACACCTGCCACGATCGAGCCTTCCATGCCGTTAAGAACATCTTCGACAAGGGCGCGCACGAAATAGTCGAGGTTGAGATAGTCAAGAATAGCCTTGATATTCTCTGTCTTAGGACAGCCGAGTGCAATCACGACATTGGCATCCGAGGGGAGCTGCGCGAAGTCTTTTTCCGAGATTGCCGATCCGTACTGCGACAGATCGTAGCTCTGCTGAACGAACTCCTTGTCATATAATCTTGTCTCGCCGGTCAGACTTCCGCCGTCGAGCACGAAGTTAAGAGCCATATAATCGACATTCATGCCTATGCCCTTAGCGGTATTATAGCCGGCAATGTTGCTTAAAGACTCCATGTCCAGAAGGGCATTGACAGTACCGGCCGTCAGCAACGCGAGGCGCTTCGGGTTGGATGCTACGGAGTTTTCAGCAGCACGCTTATAGTCGTCGATGACGCCAAGAGGAGCCTCGGTAATCCAGATCTGGTTGTCGCGGAGCATATAGGCCATTTCATGCCCATCTTCGGTAACGCAATAGATATCGTAGCATTTCAGCTGCTCAAGCACCTCGCGACCATAGTCGTCGAGCTCGCCGTCGTCGAATTCCGACGGATCGAATTTCTCCAGATGCTCGCTCTTAAATTCGCTGATCAAAAGATCCTTGTCAAGCAGGGGAGCGGTTAAGAAATAGTCCTTGCCGGTATAGGTGGATATCACGACATTCTCCATATCGACCGCAGCGAAGACTTTGTCAAGCATTTCTTCGTTGAATTCGGGAACTTCATCAGACACTTTGTCAATAACCTCCTGAAGCACTTTGCCGGGCTTGAACTTGTCGCCGGAAAAATCGGCGCCGGCATTTTCCATCACCGACTTGAAATCAACTCGCACCAGCACCGTGGCGTCGGCACTGATGTGGCTGTACATCTCACTCGCTGCCTCTGAAGCGCTTACACTCTTTTTTTCGCCGCTACAGCCGGCAAGCATTGCTGTCACAAGGAGTCCGGCCGCTACCGGAAGTCCTAAAAACTTCTTAAGATTCATATTCATAATTATTAGTGTCGCAAATATAGCGTTTTTTTTCTGATTGACGGCTTTCCTCGCGGCCATATTACATTTTTTATGTTGTCTGTTAGCGAAGATTGATGTAACTTTGTAGTTAGTTATGAACTCCGACCAACAAGACACAGCTCCACTGGAGCCTGCACTGTATCTCTTTCCGGTTCCTCTCAGCAGCGGGCCGGCCGACAGCGTGCTGCCTGAACAGAACATCCGCATACTGCGCCGGGTCAGGCATTTCATTGTGGAAAATGTACGCTCGGCACGGCGGTTCATCAAGCTCTGCGACCGCTCCATCGACATCAATGCCCTGACTTTCGTCGAACTCAACCGGCATACCGACCCGCTCGAGATCCCGGCCATGCTTGAGCCACTGACCGCCGGCGAGGCGGTGGGAGTCATCTCCGAGGCAGGTTGCCCGGCCATAGCCGATCCGGGAGCCGATGTCGTTGCTCTGGCCCAGCGCAAGGGGCTGAAAGTGGTCCCGCTCGTAGGCCCGTCGAGCATACTGATGGGACTGATGGGATCGGGATTCAACGGCCAGTCGTTTGCCTTCGCCGGCTATCTCCCCATCGACCGCGACGCGCGCAACGCCACCCTCCGCACCTTCCGCCAGCGCATCGAGCGCGAGCATCAGACCCAGATCTTCATCGAGACCCCCTACCGCAACAACAAGCTGATAGCCGAGCTCGCCGAGACCCTCCCTCCTACCCTCCGTCTCTGCGTGGCCGCCGACATCACCGGCCCGACGGAGTCGATCATCACGCGACCCATAGCCCAGTGGCGCAAGGCCACCTATGACTATTCCAAGACCCCGGCGATATTCCTCCTTTACAGCTGACCCCCACAACCCAAGCCATCTCCGAATGTCACGATATAACAAGAAACACACGGCAGCGCCACAGGATATGCCATCGCTCTTCGACACCATCGACTTCGGGCTCCCGGAGCCGAAAGCAGTCGAACTGCCCGGCCTTGACCGCCATGTGCGCAATCTCAAGACCTCGCTGGAATCGCGGCGCTCCACTCCGCCCGTCCCTCCCGCTCCGACGGCTACCGACCGCGTGGTCTTCATCTCCTTCGGCAGCGGATCAAGCGGCAACTCGGCCTATATCGGGACACTCGACGAGGGACTGCTGATCGACGCCGGCGTCGATCTCAAGTTTGTCAAGGAAGAGCTGACTCGCAACGGCATCTCCCCATCGGCTCTCCGCGGCATAATCGTCACCCACGACCATGGCGACCATGTCAGATATGCCTACGGGCTGCTCCGCCAGCTCCGCACCTGCGGCCTCTACTGCACCCCCCGGGCCTTCAACGGCATCCTGCGCCGTCACAGCGTCTCGCGCCGAATCCGCGACTTCCACCACGCCATCTACAAGGAAATACCCTTCAAGCTCGCCGGATTCGAGATCACACCGTTCGAAGTGGACCACGACGGCACCGACAATGTAGGCTTCCACATAACCCGACCCGGATTCAACTTCACGGTAGCCACCGACTTAGGCCGGATAGGCGAGCGCGCCGACTATTATCTGCGCCGTGCCGAATACCTGATGATCGAGAGCAACTACGACCTCGATATGCTCCGCCGCGGCACCTATCCCGAATATCTCAAAGCCCGCATCATAGGCCCGACAGGCCATCTCGACAACGCTGTCACAGGCGCCTATCTGGCCTCGATCTACCGCCCGGAGATGAAATACGTCATGCTCTGCCATCTGAGCCACGACAACAACACTCCGCGCGTGGCTGTCGATACCGTCACCGAGGCGCTGGCTGCTGTCGGCGTCACCGTCGGCGACGGCTCCAACTCCCCCCAGTCGCTCAAAGCCCAGCTCCAGGTGCGCCCCCTGCCCCGCTTCGAGTCGACCGGCCTAATCACATTCCGCATCTGACAAGATCATACAGCCTATCATACACCTTAAATCAACCGGATATGAAAAAACTCGGATTACTTTTCTCCCTTCTTATCGGCCTTTTCTGCTTTCCGGCCCACGCCGATGAGCCACAAGACGACATGATGCAACAGATTGCCAGTCTGCCACTTGAAAAGGTCTTGTTTGTGGCACGCGACATACTCGACACCCCGCTGGCCGGCAATGAAGAGCAAATCGACGGCTATAATCAGATACTGTTCATGTGGATCATGTCGACCGACAAAATCAGCATCGAACTCCGCGGCAGCATCACCCCCTTACTGACTGCAGGCGACAAGGGCTACCTGCTCGGAGCATATCTCGCGGGAGAGACTTTCAGCATTATCGGCAGCGGACTGACACGGTCGGACCTCTCCACCTTCAAAGCGAGCATGAAGCTTGTACTCGACTATTACAAAGCGAATAAAGGAGCGCTTGGCGACGTCCCCGAACTCGACAGGCTCAAAGCCATGACCCCCGAAGAACTCGACAAAGCCCTTACCAACCTCTACTGACCCTCCGACAATAAACATCAGTCAATCAATCCATCCGGGAATCCACCCATCATCTGCGGACGCGTCATTGCGGGCAATTCGCTTGTAACCGTCGTTCGCAGAATCTATTCGTGTGTTGCCGTTACAAAAACATTGAAGATGTCAAAGTTTTTGCTATCTTTGCGGATATGAAGTTGATAGAACTTAATATAGACAAAATTATTGCCTTGTGCCATAAATACAAGGTTGCCAAACTATGGGTCTTCGGGTCAATTCTTACCCCTCGCTTCAATGACCGAAGCGATGTGGATTTTGCCGTGAATTTTGATGCAGAAACCATAAAGTCAGAAGGTCTTGACTGGGCTGATATCTTTTTTGATTTCATGCATGAGCTTGAGGCTCTGTTCGGACGCCGCGTTGATCTCGTATGTGAGGACGCTATCACAAACAAATACTTTAAAAAGCAACTTGACGAGACCAAAAAGCTTATATATGGATGATCAGATAAAAAAATATCTTGAAGATATGCTTATTGCTATATCCGAGATAGAGATTGCTCAGGAACGTTTTGGCCGTCATTATGAAGCTTTCGAAAACGATATTGTTTTCAGAAAATTTGTAGAACGGAATATCGAAATTTTAGGTGAGGCCATGAACCGTATTCTAAAAATAGACTCGCGAATCGAAATCACAGCATCCCGTAAAATTGTAGATACGCGCAACTATGTAATCCACGCTTACGACTCACTGAAACCAGACATTCTCTGGGCAATTGTCATTAATCACATACCTCGCCTAAAATCAGAAATAAACAGTCTGATATCCCGATCCATGTCTAATCCACGTCTTCCGAAAGCATAAAGATTACTTAATTCTCATAAGCTTTCGACTACCCCGTGAGGGAATAGTCACTTTGCAGTTGCAACGGGGATACGAAGCGAATGGGGGCGGTTATATTTTGGCAACTTGAAATAGTGGGATGCCACCTCAATCATCGGGCGGAAATACTCTTTCAGGTCGGCCGACACTACATTAAACCATTCTATAGCCGCATGGCCTACCGAACCGGGGTGCTGCGCCTTAAAGATGTGCATCAGGCTATCAATCATTATCTTGCCGTGTTGCTTAATCCAAAGCAGGCAGCGGACATTGAAGTCGGTCAGCTCCATATCCACAGCCATAGTAGCTGGATGTCCAGACTGAGGCGGAGTGTGAGGCTGTTGCGTAAGAGTTGCCTTACGGATCCCGGCGCGCTTCTCGGCACGACGGCGGGCAGCTTCGGCGCGGGTCTTCAGTTTCTTTACAAGGCTATGAATCAGTGGATGAGCGTCAGTATAGGCTGACAGGTCGATAGATTGAGGATTGGCAGCCGCATTTTGTACGGCGGTCAGGATGGACTCGCGGAGTGAGGGATCGGAGATTCCAAGAATCCGGGAAAATTCGTCGATTGTGAGGGTAATGGTCTTTGCTTTGTTCATAGTACTGTGTGTTATTGCGTTTTTCATCGCAAAGATGCACACAAAACCGCCCCGGCCGTATGCACATTATACACTTTTGAGTACAAGTTTTTTTGCAGAGAGGTGTTGAGTGGTCACAACGTCGCGTCTTCGACGCTCATAATGTGGCTGTTATCTTCTACCCCATGCAACGCATGGGGTTACCAACAATGACGCACCCTTCAGGTGCTTTTGCTGCGATAGAGATAAGTCACCCGCAGCAGCGGGTGACAGCAGAGTAGCCTGTGGTTTCGGCTTATTACCTCAACCACAGGAATCCGGTCCCACTCTAATATCCGCACGCGCAAGAGCGTGTGCGAGCAATGCTTTCTGACATTAGCATCAGTATATCAGAACTTTACTTTAGAAGGATCAGGTGAAGCTGGCGGAGAGGGTGCGGAGGGCGGAGTCGGCGGAGACGCCGCGGTAGAGGATATCGTAGACGGCCTCGAGGATCGGCATCGGGACGCCGTAGCGGGCGTTGATCTCGTGCATACACTTGGTGCCGTAGTAGCCCTCGGCGGTCTGTTCCATCTCCATACGGGCTGACTTTACGGAGTAGCCACGGCCGATCATGGAGCCGAAGTTGTGGTTGCGCGAGAAGCGCGAATAGGCGGTGACGAGCAGGTCGCCGAGATAGACGGAGTCGCATATGTCGCGGCCGCCGGCCGGAGCCGCCACATCAAGGAAGCGGGCCATCTCGCGTATGGCGTTGGAGACGAGGAGGGCAAGCAGGTTGTCGCCGCGCTTGGAGCCGTGAACTACGCCGGCGGCGATGGCATAGACGTTTTTAAGGACGCCGGCATACTCGATGCCGTTGACGTCGGAGCTGACTATGGCGCGGCTGTTGCCCGACTCGAGCAACCGGCTGAATGCTTCTCCTTTCTCCTCGCTGTTGCATCCGACTGTGAGGAACGACGGGCGGTCGAGAGCGACTTCCTCGGCATGGCAGGGGCCGCTGATGACGAGCATATTCTCGCGCCGGATGCCGAAGCGCTGACTCATATAGTCGGTGACGAGCATATTCTCGCCGGGGACGATCCCCTTGATGGCTGTCACGATCGATTTGCCTGATATGTTAGTCGTTATCTTGTCGACATGATCCTTGAAATATGGCGACGGCATGGCGAGCAGCAGGGTATCGGCGCGGCGGCACGCCTCGTTAATATCGTCGGTAAAGAGGATACGCTCGATGTCGAATCTGACATCGGTCAGATAGGCCGGATTATGGCGCAGGCGCACGAACTCGTCGATACGGTCGCGGCGGCGCATATACCAGTGGATGGTCTCGCAATTCTTCATCAGCAGGCTGGCAAGAGCTGTAGCCCAGCTCCCGCCGCCCATGACAGCTATATTTCCCGGAAATGTCATCGTGTGTCTGTGTTAGGTGGTATGGATGTGCGTTTCTGTTATAACGCTCCGGAAGGCATTACTGTTCTTTGGCAGCGGCCTCGATCCAGCCTGCGACGCCTTCCTGACCGGGATTGGCGAGGCCGAGCTTGAATTTCTTGTTGATGCCGCAGAGCTCCTGGAAGAGCTTGCCGGCACCGGCCTGACCGAGCATCTCGACGGTCATGACACCGGCCTTATGGAGGGGAGCAACCCACTCGGCAGGCACGCCTACGGCTGCGAATGCCTCCTCACCATCGCGGCGCTGCACCTTCTCGGGGCGCATCTGGGGGAAGAAGAGTACCTCCTGGATTGTCGTCTGGCCGGTCATCACCATCACGAGGCGGTCGATGCCCATACCCATACCGGATGTGGGGGGCATGGCATACTCGAGGGAGCGCACGAAGTCCTGGTCGATGATCATGGCCTCGTCGTCGCCTTTGTCGGCGAGCTTCATCTGCTCGACGAAGCGCTCATACTGGTCGATCGGGTCATTGAGCTCGGAGTAAGCATTACAGAGCTCCTTGCCGTTGACCATCAGCTCGAAGCGTTCGGTCAGCTCGGGATTGTCGCGGTGCTTCTTGGTCAGGGGCGACATCTCGATGGGATAGTCGGTGATGAATGTGGGCTGGATATACTTGCCCTCGCTGGTCTCGCCGAAGATTTCGTCAATGAGCTTGCCCTTGCCCATCGTGTCGTCGATCTCGATGTCGAGCTTCTTGCAGACGCCGCGGAGAGCCTCCTCGTCCATGCCGGTAATGTCGATGCCGGTGTTTTCCTTGATGGCGTCGATCATGGTCACGCGGCGGAAAGGAGCCTTGAAAGAGATGACATTATCGCCTACCTTGACCTCGGTTGTGCCGTTGACATCCATGCAGATCTTTTCGAGAAGCTGCTCGGTGAAGGTCATCATCCAGTTATAGTCCTTATAGGCGACATAGATTTCCATGCAGGTGAACTCGGGGTTGTGGGTACGGTCCATGCCCTCGTTGCGGAAATTCTTTCCGATCTCATAGACCCCCTCGAAACCACCCACGATCAGTCGCTTGAGATAGAGCTCGGTAGCGATACGCAGGTAGAGCTCGATGTTGAGCGAATTGTGATGGGTGATAAACGGACGCGCCGATGCGCCGCCGGCTATCGACTGCAGGATGGGGGTCTCAACCTCCATGTAGCCGTGACTGTTGAAGAACTCGCGCATCGAGTTGAGCACCTTGGTGCGCTTGATGAAGATATCCTTGACACCGTCGTTGACTATCAGGTCAACGTAGCGGCGGCGATAGCGGAGCTCGGGATCGTCGAAAGCGTCATAGGTGACACCGTCCTTGACCTTGACGATCGGGAGCGGACGGAGCGACTTGCTGAGTACCACCAGCTCGCGTGCGTGGATAGAGATCTCGCCTGTCTGCGTGCGGAACACATAGCCCTTGACGCCGACAAAGTCGCCGATGTCGAGAAGCTTCTTGAACACTACGTTATATAAATCCTTGTCCTCGCCGGGGCAGAGCTCGTCGCGGTTGACATATACCTGGATGCGGCCGGTAGAGTCCTGAAGCTCCATAAAGGCAGCCTTGCCCATGATACGGCGCCCCATGATGCGGCCACCAACGACCACGTCACGCTGGGGAGCGTCGTCGGCGAATGTCGATTTTATCTCGTCGGCATGCGCGTCGACAGGCCATTCGGCTGCAGGATAAGGGTCAATACCAAGTCGGCGCATCTCGTCGAGGGAGTTGCGGCGTACGATTTCTTGTTCGCTGAGTTCGAGGATATTCATATTGAAGTGTAAAATTATTAACTAATACATTGCAGACTGCAAAATTACAAAAAAACGCCGACATCGCCACACCCTCTCGCCAAATTCTTAATTCTCCACCATTTTACCACAAATCGCCACCCCGAAAAAAGACACTATTTTGCTGTAAATGGCAATTTCAACATGCACTATCGTGCTGCAGGAATATAGGGGCGCCCCGGCCGCAGGGGGATGTCCTGGGCCGGGGCGCTGGTGTATGGTGTCTGTTGTGCGGGGATCAGAAGTCGAAGACGAAGGTTGTCACCGAGTGGGGCTCTATGAAGAGCTGATCGCCGACTTTGAAGAATTCCTGATAGAGGTTTTTCTTGGCGCTGGTGGTGTAGCGGTGGATAGCCTGCGGGTTGGCGTCAAACTGGTTGTAGACGTTGAAGAGCACGTTTTCGTCCTGATAGTTGGTGATGACGAAGACGAGACGCTTGGATGTCGGAGAGAGCCATGCTGTACCGAAGAAGTCCTTGGACTCATCGAGGGCGAGGTCTACACGCTGGAAGCCGGGACGGATGTAGAGGCTGTAGTTGCCGAGTACCCAGAGGTTGGGGTTGGCCTGGAGTGTGCCGGGAGTTGTCCAGTTGGAGCCGTAGTTGCCGTCGACGGGTGTCGAGAAGATGAGCTCGAAGCGGTTCTTCTGGCCCCATGCCTCGACGCCGAATGCTGTCCAGTAGCTCCACGATGTGATGCCTGCTACAGCGAAGTCGTTGTGGATGATACGTGATACATACATGGCGAGGTCGAGCTCGGTGGCGCCTTCGTAGCCGCCTACGAGGTCGGCTGGAGCGTCGCCGAGGAGCGAGAGCTCGGTCTGCCATACGCGCACGCCTTTCTGCTTGGCCTTGTCGGCGAGAGTCTGGCGCACGTTGCGCATCTCGTTCCAGGTGTTGTATGTCCAGTAGGAGTGACCGCAGACGAGGTTGTCGACGCGTGAGAGGTCGCCTACGTAAGCCTCATTGCCGGGTGTGAAAAGCTGGTCGATGACGTTGGCCTGATTGTTGCCTTCGCTGTAGAGGGCGGCGTAAGAGCCGGCTTCGCCCAGAAGGATGTTGGTCGGGATAGCGCGTTCGTCAAAGGCGGTCTGCATGGCGCGGGCGAGCTTGGCGACTTCGGTATTGAACCAGGATGAGCCTTCCTGATTGTCGCCGTCCCATGAGAACTGGGGCTCGTTGACGGGAGATACGTGGGAGACGTTGTAGCCTTCGGCTGTGAAGTGCTCGGCTACGGCAGCCATATATTCGGCGAAGTCGTCGTAGCAGTCGTCCTTGAGGTTGGTGTGGCCGTTGTTAGGCTCGCCGATCTTTGTGGCGAGGCCATTTTTGGTCCAGTAGACGAGGGGTGAGTTGCTGAAGAGTACGAAATTCTCGACGCCGTTGTTCTTGGCCTGCTGCATGAAGTAGCGCTGGCCGGCGCATTTATTCCAGTTGTAGGAGCCGTTGGCGTCGAGATAGCACTCGGCGCGGTTGGTGACATTGACGATCTTTGACTCTATGCCCTGTTCTGCTGAGCCGCCGCCGAGGTTGACACGCCACATCGAGAGGCCGATACCCTGGGGCTGGCCGCTGACGATCTTGCGCGAGAAGAGCCAGTTGGCTGCGTCGGCGCGGTTGGAACCCCAGTACTGGCCTACGAATTCGCCGAGCCAGCAGTCGCTGGCGCCGATGCCTTCCATAGTCTGATAGGCTACCTCGGTGTTGACGGTGATATTGGCTGTCTTGGAGCTGCCTGAGGGCTTGGGCGACACGATGTTTTCAGGTACATCGATATCGTCGGAGGGTGTGCCGGGCAGATGTTTTGTCGACTCGCCGGTGGGCTCGTCGAAACAGCCGGTCATAGCGAGCATCAATGTGCCGGCTGCCATATATTTGATTAATTTCATTGCTTTTGATGTATTAGAAATGTGACATTATTGACAGATTACCAACCGGGGTTCTGCACGATAGCACCGTTGGAGTGCTGGATTTCATACAAGGGGATGGGATAGAGCAGGTCGCGGTCCTCGCGGAAGCGTGTGCCCTTGTCGGAGGGCTCGATCTGGTTCCACTTTTCGTAGATGTCGGCATCGTCGCCGGTGTTGTACTTGACGAACGATCCGTTGGGACCCATGACGTTGCACATCATCTTCTTGCCGTTGGCGCAATCCCAGCGGCGCAGGTCGTAGAGACGGCACTGCTCGTGGGCGAGCTCGAGGCGGCGTTCGGCGCGGACTGCATCGCGGAGTTCGGTGCCTGTGGCGGTCACGGGAGCGAGACCTACGCGGGCACGAACCTGATTGAGGGCGGCCTGGGCATCGGCTGTGGCACCGGTCTCAGCGCAGGCTTCGGCGTACATCAGGAGGACGTCGGCATAGCGGAGCACACGGTGGTTGAGAGGAATTTTGTCGATGTTGTAGACTTCGGGACGGTCCTCCAGGGGCACGAAGTATTTGCGGATGATACGGGCTGACTTGTGCTGACCCGGATCGATCAGATATGTGGTGCTGAGCATGATGTCGGTCCAGCCGAAGTCGTCCTTGTAGCTGATGAATTTGGCGTTTTTGCTGCCGCCGGAGAAGGTAGAGTTGTTGTTCTGGATGAACTTGACGAACTGGGTCTCGCCTGCGATCGATGTGCAGCCGGTCTTGATGATTGTCCAGCGGAGACGCTCTGTGTCGCCTGCGGCGAGGAACGCGTTCTCAAGGTCGGATGTGGGCTGGCCCCATGACCATCCGTCGCCGACGCCGTTACGGCAACCGGTCACGACTGTGAGGGCGCCGCCGAGTGCGTAGGTGTCGCCACCATACATCTGCTGTACCTCGAAGAGGGATTCCTTGGAGTTGTTGTGCTTGACGCTCCATACGTCGCCGAAGTTGGCGAGGAGTTCATATTCGCCTTCGTCGATAATAGTCTTGAGAGTAGCTTTGGCTTCTTCCCATTTGCCCTGATAGAGCTGGGCTTTGCCGAGGATGCCGAGAGCGGCGCCGCGTGTGGCGCGACCCATGTCGGCGGCAGCCCATTCGCTGCGCTGGGGAAGCACCTCAGCTGCGGCGGCGAGTTCTTTCTCGATGAATTCATAGCAGTCTTCCTGAGATGTACGTCCCATTCCGGTTGTCTCCTGGCCGTAGTATGTCAGCATGGGGACTCCGCCGAAGTTGCGTACGAGGTCGAAATAGAAGAATGCGCGGAGGAAGCGCACCTCGGCTATGCGGAGAGCTTTCTCATTCTCGTCCATGTTGGCGCCGGGGATGCGTTCGAGAGCCACATTGCAGGTATTGATGCCCTGATAGCGTGCGCCCCAGAAGTTCTGGAGGATACCCTGCTCGGGGCCGTTGGGCATGAAGTGGGTAGTGGTCTGATAGCCGTCGTCCTGGGTGGTGTTGCCGTCCCAGAGGTCGTCGGTTGTCATGTCGGAGATGAGCCATGTGTTGTAGACCTGCCACCAGCCACCGCCCTTGGCGATTTCGAAGTAGCAGCCGCCCACGTAGGAATTGACCTCGTCGGCTGTCTGGAAATATGTGTCGAGGTTCTCAGTGCCGCGCACGTCTTCGGTCAGGAAGTCGTCGCATGAGCTCAACGCGAATGCTGCGCCGATGGCAGCGATGAATATCTTGTTAATTTTCATGATTTCTTAGAATTTGAAGTCTAAACCGATGAGGAATGTACGGGGGTTGGGGTAGTTGTTATAGTCGATACCCGTAGCGATGGCGCCGCCGTTCTGGAAGGGAACTTCGGGGTCCATACCCGTGTACTTGGTGATGGTGAAGAGGTTCTGAGCCGATACGTAGAAGCGGAGGTTATATTCTTTCATGAAGCTCTTGGGGAGAGTGTAGCCCAGGGTGAGGAGCTTGCAGCGGAAGTAGCTGCCGTCTTCGACGAAGAAGCTTGATACGCGCGAGTAGTTCTGGTTGAGGTCATTGTAGGAGAGACGGGGGATGTCGGTGTTCTGACCTTCGTAGCTCCATGCCTTGTCGAGAGTTCCGCGGTAGACATTCTGGCCGCCACCGCCTGAGTAGCGTGTCTTCTGGATGTTGAAGATGTCATTGCCGAATGTGCCGTAGAAGTTGGCTGTGAGGTCGAAGTCCTTATACCAGAAGCTCATGTTGAGACCGAGGTTGAGGTCGGGATAGGGGTTGCCGATGAATGCCTTGTCGGCTTCGTTGAGGGAGCCGTCGTGGTTGAGGTCGGCAAAGATGAGGTCGCCGGGCTGAGCGTCGGGCTGTATGAGAGCGCCATGCTCGTTGGTGTGGGCATAGACTTCGGTCCAGTTCTGGAAGATGCCGAGGCACTTGTAGCCGTAGAAGCGGGAGATGAGAGCGTTGTCATCGTTGCGGATGATGCTCTCGGGCATTCCGGAGCCATCGAGGATGGGGCCGTCGCCGGTGAACTTGAGACCCTTGTTGCTTACGCCTGACAGCTGCAGGCCGATGCTATAGCGGAAGTCCTTGCCTACCTGGTCGTTCCATTCGACAGCAAGTTCCCAGCCGCGTGCGCGCATCGAGCCGATGTTCTGTGTCACGGAGCCCATCCACTGGGGCAGACCCATGATCAGCTGTGACTGCTTGCCGTAGAGCATGTCGTGGGATGTCTTCTGGTAGATGTCGGCCGTGATGTTGAGTCGGCTGTTGAAGAGAGTGAGGTCGACACCGAGGTTGAGGTCTTCGACGGTCTCCCACTTGAGGTTGGGGTTACCCATGGCGCCCATGATGGTCGAGGGGTAACGGTTCTGGGGCGAGCCGAATACGTAGTTGACATTGGCGATTGTTGTCAGATAGGCGCCGGCGCCGATGGCCTGGTTGCCGACCTGACCCCAGCCGAAGCGTACTTTGGCGTTGTTAAGCCAGTCGCGGGTGCCTTCCATGAATTTTTCCTGAGAGAGACGCCATGCCACTGATACAGAGGGGAATGTGCCGTATTTGTTGCCGGCGGGGAAGCGGCTTGAGCCGTCGAAGCGGACAGAAGCGGTCAGATAGTAGCGCTGGTCGTAGTTGTACATCACGCGGCCGAGGAATGAGGCGAGCGATGTGGAGCCGGCAGAGCCGCTGGCAAACTGGTCGCCGATACCTGCGGAGACTTCATGCAGGAGCTCGGATGAGCCGGGGATGTCCTGACGGGATGCGTTAGCCCACCAGTCCTGATATTTTTCAGCCGTGAAGCCTACCATAGCGGTGAGGTTGTGCTTGCCGGCGAATGTGTCCATATAGGTAAGGGTGTTGTTCCATGTCCAGTTGAGGCCGTCGCTGTAGTTGCGGTAGACGCTGTTGTGGTCGCTCTGCTCGAGGGCGTCGATGTGGAATTTGTAGTTATAGCCGTCGGCGCGCTGATACCATGCGTTGATACCGAACTGCGTGCGGAATGTAAGCTTCTCCCAGGGCTTGATCTCGATGTAGGGGTTCATCAGGAGAGCCATCTTGCGGGTGTGGTCGTTGAAGCGTGCGAGCGAAGCTGCGGGGTTCCACTCCTGGTTGTTGTAGGAGCGCTGATAGTCGTTCATGGGGTTTTCGGGATCCCACTCTGACTTGGGACGGAACACGGGGGTCGTGGGGTCCATTGCCATGGCTGCGGCGAAGAGGTTGGGAGAGTTTTCCCAGTTCTCCATATTGGGTGCGATGTCAAGACCGGCCTTCACATACTGGTTGAAGGTGTACTCGGTGTTGAGGCGTACGTTGAGCTTGTCCCAGAAGCCTACGTCAAACTGTGAGTTGTTCTTGAAGTAGCCGACGGAGAGGCTGTAGATGAATTTGTCGTTACCGCCGCGGATGCCGAGGGCGTAGTTCTGGATGAGGGCTGTCTCGTTGACAACTTCGTTCCACCAGTCGGTGCCGTCGACGTCGGCATAGTCGACATAGGGAGAGTTCCAGGGAGCGATACGTCCGTCATTGGCGTAGCGCTTGTAGAATACCTGCTCGTATTCATGAGCCCATGCCACTTTGGGCTTGGTCATTGTCTGCCAGCCGAGGCTTGCGGAGAAGTCGACCTGTACGGCTCCGGCCTTACCCTTCTTGGTGGTGATGATGATTACACCGTTGGATGCGCGTGTACCGTAGATGGCTGATGCGGATGCGTCCTTGAGCACTTCCATCGACTCGATATCGTTGGAGTTGATGAAGTTGATGTTGGATGTGTTCAGAGGCACACCGTCGACTACATAGAGAGGTGTTGAGCCATTGACGGAGGTGATACCGCGGATGATGACCTTCGGTGTGGTGCCGGGGCCGCCGCCTGATGCGATCTGTACGCCGGATACCTTACCCTGGAGGGCGTCCATGGCGTTACCGGTGGTGACTTCGGTGATGTCCTCGGCCTTGACTGTCGTGATCGAGCTGGTAAGGTCGGAGCGCTTTACCTGGCCGTAGCCGACTACGACTACTTCGTCAAGGATAGATGACTGCTCGTTCATGACCACATTGATCACGCTGCGGCCTTCAACGGGGACTTCGACTTTCTCGAATCCAAGGGCGGAGAAAGCGAGTGTGCCGTCGGCGGGTACGTTATGGAGAGTGAAGTTACCGTCGATGTCGGTAGGAGTACCTATGGAGGCACCCTTCAGAATGACTGTGGCGCCGATGATCGGCTCGTCGTCAGTAGCCGAGGTGACGGTGCCCGTCACTGTGATCTGACCCCAGGCCACCAGGCCGATGAGAGACAGACCTATTGTTGTTAAGAATTTTTTCATGATTGGTAATTTTCGTGATTTTTGGTTATTAACAGGCGGTCTGCCTTATTTGCGTACCATCTTGATGCGCTCGGCGTGGATGTCGAGAGTCACGATGTAGGTGCCTGCGGCGGGATGGGGATCGACCTTGACCCAGTTGTCGGGCACGAAGTTCTTGCGATAAGCTTCGTCGGCGCCCCATGTATCCATATTGAAGGGATAGGGTGCGTCGGGATACATATACTTATACTCGCTCTCGGGGATGTTGATATATTTCCACTGGAAGAAGTCGGCGTTGCCGGTGAACATGATGTTGTCGGGGAAGTAGAGGCCATACCACATACACTTGCTGGGATCGGCCGAGTCGTCGACACGCCATGCGGCGTAGTTCCACCAGCCGTGTGAGTGCCAGTTGTGGATGATGAATTTCAGCTTGCCTTCGTCGTCGAAAGTATCAGCCTTGAGGTTCCATTCAACGGTGAAGAGGTTGGGGTTCTTGCTGTCCTGATCCATTCTCACGACATTGTCAGGACCTCCGGCCGGACCGAAGTAGAACACCTGCATCCAGGGATCGGATACATTCCAGTCGACCCATGTGTTGAGCATATCGCCGCCATACTGCATATGGGTGATGGGGCTAACGGCCTCTGAAACGGCATAGGTTGTGGTCTGATATGTGCGGTTCCAGGTGTCGACGGTGATTTCGTAGTAGACACCGGCCTTGTCGAGGACAAGCTTATTCTCCTGCTCGAGTTCGTCGCCGAGGACAGCTGCGTTGTCCTTGGAGGGAGCGAAGCAGATGGGGCCGAATGAGCCTTTCTGTGGGATGAAGCATACCTGGGTGCCGGCGGTAGCGTTGTAATAGCGCACGCGGTATTTGTAGTCGCCGATGTGATCCATGGCTACAGGCACACCGAATACGTCGCCGTTGAGGTCGGCTTCATTCTCTACGTCAGCAAGATAGATGACGTCGAAGTCGGGAAGCTCCTGGACGTTGATGGTAGATTCTGTGGAAACGGTGTGTACGCCGTCGCCGTAGTCGGCGTCATAGGCTGTGATGTAAGCTTTGTATGTAGCTGCTTCGCTGGGCACTTCGATCTCTTCCTTGAAGACGAGGGTAGCGCCGTCGCCCTGAAGGGTCTGGGGATAGCCGGGCATGGATGTCTCGGTCTCGCCGTCGACTTTCTTGAGGTCGATGGTGGCATAGTCGATAGTGCGGTTGTCCTCTACCTCGAAGTTGAGCTTGAGGACGGTCTTCTCCTTGATGAGGACGGTGAGGTTCTCGTCGGGTTTGATCTTGAAGACGGGAGCTGTGAAGTCGCCGTCGAGCGATGCGGTGAATTTCTCGACAGTCTGGCGGCCGCCGGCGTCGGTGACAGTGATCGTGATGACGAAGACTTCCTCGTCGGTGTGGCGTGAGCTCTGGATGTTGTAGTTGAGCTCATACTCGGTCTGGGGCTCGCCATAGATCCCGACGAGATCGATTGTCTTGTCGAGGTAGAGTCCGGGCGACTCCAGACGTATTGTTGTGATACCGTCAGCATCGGTCAGCTGACCCTTGATGCTGATATTCATTCCGGGCTCGATGTGTACTTCTACTCCGTCGAGCGACACAGCAGGTGCCAGACCGTCGACGAGGGGCCACTCATTGTCGTCGCTACACGACGTGAACGCCAGAGCCGAGGCTGACAGCAACATGCTTGCAAACATTAGGTGTTTACTTACATTCATTGTGATAGAGGATTGATATTAGGTTAGGTAATAATTAATTAATAATCATGCATATAGACACGCTCACAAAGCCCTTGGGGAGGGCTCGCAGCTGCGTCGGAAGGTTTTAGATGTCAGGTATTTGTCTGGTTTCTTATTGCTTTCAGGGCTCTAAATTATAGAATATTTCCATCCGATTAACAGATTCTTTCCGAATTTAACTTTATTTAACATATATATTTGTAACATATCCGCCGTCTCTGACGTCCGGGCGCGCCTTTACGGCGCATTATTATATGTTGTATTTGGACAATTGCGGGTTTAGTATTAACTTTGAAGCAAAACATAAGTAATCAAGGATAACAACCCACAAAAATCACACAGAATGAGAACGAAATACAGCCGCGTACTGCTCAAACTCAGCGGCGAGTCGCTGATGGGCTCGCAGGGCTACGGCATCGACCCGGTGCGTCTGGGTCAGTATGCCGACCAGATCAAGGCGATAGCTCAGGGTGGCGTCGAAGTGGCCATCGTAATCGGCGGAGGCAATATCTTCCGCGGCCTTCAGGGCGCATCGAAAGGATTCGACCGTGTCAAGGGAGACCAGATGGGAATGCTCGCCACGGTCATCAACTCGCTGGCACTGAGCTCGGCGCTTGAGTCGGCCGGACAGCCGGCCAAGGTGTTCACAGCAGTCAATATGTTCCCCATCGGCGAGCACTACAGCAAGTGGAAGGCTATCGAGGCTCTCAAGGCCGGCGCCGTGGCCATCATCGCCGGCGGCACAGGCAATCCGTTCTTCACCACGGACACCGGCTCCGCCCTGCGCGGCATCGAGGTGGAGGCTGACGTGATGCTCAAAGGCACACGCGTCGACGGCATCTATACGGCCGACCCCGAAAAGGATCCGACAGCAAAGAAATTCTCTGAAATCACCTACGACGAGGTCTACACCCGCGGCCTGAAGGTCATGGACCTGACAGCCACAGCGCTCTGCAAGGAGAATCATCTGCCGATCGTGGTCTTCGACATGGACACACCCGGCAATCTCGAGAAGGTGATAGCCGGAGAGCCTATCGGTACTTTAGTCTACTAATCAACAAAAAAATAATATCATCATGCCCGAAGTAAGCGAATACCTCCTTCCCGCCGAGGAGAAAATGGAAATGGCGGTAATCTATCTCGATGAGTCGCTCGCCCGCATCCGTGCCGGCAAAGCCAACCCCAAACTGCTCGAAGCCATCCGCGTAGACTATTACGGCAGCGCCGCTCCGATCAGCAATGTAGCCAATATCGCCGTGCCCGACGCCCGCACCATCACGATCACTCCGTGGGAGAAATCGATGTTCAAGGAGATCGAAAAGGCCATCATCAACTCCGAACTCGGCATCACGCCCGAAAACAATGGCGAGGTGATCCGCCTCTCTATCCCCCCGCTGACCGAAGACCGCCGCAAACAGCTCGTCAAGCAGTCGAAAGCTGAGGCTGAAAACGCCAAGGTATCGGTGCGCAACGCCCGCCGCGACGCTATCGAAGGACTCAAGAAGGCCGTCAAGCAGGGTATGAGCGAGGATATCGAGAAGGACGCCGAAGGCCAGGTGCAGAAGCTCCACGACAAGTATCTGAAGAAGATCGACGACCTCTTCGCCGCCAAAGAGAAAGAAATCCTGACGGTCTGATATAATCGCTCGCGGATAATTTAACTCTCGCGGATTTCGCAGATTACGCGGATTTTCTCTTTTTCTTCGTAATGAATACATACGATGAGATCGGTCGCGATATTATCGGTGCCTGTATGGAAGTACACTCGGCACTCGGGGTCGGTCTGCTTGAAAATACCTACAAACGGGCGCTTGCTCATGAGCTTAATCTGCGAGGACACTTTGTAGAAACAGAGGTGCCAATTAATGTCAAATATAAAGATGTGGAAATTGCAGACGCGTTTCGTGCCGATATAATCGTCGACAGAAAGATTATTCTTGAGCTGAAATCAGTCCGTGAAGTCAACGACATACATTTCAAACAAATAGTTACTTATCTAAAATTAAGTAATTTAAAACTCGGATACCTCATAAACTTCAATGTAGCCAGCATGAGCTATAAAGAGGGTTTCTGGCGGATAGCCAACGGATTAATTTAAATAATCTGCGGAATCCGCGAAATCTGCGAGATAATAGTAATAATATTGCAGAGTATCTGGATTATGCAAACGGTACTGTTTACATCAACTATTTTCGGGCCGATCCACTCCCGGCGTCTGGGAACGTCGCTGGGGGTGAATCTGATGCCCCGCGACGGCAAGGTGTGCAGTTTCGACTGCCTCTACTGCGAGGCGGGCTTCAACGCTCAGGGGACAGGCTCGTCGGGTCTCCCCACGCGCGACGAGGTGAAAGCTCTCCTGGAGGAGAAGCTTGCCGCGATGAAGGCGGAGGGGCAGCGGCTCGATGTCATAACGTTCTCGGGCAACGGCGAGCCTACGCTGCATCCCGACTTCGGCGCTATCGCCGGGGATACGATGGAGCTGCGCGACAGGTATTTCCCCGAGGCCAAAGTCTCCGTACTCTCCAACTCGACCCGTATCGACCGCCCCGATGTCATCGCAGCCCTGCGGCGCGTCGACAATAATATCCTAAAACTTGACTCGGCTCTCGACCCGACGATTCAGGCTCTCGACCGCCCGGTGTCGCCGGCGTTCTCGGCCGAAAGGGTGATCGATCAGCTTAAAAATTTCAGCGGACAGTGTATCATCCAGACCATGATCCTGCGCGGACGCAAAGGGGATGTGGAAATCGACAACACGACCGACCGGGAGACCGACGCCCTGATCGCGGCCTATAAAGCCATCAATCCGGCCGAGGTGATGCTCTACTCCATCGACCGCAAGACACCGGCGGAATGGCTCGAAAAGGTAGGGCGCGAAGAGCTCGAACGGATAGCCGACCGGATACGCAGCCACGGCATAAAAGTACTTGTATCCTGATGATCCGTCCTCAACCCCTCCGACCCGGCGACCGCATAGCTATCCTGTCGCCGGCCTCCGTGATCAATCCCGACTATGTAGACGGCGCCGTGAGAACGATAGCCTCACTCGGCTATGAGCCTGTCGTGATGCCCCACACGCTGGGACGCTCGGGCTCCTACAGCGGCACGGCTGACGAACGGCTCGCCGACCTGACGGCGGCTCTGACCGACCCGTCGGTGCGCGCCATCATATGTAGCCGCGGAGGCTATGGCGCCGTACATCTGCTCCAGAGCCTCAGCGCCCTGCCGATAGAGGACGACCCTAAATGGCTCGCGGGATTCAGCGACATCTCGGCACTCCATGCGCTGATGGCCTCCAAGGGGATCATGTCGATCCATTCATCCATGACGAAGCAGCTTGCCGAGGGAGCCGACAGTAAGGCTGTCAAGGAGCTATTCAGCATAATGACAGGCGATCCGTCGACTCTCAGCTGGGACTCTACCCCACTCGCTCCCAATCATCCCGGGACAGCCACAGGGCGGCTCCGCGGGGGAAACATGGCGGTCTTAGAGGGACTTGCCGGAACGCCGTTCGACAATTATCCGGCCGGATCGCTGCTCTTCATCGAGGATGTGGGGGAGCCTATATACAAGGTCGAGAGGATGCTGTACCGGCTGAGGCTGAGCGGCGTCCTGTCGCGCATAAACGGCCTGATCGCAGGCCGCTTCACCGAGTATGAGCCTGACCGCAACTACGGGTCGATGGAGGCAATGATAGCCCACATGACCGCCGGACTCGATATCCCGATCGCCTTCAACGCTCCCGTAGGGCACATAGGTGCTGACAATCAGCCCCTGCTGCATGGCGCCGAAGCGTGCCTGAGAGTCACCCCCGAGGGAGCGACTCTGAGCTTCTGACCCGGCGGACAAGTCCGAGGTTTTTCATTCTTTAGCAAAGCAAAGAGCTGCACCCGAAGGGGGCGCAGCTCTTATTGTTTATCAGCTATCCGGGACTGTTATTTGGCAGTCATGATAGTCACATAGGGAACTTCGTCGAGGTAGAGAGCCACTTCGTAGCTGCCTGCACCGGGAGCGGGGATATTGGAACCGCCGGGAGCCCACGAGAGGCTGTAGGGGTCGCCGCCGAGAGCTATCGCCCAGTCGTCGTTGCAACGGAACTTGAAGCTACCGTTGCCGTCGCCGAAGTCGACTGTGCCGGTCCATGTCAGGAAGTCATCGGAAGGAGTGAGAGCTACTGAGCTGCCCCAGCCGTTGAAGTCGCCGATAGCGCCGATTGTAGTGATCGCGGTGGTGGTATATGTCAGCTCGGGGAGGTTGACCTGACACCAGTAGAGACCCAGCGTCTCGACTGACAGGTTGGCTGCGTCGCCGTTTGTGCCGAGTGTACCGGCTTCAGCGCCTGCGCCGTAGTTGACGCCGTCCCAGTTGGACTGGGTAGAGAATTTGAAGCCGTTGGGCGAGAGTACGGCGAAGCCCTCATAGTTGGCATAGTCGCTTGTAGTGAGGAGCTGAGAGGCGATCTGGCTCCATCCGTTGGCGTCGCCGGGGGTATAGAGCTGTTCGAGGGCAGACTCGAAAGAGTATGTAAGCTCTTCCATGTTGAGAGTCATCTTCATGCGGCCTGATACCTTGAGACAGCCTGCTCCGCAGTCGGCAGTGGCTGTGCGGCCTACGAGCATGCCTTCAAGAGCGTCGTCGCCATTATCGGCCACGCCGAACGATGCGTTGTCGCCATCGACCCAGCCACCTGTCTCATAGGTAGATGCGGGAATGACTTTCCACCACCATCCGTCGGTACCGTCAACGTCGCAGGTGAGCGTGAAGACGGGATCGTCGTAGACATCGGCATCGCTATGGTCGAACTTGACAGCAGTAGCCACATCCCAGCCGTTGATAGAGCCGAGGAGATAGTAGGCATCCTCGATGGTGAAGTCGGAGGGTATGGGGAGGACGGTAGCTGTAGCGGGGCATACATAGAAGTCGGGATCGCCTACACGCACCTTCTCCTTGCCATTGACGGCATAGGGCACGAAGCGGAGATAGACATCCTTGGCCTTGGGGCCTTTGGATATGGTCGATGTGTAAGCGGCCTGCCAGTCGTCGGGGGCTACGAAGACGGTAGTAACCTCGGCGTTGACTTTGGTGACGGTAGCCACCTCAGCCACGCGTGAGAAGTCGGGGGCAGGGCTCATCTGCATCACGAAGCTCATCTCATAGTCGGCAGGCCATTCGAGAGCCGAGACAACCTGAGCGACAGGTATGAGCAGATTTTCGTCATTCCATGTTTTGAGGTCGACGGTCTCGCCGAGAGTAACGGCAGGGGCTACGTCGAGCTGAGCGGGGTCGAAACCGGGGAGCTGGGGATTGGTCTGCTCGATGCCCCAGGGGCCTTTCTCGTCGGAGCAGGAGGCCAGAGCCAGCGCCAGTATAGGTAAGAAAAACAGTTTTTTCATCTTTATAATCTCTTAATGGTTTTTACTCGGCAGCGACGGCCATAACGGTATTGTTGTTAGCATCGACTGTGAAGGCATAGACGCCGGCGGGGAGAACGAAGCAACCTTCGCCTACGGCAGTAGCTGTAGCCTCACCGACGGGGAGGTCGAAGTTGTCGCCTGTCGGGCTTGCCCACTGGGCGGCACCCCAGCCTGTCAGCTGCTTGTAGAAGCGGAAGTAGGACTTGCCGTCGCCGCTGTCGGGGAGGTCTAATGTAGCGGTGTAGATGCCGTCGCCCTTCTGGTCGGTCAGCTTGGCATCCTCATATTTTGCAGCGTTATCCTCGGAGGGTTCTGACCAGCCGGTGATGTTGCCGCAGATGTAGATGACCTCCTTGGGGGTAGTGTCGACAGCACCTGCCTGGATTGTAACAGACATGTTGTCGGAAGCCATATTGACTGTGATAGTCATTTCGCCACCTTCCCAAGCGGGGAAGTTGAATGAGCCTTTACCCTTGACCAAAGTGCCTTCGAAGACACCGTCGGTCAGTTCGTAGTCGATAGGATTGTCATCGGCCTGTGCGCCGTAAGAGTCAGCATCCCAGCCTGTGAGGGCGGTGTAGAAGCGGAACATTGCCTTGCCGGCGGGCACATCGAATACGGCGGAGTAGACCTTGGAGCCGATAGCGTTGGCAGGCTCGTAGAGGCGGAAGTCCTTATAATATTCAAATGCGTCGGCGTTGGGTTCCTTCCAGCCTGCGAAATCGCCTACGACATAGATGTAGCCGGGCTCCTTGACAGCGAGGTAATACTGCACCTTATCGAGCTTGACGCTATTGCTGACGATGCGGCTGCTCTCTACCTGAGGCAGGGAAGCGACGGCGCGGAAATAGAGGCTGACCACGTTGTCGGCGGCATCATAGGTGTCGCCGGTCACGCCGAGGATTTCGCAGATGTTGGCGGCGATTTCCTCAGCACTGAGCTGCAGGCGTGCTGATGTGGGGAATTCGGGAGTCAGTGTACGGGTATCCGTAAACTCTTCATCGAGAGCCATCTCGACCGCATATGTAGCGGCTGCGCCGAAGCCGTAGTCGGGCTGCGAGCAGGTAAGCTCGACAACGCCGGTCGGGGTCAGCTCATAAAAGTTAGATGCCATCGGGGGCGTGTTGAGCACGAATGTCGTGGGGTCTTTGTAGACCGGAGCGTCATCCTGTGTCTCCTGGCATGAGGAAAGCATCATGCCGCAGCCTGCGAGGCCCATCAGGAAATATGATAATTTTTTCATCTTCTATCTTGAAATTAAGAGGATTAATAACCGGGGTTCTGGTTGAATTCGGGCTGTGCGGCTATGATCTTGGTCGGAATCGGCATCAGATTGTAGCGAGCGTTGACGTTAGCACCCTCAGCGAAGTTGCCTTTCCACTCCCAGTTGTAGCCAGAGGTGAATTTGTTGTGGCGAACGAGGTCGGAGCGGCGTGTGAGCTCCCAGTAGAGCTCGCGGGCTCGCTCGTCGAGGATATTGTCAGGAGTCAGGTCGCCGGCATTCCATGAGGGAAGACCCGCACGGTTGCGGACGTAGTTGACATACTCGGCTGCCTTGGCTGCTGTGCCCTGGCCGCCCATGATGTAGCTCTCGGTGTACATCAGGTAGACATCGGACAGGCGGAACATCGGGAAGTCGGTGCTCGACCAGTTGAGGACGTTGGCGGGGATGTTGCCGGAGGGATCGTATTTGCCGCCGTTCTGTACGCTCCAGTCGCCGTCGGTGCCCTTCAGGAGAGAGGTGAACTTGATTGTGGCGTAGCCCTGATTGAAGATAGAGAATTTCTTGATATACTGGCTGAAGCCCTGAGCCTCGGTGCACCAGAGGGCGCAACGGCCGTCGACAGCGGGATCAAACTTGGAGGTGAAGGCACCGGGAGCGCGCATACAGGTCCAGGGGGCGTTGTTGCCATAGTCGGAGGCATCCATGTTGTACTTGTCTTCCTCACCGGGCTGGTCTTCGGCGGGATTGAAAGTAGCCGAAGTGTTGGTGCTGGCGGCGATGATGAAGAAAGTACCGCCGTAGGAGCGGCAGAGGTCATTGTCGTAGGGTACGCCCCAGAGGATCTCGTTCTCGGCCTTGTTGCCGCCGCCGGGTGTGTACTCGTCATTGTCGCGGCAGAAGAGGTAGAGATAGTTGTTGGCAAGGCCGGAGCTCTGGAAGCCGCCGCCCTTATGGCGAGCGATGATGTCCTCGCAGTGTGCCTGACACTTGTCCCAGGCGGACACTTCGCCGTCGGTATATACCTCGGCATTGAGATAGAGGCGTGCGGCGAGAGCCTGTGCGCCGTCGACACCTACTTTGCCGTATTCGACAGTCTCGCCGGCATAGTTGGTCTTGAACTCGGTGATGATCTCCTCAAGCTCGCCTGCGAGCCAGTCGTAGAGTGTGCGGCGGGAGATCTGCACGGGATTAGAGCCGATCTCGTCGGTCTCGAGTGTGAATGAGCTCTGTCCGAAGATGTCGAGCATCCAGTAGTAGCTGAGGGCACGGAGCGTGCGAGCTTCGAGCATGCCATGGGCGGCAGCGTCGCCGCCGTAGGTGGCGGCATTGCGCAGATAGTCGTTGCAGACGGCGATATGGCTCATGAAGCGGGAGTATGTGCCGTAGATATTACCGTTGGATGCATCGAATGTGAGGGTATTGAGGTCGACAATACCGTCATCGGCCCATTTCCACTTGACAGCGTCGGTGGGGAATTCATTCATCATAAAGATGGTGCGGATATACTGTGACCGGCCGCCGTCGATACCGGCGATATCGCAGGAACCGGGTCCGTTCTGACCCTCGACGGCAAGGCCCGCATAGCACTTGACGAGGATGTTGCTGAGTGTTTCGGCTGTCACCTCATTGACCGAGTTGGGGTCGTTGGGGATAAGGTCGAGGTCACCCACACAGGAGGTAGACGCCATCATCAGTGTGGCGGCTGCACCTGCCAATAATATATTAAGTTTCTTCATTGTCCTTATATTATATAATGTGTAACGCGTGGATTAGAAGGTAGCGACCAGACCGAGTGTGTAGGTGCGGGCGCGGGGATATGCGTTGTTGTCGATACCTGAGAATTCCTCGGGGTCAAGACCATTGTACTTGGTGATGACGAAGGCGTTCTTGACAGATGCGAAGACACGGAGCTGAGAGATGCCGTTGAGGACGTTGTCCCAGGTGTGTCCGAGGTTGATGTTGTCGCAGCGCAGGAACGAGCCGTTGCGGAGCCAGTAGTCGGAGAGGTATTCTGCACCGTTGGTGTAGAAGTCGCTCTTAACAACATTGTGGAAGCCGCGTGTGCCATCGTAGAGGGTGGAGATGTCGGTGTTGTTGGATGCCACGTTGTTGTAGACATAGTTGCCGAGGTTGGCGCGGAGCGAGAAGCCGAGATCCCAACCTTTCCAGCGGAAGTTGGAGTTGAATGCCATGGTGACTTTGGGAGCGCGGTCGTGCTTCATCACGAGGTCGGCGTCGTCGATCTGGCCATCGCCGTTCTGGTCGACGTAGAGACCCTGAATAGGCTGTCCGTCGGCGTCATATACCTGCTGATAGAGGCGGAATGTGTAGGGGGCGAAACCTACAGCCTGAGCCTGGACGTTATTGCCGTTGC
The DNA here is from genome assembly GCA_947173955.1 of uncultured Bacteroidales bacterium. Taxonomy (GTDB): domain Bacteria; phylum Bacteroidota; class Bacteroidia; order Bacteroidales; family Muribaculaceae; genus JAAVFS01. The sequence goes on along the minus strand of CAMWHE010000003.1, from coordinate 75,495 downwards.
CGCCTGCGATGCCACCGGTCGGGATGATGGCGGTGTTGTCATAGAGTTCGGTGATCTCGCTGTGGTTCCAGCCTACATTGTAGCCGAGTGTCCAGGTGAAGTCTTTGGTGACGACGGGACGGGCGGTGAGGTTGAATTCCATACCGTAGTTTTCGAGCGAGCCGATGTTCATGAAGAGTTCGTTGGTGGTCGATGAGCCGGAGGCTACGGTCACGAAGCTCTGGAGGTCGCGTGTCTTGCGGAGATAGCCTTCGACGCTACCTGTGATGCGGTTGTTGAGGAATCCGAAGTCGATGGCGGCGTTCCATGTGGTAGTCGACTCCCACTTGAGGTTGGGGTTGTAGCCCATGAGATAGTAGGGAGAGACGTAGACGGTCTGGCCGTTGACGACAGTGGGATAGTAAGAACCGGGAGAGGCGATGGAGTACATCGGGAGGTAGTTGCAGGTCGAGCCTACTTCCTGCTGACCGGTGACACCCCAGCCGAGGCGGAGCTTGAGGTCGGAGAGCCAGCCGCGGGCGTCGGCCATAAAGGCTTCGTCATTGATCTTCCAGCCGAGAGCCACAGCGGGGAATACGCCCCAGCGGTTGTCGGGAGAGAAGCGTGATGTGGCGTCGCCGCGGACGGTTACGGTAGCCAGGTAGCGGTCCTTGAATGTGTAGTTGACACGTCCGAAGAACGAGAGGAGCTGGAGATGGTTCTTCCAGTGGTAGTTGCCTTCGGGGTCAACGAGGTCGTCCATATAGTTCTTGCCGATGAGGCTTTCGGTCGAGGGATCGATATTGAGGATGTAGCCGCCGAGGTTGGCGTCGTAGGTCGGGTTGTAGAATCCGAGGGTCGACTGGCGGTCGCCTTCGGAGTTGGCGCCGTAGTGCCAGCCGTTACCGGCGAAGCGCTGCCAGGAGTAGCCGGCGGTGGCGTCGAGGTTTGACTCGATCTTCTCGAATGTCTTGTTATAATTAAGGTAGAAGTCAAGAAGGGTGTTGGAACGGAACTGGTAGACATAGTTCTCATAGCCGGCACCGGTCTTGTTGTGGTTGAGCCATGAGGTGACTGTGTTCTGCCCTACCTGGACTGTCTCGTTGGTGCGCGAGATGTCGTAGCCGAGGCTGAGGTTGGCGCGGAGCTCGGGGAGGAAGTGGAACTTATAGTCGAGGGTCAGGTTGCCGTTGGAGCGGAGGACGTCGGCCCAGTTCTTGCGGTCGTTGATAGTAGCGACAGGGTTGATGATGGAGTTCTGGTCGAGCTTGCCGTTGCCATCGATGATACCGAAATAGCCGCCGTAGAGCTGAGAGTAGCCGCTGTTGCCGGCTACGATGGGATAATCCTGATATACGGGAGCTGTCGGGTCGGAAGCGAGGGCGGAGCCGATGGGATTGTTGACAAAGTTGTTGCGGATATAGTAGCCTTTGGCCGAAGCATTGACAGAGAGGTGTCCGTCAAAGAACTTGGGAGCGAGGTTAAATCCGAATGTCAGACGGTCCATGCTGGAGCCGCGGAGGATACCGTTGCTGTTGGTATAGGTCAGCGACACGCGGTAGGGCATATTCTTGGTTGTGCCGCTTACGCTGAGAGCGTAGTCGCTGGAGAATGTGGTGCGGAGGATCTCGCGCTGCCAGTCGGTATCGTTCGTACCGAGGCGGTTGTAGGCGTTGGAGTCAGTGCCGTAGTATTTCTTGATAAGACCGGCGAACTCGCCTGCGTTGGGGACATCCCATATCTTGGCGGCCTGGTCCACATAGAAATTGGCTGTAAAGGTCAGTGTCGGCGAACCGCTGGCTCCCTTCTTGGTAGTGATGATGATGACGCCGTTGGACGCGCGCGAACCATATATAGCTGTAGCGGAAGCGTCCTTGAGGATAGTCATCGACTCGATGCTCTCGGGGGAGATCATTGCGAGGGGGTTGGACATACCCTGCACGCCGTCGTTGCTCAGGGGCACGCCGTCGAGCACGATGAGAGGATCATTGGAGGCCGAGAGAGAGGAGCCGCCGCGGATGCGGATGTTGGCGCTGCCTTCGGGGCCGCCGGAGGTGGTGACTACCACGCCGGGGGTCTGGCCGACAAGCATGTCCTGTACGGAAGTGGAGATACCGGCTTCGATTTCATCGGGTTTGACAACGGCTACAGAGCCGGTGGCATCCGATTTCCTGACAACGCCGTAACCGATGGCCACGACTTCGTCGAGCATCACGGAGGCATCGTCGAGTACGACTTTCACATGGTCGCGCCCGTCGAGATGCACTTCCTTAGGCTGATAGCCTACATAAGACACTACAAGGGTGGCGTCAAGGCTGGCGACTTCAAGACGGAAATTACCGTCAAAGTCGGTGGCCACTCCGACGCCGGAGCCCTTCTCAATCACACTGGCAGCTATCATGGGCTCGCCGTCCGGGTCGATTACCGTACCGGTGACGGGCACTGTCGCTACGGCTGCTATGGCCGTCAGCGTAGCCGCCAACATCATGAGAATCCGCTTTGAGATTCTGATAGAGAATTGGTTCATTGATTTAGAAATTAGTGATTATAAGGATTTGTTTAGTTGCTGTAAGCTGTTACGGGCCGAGAGGATGCCCTGTAATTCATGGAAAAGTATTGAAACGTCAGTTATCGGTAAGTCAGTTTTGTTTTTACAAATTTAATTACTCTTAACTTAAAATCATCCGGCGGCACGTTAAAAATTGTTTAACGTGCCGCCGCGACTGCGGTCGCGGCGGCGGAATATGACTGTTTACGCCACTGGGGGTGGCAAAAAAGCGAGTAAAAATTACAGAATGAGCCGCATTTTGAAAAAAAGTTACTATATTTGCAAGCTGAAATATATTCGAGTCATCATACACTCTGAAAATCAATAATCAATCAAATAAATCAATCAAAACATGCAAAGCAAAGGAACTTTAGGAAGCCTCGTGGCCGGCATCATCGCCATTTTCCTGGTAATTGTGTGTGTATTCTATCTTTCGTTCACGGTCATCAACAACCGCTATGAAAAGAAAGCCACTCAGTATGCCATGGAAACTGTCGGTATAACCGGTGACAGCTCCGACTCTTTCGACAAAGCCCGCCAGGACTACCTCAAGTCGATCGCCGACAAGAAGGTATGGCTCGGCTACACCTTCGACGAGGTCCAGAAATGGGGCCTCAACCTCGGCCTTGACCTCAAAGGCGGTATGAACGTCACCCTTCAGGTATCGATGCCCGACATCCTCCGCTCAATGAAGAATGCCGACAAGGACGAAGTATTCGAAAAGGCTATCGCCAAGACCGACTCAATCACTCACGGCGGCCGCAACGACATCGACTATATGGCGACATTCGTAGAGCAGTATCGCGCTAACGAGAACGGTCGCCGCGGCAACTTCTCCGTCATCTTCAAGGATATCGTCCCCGACAACGCCACCGACGAGAAAGTAGTCGAAATCCTCAAGGAACAGGTCACCGACCGTGTCAACACCTCGGCTACCACCGTGCTTCGCCAGCGTATCGACGCTTTCGGCGTGGTATCTCCCAATATCCAGGTTCTCAAGGACAAGAACGGCCAGATCCTCCTCGAGCTCCCCGGCGTCAAGGACCAGGAGCGTATGCTCAAGCTCGTGCAGCGTGCCGCCAACCTCGAATTCTATGAGACCTACCGCAACAACGCAGGTACCGTAGCCCAGTCGCTCCGCACTCTCACCCAGAAGCAGCGCGCCTCAGAGGACTTCAACGGCAAAGGCCTCGCCGACTATCTCTCGATCTCACCCGATGTCAACGCCAACCCCGCTGTCATAGGCTATGCCGACAAGGCCGCCATGGACACCATCAACGCCATGATCAACTGGCCCGAAGCCCGCAAGCAGCACATCCTCGACAATGACCTCCGCCTCTTCTGGGGCAACAAGCCCACCACCGAAGGCGGCTCCGTATATGCCCTCTACGCTCTCCGCGCCCGCGAAGGCCGTCCGGCTCTCAACGGTTCAGTAGTCACCAACGCCTACAGCGACTATGACCGCCAGAACAACGGCAACTACGTATCGATGCGCATGAACTCCGACGGCGCAAAGAAATGGGCACAGGTGACCGACAACAACAAGGGATTCCCCATCGCAATCGTGCTTGACGATGTAGTCTACTCAGCCCCCAACGTGCAGAACCGCATCGACGGCGGCACATCGCAGATCACCGGCAACTTCTCCGTAGCCGAGGCTCAAGACCTTGCCAACGTGCTCAAGAGCGGTAAGATGGACTTCAAGATCGAAGTCGTACACAGCATGGTTGTAGGTCCGTCGCTCGGCCAGCAGTCAATCAACGCCGGTATCACATCATTCATCGTGGCTCTCGTCGTGCTGATGATCTTCATGGTATGCATCTACGGCGTGATCCCCGGCATGGTGGCCAACCTCGGTCTCGTATTCAACCTCTTCTTCACGATCGGCATCCTCTCGTCATTCCAGGCTGTCCTGACCCTCTCCGGTATCGCAGGTATCGTCCTCGCCCTCGGTATGGCTGTCGACGCCAATGTGCTTATCTTCGAGCGCACCAAGGAAGAGCTCCGCGCAGGCAAGAGCGTCCGCTCGGCTATCGCCGACGGCTACTCCAACGCCTTCTCCGCTATCTTCGACTCCAACCTGACCTCGATCATCACAGGCATCATCCTGCTCTACTACGGTCTCGGCCCGATCAAAGGCTTCGCCACTACCCTCATCATCGGTATCGCCTGCTCTTTCTTCACAGCCGTCTATCTGACCCGTATCGTCTTCATCGTCTGGGGCAAGACCAAACTCTTCTCTACCCTGACATTCTCGACCCCCTTCTCACGCAATCTCTTCACCAACACCAAGATCAACTTCCTCGGTCAGCGTAAGAAAGCCCTCATCGTAGTCGTAGCATTCATCGCTATCGTGATCGCTTCGTTCGCTGTCAGAGGCCTCAACCCCGGTATTGACTTCTCGGGTGGCCGCAACTACATCGTGCAGTGCACAGCCCAGGCCAACCCCTCCGAGATCCAGAAAGTACTTGCAGAGAAATTCGAGGGCTCACAGGTCAGCGTCATCAACATCATGGGCAAGAGCCAGGTGCGCATCTCGACCAACTACAAGATCGACGATCCCGCTCCCGTACAGGAAGTGGACGCTGAGATCAACGACATCCTCTTCGACGCCCTCCACAACATCAACGGCACCGACCTCATCGAAGGGGTGGACAAGGATATGTTCGGCACATCCAACGAAAACTTCGGCATCGTACAGTCGCAGACCGTAGGCCCGTCAATGGCCGACGACATGCGCAATGCAGCCTATGTGGCCGTCGTTCTGTCACTGATCGCGATGTTCCTCTACATCCTGCTCCGTTTCCGCAACATCGCCTTCTCGCTCGGCGCTCTCGCTGCCGTGGCATTCACAGCATTCACCATCGTCGGCGTCTACTCGATCGGCTATGACTTCTTCCCCTTCTCTATGGAAGTAGACCAGACGTTCATAGCCGCTGTGCTGACTATCATCGGTTATCAGATCAACGATACCGTGGTGGTGTTCGACCGTGTCCGCGAGAACCTCAAGCTCTATCCCAAGCAGGATCTCTTCACGACTATCAATAAGTCGCTCAACTCGACACTCGGACGTACGATCATGACATCATTCTCTACCGTACTCGTCCTCCTGTGCATCTTCATCCTCGGCGGCGACGCCATCCGCAGCTTCGTCTTCGCTATGCTCTTCGGCGTTATCACCGGTACGCTCTCGACCCTCTTCATCGCTACCCCGGTAGCTTACCTCGTAGGTCGCAAGAAGCTCGGCGGCAAAGCCTGAGTAACGATCATAAACTGATTTACGGCGCCATGGCTCGATTCTTTCAGCCATGGCGCTTTTTTTATATAAATCCGGCCGAATTGCAGTCAGTTGATTTAAAATCGCTATATTTGCACTCCATACTATTCCATTTTCATCCACTTTAAACCATCACACAATGAAAAAAATCATCCTCTCAGCCGCTTGCGCGCTGACTCTCTTCGCCGTATCCTGCTCATCATCACCCGAGAAACAGTTCGAAAAAGTACTTGACACTTACACCACAAAGATCCAGAATGCCCAGTCCGCTGACGACCTCCAGAAAATCAGCATGGAGCTCGGAACAAAAATGATGGAACTTGCAAAGAAATATCCCGACTTCGATCCCGAAGGCAACCAAGTATTAGAAGATAAAGCTCAGAAATTCGAAGAAGTCGTCAACGCTAAAGCAAGCGAACTCTTCGGCAATCTCGGCGGCTTTGCAGAGGAAGAACTCGATATAGTAGAAGAAGCTGTCTCTGAAGTATACGAATAACAATCCGCACACCCTCATCTATATATAAAAAACACTCACTCCAGCCACTCTAACCACAGATCACAATGAAAAAAATTATCCTCTCAGCTGCTTGCGCGCTGACTCTATTCGCCGTAGCCTGCTCATCATCACCCGAGAAACAGGCAGAAAACTTGCTCGACAAATACACGACCAAGATCGAAAAAGCTAAATCCGGTGAAGATCTTGAAAAAATTTTCGGCAGCTTCATGGAAGAAGCCATGAAATTTGACGAAAAGCATCCCGACTTCAACGCCGAAGACAACGAACTGCTCCAGGAAAAAATGGCTGACCTGTATGAGGCTTTCGAAGACAAAGCAGAAGAACTGGGTGCGAACTTTGGATCCGAATTATTCTAAAGACTCCCATCCCCGAGACAATAAGCGGCCACGTCAAAAATGCCATATTGACGTGGCCGCCTTATCATATTACCCACTACGACAAATAGCTATAATAATTATAATCGCTATATTTGCAGTCCTGACCAACATTATCAATATGAAAAAAATTGTTCTCTCAGCCGCCTGCGCGCTGACTCTCTTCGCCGCGGCCTGCTCATCATCGCCCGAGAAACAGGCAGAAAAAATTATGGATAAATACATCTCGGAAATGGAACAGTCGACGTCAACGGTAGATCTCGTTGTCATCAACGCCCGATTCGAGAAAGAAATGCGCCAATTATGCGATGAATATCCGGAACTTCTTAATTCTGATAGCCAAATACTAATGGACAAAGTGATTAAGATCAATTCCACATTTGACAAAAAGCACGAAGAATTTTTATACTCTGAAGACTAACCGGTAATTGTCGGATATAATCAAAAAACATTAGGAATGATTGAGCTGTTTTGCTAACTTTGTGACAGGCAAAACAGAGCCTTCAAGCTGATGCAAAACCCGCTGACATCCGTATTATCCACTGAGAGTCCTACCGCGGCAGGGACAGTCGCCGTCATAAAGCTGACGGGGTACTGCCAACTGTTGCTGACGGTGCGCAACGGCCGCAAATACATTTTCAAATGCCTTCGACCGGAACTCGCCTCCGCGCCACAATATCAGGCATTGCTCCGCAAGGAATTTGATATCGCGATCACGCTCGACCACGCCAACATCCTGCGCTATCTCAGCTATGAGTCGCTCCCGGAATATGGCGACGGCATACTGATGGAATGGATCGACGGCATGACCCTCAGCGACTGGCTCTCCACGAATCCATCGCCCGCAGAGCGCCGGCGCATCGCCCTTCAGCTCGCCGAGGCTCTCGAATACGCCCACGCCAAGGGGATAGCCCACCGCGACCTTAAGCCTGACAATGTGATGATCACCCACACCCGGCGCGACGTGAAGCTCATAGACTTCGGACTCGCCGACGCGGACGACTACCTGTTCATGAAGCGGTCGGGTGCCACAAAAGCCTTCGGAGCGCCGGAACAACTCGACGGCACAGGGTCAGACACACGGTCAGACATCTACTCTTTCGGCCTGATACTCAATATGCTCAGCCTGCCGGCACGCTATCGCCGTCTGGCACGCAAATGTCTCTCTCCCGACCCCGCCCGCCGGCCGTCGATGCAATACATTGTCAATCGGCTTTCTCAGCTGCAATCACAGCGACGCAGCTACCGCCGCATACTGATTCCGGCGGCCATAGCCGTCATAGCCGTCGGCACCGCAGTTTACCTCCTGACTCCGGCTCCCCCTACCTCTTCAACTCCATCTTCAGCCGGCTCTGAGATCGCCGGGATCACCGACGAGGATGATCCGGCCGACCTCGAGGATCCGGGGGATATCATGAACACATTCATAAATATGCTGTCGATCATCCCCACTGACCAGACCGACAGTCCGGCAACAGAAAAGGCAACCTCTCCGGCAGTCTCATCCGCTCCCGACAAATCCGAGAAAGACAAAGAGCAAATAATTGAACTGCTCAAATTTATTGCTTCATTCGGTTCGGAAATCGATTCGGACGACTGACCGCCCCACAGCCATCAGGAGACCCTGTAGTAAAAAAAGCGGCAACCGCATCCGGCCGCCGCTTATCAACAGACTATTACGACTATCCGTTACCAATCGTCGTAGTCCTCTACACACTCGTCGTCGATTTCTTCCGGGGCTTCGTAGATATCCTCAACGTTCTCACGGATATAATCAAATTCTTCTGCTTTGGCTACAAGGGCATACTGAAACTTCTCAATTTTAGCTTCTAACGCCTCTTTGTTTTCGGGATTGAAGTCGGGATATTTTTTTTCGAGCGCCATAGCATCTTCCATGAAGTCGGCATAAATCTTGGTGAGATCATCGGCTGATTTAGCCTTTTCGACCTTGGCTGTGTATTTGTCGATCATGTTTTCCAACTGTTTCTCGGGTGATGATGTTTCGCAGATATCCTCAACGTTCTCGCGGATATCATCAGGTTCTTCAAAGTTCCACCATGCAGCCGACATCACTTTTTCAGCCGCATTTATCCTGCGATAATCCTCATAGGCAGGATCATAGTTATCAGCAAGTTCCTCAACCTTTAGCTTGGCGGTATAGTAGATCAACTCCTTCTGATAATCAGTTTTTGCATTCCGGATATTCTGAGCGGCAGTCATAAATATGCTGATGATCTCGTCGGCTATCTCCGGAGAGCTGGTTGACGGGGCAGATGCCTTGGATGGATCAGCGGCGACTTTGTCTTCATCAAAGGCAGTATAGGCTTTATATACCTGTTTATAAGCCGCCTCCAGCTTACCACCCACCACCTTGGCAATGCTGTCTATCTGGTGGTCAGCCGTTTCGTAGATTTGTTCTGCCTCCTTATCTGTCTTGGATTTCACTATTTCATTTACAGCTTTCTCGCTGATCGCGTAAGCCTGATCCAAGGGTTCAAACCCTGTTTTATTGACCTTAGCTAAAGATGCCGCTACTGAAGAAGCCTTACCGGGTTCGTCTTCATCATAAGCTTCATAAACATCATACACCCGGTCATTCGCAGCCTCAAACATTTTCTCAAGCATATCGGCGATACTGTCAATCTGGTGCTCTGCGACCAAATCGATCAGCCGGGTCTCCGTATCTCTCTTTGCCGCCTGAATATCCTTGACAGCCTGTTCGCTGATAGCTATTGCCTGATCAACGGGATTAACGGCATTGGATGAGCATGATGCCGCCATGACAAGCGCTCCGGCTGCGGCGAGCGATATAAATATCTTATTCATATGTGTTCTGTGATTTTTATCTGAAAAGTGGCAGCCACGTCAGGCTGCCACTCACAAACAAAGATGTGTATATTGTATAAAGTTAATCTTTGTTATACCAGGCTTTCTGCATCTTTTCGTAAGCCTCATCTATCTTCTTATCCTGTGCATCGGTAGGCTCAAAGTCGGGATTGTCCTTGACGATCTTATCCTTCTTTTCCAGAGCTGCTTCATAGATTTTTTCAGCGGCATCCTCGTCCTTGGCGTTAGCGATCTCCTTGGCTGCTTTTTCGTAAACCTTTACAACCTGATCGGCGGGATTGGATGAGCAGGAAGCCATCATGAAAAGCATACCGCATACTGCGAGTGATTTGAAAACTTTTTTCATAATAAATTAGCGTTTAAATGATTGATTAAAAAAATTTATCTCAAGGAATTATAATCCGGCTGTTAGTGTGGGTCTTTCCCGACTATTTCATAAGACACCCCGCCGGGCATCCCGGCCACATAGGTCATCGGCGCGACTCCATCGCGATGAACTGACTGGAAGTAGAGCGGCGCATTCTGCACGAAGACGCTGCAGGTGACTATGTCGCCGGCCATTATCTTGCAGTTCTTAGCCTCTATCACCTCAAAGTGGGAGTCAAATATATGCTTGAGAAGGCAGACCCGGTCAGGATTCCATCTGACGCTGACGAGAGTGTTTTTCGGCAGGTCGATGCACTCCACCATTTCGCCATAATAGTTGGCCGATGTCAGTTCATCGGTGCCGGAACATCTTTCGCAGAACTCATCAAATTCCCGGTAACCTACCAGCCGGGAAAGCGCGCGGAGGGTGTAGTTGCTCGGATGGTAGCTCTCGGCAGTGTCTTTCTGATAGCCCCAGACGCGCTTCAGCGTCGTCGCGCTCACCATCAGCTGGGTCGTGGCATGAATCAGCTCCGACAGGCGCTTAAAATCAGCGGGTGTCGACATCGTACACTTCGCCTGGCGCTCTACCTCTGCCTGCAGAGATTTCAGATCCTCGGATGAAAGACTCTTTACTGTCATTTGCGGTGGTCATAATGTTAACATCCGCAAAGGTATGTAAAAAAATAACTCTCCGCCCTTTCCATTTTGTACCATTTTGCACGCGTGGCGATTTTTTTAAATGTGGCGCAGGGTCATGACCGGAGACATATATACATAAAAAAAGCGGCTACCCCCGCCGGGGGTAACCGCTTTAGGTAAAAACAAAGATGTGTAGCGCGTGTCTCGCTTAATATTCCTGCCAGGCCTTATCCATCTTTTCGGCAGCTGCATCCACTTTTTTATTGGTTTCGACAAAGCCGCCGTTGTCATTAACAATCTGCATGACTTTCGCCTGAGCATCCTGATAGATCTGGCGGGCGTCATCCTCCGTAGGTGCTGCCTTGATTTCTTTTGCCGCATTCTCATAGACCTTTGCGATCTGGTCGGCGGGACCCGAGGAGCAAGATGCCATGGCGAAGAGCATGGCGCAAGCTGCGAATGATTTGAAAATCTTCATTGTTCTTTTGTTTTTAATATTGGTTAATGATTAGTATGATGTAGGTGAAAATATGTCCGAATCAGGGGTTAGAGAGCTCTCTCCGCATTGACACAGGCAAAGTTATGTAAAAAAGGAGTCTTTAACTGTCAAATACGCTCATCCACTTCATCCATTCCGGATCAGCGACGCGAAGACGGGTATTTTTTGAGGAAATATTTGGAAAGTGAGCGAGCAATTACTACCTTTGCCAATGTAATTACCGATTATTAATTCTTAGGGTCTCACCGACATCACGGCCGAGGCGCTACTTTTTTTATTGTAAAACTAAAGACACCGACTACCCATGGCAATCACATTCATGACCAAGGAAGGTTATAAGAAAAAAATGGAAGAAATCGCTTATCTTGAAAATGTTAAGCGACCCGAAATATCACGCGCCATCGCTGAAGCTCGCGATAAAGGCGACCTCTCGGAGAATGCCGAATACGACGCTGCCAAAGAGGCTCAGGGCCTGCTCGAGATGAAGATCTCGATGCTCAAGGATCTCGTCGCCTCCGCACGCATCATCGACGAAAGCAAACTCAACACTGACGAAGTGCAGATCATGAACAAGGTCAAGATCAAGAATCTTGCCAACAACATGGCTGTAGAATACACTATCGTCACCGACAGCGAGGCCAACCTCAAGGAGAAAAAGATCGCCGCCTCAACCCCCATCGCCCAGGGCCTGCTCGGCCACAAGAAAGGCGACGTGGTAGAAATCAAAGTTCCCCAGGGACTCATGAAATTTGAAATCCTCGATATCAGCTTCTGATCCCGGAGCGACACTACACATATATTTATTAATACCCCCCCTTATGGCATCCATCTTCTCACGCATCATAGCCGGCGAAATACCCTCATACAAGGTAGCCGAAAACGACGACTGCTTCGCATTCCTCGACATCAACCCCGTGCAGCCGGGTCACACGCTGGTCGTTCCAAAACACGAAATCGACTATATCTTCGACCTCGACTCCGACGAATATCTCCGCCTGCAGAGCTTCGCCCACAAAGTGGCGCGCGCCGTCAAGGCCGCCGTGCCCTGTCGCAAGATAGGTGTCGCAGTGATCGGCCTCGAAGTGCCCCACGCCCACATCCACCTCATCCCCCTGACCCATGAGGGTGACATGGACTTCAACAACAAGAAGACTCTGCCCGCCGAAGAGATGGAGCGCCTCGCCAAGGCCATAACAGAAGCCTTCGACGCTCAGAACAATGATAAGTAACCTCTATTCCTCCCGGCAATGAGACCTATATACTCTATAGTAGCCGCAGCAGCCATGACAGCTCTCATGGCAGCCTGCTCCGGCAATAAGAAGGCCGACTCGCAGTGGTCGGTCAGCGGCAAAATCGACGGCGCCGACTCCCGCACCGTGACCCTCCAGCGATTTGCCGGCAACCGCTGGGTGACCATCGACTCAGCACGCACCGGCGCCGACGGATCATTCTCCATCGCAAAGGGGCGCATGGACTATCCCGACTTCTACCGCCTCAGCTACTCCGGCAACATCCTCTACTTCCCTGTCGACAGCACTGAGGACATCACCATCGCAGCCGATACCGCCGACTTCGCCAAAGGCCGCATCTCAGGCTCCCGGTCAGCCGACCTCATGCAGCTCGCCAACGATATCATCGACCAGGCCATAGCAGCCTCGTCAGAGCAGGCCGTAGCCGCCGACTCCGTCCTGAAGCGCCGCCTCTACGACGAAGTGATCGCCCCGGCTCCCGGCGACCTCTCCGCATTCTATGTCATCACGCGCAATGTGGGCAACCGCACCCTCTTCGACCCGGCCAACCGCTTCGATCTCAAAATCATACGCGCCGTGGCCAATCTCTACACCCAGTATCGTCCCTACGATCCGCGCACAGCAGAGCTGGCCAATCTCGTCAGACCCCGCTCGGCAGCTGTGGCCGAGGAAATTGGATTCCCCGACATCTCGCTCATGGGTCTCGACGGCAACAAGCGCTCGCTCTCGGAGCTCACGCAGAAAGGCAAGCCCGTCATCCTCTGCTTTTCGGCCCACTCCCTCGAGTCGGCTCCCGTGGTCAATCAGGCTCTCGCCTTCGCATGGCATAACGGCCTTGCCGACATCTATCAGGTCAGCTTCGACCCCAACGAAGTGGCATGGCGCGAGGTAGCCACCAACCTCCCCTGGACTTCGGTCTACAACACCACGGCCGACGGCGACCGCGTGCTTCGCACATATAATGTAGGAGCGCTTCCGGCTCTCTTCATAATAGACCGCGACGGCCAGCTGACAGAGCGCATCGACGATATCTCACAGCTGCAATCCGTACTGAAAAAATACTGATGGCCGCCGGCGGCTTTACAGTCGACAGACGCTCTTAATCGCTTCCGGTCACAATCCCGACAAAACGGCGGAATTCCTTTCGTACCTTTGCGATCCCGAATTCTTCAGACAGACGACGGGGTGCAAGGGCAGCCGGCTCGCGCATATATGACGGATCGCGGAGCATCGCGACAACCTGTTCGGCCCATAACCCCGGCTCCGGCTCAACAACCGTCATGACATCCTCCAGACTCTCTATCCCTTCAGCCCCGGTAGGGGTTGTGACTACTCTCGCACCATATGCGAGTGCTTCGAGGATCTTGTTCTGCACGCCCGAACCGCTGAGCATAGGGGCAACCACTACAGACGCTCCGGAAAAATAAGGCCCGACCTCGGGAACACGTCCTGTCACTGTCACACCGGGAAGATTCCCGAGATTCTCGACCGCCCCGGTAGGCTTTGTCCCGACAATAAGAAACTCAGCATCGGGATATTCCCGCAAAACCAAAGGCATCACCTCTCGCGCAAAAAAATTCACCGCCAGAATGTTGGGCGCATAATCCATTTTCCCGACAAATACGAGTCGCCGGGATTCCGTTCCATGATGATTTCTCTCATTCTCGGGGATCTCCCTGACAGCGTTTCCAACAATAAATTTATTTCCACCTGCGAGATAGTCCCTGTCTGCTGAAGCTATGTAGGCAAGCGCGTCAAAATTCATGATACACCGCTTTTCATATTTTTCCATCCGGCGTGCTTCCTCTATAAATAGTCTTCTCATGAGTCCATGCCTGCTTTCGGCTGTCCTCTCGAAATTCATAGTCAGGCAATCTGTCATGTCGATTATCTTTCTCTTGAAATCACTTTCAAGAGCATACTGCCCCATCACCGGGGACGCACAAAAAACAAAATCATAGCGGGAAGCATTACGCTTCACCCATTTCATCAGATCACCGGACCTGAAATGATTAACCACTTCCGCGTTCCTGTTCACGATCGTCCGGAGTATTCTGCCATATCTCCGGATGGGACCGGCCACAAAACGATACTCACCCTTGATCTCGGGAACATAATCTTTGAAATGGGGGGCATCATCAGTCTTCGACAGATAAGCCACATCGACGTCGCATATCTCGGCAAGCAATCTGAGGCTCTGTGACATACGGACATTATCTCCCCCTATGACAGGAAAAACGGGCTGATGGGATATAAACAGGGCTTTCTTCATCTCAACGGGAGATTTTTTACAAATATAACTCAAACATTGCTTTTACGCAACTTGGCATATACTCAAGTCCATAATCTACCCCCGGGGAACATATTTTTTGCTACTTGGGAGGAAATAGAGCAAAAAAGTGTATATTTGTAGTCCCAACAACCTTAATCCTTTACCCTGACATGAAACTGATCAACATCGCCCTGACAGCAGCCCTGTCGCTCACGGCTCTGTCCGCGACTGCAGCTGAGCGGCAGGCATCCAAAGACACATTCACCGCCGGCCAAGGCACATTCCTGCTCAACGACGAGCCATTCGTAGTCAAAGCCGCCGAGCTCCATTACCCCCGAATCCCCAAGCCCTACTGGGAGCACCGCATTCAGATGTGTAAGGCGCTGGGCATGAATACCGTATGCCTCTACGTGTTCTGGAATGCACATGAGTCAGAGCCCGGAGTATTCAACTTCGAAGGTCAGAACGACCTCGCCGAATTCATCCGTCTCTGCCAGAAAAACGACATGAAGGTAATACTCCGCCCCGGCCCCTACGTCTGCGCCGAGTGGGAGATGGGCGGCCTCCCCTGGTGGCTCCTCAAGAATAAGGACGTGGCCCTGCGCGAGAACGACCCCTACTTCCTTGAGCGTGTCAAGATATTCGAAGAGGCCGTAGCCGAACAGGTAGGCAACTTGACAGCCGACAAAGGAGGCCCGATCATCATGATCCAGGTCGAAAACGAGTACGGCTCATACGGCGAAGACAAGGAATATGTGGCCAACATCCGCGATATGCTCCGCGAGCTCTACCCCGACGTCACCCTCTTCCAGTGCGACTGGTCGAGCAACTTTACCCTCAACGGCCTCAACGACCTCGTCTGGACCATGAACTTCGGCACCGGAGCCAATATCGACGAGCAGTTCCGCCATCTCAAGGAGCTGCGCCCCGACAGCCCCCTGATGTGCTCCGAATTCTGGAGCGGATGGTTCGACAAATGGGGTGCCAACCATGAGACACGCCCCGCCGACGAGATGATTGCCGGCATCGACGAAATGCTCTCCAAAGGGATTTCATTCTCCCTCTACATGACCCACGGAGGCACCAACTGGGGCCACTGGGCCGGCGCCAACTCCCCCGGCTTCGCTCCCGACGTCACCTCCTACGACTATGACGCGCCCATCAGCGAGAGCGGCGTCGCAACCCCCAAATACTACGCCCTGCGCGAAGCCCTCGCCAAGTATATGCCCAAGGGGCAGAAGCAGCCGAAAGTGCCCGCGGCCATCCGTACCACCTCCATCCCCTCATTCACGCTGACCGAGGTCGCCGACATCTTCAGCAACCTCCCCGAGCCGGTCAAGTCGGCCGACATCATGACCATGGAAGAGCTCGATCAGGGATTCGGCTCGATACTCTACCGCACAACCCTCCCCGCCATTGATGAATCGTCGCTCCTGACCGTCAACGAGCCCCACGACTTCGCCCAGATATTCATCAACGGCAACTATATCGGCACCCTCGACCGCCGCAACGGCGACCGCCAGATACGCATCCCCGCCGTAGGCCGCGGCGACACCCTCGACATCCTCGTCGAAGCCATGGGACGAATCAACTTTGGCCGCGCCATCAAGGACTTCAAAGGCATCACCGACCGCGTCGAGCTCACCATCGACCGCGACGGACGCCCCTTCACCTGCGACCTCAAAGGCTGGCAGATCTACTGCCTGCCGGACACCTACGAATTCTATACCTCCCTCGACTACAAGCCCGCAGCCGAAGCAGCCGCCCCCGACTCCACAGGCCGCTCCCCGCGCGGAGTCTATCGCGGCACATTCAATGTAAGCCGCCCCGCCGACACATTCCTCGACTTCGAGACATGGGGCAAAGGCCTCGTCTATGTCAACGGCCATCCCATGGGACGCATCTGGGAGATCGGTCCCCAGCAGACCCTCTATATGCCCGGATGCTGGCTCAAAAAGGGCGAGAATGAAATCCTCATCTTCGACATCCTCGGCCCCCGCGACCTCAAAGTCGAAGGCCGCAAGACGCCCGAGCTCGACAAGCTCCTCGTAGCCCGCCCGCTGACCCATCGCGAAGAGGGCGAGACACTTGACCTCGCAGGCCTTACCCCCGTCATGAGCGAGACATTCGCCGCCGGCAACGGATGGCAGGAAATAGCCTTCTCAGAGCCCGTCACCGGCCGCTATGTAGCCCTTGAAGCACTCAACGCCCACGACGGTGGCGACCGAGCCGCAATCGCCGAATTCTACCTGCTCGACCAGAACGGTCAGCGTCTGTCCCGAGAGCCCTGGACCATCTACTACGCCGACTCCGAGGAAGTAGACCGCAAGAACTGCTCCGGCGACAAAATCTTCGACCTTCAGGAGTCTACCTACTGGCGCACGGTCAAAGGCGAACCCTTCCCCCACACTATCGTCATCGACCTCGGAGCCGAGCGCACCATCACCGCACTCCAGTATCTCCCCCGCATGGAGGCCGACGCCCCGCAGTCGATCAAAGACTTCCGCGTCTACATCTCCGACCAACCTTTCAAGAAATAATCCACACTTACTTCCCCTGACAGTCTCCCGGCAGCCCCCCAGCTCGCTGGGAGCTTTTTTTGCCTGCTTTAGAATCCCATTAGCCTAATTAGTCCAATTAGCCCAATTAATCCCCTAAAGCCCAGTCAATTACAATAAATTTCACAAATTAACGAAATTTTTCCCTATTTATACCCTTAAAATCCCAAATCCTGATTATCTTTGCACTTGGAAAAGAAGACACCGACAACGCCCGCCAACCAAAACGAAAAATCAACATATTTAACTAACATACATATTATTAACTACAACAATGAGCAAAATCGATTTAACGCAGTACGGTATTACAGGTACCACTGAGATTATCTACAACCCCTCCTACGAGGAGCTCTTCAAAGAAGAAACACTTCCCTCACTCGAAGGCTTCGAAAAAGGAGTAGTGACCGAGCTCGGCGCTGTCAACGTGATGACAGGTGTCTACACCGGCCGCTCGCCCAAAGATAAATTCATTGTCCTCGACGAAAACTCAAAGGACAACGTATGGTGGACAACCGAAGAATACAAGAACGACAACAAGCCCGTCACCGAAAAGACATGGGATGCCGTTAAAGAAATCGCCGTTAAAGAGCTCTCCAACAAGAAACTCTACGTCGTTGACCGCTTCTGCGGTGCCAACAAGGACACCCGCATGGCCGTTCGCTTCATCATGGAAGTAGCATGGCAGGCTCACTTCGTGACCAATATGTTCATCGCTCCCACCGAAGAGGAACTCAAGGACTTCAAGCCCGACTTCATCGTCTACAACGCTTCAAAAGCAAAAGTTGAGAACTACAAGGAACTTGGCCTCAACTCCGAGACAGCCGTTGTCTTCAACACCACATCACGCGAGCAGGTCATCATCAACACATGGTATGGCGGCGAAATGAAGAAAGGTATGTTCTCTATGATGAACTACTACCTCCCCCAGAAGGGCATCGCATCAATGCACTGCTCAGCCAACACCGACATGAACGGCGAAAACACCGCCATCTTCTTCGGCCTCTCAGGCACAGGCAAGACCACCCTCTCGACCGACCCCAAACGCCTCCTCATCGGCGACGACGAACACGGCTGGGACGACAACGGCGTCTTCAACTTCGAGGGCGGCTGCTACGCCAAGGTCATCAACCTCGACAAAGAAAGCGAGCCCGACATCTACAACGCAATCCGTCGCGACGCTCTCCTCGAGAACGTTACAGTTGACGCAGAAGGCAAGATCGACTTCGCTGACAAGTCAGTGACCGAAAACACCCGCGTATCCTATCCCATCAACCACATCGAAAACATCGTCAAGCCCAAATCAGCAGGCCCCGCTGCCAAGAACGTAATCTTCCTGTCAGCCGACGCATTCGGTGTGCTTCCCCCCGTTTCAATCCTGACCCCCGAGCAGACCAAGTACTACTTCCTCTCCGGCTTCACCGCCAAGCTCGCAGGTACAGAACGCGGCATCACTGAGCCCACTCCCACATTCTCAGCTTGCTTCGGCCAGGCGTTCCTCGAACTCCACCCCACAAAGTATGCTGAAGAGCTCGTCAAGAAAATGGAAAAGAGCGGCGCCAAGGCTTATCTCGTCAACACCGGCTGGAACGGCACAGGCAAGCGCATCTCAATCAAGGATACACGCGGCATCATCGACGCCATCCTCGACGGCGCCATCCTGAAAGCTCCCACCAAGAAGCTCCCCATCTTCGACTTCGAGATTCCCACCGAACTCCCCGGCGTAGATCCCAAGATCCTCGATCCCCGCGACACCTACGCTACTCCCGAGGAATGGACCAAGAAAGCCGACGACCTCGCCGAGCGCTTCATCAAGAACTTCAAGAAATACGAGACCAACGCTGCCGGCAAAGCCCTCGTAGCAGCAGGCCCCCACATCGAGAAGTAATCCACAAGACATACTCTTAACACCACATCGACGGCTGTGTCAATCCCCATTGACACGGCCGTTTCCTTTTCCCTCTCCAAACACCCATTTTGTACTTCCCCAAATTTCTTATAAATTTGTAACTGATTGGGCTGCGGAAGAGTCCCGGCCCATCTTATTTTTAGAATAAGGTGTTATTAGAAAATTGTCTTTGACATTCAAACTTGGCCGTCTGAATCAAACACGAAGATAATTAATCAATAGCACCTGCATCTGATGCGTATGTGTTCAAGCCGATCGGCTTACTGCATATGGCATGGGTGTGGGGCGCCGTTGTTTTATTCGTGTTAGGGTTGGCCAAGACCTGAATGTCAGGATAAAACGAAACAGGTCTCCACACCTTTTGAATTAATTAATGTGAGTTCGATATAAGAAAACCCACGTTAAATTAGATCTTGACTTCTGATAAATCAAGATAAAGTATCACAGAAAAGCCCGGAGCTCACACAGCCCCGGGCTTTATATTATCTTCACACGCGAATTCAGAGGGAGGTACCGCTCAGATGGTTGAGGAACCAGGTTGCGATGTTGACATAGAGTATCAGACCCACGATGTCGTTGGAGATCTGGATAAACGGGCCTGTGGCAAGAGCCGGATTGATTTTCAGCTTCTCGAGTGTAAGCGGCACGACAGTGCCGAGTATGGTGGCGAACATCACGACGGCCCACAACGACACGGCTACCGATATCGTGACGGCAAAGTCATGGGGAAGCATTATGAGATTGTAGACGAATATGACGGCACTCAGGATGGTGGCATTGAGCAGTCCGATGACCACTTCCTTGGCCAGCTGAGAGCCGAACTGTTTGATATCCAGCGATCCGTTAGCCAGACCCTGCACGACGATAGCCGACGCCTGCACGCCGACATTGCCGCCGGTGCCGCCGATGATCGGGATGAAGAGGGCCAGCGCCGTCACGGCTTCAAGCTGACTCTCGAAGCCGGTCAGAATCAGCGACGCCAGGATGCCGCTCGCTATGCCGATCAGCAGCCATGGGATACGCGCCTTGGTCTGAGCGAAGACAGTGTCGTCGGCCGCGACGTCGCTCGACAGACCTGATGCCAGCTGATAGTCGCGCTCGCTCGACTCACGTACCTCGTCCATGACGTCGTCGACCGTGATACGGCCGAGCAGACGCCCGATGGAGTCGACCACAGGCATCGCCACAAGGTCATATTTCTCAAAGTCGAGGGCCACCTCATCGATCGGTGTGTCGGCCTTGACAGCCACGGGATCCTCCTCCATGACATGCTTGATCTTCGACACCGACGGGTGGGTGATCAGCTTCTTGAGCGGGAGGATGCCGCGCAGGCGGTTCTCATTGTCGACGACATAGACGTAATATATCTCGTCCATCTCCTCGGCCTGCATACGCATCTGCTTGATACACTCCGGCATCGACCAGTTCTCGTTGACGACGATCATCTCTGTGCCCATAAGGCCGCCGGCCGTGTCCTCGTCATATTTCAGCAGGTCGATGATGTCGCCTGCCTGCTCCACGTCGTCGATGTGGGAGAGGATCTCGTCGCGCTCCTCCTCGTCGAGTTCCTGGATGAGGTCTACAGCCTCGTCAGTGTCCAGATAGTCGATCTGGCGCGCGATATCCTCAGCCGGCATGTCGGCGAGCAGCTTGCGGCGTTCATCCTCGTCGAGCTCCATGAGCACATCAGCCGCCGTCTCGTCAGTCAGCAACTTATATAGATACTCGGCCTCGTCAAGGTCGAGCTCCTGATAGAGCTCGGCGATGTCGGCCGGGTGCATATCCTCGAGTTCGGCCAGCGCGGCCTTATCATCGCGCGAGGCGATGATGTCGCGGAGCTTCTCGAGATATTCCTGTGTAAACTCTTTCATCGGTTCAGCGGCCGGCGCGCAGAGCGTCGACGATATTGGTTAGTTCAACAAACTCTTTTACAGACAATTGCTCCGGGCGCATCGCGCCGAGCTGACAGTCGGGCGGCAACTGAGCACCGGGCGGCAGAAGCGGTCGGACCGTATTGCGCAACGTCTTGCGGCGCTGCCCGAATGTGGTCTTGACAACAGTCTTGAACAGCTTTTCGTCGCAGCCCAGATCGGTGACACCGTTGCGTGTCATCCGGATCACACCGCTCTTGACCTTCGGCGGCGGATTGAATACCGCCTCGCTGACCGTGAAGAGATACTCCACGTCATACCACGCCTGAAGCAGCACACTCAGGATACCGCGCGCCTTCGTGCCCGGCGCGGCAGCCAGACGCTCGGCCACCTCGCGCTGGAGCATACCCGAACAGCAGTCGACGACATCCTTATAGTCAAGCACGTGAAAAAAGATCTGCGACGATATATTGTACGGATAATTACCTATCACACAGCACTTCCCACCTCCATAAAACTCCCGGAGATCGATCTGTAGGAAATCCCCCGCGACAATGCGGCCATCAAGCTCAGGGAAGTGAGCTTTCAGATAGTCGACACTCTCCGTATCGATCTCCGCTACCGTCACATCCGGGCACATCCGCAGCAGAAACTGAGTCAGCACACCCATACCCGGGCCCACCTCCATCACTGGCAGAGCCTCATAGCCCTCCAGAGTCGACGCGATGCGGCCCGCTATCGACAGATCCGTAAGAAAATGTTGTCCGAGAGCCTTCTTTGGCTTCACCTTGCTGTTTGCTGCCATAGAGATGTATGCTGAGTGATCATCCGCAAAGATACGCAAAAAAAGCAAACCGTCCCAATCAAAACTCCCACATTAATTCGTATCTTTGCCAAACCTCCTATAATAGCTATGTTAGCTATTTTAGCTACTATATAAAAAACATCCACTTCTCAGTCAAAAAAACAATCAGGTATGAGTCAGGAATTTGCCCGCCCGAAGACATCCTACCGCACTCTCCGCGCCTTCCGCAAGTCCGAGGCAATCTATGACCTTACCTACCACTTCCTCCAGACCCACATATCAAAATCCGACCGCACCTACGACCAGATGCTCCAGGCAGCCCGCTCCGGTAAACAGAACATCGTCGAGGGACGAGCCGATGCCGCCGCATCCGCCGAGATCGAGATCAAGCTGTACGGAGTCGCACGCGGCAGCCTTCACGAACTACTCAACGACTACCTTGACTACATGCGCACGCGCCACATACCCATCTGGGATCTCCGGCAGCCACGCATGGCACGCCTCATTGACACCTGCCGACGCGAAAACGACACCGCCTACTACACAGCCCTTATCCCGCGCCTCAACGACGAAGAACTCTGCAACCTCATCGTCACCCTCATCCATCAGACCATCGCCATGCTCAGCAAACTCATCGAACTCGTCAAATCCGACTTCCTACGGATCGGAGGCATCAAAGAACAGATGCATCGCGCTCGCCGCGACTACCGCGACAAGCAAAAATAGCCCCCTACATAAACCATAATATCTATCCAAGCTATCAGCCCCGGCTATTGCCGCTATAACAGCCATCCAGGCTATCTTAGCTATAAAAGCTGTCTTAGCTATAATCGCCGCTTAAACCCTTATATAAATCCGACATTTAATTGTAACTTTGTCCATAAATAGTTCTCTCTGCTTTTCTCTCTCGTTCCAGACCCCTGAGCCCACCCCCACTATGACAGTATGTACTAACCCATTGATTTAGCTGGACTATATTAAGCCATGAAAAATCTATCCTTCATAATATTAATTTTATCATTGTTTACTATAATAGTACCATACTTTCTCATAGGATTATGTATCGCTATATCAATAGGGGTAATATTTGCATTATTTGTAAAAAAAGAAGTAAATGTAGACTCTAAATGCCAAAATTACAACCAGAATAATCTATATGATAAATATAACTCCACTTCAAATGTTTATCCCAATTATTTTGAAATAAGTAAGCAACAAGGTGATAAAATTCAATCTTTTATAGAGGTGGCTCTCTCATCAGATATTACTTGCAAATACAATATTATCAATAGGATACAATTATTTCACGCTCAATATTGGAAAAAAAACAACGTATATTCAACTAATTTATATGACTATATTTTAAAAACTGCTGGTAACCGTATTAGTACCGCTAAACGCGATTTTGTAAAAAGGGAATGTACGCAAGTCATACAAATTATTACCCTGCTTAAAAACGGCACTTCTAACAATGACATTGTTTGTACTCTTTTATCCTCTGAAAAAGAACAAATTAATAACAAAATAAAAGCACAAAGATACGAAACTCCAACACCGAAAAAATATATTAAGCCTGAAATAACTACACCTGCGGCATCACAAATAATCTATGAATTAGCCGATCTTGTTCCACGCATCATTAATGGACTCGCAATACAAGCTTCGCGCCGAAATGATGATCCAGTAAGTGAAACAACAACCTCGTCACCGGCTAATACTTCGGCCAAAATTGATAACCTCGAAAAATCCCGACAGAACAAATCAGAAGAGGATCTCAATACAGCAATCGGAGTACCATATTGGGAACATATGTATGTCTACTCTAGTAACGAATTAAGAAGAGCCAGTCATTTGCAAAGACAATTCTATCATTATTTCAAGATGGAATTTCTCAATGAACACTATTTGGATATTGAAGAAAATTCGAACTATGCCTTTATACTGATGTATGATCTCGCAGATGATTATAAAAAGCATAAAGATTATGCGCTGGTAAAAAGGCAGCTTGACAAATTGGCTGAGAATTATCCAATAGTTACCCAATATATAAATAGGACTCTATTAAATGTAGTTTCAATCTTAAACCAGGAGAATGCTGAGAATACATTAAAGTCCATTGATAAATCGCGTGGTCAATTATGCCAGTGGATTAAATCAAACGAAATCATAGATATACAAGGCATAAAACTTACACGAGGCAACTTTTACGTTGGTAAATGCTTCCGTCTTCCGGATAATGTAATTAGAGATAACACATATTTTGGATACAAGGGAACCTATATTTTTGGACCCGTACTTAATCCGGATTTACCTGTAGGTGATTCAAATAGTAAGAACATCTTTTGTTCATATAATGATATGTCACCCGCTTGGCGACACGAGTATTTGATGTGGCTATCCGGAAATGTACAAGCATCAGATGTCCCTGTTGAGATTTTAATGTTTTATCTTTACGGATGTGAAATACGTATGTTTATTGATCCACAAACAAAGATGTCGGAACGGAAATCAATATTGCATGATATAATAAGCTTGTATCATTCTTTAAATAGAAACTCTACCTACAACGATAGACGAGTACAACAAAAATTATGCGATTTTATTGGGAATACGATTATTAAATATTTTCGTGAAACACATGAAGAATTTGATATAAATGGAATATTAGGAGATTGTAGTACATACACAAACTATTATATCGCACAGAAAATTGCAAATAAAAGAGCTCTATCTCCGGAAGATGCTTTTGATATAGCTAAAGAGATATATAATATTACAAAACTTGTTCCATCAATATATACTTCGGTTGCACAACAATATTTTATGGACAACTTTATGTGTTTATATCAAAATCTCGATTTAAATTTTGAAATTATAACAAAGATCTCATCAATCAGTTATTATTACAATTACGGTTTTTTTAATTCAGAGAAGGTCAACTTATATTATAAAATAGAAGCTCTACCGAATGATCTATGGAATGTACATAATGCTATTAGAAACTGCTATTGGTATGTTGAGTCTAAATTTAGATGCTTTAACCAGATAAAGGAGCGTTATAACGGCAATGAAACCATTGCTGCAATTATGGCATTGCCTGACGACATAGATGTACGAGAGCATCCAAAGATCCAAACACTGACAGTGAATATTGAGAATAAAATGTTATCAGAGAACTTTTTAATCACACCGGTAGATTGGCTGCTAACATTATGGGAATACGAATGTAAAGACGATAAAAGTATACATAAAATATATGCAGATTCCATTATTAGAGGTCTGAATCGTTTGGGGTATGGCATTGTACCCAATTATGATATAGACAGAAAACGCTTTAAAATTGGCGATATCTGTGTTATATACAAAAATGCAGAACATTATCCCCTTAAATCTACTATTAAATATGATAGATCAGATCTGTTTATAAAGTTAGCATCGTATATTGTGCTTGCAGACAAAGCAACTGACAAAGACTTTGTATTTGTCTCACAACAACTAAAATCTTATAATAATACAATTGGAAATCATATACATTTGACAGCTGTTATTCGTTGGCGGTTTATGTCAAAAAGACCTTCGATTGATAAGAACATAAAGAGTGCTATTGTTTCTTTGACAGGCGAACAACAAACCAAAATAGGTAATGCGCTAATTCAACTCGCTTGTATAAACGGCGATATTAATCCCAAAAGAATAGAATGTCTAAAAAAAGTATTGCCATTGTTGGGTATCGAGTCAGAAAATATACATTCCCAAATTCACAGATTACTCACTGACAGCGATGGCTTTGCAGTTGTAGAGAAAAAATCAGATGCCTTAGAATTTACTATAAATGGCAAACCAACATATTCGCAACCATCTCTACCGCCAAATGTTATTATAAATCCACAAAAACTCCGTATCTTTGAACAGCAAACAAAGGCTGCACAGGAGTTACTTTCGAACATATTTGTCGAAGAAGACTCTACGACATCTCAAAATAAAGAAACGAATGACCCAACAAGTTCATGGCTGGAGATATTGAGAATGCTGCTAACCAAAGAAGTGTGGGAGCGCTCAGAGGTCGAGAGACTGTGCAAAGAACATAGATTGATGCTGGGCGCAGTGTTGGAACAAATCAACGATTTCGCATATGAGAAAGTTGATGATGCTGTTATCGAAGACGACGGTGAAAATATATATGTTATATTGGATTATAAAGAACAGTTGATATGATAAAACCCAAAGAACGAGAAACTATTATCCAATCGTTGAAAAGCGGTGTTGTGCCACGACTCGGATTACAGCATATTCAAGTAGGACGAAGCGAAGAGTTGAAATCATTTGTTAATGATATTGCCACTATTTCGGAGGGCGGCACATCATTCCGTTTTGTTATCGGTGAGTATGGCTCCGGCAAAACTTTCTTCCTGTCGCTTGTGAGAAGTATTGCGTTGCAGAAAGGATTAGTAACAATGAATGCCGATCTGTCACCAACCAAACGACTGCATGGAACAGACGGCCTCGCACGGATTTTATTATCGGAGTTGATTTCTTCTATATCCACCCGTACAAAACAAGACGGGAATGCATTGCCGAATATTCTTGAAAAATTTATATCAAAAGCTAGAGCGAAAGCTGAGCAAAACAACCGCGATGTTGGAGCAGTCATATATGAGCAATTGAGCGACTTGAATGAATATCCAGGTGGATATACATTCGCACAGATCATTAATATGTATTGGACTGCGTATGATTCCTGCGATGACATATTGAAAGACCGCGTTTTACGATGGCTAAGAGCCGAGTACACAACAAAGACCGATAGCATGCGCGACCTCGGTGTACGTGAATTCATTAATGATTCGTCATTCTTCAATACGTTGAAGCTCTACTCCATTTTAATGCAAAAGGCAGGATATAACGGATTATTAGTTTGTTTAGATGAAATGGTCAATCTCTACAAAATATCCAACAGTGTATCCCGCAAGGCAAACTATGAAGAAATATTGAATATCCTAAATAATACACTTCAAGGTACTTTGTCGCATATAGGATTCATAATGTCTGGAACACCGGAGTTCCTGACTGATGGCAACAGAGGTTTATATAGCTACGAAGCTTTAAAATCAAGGTTAGCTGAAAACAGTTTCTCAAAAAATCTCGGACTTACTGACTATAACTCGACTGTATTACGTCTGGCGAACCTTTCAAAAGAGGAGTTATATCTGCTATTGATGAACTTGCGCAATATATTCGCGTATGGAGATGAGAGCAAGTATTTAGTTCCGGATGATGCATTGCTGGCATATCTAAATCATTGTGCAAAAAAAATCGGGGACTGCTATTTTCGCACGCCACGCAACACAATTAAAGGCTTTTTGGATTTGTTGTCAATGCTGGAACAATATCCCAACTTGAAATGGTCGGATATGATTGAACAAATCGAAATCGTACATGATATAGAACCGACCGAAGTAGGGAATATTATCGCACAACAAAGCGGATTGCAAAGCAAAACAGGTGATGATGCCTTTGCGTCATTCAAATTGTGACTTTTATGTCAAGGTCTTCTGTTTCATTTAATCTACTTGATGAACGCGTTCGCCGTTGGATTTGGCGGCAAGGTTGGACAGATCTAAAAGATATTCAGGAAAATGCCATACCGTTTGTACTTGCCGGTAATAGCGACGTTATTATTAGTGCGTCAACTGCAGGAGGGAAGACTGAGGCTGCTTTTTTACCCATATTAACATCAATATTATCCGACAGAGGTGCTTCCGGCTATCAAGTGCTATATATTAGCCCATTGAAAGCTCTTATAAATGACCAATATCGTCGACTTTCAGATATGACAGCCGAGATGGGGATAGATATTATTCCTTGGCACGGCGATATTGCTGCTAATAGAAAGATTAGGTCGCTGAAGAATCCTAGCGGTATTGTAATAATTACCCCCGAATCACTTGAATCATTTTTGATAAATCATGAGCGATTTGTGATAGGAGCATTCTCTTCTCTGCAATATGTAGTCATTGATGAGTTACATTCTTTTTTAGGCACTGAAAGAGGTAAGCAATTGCAATCACTCCTTGCACGAATAGAACAGGTTACACACCACCATATACCCCGGATAGCGATGAGTGCAACATTCTCAGATTATGACGCTGTAAAATATTTTCTTCGTAATGATGGTTCAATGCCGTGTGCCATTCCTCAACAGGGAGAAAGTAATCATGAGATAAAAATACTCGTAAAAGAATATATCTCAACTAAAGACATAGATACCTCCATCCCGATATCACAGGAGATATACAGAAATCTGCGCGGGAGTAATAATCTTGTTTTTGCCAATAGTCGTGGGATTACGGAGGAATTTGCCGTGCAGTTATCGGATATGTGCGAAGAGAAAGGTGTCCCCAATGAATTCAGAGTGCACCACGGTAGTATATCTAAGATAGAACGTGAATCTGTCGAACGCGATTTACAGCGTGGTGAGCATCCGATAACCGCTCTTTGCACTTCTACATTGGAATTGGGAATTGATATAGGCAAAGTTAAATCCATAGCGCAAATTGGTACAGCAATATCCGTTTCTGGACTCAGACAGAGGCTAGGTCGCTCAGGTAGACGAAATGAGCCTTCTATCCTGCGAGTATTTTCCATCGAAGGAAACGATGCTGGATTGTTGTACGACTTAAGGTGCAATCTTGTACAGAATATTGCGATTATAGAATTGATGCGCGAACACAAATACGAGACACCCTCTATAAACAGATATCATTTATCGACACTCATTCAACAGATATTGGCTGTTATAGCTCAGTTTGGAGGTTTTTATCCCAAGGAAGGATGGACACTACTTTGCCAAAATGGAGCATTCAAAAATGTAACCCCTGAAATATTCCTTGAATTATTGAGATCTCTGGGCGATAATGAGGTAATTTCGCAGCTCAATACCGGACAGATTGTAGTTGGTAAGTTAGGTGAAAGAATTTTGAAATCCCCAGATTTCTATGTCGCGTTTGTATCACCTATCGATTTAACTGTAATCAACAAGGCAAACTCCAAACGTATAGGAATGATACAGTATATTCCGCAAATTGGTAAAGTGATTATATTGTCTGGGATGCGCTGGCTTGTAGAGAGTTTTGATGAGGCAACATCAAAGATATATGTATCATATATTAAATCTGGTGGAGTGGCAAGATTTGCCGGAGAATGCATAGATATTGACCGCATTATTGCTGAAAAGATGCAAAAGATATATTTGACTGACACTATATATCCGTATCTTGATGATCATACACAAGCCAAAGAGCATCTTAATCAGAGTCGTCTATTCTTTCATCACCAGAATCTTGACAAAACATCATTTCTGCAATATGGTAATGAAAACTATTTTTTCAACTGGGCTGGAACAAAGGCTAACAGAACATTGGCATTGTTGGCAAAATATTGTCTGAATAAATCATGCGATTTTGAAAGTTTCTATGTGTCAAATTTGACGGAAGAGGATATTGAGCGGCTACGGAAAGTTAATAAACCTGATGTCACCAAATTAGCTTCAATACTTCCACGGCAACACAAAACATATCAAAAATACGATTATCTGTTGTCTGATAATTTATTGAATCTAGAATATGCTAAAACATATTTAGAAACCGATGTAATCAATCAATTATTATCCCAATAGAAGATTCTGAATTCATATAGAGAATATTTATTAGTATTTAAACAAAATACACTTTGATTGCTAATTAGGAATATTATGAAATTTTGGAATTATATTGGTGAGTCTTTTTTGTTTCGTTGGCTGTTTAATAAACTCCATAATACGGAAGATAATGATGCACCAAATGGAAAACCAAGTGATTATCGTGGATATTCATCAAACTCACATAGTAGTAATAGATATCATGGAAATAGCCAATCCTACCACGATTTCCATGAAGAGCAGGACGATTATGATATGATAGATGATTTTTAATGATTGTAAGATAGATTTATTGTTTCACATGTAGAGATGAAAGTATTGTAGTTGGTCGGTGCAGAGATTGATGCGCTGAGATAAGTTGGTAAGAGAGGGTTAAGATTATTTAAGAGGCGGAGGGACAGGGAGTAGTGGCGGTGTCGGATTTTTTTTGTATTTTTGCCTGTTGAAAGTTTAATTTGCCAATCTTTAACCCGGCCTCAATGAGGCCAATCACCTGTAATATCAAAGAAATGTCAATCGATAACCTCATATCTCAGGCGGTAGCCAAGGCTCTCAAGGAGCTCTACGGCCTTGATGTAGAGCCGTCGGCAATCGTACCCGAAACGACTAAAAAGGAGTTTGAGGGCAATCTGACGGTAGTCGTGTTCCCCTGGGTCAAGGCTGCCCGCAAGCGCCCGGAGGATGTCGGCAATGAGATCGGCAGCTGGCTTGTGGAAAATGAGCCTGCGGTAGACCGCTTCAATGTCATCAAGGGCTTCCTCAATATCGTCATCGAGCCTACGTTCTGGAACTCAGTGCTGAAGCATATCGCCGACACTCCTGACTACGGCATCACCCCGGCCGGAGAGGATGCTCCGCTGGTGATGGTCGAATACTCGTCGCCCAACACCAACAAGCCGCTTCACCTCGGCCATGTACGCAACAATCTGCTGGGCTACAGCCTCTCGCGGATACTTGAAGCGTGCGGCAACCGGGTGGTGAAGACCAATATCGTCAACGACCGCGGCATCCACATCTGCAAGTCGATGCTCGCCTGGCAGAAGTGGGGCGACGGCGCCACTCCGGAGACGACGGGCCAGAAAGGCGACCACCTGATCGGCGACTATTATGTACTGTTTGACAAGCACTTCAAGGCTGAAGTAGAGGAGCTGATGAAGCAGGGCATGACCAAGGAGGAGGCCGAGAAGGCTTCGCCCCTGATGCAGGAGGCCCGTGCGATGCTCGTCAAGTGGGAGCAGAAAGACCCCGAGATACGCGCTCTCTGGGAGAAGATGAATGGCTGGGTCTATGCCGGATTCGACGAGACCTACAAGCGCATGGGGGTCAGCTTCGACAAGATCTACTACGAAAGCGACACCTATCTCGAGGGCAAGGAGAAGGTGCTCGAAGGCCTTGAGAAAGGCATCATGTACCGCAAGGACGACGGCTCCGTGTGGGCCGACCTCACAGCCGACGGTCTCGACCACAAGCTGTTGCTCCGCAGCGACGGCACATCCGTCTATATGACTCAGGATATCGGCACGGCCAAGCTCCGCTTCGCCGACTATCCGATCGACAAGATGATCTATGTCGTGGGCAACGAGCAGAACTATCATTTCCAGGTGCTCTCGCTGCTGCTCGACAAGCTCGGATTCAAGTGGGGCAAGGATCTGGTACACTTCTCCTACGGCATGGTGGAGCTCCCCAACGGCAAGATGAAGAGCCGCGAGGGCACGGTGGTCGACGCCGACGACCTGATGAAAGAGATGGTCGACACGGCCCGCGAGGTTTCGGCCGAGCTCGGCAAGCTCGACGGCCTGACCCCGGCCGAGGCTGAGGATATAGCTGAGATCGTGGGTCTCGGAGCGCTGAAATACTTCCTCCTGAAGGTCGATCCGACCAAAAACATCACGTTTGACCCCAAAGAGACCATCGACTTCAACGGTAACACAGGTCCCTTCATCCAGTACACCTACGCGCGCATCCGCTCCGTCCTGCGCCGCGCCGCCGAGGCCGGTATCGAGCTGACCGACTATCTCGGCGTCAAGCCCAACGAAAAGGAGGTGGCGCTCATCCAGACGCTGGCCGACTTCCCATCTGTCGTGGAGCAAGCCGGCCGCCGCTACAGCCCGGCTCTGATAGCCAACTATGTATATGAGCTGACCAAGCAGTACAATCAGTTCTACCACGACTACTCCATCCTCAAGGAAGAGGATGCGGCCGTGCGCTCGCTCCGCCTCACCCTATGCGAGGTCACCGCGCGCACGATCGCCTCCGGCATGGCTCTGCTGGGCATCCGCGTCCCTGAAAGAATGTAATCAACCCGCTAAACAATCACCTGAAACACATATCGAATATGAACAACTACTATTCACAGAACACCGTTGATACGCAGGCTCTCGACTCCTTTGTATCACGCATCATGAAGCAGGTCTATGTCAAGATGTTTCTTGCGCTGGTAGTCTCTGCCCTGACAGCCCTCGCCGTTCCCCACATTGACGGCGTAGCACAGTTTGCACTCTCAAAGGGTGGCTATCTCACCCTCGCCATCATCGAAATAGGTCTTGTAATCTGGATCTCGGCCGGCATCAACCGCATGAGCAGCTCGACAGCCACGCTGCTGTTCTATCTCTTCGCGCTGGTCAACGGAGCCACTCTGGCTATCATCTTCCTCGTCTACTCCCCCGGCTCGATCATGAAGACATTCTTCATCACGGCCGGTACCTTCGGAGCTATGAGCATCTACGGCTATTTCACTGAAAAAGACCTGACTAAGATCGGCACATTCCTCATTTTCGCCCTCTTCGGCCTGATCATCTGCTCGGTGGTCAACTTCTTCGCCCACAGCGACACCATGAGCTGGCTCATCTCGGGTGCCGGTGTCCTCATCTTCCTCGGCCTGACCGCATGGGACACACAGAAGATCAAGCAGATGGCTCTCCAGATGCCTAACGCAGCCGACGGCCGTCTCGCCACAATCGGCGCGCTCAGCCTCTATCTCGACTTCATCAACCTCTTCCTCTATCTGCTCCGCTTCTTCGGCAACCGCGATTAATCCGAATCCCAACGTATAGAGACCTCCACTTCCGGCCGCGCTCAGCTCCGTCAGGTGGAGGTCTTCTTCTGCATCCGATGACCTACCTGGCCTACTACAAAGAGATAGTCAAGCTCGGCCTCCCCATCCTCGTGGGGCAGCTGGGCATGATCGCCGTGGGATTTGCCGACAATATCATGGTAGGCAACTACTCTACGGACGCTCTGGCCTCGGCCTCGTTTGTCAATAATGTATTCAACATCGCCTTGATGCTCTGTCTTGGGTTCACCTACGGACTGACACCGCTCATCGGCGCCCTCTACGCATCGAAGCGTCAGGAGGACATAGGAGCCACCCTGCGCCGCGGGCTGCGTATCAACCTGATATTCTCGCTGGCGGTTACGGCGGTGATGTTCATCCTCTACCTCAACGTCGGCCGCCTCGGACAGCCCGAGGAGCTGCTGCCTCTGATCCGCCCCTACTATCTCATCTATCTGGCGGGAATAGTCCCGGTCGCCGTCTTCAATGTCTTCGCGCAGTGGAGCTATGCCCTGCGAGGCACCACGATGCCGATGGTCATCATCATGATAGCCAACTGCGTCAATGTATTCGGCAACTACCTGCTTATAAGCGGCAATCTGGGGGCTCCGGCGCTGGGGCTGACCGGTGCCGGACTGAGCACACTGCTCGCGCGCCTGATATGCCCGATAGCCATCATAGCTGTCTTCGCGATGCGCCGCGGCTGGGAGGGCTACCGCCGCGGATTTCTCGGCCGTGGAGGCGCCAGTCTGGAGAGTGGCAGGATATTCCGGACCTCGCTCCCCGTCGGGCTTCAGATGTCGATGGAGACCGCCTCATTCTCGATAGCCTGCGTCATGGCGGGATGGCTCGGCAAGAACGAACTGGGCGCCTTCCAGATACTCCTTATCGTCGGAACGCTCGGTTTCTGCATCTACTACAGCATGGGGACAAGCGTCTCGGTCATGGTGGCCAACGCTGCCGGCAACGGCGACCGCGCCCTGATGCGCCGCATAGGCTGGGCCGGCTATATGGTCATCCTCTCTTTTGCGGCAGTCTCCTCGATTGTCTTCGTCATATTCGGCCCGTGGATGATCGGCGTCTTCTCCGACGACGCGGCCGTCACCACTCTCGCCATAGCGCAGATCGTACCCCTTGTGCTCTATCAGCTCGGCGATGCGACACAGATCACATTCGCCAACGCCCTGCGCGGCACATCCCACGTGATGCCGATGCTATGGATCGCCTTCGTAAGCTATCTGATCGTCGGCATACCGGCCACCTACCTGCTCGGCATTACCGCCGGAATGGGGCTCTACGGCATCTATCTGAGCTTCTCCGTATCGCTTTTTCTGGCGGGAGGCCTGTTCATGTATTTCTTCCTCAAAAACACCCGCAAGACCCGCCTATCCACGACATAAACTCATCATCTCCAGCCAATCATGCAGTCAATCACCCAACTCTATAAAATAGGACTCGGCCCCTCGAGCAGCCACACGATGGGCCCGCGCCAGGCCGCCGTGGAATTCCTTGCCGATGCGCAGGGCACGTCAGCCTACACCGTGACACTCTACGGCTCGCTGGCCGCCACCGGCCGCGGCCACCTGACCGACCGCGCCATCCTCGACGTGATGCAGCCTGCGGCTCCTACCGAAATAGTCTGGGAACCGGACACCTTCCTACCCTTTCACCCCAACGGTATGAAATTCGAGGCCAGAGACGCGCAGGGGAATGTATCACACTCAGCCACCTACTACTCCATAGGCGGAGGCGACATCATCAGGGAAGGCACTGAACGTCAGGCCGCCGACGATATCTATCCGCTGACGAAGATCAGCCAGATACAGAAATGGTGCGAGGAGTCCGGCCGGTCTTACTGGGAATATGTCGACCTGCACGAAGATCCGGGAGTATGGGACTATCTGCGACGCGTGTGGAGCGTCATGAAGAGCGCCGTCGAGCGGGGCATAGAGGCCGAGGGCGTTCTGCCCGGAGGTCTGGGCGTGCGTCGCAAGGCCGTCAGCTACTACGTCCACGCCGCCGGCTACAACTCTTCGCTCAAGAGCCGCGGACTGGTCTATGCCTACGCGCTTGCCGTCTCCGAGGAGAATGCGTCGGGCGGCGAGATAGTGACGGCGCCGACCTGCGGATCGTGCGGCGTGCTTCCTGCCGTACTCTACCACCTGCATACCTCCAAAGGCTTCTCCGAGCAGCGCATCCTGCGCGCGCTCGCCACAGCCGGACTGTTCGGCAATGTCGTAAAGCACAATGCCTCGGTCTCCGGTGCCGAAGTGGGATGTCAGGGCGAGGTCGGCGTAGCCTGCGCGATGGCCGCCGCAGCCGCAAGCCAGCTTTTCGGCGGTACGCCGGCCCAGATCGAGTACTCAGCCGAGATGGGACTCGAACATCACCTCGGACTGACCTGCGACCCCGTCTGCGGCCTGGTCCAGATACCATGCATCGAGCGCAATGCCTACGCCGCGGCACGCGCCCTCGACGCCAACCTCTACTCGGCCTTCTCTGACGGCCGTCACTCCGTCTCGTTCGACCGCATCGTCGAAGTAATGAAACAGACCGGCCACGACCTGCCGAGTCTCTACAAAGAGACCTCGCGCGGAGGCCTCGCCGTCATACAGTAACCCGTCAACCGAAAGAACAATAACACTTCACAATATGAATTTCAAGAGCATCATCAGACGTCCTGCCGTATGGGGCACGCTAATCTCGATCGCGGTAATGGCCATCGTAGCCATCGCATTCTTCTACCCTGACAATTTCGACGGCAACGTCCTCAGTCAGGAGGATGTGCGCCAGGGCATAGCCAACGGCGAGGAGGCACGCGCATTTCAGGAGGCCACCGGAGAGACTACCCGCTGGACCAACTCGCTCTTCAGCGGAATGCCGACCTTCCAGATTTCACCGTCATATCCCTCCGACGGCCTCTTCAAGTGGGTCAACAGCGTCTACAGCCTCGGGCTGCCAGGCTGCTCCGGTCTCGTCATGATGATGATGCTCGGTATGTATATCATGCTCATGGCCATCGGTATGCGATGGTACTACTCGCTGATCGGAGCTCTCGCGTGGGGCTTCTCAAGCTACTATATCATCATAATCGGCGCCGGACACCTGTGGAAATTCTACACGCTGACCTACGTACCGCCGACGCTCGGCGGCGTCCTGCTGGCCTACCGCGGACGTATAGCGGCCGGCGCGGCGCTCGGAGCTTTCGGGCTGATGATGCAGATATCGTGGAATCATATCCAGATGACCTATTACTTCATGTTCGTGGTGGCTCTGATCGCGCTCTGCTGCCTGATATCAGCCCTGCGCAAAAAGGCTCTCAAAGTCTGGGGAAAGGCTACCGGTGCTCTGCTTGTGGCAGCCGCGCTTGCCGTAGGTGCCAATGCGCCCAATCTGTATTTCACCTCGCGCTATGCCCCCGAGTCGATCCGCGGCGGACACTCGGAGCTGACATCCGGCGACGCAGAATCCACTACATCAAAAGGTCTTGACAAAGACTACATAACCCAATACAGCTACGGCAAAATGGAGACCCTGACGCTTGCGATACCCAATGTCAAGGGAGGCGCCTCCGCTCTACCCTCAGGCGGCCATCTGCAGTTTGCATCGCTTGCCGACCTCCCCGGCGCAGCCGACGCAATGAAAAAAGCCGGACTTGACGGCAACGAGCGGATGCTGCTCACCGCCTATTCGCAATACTTCGGCGAACCGGAATCGACCAACGGCCCCGTCTATGTCGGTGTCATTATCTGCGCGCTCTTTCTGCTTGGCTGCCTAATCGTCAAAGGACCTGTCAAATGGGCGCTTCTGTTGGCCACCATCCTCTCGATAGCTCTCGCATGGGGACGCAACTTCATGCCGCTGACCGACTTCTTCATCAATATCGTACCAGGCTACAATAAATTCCGCACCCCGGAGTCGATTCTCGTCATAGCCCAGTTTGCCATGCCGGTGCTGGGCATCATGGCACTCCGTGAGTTGCTGGCAAAGCCGCTGACACGCAACACGAAGCGCGCTTTCTATGCGGCTTTCGGCCTGGTAGGGACCGTATGCCTGATAGGCTGGATCTCACCGTCTGTCTTCGGCGGTACTGACTATGACGGGGATTTAAGCAATCTCAACTCATATATGATGGGCGCCATACAGGCCGGACAGCCTGCCGACCAGATACAGCAGATCTTCGCCCGCGCCTATACCCATATCTCGCCCGTAGCCGCCGACCTGCGCCACGGCCTTGTAGCCGCCGACTCGCTCCGCTCGCTCATCTACCTGCTCCTGGGCGGGGGCGCCCTATGGATCGCAATGCGCTCGCAGAGCCGCAGATGGTATGCGCTGGGGGCGCTCGGACTCCTTATCGTGGCCGACCTCTACGGCGTCGACAAGCGCTATCTCAATCATGAGAGCTTCAACCGTCCTGTCCGACAGGTCATCACCGCCGACGCTGCCGACCGCGCCATACTCGCCGACACAGCCATGAACTATCGCGTCATGCCCATGGGACAGGACATCGTCAGACCCGACCGATCTTACTTCCACAAATCTGTCGGGGGCTATCATGCCGCCAAGCTGGCACGCTACAACGACCTGCTCGAAGGCTACATCTTCGCCGACGCCGTGTCGCCCGACGGTCAGGTGTCGCCTGTCTCTGATATGCTTAATGTCAAATATCTCATATATGGCCCGCAGCAGGTAGTCGTCAATCCCGGTGCGCTCGGCAATGCGTGGTTTGTGGAAAATGTAGAGTTTGCCGCTACTCCCGATGAGGAATTCATGGCACTGAGCGCCATCGACCCGGCCACAGAAGCTGTCGCCGACATCCGATTCCGCCCGATGCTCGCCGGAAAAGCCACGTCCAAAGCGCCCGGCGACACGATCTATGAGACATCCTACGCGCCCGACCGCCTTACCTACAATGTCCGGAGCGCCAACGGCGGCGTGGCCGTATTCTCCGAAGTCTATTTCCCCTGGGGTTGGGAAGCCACCATCGACGGCAAACCCGTAGAGATAGGCCGCGTCAACTACATACTGCGCGCCCTCGCCGTCGAGCCGGGCGAACATCAGATCGTCATGACCTTCAAGCCCGCTGCCGTAAAGACCACCTGCGCCGTAGCCACAGTATCGGTGCTACTGATCTATCTCCTTATCGGAGCGGCGATTACTCTGTCGATCAGACGCGGAAAGGGGGCTGACGAAGCATGATCTTCTGGTCGAAACTGCGCCGCAGCCGCGGATTCGGGATACACTCGCCATTCGCATTCGACCTTGTGCTCCGCACCCTGCGCGAGCGCGACCACTACTATGTCTACTCCGAAATCAGCCGTATGCGTCAGGAAGCAGTCAGAAACGGGGCCAAAGATCTCCCGTCGGAAAAAGTGCTCCGGCTGACAGTGCGCCTGATAGCACGCTTCAAGCCGCGGCGCGTCATGATCTGCGGCGACAGCTCCGGACTGATAGCCGGGGCAGTGAAGCTCGCCGACTCGCGCATATCCATCAGCACCGAAGGCCCCTCGATGGTCATCCTCACAGGCCATGGCGACGCGACCGAAGGGGTCGAGACAGCCGCCGCTACCGTCAGAGCCGGCGGCGTCGTATTCCTCCTTGACCGCCGAAAGGCGCCCCATGCGGCAGAAACGATCAGGTCGGCCATGCAGCGCGGCATGACCTTCTATTCGCGCCACAAACTCCTCGCCGTCGGCGCCCGCCATCTCCCCCGCCAGGACTTCGAGATCGCCTACTGAAACATAGTCATAGGCAACACCTCCAACAATAACACTCAGCAGGCGGGGATGATGACAGAGGAGGAACGGCGGCACTTGGGTGTGCGGAAATACGCCGAGGCGGCCTCGGTAAGGGGATTGAGATAGCCCGTGACGAAATTGAACATACTGGTCAGGTTGGTCAAGACGATGCGTGCCATCTCGTCCTCAGCCTCATAGGCCGCGACAACGCGTCTGACGGCATCGACCGCCGCGGGGAAGTTCTGCCTGATCCAGAGCAGGCGGCGGGCGACGCTTTCGTTGATCTTCACCTCGAGGGTTCCGGCCTTGACTCCGGCGCGCTGGCGATACAGAGTCTCGAAGGCATTGTTTTTCGACTGACGGGCGGCTTCGGCAGCCTGCTCGGCCTTGCGGCGGGCACGGGCCTCGGCGCGGCGGCGTGACAGCTCGACGCGGTGCTGAAGCTTCTGTATCAGCTTTTGAATAATTGGGTGGCAGTCTTTGTAGTGGTCGGTATTGATATTTTCAGGATCAGAGGCAGCCGACTGGATGATACTTATGGCCTGCTCGCGGACCATGGGGTCGCTGATAGCGAAAATCTCGGAAATATCCGCGATAGTGAGTGTGAGTGTCTTAATGCTATTCATAGTATATCTGTTTTTTGATGGCAAAGGTAACACCCGCCGGCAGGGGCGCGTATGACACTTATACACTTTCGTGCGATTTTTCTCGCGGATGGCGCTGATTACGCAGATTGGTGGTTAGCGAAGCAGATTTAATCGCTTCTCATAGCTTGCCCCGTCTGCCCCGATTTCCGCTTGTTGTGGCGACAAGGACGCCGATTAAAGCCGCATCGCGCATCGGCTATCTTCTGCGCACAAATAT
Organism: uncultured Bacteroidales bacterium; assembly: GCA_947173955.1. Classification (GTDB taxonomy): domain Bacteria; phylum Bacteroidota; class Bacteroidia; order Bacteroidales; family Muribaculaceae; genus JAAVFS01. The sequence goes on along the minus strand of CAMWHE010000003.1, from coordinate 36,434 downwards.
GTAGAAATTTTTCATGAAAAAGTGTAAGAAAAATTTGGATTAAGGAAGATATGAGAGGTAACTTTGTGTGAGCCGGAGGCAGGCGCTCTCCGGCGATGAAGATTCATGCAGCTGAGACCGATACGCGATATTGACAAGATACGCCGTGCGTATGCCGCCCACCTGACTCTGGAGCGTGGGCTGTCGGCCAATACGCGTGACTCTTATCTATTTGATGTCGAGAAGTTTCTGGAGTGGCTGTCGCCGAGGCAGACACCGCTCGGCGAGGTGACGCTCGAGCTGTTGCGCGAGTTTATGGGCGACCTCCACGATCTGGGGATCGCGCCGCGGTCGCAGGCACGGATAGTAGCCGGCGTGAGGTCGTTCTTTAAGTTTCTGAAGCTTGAGGGATATGTGGAGGCTGACCCGACGGAGCTTCTGGAGTCGCCGCAGGTCGGATTTCACCTGCCGGAGGTGCTGACGGTCGAGGAGATCGACGCCATGATAGCGGCTATTGATCCTGACGATGCGGAAGCGCTTCGCAATGAAGCTATTATCGAGATGATCTACGGCTGCGGGCTGCGTGTCTCGGAGCTGTGCAATCTGGAGATAGGGCGGTTGTACCTCGACGACGGATATATCGTGGTCAGGGGTAAGGGCAACAAGGAGAGGCTTGTGCCTATATCGGAGGCTACGATCGATGTGCTGACGCGCTATCTGAAGGAGCGGAGCCGGCTGGCCCCGAAGTCGGGCGAGGAGGCGATCGTCTTTATCTCGGAGAGGCGGCTGACGCGGCTTTCGCGGTCGATGGTCTTCCGGATAGTGACGCAGCTGGCCGCGCTTGCAGGCATCCGGCGGACGGTATCGCCCCATACGCTGCGCCATTCGTTTGCCACCCACCTGCTCGAGGGGGGAGCCAACCTGCGCGCCATCCAGCAGATGCTCGGCCACGAATCCATCTCGACGACTGAAATCTACCTGCACCTCGACCGCTCGGCCCTGCGCACCGAAATCCTGCGCTACCACCCGCGCAACCGCCGCTGACCCCGGCGAAGGAGCCCAAAGTGCTCACAATTTCAATGCGAAGTGAAAAGTCGTAATTTTTCACTATATTTGCACAGCTATTTGACCGTATAAGTAAAACTTAAGAATAAATCCCACTGAAACAATGAATAAGTATAAGCGCACTCTCGTCACTACAGCCCTCCCCTATGCCAACGGGCCTGTCCACATCGGCCATCTGGCCGGCGTATATATCCCTGCCGACATCTATACACGCTATCTCCGCCTCAAGGGTGAGGATGTGATCATGATAGGCGGCAGCGACGAGCACGGTGTGCCTATCACCATCAAGGCCAAGGCCGAGGGGGTGACTCCGCAGGACATCGTCGACCGATATCATAAGATAATCAAGGACTCGATGGAGGAGCTCGGCATCTCGTTTGACATCTACTCGCGCACGACGACTCCGCTCCACAGCGAGACGGCGTCGGAGTTTTTCCGCCATCTCTACGATAAGGGAGAGTTTGTCGAGAAGACCTCTATGCAGCTCTACGACGAGAAAGCCGGACAATTTCTTGCCGACCGCTACGTGACGGGCGAATGCCCCCACTGCCACAACCCGCACGCCTATGGCGACCAGTGCGAGAAGTGCGGCACATCGCTCAACGCCACCGACCTCATCAACCCGCACAGCGCCATCACCGGCAATGTCCCCGTCCTGCGCGAGACCAAGCACTGGTATCTGCCGCTCGACAAGTGGGAGAAGGCTCTCAGCCACTGGATTCTCGACGAGCACAAGGAGTGGAAGACCAATGTCTACGGCCAGTGCAAGTCGTGGATAGACCTGGGGCTGCAGCCCCGCGCCGTCAGCCGCGACCTCGACTGGGGCGTGCCTGTTCCGGTGGAAGGCGCCGAGGGCAAGGTGCTCTACGTGTGGTTTGACGCTCCGATCGGCTATATCTCCAATACCAAGGAGCTGCTTCCCGACACATGGGAAAAATACTGGAAAGACCCAGAGAGCCGCGTGATCAACTTCATCGGCAAGGACAACATCGTCTTCCACTGTATCGTCTTCCCTGCCATGCTGATGGCCTACGGCGACGGCTATCAGCTGCCCGACAATGTCCCGGCCAATGAATTCCTCAACCTCGAGGGCGACAAGATCTCTACATCGCGTAACTGGGCCGTATGGCTCCACGAATATCTGCGCGACTTCGAGGGGAAACAGGACGTACTGCGCTACGTGCTGACAGCCAACGCGCCCGAGACCAAGGACAACGACTTCACATGGGCCGACTTCCAGCAGCGCAACAACTCAGAGCTCGTGGCTATCCTGGGCAACTTCGTCAACCGCGCTCTCGTGCTGACCCACAAATATTTCGGCGGGGTAGTGCCTGCGGCAGGCGAGCTGACCGAGACCGAGAAGAACGTCTACACCCGCCTGGCCGAGATCAAGAAGCAGCTTTCGGACAATCTCGACACATTCCACTTCCGCGAGGCGCTCAAGGAAGCGATGAACATAGCCCGACTGGGCAACCAGTATCTGCAGGAGACCGAGCCCTGGAAGACAGTCAAGACCGGCGACATGGCGCGCGTGGCCACCATCATGCACACCGTCCTGCAGCTCTGCGGCAACATAGCCATCGCCTTCGAGCCCTTCACCCCCTTCATGAGCGACAAGCTCGCATCGATGCTCCACATGGAGCCTATGACTTGGGCTCAGCTCGGCTCTGACGACGTAGTGGCCGCCGGCACCGAGATCAGCCAGCCCGAACTCCTCTTCGAGAAGATCGAGGACGACACCATACAGACTCAGCTCGACCGCCTGGCCCGCATCAAGGAGGAAAACAAAGTCAAGGCATGGCGCCCCGAGCCCGTGCAGGCTCCGACCGACTTCGACACCTTCATGAAACTCGACATCCGCGTCGGCACCGTGACCGAGTGCGAGCGCGTGCCCAAGGCCGACAAACTCCTGCGCTTCTCCATCGACGACGGCACAGGCGAGCCCCGCACAATCGTCAGCGGCATCGCCCGCTATTACGACCCGGCCGACCTCGTCGGCAAGCAGGTATGCTTCATCGCCAACTTCCCCCCGCGCCGCCTCAAGGGCGTAGACTCCCAGGGCATGATCCTCTCGGCCGAAAATGCCGACGGATCGCTTGTGGTCGTAGGCCCGACAGGCCCCGTAGCTCCCGGCGCTCAGGTAAAATAATCCCCTCCGGCCATGATCACGTTCAATCACAAAGCCCGGCTTCTGATAATCTATACCGGCGGCACGATCGGAATGATCGAAGACCCCGACACAGGTACACTCAAGCCGTTCGATTTCGACCATCTGATAGACAATGTGCCGAAGATCAGAAAACTGCGGTTTGAAATCAATCACATACAGTTCACGCCGCCGATCGATTCGAGCGACATGAACCCCGTCTACTGGGACCAGATAGCCAAAGCGATAGCCGACAACTACGACAGCTATGACGGCTTCGTGGTCCTGCACGGCACCGACACGATGGCCTACACAGCCTCGGCGCTATCATTCATGCTCGAAAACCTCAACAAACCCGTCATCATCACCGGCTCCCAGCTCCCCATCGGCGAGGTCAGGACCGACGGCGAGGAAAACCTCATCACGGCGCTCCAGATAGCAGCAGCCACCACGGCCGACAAGCGCCCCCGCCCGATGATACAGGAAGTGGCCATCCTCTTTGAGAACTACCTGTGGCGCGGCAACCGCTCGACCAAGATGAGCGCCGACAACTTCAACGCCTTCAAGAGCAACAACTATCCCAAGCTGGCACAGATCGGCCTGGGCATCCACTTCAATGAGGAAGCCCTCTGGCGGCTGCCGTTCACCCGCCCTCTGAATGTGCGCTACGGCATGGACACCAACGTCACCATCATCGACATCTTCCCCGGCCTGACCGAGGCATCGCTGCGCCATCAGCTGTCGATGCCGGGAGTCAAAGGGGTCGTCCTGCGCACCTACGGTGCCGGCAACGCCCCGACAGCGCCCTGGTTTACTGATGCCATCACAGAAGCCATGAGCCGCGGAATCGTCATGCTCAACGTCACCCAGTGCCCCAACGGCGGAGTCCACGACCGCCGCTACTATTCGGGCAACCGCCTGGCCGACGCCGGCGTCATCTCCGGCCACGACATCACGACGGAGGCCGCCGTCACCAAAATGATGTTTCTCTTCGGCCAGGGGCTGAGCGAAGCCGAGGTCAAGCGGGAGCTGATAACATCCCTCTGCGGCGAGATGACCGTCTGACACATTCTGATCCATTTTAAACCAATTCATAGCAAATGCTAAAATCGCACGACATTTCTTTTGCGATTTTAGCATTTCTGCTTTCCTTTGCGCAGAAATAATTCAGTTTTTCTTTCAAATTAAACCATCATGAAAAAGACATTTATTCTTTGCGCATTCGCTGCCGCTATTTTCGCAGCTCCCCTTGCCAACGCTACCGCAACCGAGACTCAGTCCGCCATCGAATCCGTGGCCGCAGCCTCAAACGACTGGGACAAAGTGCTCGACTCCTATGAGAAATATGTAGACAAATACGTTGCCACCTACAAGAAGGCTATGGCCGGCGACATGACCGCGCTCGCCGAGTATGCCAAACTCGCAGCCGAGGCCGAAAAGCTCCAGAAGAAACTCGAAAAGGCAGAAGGCGAAATGACCACAGCACAGGCTGCCCGCTACGCCAAGATCACTCAGAAACTGCTCAACGCCCTCAAGTAATCTTCTCAAGAAACTCATTATATTAATATATAAATAAAAAGAAAGCACGAATAGTATCTTATTTGTGCTTTTTTTATAAATTTGAAAAGCAAAATAACATGGGATTCTTTAAAAAGACACTATCATCGGCCGTAGGCTCCTTTGCGGGAGACTTTCTGGGAGACAAGTTTGGCGACAAAATCGGCGAAAAGGCCGGCGACGCCATTACCGATGGCTTACAGTCATTGGGTGAAAATAAATCTGTACTCGACACTCCAGCTCCCCCATCCGTGCCGACTCCACCGGACGCACTGAGCGTCATGGTAGCCGTCAACGGGCAGACCTACGGACCCTACGAACGCGCCACGCTCCGCAAGATGATCGCCGAAGGCTCACTGACAGAATCGACCTATGTGTTCATAAAAGGTATGTCTGACTGGCAGCCCGCATCAGCCGTGGCTGAAGTCGCAGCTCTTCTCCAGGAAAAAGCTCCCCTTCCTCCGACTCCACCCGTCCCCTGGGCCAACAGCCAGCCCCAGGCTCCGGCTGAAAAGAGCGGACATTTCTCAGCGCGTCTTGACAGCCTGATCACGGCCGCTGTAGCCGATGGCGAAATCAGCGACCTCGAGCGACAGGTGCTGATACGCAATGCCCAGGAAGAGGGTGTGGCCATGGACGAATTCGTCATGGTGCTCGAAGCCCGTCTATACGAACAGCGTCAGGCTCTTTTAGCCAAGCAAAAAGCTGCCGCCGCTCCCACACCAGCACCTGCCCCTCAGCCTGCCCATACAGCACCCCGGGATGGCAACGAAGTAAAAAAATGCCCCGCTTGTGGCGCTCCCATCAAAGCTATCGCGACATGCTGCCCTGAGTGCGGCTATGACTACAACGCCGATAACGGTACGTCTCCGATGGAACGTCTGACCGCTCGATTGACCGCGATTGACAATGAGAAGGCATCCGGCTTAGTGGGAAAAATCCATTCGCTAATGGGTGAAGGCAACACCTCCCCGGAGAAGATCGACAAAAAGAAGATGATTATCAAAAACTTCCCTATCCCCTCGGATAAGAAAGGAATCCTCGATCTCTTCATAGGATGCGCCTCCCAGAGCGGCGGGAGTATTTTCACCTCAAGCTCGAATCCTCTCCGGTCGGCTTACAAGACCAAGGCCGAACAGATACTGGTCAAGGCCCGCATCATCATGAAAGATGACCCCAAGCTGCTTGAAGAAATCAACGAATTAGCAAAAAAATACAAGATTAAAGCATAACGAAACCTGATGATGAAAGAAGTATCAAAATGTCCGGCTTGTGGCGCGCTACGGCACTCCTTTACGGCTGTCTGCCCGGATTGCGGCCATGAATTCACCGACATATCCACCTCCAGATCCCTCTCCGAATTCACTTCCAAGATCGAGGGATACGATCTGGCGATGGCGCAGAATGCCGGCAGTTCGGACTACGGAGGAATCGGCCTGGGCAAAATCCTGCTCTGGATATTCATCTTCCCTCTGATGCTTATGATATTCATCGTCAGATGCCTTATAGCTATTCTCAACAAAATCAAGCTCAGACATCTCCCCTTCACAGGTATTGAGAAAGCGAAGTCCGACGCGATACGCAACTATCCGATACCGGCCTCACGTAAGGATCTGATGGAATACGCCCTGTTTATCGACGATCAGGTAGCACCTGTCAGCTTCATTGACAGCACGACCCGCCATGGCATCAATACACAGCGGTGGAACAGGATCTGGGCATCCAAAGCCGCTCAGGTTGAGAAGAAGGCCAGGATATCGCTTATGGATGACCCGCAAGCCCTCAGATTGGTCTGCGAACTCTGCCAGTCGGCCGTAACGAAATATCAGAAGAATGAAAAGACGATGTGGATCGGTCTTATTGTACTGGTTGTCACATTCATCGTCTGCGCAGTCGGCACTTACATCTTTCTATCAAACATCTAAATAAATCAACAACTAAAAATAAGAACACTGAAAATGGGACTTTTTGGAAAAGGCAAAAGCGGCGGAATGATGAATGTGATCCGCTGCGACGAGCCTGAATATCTCATATGGAAATGGCGCCCCGCGGGACAGGAAGCCAACTCTACATCGCGCGAAAACGCGATACGCTACAACTCCTCGCTGCGTGTCAAGGACGGCGAGGTAGCCGTGTTCGTCTACAAGCAGAAAGACGGCACGATGCAGGATTTCATCTACGGCCCCTATGACGAGACGATCAAGACTGCCAACTTCCCCGTGCTGTCATCAATCGTCGGGCTGGCTTTCGGCGGCGAGTCGCCGTTCCAGGCCGAGATCTACTTCATCAATCTGGCCGGCGTCATAAAGATCAACTTTGGCATACCCTATTTTGACGTATTCGATCCCCGGTTCCTCGACTTCGGTGTGCCTGTGTCTGTTGGCGGCAGCATTACTTTCAGCATCGACGACCCGCAGAAATTCATCAAGGCACACCGGCTGATCAACTTCTCGCTCGACGACTTCAAGCAGCAGGTCAAGGACGCTATCGTAAGACGCATCAAGAGCGAGATCACCAACGTGCCCGAGAAGCATCAGATCCCCGTGCTCCAGATCGAGCGCCGGCTCGACGATATCAACGACATCGTCAAACCGCGTATCGAGGCCGACTTTGAGGACTTTGCCGTCAAGCTGCGTCGTCTTGATATCTCACGCATCGATGTCGACAAGACCTCGACCGGCTACCGCGAGCTGCGCGAGGTCACCGCCAACCAGCAGACCCGCACCATCAATGCCCAGACCGATGTCAATGTCAAGAATCTGCACGACACGCAGGCTATCAACGCAAAGAATATGGAGGAAACGCTCCGCATACAGCGCGAGGAGGCTCAGCGTGCACAGCGCCTGCAGACAGAGACTCAATTCATCGGCGCGCACGCCCTCGACCGCCAGAGCGACGTCATGCAGACAGCGGCTCAGAATCTTGGCAGCAGCGGCTTCGGCGGCGGATCAGGTTCGAGCGGCATCAACCCCGCTCAGTTCATGACCGGTATGGCTGTCGGTGGAGCCTTAGGCGGCCAGATGGCAGGCATGGTCAACACGATGGGCCAGCAGATGACCAACCAGTGGCAGCAGGCAGCACAGAACAATGCCGGCGCCACACCTCCCCCCATGCCCGGAGCCGCTCCGGCCGTGCAGTATATGCTGGCAGTCAACGGTCAGCAACTCGGCCCGTACACTCTCGACCAGCTGCGCGGGATGGCTCAGCAAGGCCAGTTTACTGCCGCAACCTTTGTGTGGGCACAGGGCATGGCAGCCTGGACTCCGGCCGGTCAGGTAGCCGAGCTCGCTATTCTTTTCACGCCTCCGACCCCCGGTGGCGCTACCCCTCCCCCCATGCCCTAAATTTAAATCAGACAACCTATGAGTACAGATTTCAGCTCTATCGACCGTCTCGTCGAATTCGGCATGGGTCTTAGCCTGGCCCAGCAGATGATCTCGACAATGAATACGGTCATGAACAATACGCAAGTAGCCGGAGTCAACGCCGGCACTACGGGTCAGACCGGTGTGAACTCAGCTCCCTATACTGCCGGACAGTGGTATGTTGCCATTGACAATCGGCAGGCAGGGCCGCTGACCCCCGCCGAAGTAGAACGCCTTGTCGCCAATGGCACGCTCCACGACAATACGCTCATGTGGCGTCCCGGCATGACCGGCTGGCAGATGGCCTGCAACATACCGGAAATCAACAAATTAATACTTCTTAAACAGATCTGACCATGGCCAATTATAATGACATCGAGGAGAGTAATTTCAAGCTCCATCCGTTCCCGTTGCTGCTCGCGGTTGCCGCCTCGGCACTCATCGGCTGGTGTATCAGCCTTATTGCCGCCGAAGGCTCGGCGCTGCTTGCAGGGCTGACAAGCGGCATTGTCTGCGCCATCACGCTGGGAACGGCATCATGCACATCGGGCGGCCGGCTTACGACCGTCATCCGCACGGCTTGCACGACGTTCCTTTTAGCAGGAATAGCAGCCGGCATAGTTCTCGCGCTGTGCTGTCACACATTGGCGCCGTACATCATCGTCGACGGACTCCTCTGCATAGCCTTCGGAGCCGTTGTCTACTGGCTCGCCGGAAGCGGACAGTAACCTACAACTGCGCAAATACAAGTATCTCATGATTATTCCGCGGAAATTGCTATTTTTGCGGAATAATTATATCATACCGTTCATGAATCGACTCTCTCTCCTCATCCTGAGCCTTTCGGCTGCTCTTTTTGTCAGATCCAATGCGTCGGATATCGACTTCCGCACTGTTCCGCTCCCCCGCTCTGTCGCGCTGACTCCGGGTGCCGACCCCTTCCGGCTCGGTGGCAATACGGCGATCTCCGCTCCCGACAGCCTTGCCCCGGAGGCTCAGCTGATGGATACCTGTCTGCCCGAACCCACTCAACCGGCAGGGCCGTCGGGCATCATCAGCCTGCGCGCCGACCTCTACGACTCCAATCCTGAAGCCTATACGATCGAGATCTCGCCCGACACACTCACAATCAACGGAGCCTCGCGGGCCGGCACTTTCTACGGCATACAGACACTCCGCAAGGCGCTTGCCGGCGCAACGCCCGCGGCTGACGGCTTCATTGAGATCCCGGCCGGCCGAGTCTATTACTATCCGCGCTTCGGCTACCGCGGGATGCATCTCGATGTGGCGCGCCACTTTTTCCCCGTCGACTCCGTAAAAATCTACCTCGACATGATGGCTCTGCACGGCCTAAACCGCTTCCACTGGCATCTGACCGACGACCAGGGATGGCGCATCGAAATCAAGAGCCGTCCGCGCCTGACTGAGATAGGGTCACGCCGCCCTGCCACGATAATCGGCCGCACAGGCCCCGGCTACGACGGCATCCCTGTCGAAGGATATTATTCTCAGGAAGAGGTGGCCGACATCATTGACTACGCGGCGCGCCGTCATATCACCGTAATCCCAGAAATCGACCTGCCGAGCCATATGCAGGCGGCTCTGGCCTCCTATCCCGAGCTTGGCTGCACCGGCGGCCCCTACGAGGTGTGGCAGCGCTGGGGAATCAGTCCCGATGTACTCTGTCCGGGCAACGACGCGACGATGCAGTTTCTCGAGGATGTGATCACCGAAGTGGCCGCCATGTTTCCCGGCCCGTACATCCATATCGGCGGCGACGAATGCCCCCGCACACGCTGGGAGGAGTGTCCGAAATGTCAGCACCGGATCAGCGAACTTGGACTGAAAGCCACTGACGGCGTATCGGCTGAGGCTCAGCTACAGGGCTATGTGACGGCGTTCGCCTGCGACGTAGCGCGACGCTGCGGCAAGCGAGCCATCGGTTGGGACGAGATACTCGAAAGCAGCGCCCCGGACGATGCCGTAGTCATGTCGTGGCACAGTGTCTCCGGCGGACTTGAAGGGGTGAAACGCGGCCATCAGGTTGTCATGACCCCGTCGCAATACTGCTATTTCGACTATTTCCAGAGTCCAGACGGTCCAGACGAGCCGTTTGCCGTGGGCGGTCTCAACGATGTCAGCCATGTCTATTCGCTCGAACCAGTCCTCCCGTCATTTACCGAGGGGGAAGCCGCCCTTGTGCTCGGCTGTCAGGCCAACCTTTGGACGGAATATGTCAAGACCCTATCCCACGCTCAGTATAACGTTCTTCCGCGCATGGCCGCTCTGGCCGAAGTGGCATGGACGGCTCCTGAGCTGAAGGATTATGAAGACTTCCGTCAGCGACTTCTGCCCTTGATGAAGGAATACGACCGTCAGGGCTATAATTACGCGCGCCATGTGGTCGAGGTAGCCGTTGATTTTGAGCCTGATACGATTTCGGGTGCGCTCGTCATGACCTGCTCGGCGCTCCCCGGCTACACTATCCGCTACACTCTCGATGGCTCCGAACCTACCACTGAGTCCGCTCCATACGCCGGCCCCGTAAGCCTCATCGACGACTGCATCATCAAGGTCAACGCCTTCAGCCCGGAAGGACGCCCGGGACACGCCACATCCGACACGCTTGCCATAACGCCCCTCACCTTCGGCCACTGCGAGATAGCCTCTCAGCCCTACTATGTCTACGCCTTCAAGGGCGCTCCACAGCTTGTCGACGGACTTGTCGGCACAAAATATTTCCGCACCGGCCGCTGGCTCGGATTCTCGAAAAATCCTCTTGACGCCACTATCACGCTGCGCCGCCCCGCGCAGCTCGGCTCCGTGACATTCCGCACTGTCGTCAAGCCGGTCGATGCCCTCGCTGACGCAGCCTCGGCCACACTCTACGGGCTGCCGGCCGACAGCGACGAGTGGATAGAGCTTGCCGCCGAGACCTATCCGCCCGACAATCCGGCGGCCGACCACCACATATCGACCCACACTCTCAGCTTTGAGCCACGCACTCTCCGCGCCGTCAGGCTTGTGGCCGAGCCTGTCGCCATGCTTCCGCCCGAGCATCCGCAAGGCGGCTGGCCTGCGCTGATGTTTGTCGACGAGATCTCCGCCAGATAGTCCGCGGAGTTGATAAAGTCCGGCGCATTTACTACCTTTGCGGTAAATAAATAAGAGTCTGTCCCTCCGATTTCGACAAAAACAGACTCGCTGACCCCGCGCCCCATGAAATTTGAAGAATTAGACCTCTCCGACGAGCTGCTTGACGCGCTCTACGATATGCACTTCGACGAGTGTACCCCCATCCAGTCGATGGCCATCCCGGCTGCCCTCGAGGGCAACGACCTGATAGCCATAGCCCAGACCGGCACCGGCAAGACCGCCGCCTACCTCATCCCGATCATCGACCGCCTCTATGCCGAGGCAGCTCCCGAGGATCATGTCAACTGCATCATAATGGCTCCCACCCGCGAGCTCGCACAGCAGATCGACCGCCAGATGGAGGGCTTCTCCTACTTTATGCCCCTCAGCTCCGTAGCCATCTACGGCGGAACCGACGGCCCTGAGTTCGCGCGCCAGCAGCGGAGCCTCCGCATGGGGGCCGATGTCGTCATAGCCACCCCGGGCCGACTGATAGCCCACCTGCAGATGGGGTCGGTCGACCTGTCGAAAGTCAGCTACTTCGTGCTCGACGAGGCCGACCGCATGCTCGACATGGGATTCTACGACGACATCATGCAGATCGTCACCAAGCTGCCCCGCGAGCGCCAGACGCTGATGTTCTCGGCCACAATGCCCCCGAAAATCAAGCAGCTCGCCAAGACCATCCTTAAGAATCCCGTCGAGGTCAAGACCGCCGTATCGCGCCCGGCCGACGGCATCGACCAGAGCGCCATCGTCTGCTACGACGACCAGAAAGCGGCCATCCTCCACCATCTCTTTTCGACCGTCCACTCGCGCCGCGTGATAGTCTTCGTAGCCTCCAAACAGAAGGTCAAGGAGCTGACGCGCGAGATGCGCCGCCGCCACTGGAAGGTCGACGAGATGCACAGCGATCTGGAGCAGGCGCGCCGCGATGAGGTCATGCTCGACTTCCGCGCCGGACGCACCGACATACTGATAGCCACCGACATAGTAGCCCGAGGCATCGACATCGACGACATCTCGATGGTAGTCAACTTCGATGTGCCGCGCGAGGCCGAGGACTATGTGCACCGCGTCGGGCGCACGGCACGCGCCGGTACTGACGGCCGCGCAATCACCCTCGTCGGCCCCCGCGACCAGATGCCCTTCGGCCGTATCGAGGCTTTCCTCGGACAGGAAGTGCGCAAGGAGACCCTTCCCGAAGAGCTCGGACCCACCCCGACCTATCAGCCTGACCGCCGCCACTCTTCCGGGTCGAAAAAAAGCTCCAAGGGGCGCCAGAAACAGGGAAACCGAAACGGCCGGCACGGTCAGAAACCGACTGGTCAGACACCTGCCGGAGAAGATCAGCAGGCAGCGGCATCAGCCGGACGCAGCAAGCGCCGCGGCCGGCACTCAGGCGGCGGAGGATCCCGCCGGAGCCGTCAGCCCGGCAAGAAAGGCGACACTCCCGCCGCACAGTAAGCCAAAAGCATCGAGGCCATCCAACTTCTGCGCCCGCCGGGCGTTATATTGATATAAAGAGAAGTATGTTCCGCCGATTGCTCATATTTGTCATCGCTCTGACAGGCATTCCGACGGCCGTCGCCGCACGGTCGCCCTATCGCGGACGCTATTTCGGAGTCGACCCGCTGACGGGCGACACCGTGCTCAATGTCGTCATGCACGAAGTCACCGTTTACCCCCGGCTCAAATTTGACAGCAAGGAGCAGGAAGACTTCTACTGGCGCACGGTGCGCGATGTGCGCCGCACCCTCCCCTGGGCCAAGCTGATCAGCGAGACCCTCATCGAGACCTACGAATACATTCAGACCTTCCCCACCCAGAAGGAGCGCGAAGACTACATAAAGGAGATGGAGGGGGAGCTGTTCGACCAGTATAAGCCTGATCTGAAGAAGCTGACCCGCAATCAGGCGCGCACGCTCGTCAAGCTCATCCAGCGCGAGACCGACCAGTCGGGTTACGCCATCCTCAAAGCCTTTCTGGGCTCATTCCGCGCCGGCTTCTGGCAGGGGTTCGGCCGCCTCTTCGGCGTCAACCTCAACGCCTCCTACGACCCCGCCAAATCATCCGAAGACGCCACCATCGACCGCATCGCCACCCTCATCGAGCAGGGCGCCCTCTGAGCGGAATCACCGATATTCTTTTATCGGGGAGTAAGATCCCTAACATTTTTTTCGTAATTTTGTTATATCTATGCAGGGAAGCCCTTGCCATGCCCTGCTCTATCAGTTAATATATTCATAACCAAATATTCCGCTCCGCTCATGACCAAAATGCTCAAAGAGATGGCTCTCGACTACCATCAGTATCCGATCCCCGGCAAGATTGAAATCGTACCCACCAAACCCTATTCCACCCAGCAGGATCTCGCCCTGGCCTACTCGCCCGGCGTGGCCTATCCCTGTCTGGAAATCAAGGAAAAGGCCGACGATGTCTATAAATACACCGACAAAGGCAATCTTGTGGCCGTGATATCCAACGGTACCGCCGTACTCGGTCTGGGCGACATAGGAGCGCTCGCCGGCAAGCCCGTCATGGAGGGTAAAGCCCTTCTGTTCAAGATATTCGCCGGCCTCGACTGCTTCGATATAGAAGTCAATGAAAAAGACCCCGCAAAATTTGTCGAAATCGTCAAGGCCATCTCGCCTACATTCGGCGGCATCAACCTCGAGGACATCAAGGCGCCGGAATGCTTCGAGATCGAGCGACGCCTGAAAGAGGAGTGCGATATCCCCGTCATGCACGACGACCAGCACGGAACGGCCATCATCTCCGCTGCCGGCCTGCTCAACGCTCTTGAGCTCCAGGGGAAGAAGATTGAGGATGTACGTCTCGTAGTCAACGGCGCCGGAGCAGCAGCCGTCTCATGCACACGTCTCTATATCGCCCTCGGCCTGAAGCGCGAGAACATCGTCATGTGCGACAGCAAGGGGGTCATCACCACCTCGCGCGAGGGACTCAACGAGCAGAAACGCGAGTTTGCCACCGACCGCCCCATCACCACCCTGGCCGAGGCGATGGTCGACGCCGACGTCTTCCTCGGCCTGTCGGTCAAGGATGTCGTGACCGTCGAAATGGTCAAGTCGATGGCTCCCAAGCCCATAGTCTTCGCTCTGGCCAACCCCGACCCGGAGATAGCCTATGAGGCAGCCATGTCGTCGCGTCCCGACCTCATCTTCGCTACCGGTCGCTCTGACTATCCCAACCAGATCAACAATGTGCTCGGCTTCCCCTACATATTCCGCGGCGCTCTCGATTGCGGCGCGACCCAGATCAACGAAGCCATGAAGCTTGCCGCCGTCCATGCCATCGCCGACCTGGCCAAGCTCCCCGTACCCTCCGTGGTCAACGCCGCCTACGGCATGACCAGCCTGACATTCGGCCGCGAATACATCCTGCCCAAACCCCTCGACCCACGCCTGCTCGTCACCGTTGCACCCGCCGTGGCCCGCGGTGCCATGGAAAGCGGAGTAGCCCGCCGCCCGATAACCGACTGGGAGGAATACAACGTCAAGCTCCACCGCCTGATGGGCAATGACAGCAAGATGATGCGTCAGATCGTCGACATGGCCCGTCAGGAGCCCAAGCGCGTGGTCTTCTCCGAAGGCAACACCGACAATATGCTCCGCGCAGCCGTCTCCGCCCGCCGCAATAAGCTCTGCATCCCCGTCCTGCTGGGCAACGAGGAGATGATAGCCAAGCGCGCCAAGCGCCTCAACCTCTCGATCGACGGCATCGAGATCATCAATCCCCGCCACGACCGCGAGACCGACCGCCGCAAGCAGTATGCGGCCAAATACGCCGAGCGGTGCGCGCGTCAGGGCGTCACCTACGCCGAAGCCAAAGAGCGGATGTTTGACCGCTACCATTTCGGCATGATGATGGTCAACGAGGGGGATGCCGATGCCCTCGTGGCCGGCACATACTCCGACAGTCAGGTGCCCACGCTGATAGCGCAGGAGGTGGTCGGCATACGTCCCGGCTTCAGCCACTTCGCCACCATGCATATCGTCGACACCAAGCGCGGCACCTACTTCCTGGCCGACACGATGGTCAATCAGAGCACCGACGAGGCCACCCTCTACGATGTGGCCCGGCTCGCACGCCGCGGCGTAGAATACTTCGCCTGCGAACCCGTCATGGCCATGGTATCCTACAGCAACTTCGGCTCCAGCAACACTCCCGAGAGCCGTAAGGTACATAACGTCGTAGACCGCATGCAACAGGAGAACCCCGACCTCGCAATCGACGGCGAAATGCAGCTCAACTACGTCTTCAACAAGGAGATCCGCGACAAAAACTATCCATTCACCCGCCTCAACGGCAAGGATGTCAACACCCTCGTCTTCCCCAACCTGAGCGCCGCCACCACAGCCTACCGTATGCTGCTCGAGATGGGAGGCGTTGAAGCCATCGGCCCGATCCAGCTCGGCCTCAACAAGCCTGTCCACTTCATCAACGTCGACTCCCCCGTGCGCGACATCATCAACCTCGCCACAGTAGCCTGCGTCGACGCTACAGTAGCCCAGAAAATGGAAGCCCGGAAATAACCCGGCCAGCCTCTCGGAACTCACGTTATTTAAGCTGAAGAAGCGTCCGGAGGACGCCGAATTACCGTAGCCCGGTATATGGAGCGTAGCGACATGTGCCGGGCTGATCGTTCCCAGCCTTCTGGAGTCCGGCCGAGGACACCGATTAAAGCGGATAGGTAGTGCTCATACACGCTCATGCGCATACAAATCAGGGGAGGCGGGTGATGCGGGCGCCCAGGGCATTGAGACGCGTGTCGATGCTTTCGTAGCCGCGGTCGATCTGCTCTATATTGTCGATTGTGCTGGTGCCTTTGGCCGACATGGCGGCTATGAGCATGGCTATACCGGCGCGGATATCGGGGGAGTGCATATGGTTGGCACGAAGCTCCGGATGATGGTCGAGACCGATGACAACGGCGCGGTGGGGGTCGCAGAGGATTATCTTGGCTCCCATATCGATAAGATGGTCGACGAAGAACAGGCGGCTCTCAAACATCTTCTGATGAATTAGGACCTCGCCGCAGCACTGCGTGGCCACGACGAGCATCACGGACAGCAGGTCAGGGGTCAGTCCGGGCCAGGGGGCATCGGCAAGGGTCAGCACGGAGCCGTCCATGTGAGTCTCTACTTCGTAGCTCTCTTTGGCGGGGATATAGAGGTCGTCGCCACGCTCTTCGATGGTAATGCCGAGGCGGCGGAAACATTCGGGGATGATGCCGAGATTGCGGCGCGAGACGTCCTTGATCGTGATGGAACTGCGGGTCATGGCCGCCATGCCTATGAAGCTGCCGACCTCGATCATGTCGGGGAGAACGCGGTGGGTGGCGCCTCCGAGGGTCTCGGTACCGGTGATGGTTAGCAGGTTGGAGCCTATGCCGTCGATTCGCGCGCCCATAGCTACGAGCAGGCGGCAGAGCTGCTGGAGATATGGCTCGCAGGCGGCATTATAGATGGTCGTGACTCCGCGCGCGAGGGTGGCTGCCATGACGATATTGGCCGTACCGGTGACGGAGGCTTCGTCAAGCAGCATATATGTGCCTGTCAGGCGTTCGCCGGGAGGAGTCTGGAGGAGGTAGGCGCGGCGGTCGGGAGCCGTCTCGAATGATGCTCCGAGGTTGATGAGGCCTGTGATGTGTGTGTCGACTTTGCGGCGTCCTATCTTGTCGCCGCCCGGGCGGGGGAAGTAGGCCTTGCCGAAGCGGGCGAGGAGTGGTCCGACTACGAGCACAGAGCCACGGAGGGAAGCGCACCGCTTGACGAACTCCTTGCTGTCGAGGTAGTCGCGGTCGATATCGGAGGCCTGGAAGGTGTAGCTGCCGGGAGCGTGACGCTCGACTTTGACACCCATATCGGCCAGAAGGGCTATGAGATTGCGGATGTCAAGGATGTCGGGGATATTGTTGATGGTGACGGGCTCGGATGTGAGGAGGGTGGCGCTGATGATCTGGAGCGCTTCGTTTTTGGCTCCCTGGGGGGTGATCTCACCGCTGAGCCGGCATCCGCCTTCGATAGTAAGTGTGCTCATATCTTGTTGTTGGTTACTTGATTACAAATATTCGACTTCCGGGGTCAGTCTTACGCCGAATTTACGGTCGACTTCTGCGACTATATACCCGGCGAGACCGGCTACATCGGCCGCTGTGGCGCGCCCGTCGAGATTGACGATGACAAGCGGCTGTGTGGGCCATGTGCCGGCCGATCCGCATGAGGCACCCTTGAGTCCTCCGCGGTCGATAAGCCATGCGGCCGAGAGCTTGACGGAGCCGGGAGCATCGGCGAGATGATAGACCGGCATATCGGTCGTGTCGATGCCGGCTGCCGCGGCTTTCTCGCGAATAGCCGGGAGGAGGTCGGCGCTGACTACGGGATTCTTGAAGAAACTGCCTGCGCTGCCCGCTTCAGTGATCTCGGGGAGTTTGGTGCGTCGTATTGAAATGATTGCGTCGCGGACGGCCATAGGAGTCAGCGGAATACCTTCAAGGCGGCTGCGGAGATTGCCATAGTCGAGATGCGGCTTCGCATCGACTGACAGGCGTAATGTGACGTCGGTGATGATCATGCGACGATGCAGCGGCGCGTGCTTGAAAGCCGAGTCGCGGTAGCCGTATTTCAGCTCGGAAGCGGCAAACGTCGTAAACCTCTGATCTTCGAGGTCGAAACATTTCACCGATTCGAGGCAGTCGGCAAACTCGACGCCATATGCGCCTACGTTCTGCACGGCGGCAGCTCCTACGGTTCCCGGAATGTGGGAGAGGTTCTCAAGCCCCCACAGCCCTATTGCAGCTGTCTTGTCTATAAAATCGTCGAGCCGCAGGCCTGCTCCGACACGGAATGTAATGTGGGTGGAGTCGTGCTCAAGCACCTCTGTATCTCTATAGCGGCTGACGAGGAGGGTGGCATCCAGCCTGCCGTCGGGGAACAGCAGGTTGCTCCCCTCCCCGATCTGGATTACAGGTTGAAGGCAATTGATTTCCGGCTCACTGAGCGTATAGAGGTCAGAGGGCTCCTCCCACTCGGCATATCGCCGGGCATAGCCCTCGATCCCCATCGTATTGAGCGACTTATACGGAACGTTGTCGGCAACTGACAGCATAGGCGTTACTCTTTGACGCCGTAGGCCAGGTCGCCTGCGTCGCCCAGTCCGGGGACAATGTAGCTGTGGGAGTTGATCTCCGGGTCGATGGCGCCAACCCAGACGGTGGTCTTTGCATCGGGGAATGTGGACTTGACATAATCGATAGCTTTTGACGAGGCTATGACGGAGGCGACATGGATCTCGCGTGGGGTGCCTTTGGTCAGCAGTGCGCGGTAGCTGAGCTCCATGGAGGCGCCTGTGGCGAGCATCGGGTCGGCGATGATGAGCACCTTGTCGTCAAGCCTGGGGGAGGCGAGATACTCGATGCAGACATCGAAATTCTCTTTCTCCTTATACTTCCTGTAGGCCGAGACGAAAGCATTCTGCGCCGTATCGAAGATATTCAGGAAGCCGTGATGGAAGGGGACGCCGGCGCGGAAGATGGTGGCGAGCACAACCTGATCGGCTATAACGTCGCATTCGGCCTTAGCGAGCGGCGTAGTGATCGTCTCCTTGCGATAGTTGAGCGTGCGGCTTATCTCATAGGCCATTAGCTCGCCTATGCGCTCGAGATTGCGGCGGAAGCGGAGCATATCGCCCTGTATGTCGACATTGCGGAGCTCCATCATGTACTGACTGATGACTGACTTTTGGTCTGCGAAATTGATGACTTTCATATCGTGTTTTTTTGATTGATCAGGGGTTGATAGTGACGCCTGCGAGCATCGGGAGCCACATTGCGGCGTGGGAGAGCAGCAGCAGGACAATGAGAATCCAGAACATATCCCGCCGCCGGGGCCAGCAGAGCCACGCCAGAGCGGCTGTGAAGATGGCATAAGGAATATAGAGCTTTGCGAATATCATCATGCCCGGCTCGATATGACGTAACAACAGCGGGAAAAGCGCCAGCGGAGAGAGCGCCAGAAGAGTGACTGCAGTGACCCATAGAGGGCGGCGTGATGATGTCGGCATAGGTCAGGACTTTTTTGAACGGCGTTTTTCTTCGAGATATGCCTTGACTGTGGACTCGACGCCCCGCTCGAGCGGAAACTCGGCTTTGAAGCCGAAGTCGCGCTGCGCCGGCGTGACGTCGCACGCCCAGTTGCGTTGCTTCATTATCTTGAATTTGTCGCGGTTGAGAGTCGACGGCTTGTGGCGCCACCGGCCTACGGTCTCGGCGGCCACTGAGGCGATGTAGACCACCCACATCGGTAGCTTCAGCGGGATTACGAAGCGGTCGCCGAGAGCTTTCGACACCATCGAGCGGAACTGGCGCTGCGTATAGGCCTGAGGCTCGGAAATGATGTAGCGTCGGCCGACTGTGGCGTCGGATGCGAGGGCGTCGTACATGGCGTTGACAAGGTCGTCGACATAGATGAATGTCAGCATCTGCCGGCGATAGCCCATGCCGACATCCAGATGCCGGTCGATGCTCTTGATCATCATGAGATAGTCCTGCTCGTGAGGGCCGTAGACGCCCGTGGCGCGGAAGATGACGTAGGGGATGCCCGAGTCGTTGATCAGGTACTGCTCGGCCTTGATTTTGGAGACGCCGTAGCGGGTGTTGGGCCGGGCGGGGGTGTCGTCGGTCAGAGGGGTATAGTTTTTCTCGTCGCCCGGGCCGATGGCGCTCAGGCTGCTCATCAACAGGAATTTCTCAGGCACTTTGCCTGTGGCCTTGAGAGCCTCGACGATCGTGCGGACGTAGCCGAAATTGATGCGGTCGAAGTCGTCGGGATTATTACATTTCGTGGCACCGAGATTGTGGATCACATAGTCCCAGCGCTCCCCTTCGGGCAGGGCGCCGCGGAACGCTTCGGCCACAGCCTGCGGGTCGTCATAGTCGAGCGTGAGGAAACTGATCCGCGAGTCGGTCAGATAGCGGCGCGAGGTCGACTTGCGCACGGCGGCGGTGACATCGAGGCCGCGGCGCAGTCCCTCGGCGGCTATGAAGCCTCCGATAAAGCCACCGGCGCCTATTATAAGCACCCGCTTTTTCTTGTCTGAAGTGTCTGTCATAATCATTCTTTCATTGCGTGGCGGAAGCCTTTGACCTTATCCCAGGCTCCGCGGGTGAAGTCTGGGACGGCTACCGGAGCTGATCCGTTTTCGATAGAGATGGCCGACAGAGGGCCTACGGCACACCACTCGGCCAGGTCATAGACATCCATGTCGAGCGGAAGTCCGTTGCGCAGGCAGTAGATGAGGCGGTAGTCCATGATGTAGTCCATTCCTCCGTGACCGCCTACCTTACGCGCTATGTCGCCCACTTCGCGGACGATGGGGTGCGTGTATTGTTCGAGGAGGGCGGCCGTCTGCTCCGGAGAGATGAAGTCGTGGCCGGAGAGATTCTCATGGTCAGGCATCTGCTCCGGATCGAGCGCGTCGGGCTCGAAGGCATACCCCTCGACGGGATACTTGTTGGCGAAGCCCTTTGTGCCTGTGAGCTGATACATACGCGAATAGGGGCGCGGATTGACAACATCGTGCTGTATGTGGATGGTCTTTCCGTTGTTGGTGCGTATCATTGTCATCGTGTGGTCGCCGTTCTGATAGTCGACAGGCTCGCCGTAGATGCGCTCGGCGGCCGCCGCTCCGGAAGCCGGCTTGGTGTCCATGGCCACGAGGGTCGTCATGCGGTCGCCGCGGTGGATGTCAAGAAGCTGGCAGGCCGGGCCCATGCCGTGGGTGGCGTAGACGTCGCCACGGTGGTTACGGTTGTAGTCCATGCGCCAGTTGTCGTGGTAGTGTTCCCAGAAGGGGTCGAGATTATGTATGTAGCTCCCCTCGGTGTGGAGCACGTCGCCGAACAGTCCCTGCTGCGCCATGTTGAGGGTGTTCATCTCGAAGAAGTCATAGACGCAGTTTTCGAGCATCATGCAGTGGCGGCGGGTCTTTTCGGAGGTGTCGATGAGCTCCCAGATCTCGTCGAGCGACATGGCGGCCGGCACCTCGATGGCGACATGCTTGCCCTGATTCATGGCTTCGACACCCATCCGGGCATGGTCGACCCAGTCGGTGACGACATAGATGAGGTCGAGGTCGTCGCGCGCCACAAGCTCGCGCCAGATCGAGTCGTTGCCGGAATATTCGTCGGCAGCCGGGCGGCCGGCGGCGGTGAGCATCTGGTTGGCAGCCTCGACGCGGTCAGGCTCGATGTCGCACAGGGCGCGTATATCCGTGCCCTCAATGTTGGCGAGACGCTCTACGGCTCCCGGGCCACGCATTCCGAGGCCGATGATGCCGATTCTGACGGTGTCGATGGGTTCGGCGGCAAAGGCCACCATATCGGTCTGGCCTGCCTCGCGCTCGGGTACGGGAGTGGTGATTTCGGTCGGTGCGGATTCAGTTCCGGAGGTTGAGCAGGCGGGCAGCAGGGCTGCTGCGACGGCGGCTGTCATTAGTAGTCTGTTCATCGGTAAGTATGGTATAATGTGATCTGATTAGAAATATTCGTAGCGTCTGACGGTGCCCTTGGCGGTCAGCAGCAGGGGCTCGTCGGAAATTTCGATGTCGGCTATCCGCTCGTTGAGACTCGTCAGGCGGTTGACCTCGCTGACGGCGTGGGCGACGATCTGTGAAGCCTCCTCGCGGGGAATGTCATGGCGTTCGAGATAGCCGAAGTCGGGCTCTATGATAGCGGTCAGGATGCCGTCGCGGTCCACGACAATCGCACTCCGGATTCCTTTCTGGGTTATCAGCATGAGCTCGATTTTTTCGGGAAAGACCGGTCCGGACTCCGTGCTGATGATGGAATCGATTCGGCCGAGGATCGATATGACCCCTTTGGGCGACATCACGGCGATATCGCCTGTGGAGAGCCACCCGTCGGCGCCGATAGTCTGGTGCGTCAGTTCGTCGTCACCCAGATAGCCTTTCATGACGGTCATGCCGTGGATCTGCAGTTCGCCGGCGCCCTCTGGCAGACCCGGTATGTCAACCGGGACGACGCGACCCTCCATCAGGTTGGATGCGATGCGACCCACTGTACCCGGGCGCCACTGCTGGGCGCTCGTATATGACACTATCCCGCCGCACTCTGTCAAGCCGTAGACAGCCGTGAAATTGACTTTCGCTCTCCGGAGAGTCCACTCCAGATGGGGCGACATGGCATCGCTGCATATGATGACCTCAACGCATCGGCCTCCGAGCAGGGCGCGGAATTTGCGGTTGAGCTTCAACTGATACAGAGGGTTGAGTACGGAAAAACGTCTGACCATCTTCCATAGCGGCGACTTGTCGAGGTTACGCTGTGCCCGATGGAATAGCGAGTGAACCTGTCGGGGCGACATGATGATTTTATACGGACGGGCCACCTTGAGGGCATCGATGACTTCGCGCGGCGGAAGGTTGTAGGGCGTTATGTAGACATGAGCTCCCGATGCCAGCGATACCATCAGGTCGAAGACACATCCCCAGATATTGCCGAACGACACGGTGACAAGCGTGTTGGTGCGCCGGGGATGAAAACCGTTTTTCAGGCCGTAGATAGTGTTGCCTTCAAGGCTGTCGGCACTGAGCATGATAGCTTTTGGCGCACCGGTGGTTCCGGCGGAAAAGAATATGCCTGATATGGCTTCAGGGGCGAGATTGGGTGCGACCGCACTCTGAGGCTGAAAGCCGTTGGGATAGCGCTCGACGAATGAGAAGTCAAGTCGGGCGATCTTATTTCTGACCCCCTCGGGCGAGCCGGGACCCTCGTAGAGCAGCCCGGTGCCGTCAAGCGTCAGTGCGAGCTTGACAGTCGGTGCCGTCTCGAAGTCGGCATCAGGCTGCCATAGGGAAGGATCGACAAAGATATATTCGCTCTCGACCATGCCGGCGAAGGATATCACTTCGTCAAGGGTATAATACGGAGGGAGCACGACGGCCGTACGTCCGGATGTGATGACAGCCATATAGGTCGTAGCCCAGTCTATGGAGTTGTCGCCGTAGATGGCCACCTTGCAGCCGGGCGACATCTCCAGCTCGCTCATAAGCGTATGCAGTCGGGCCATGCGCGAGGCGAGCATGCCGTAGTCGAGCGTCAGCCCGGAGGCTATATCGGTCAGAGCCGGAGAGTCCCAGTTGTCCTGAAAACTGTCGGAAAATATCTTCAAAAAGTTCATGCAACAAAAATAGTCAAAACATTGCAAGGTTGCAAAAAAATCGGCCGTATCGTCAGCAGCGCTAATTTTGCGGTGTCAGACAGATTTATCAAACCCTTTAACGCGAGGTTGAGATGAACAAGCGCCGGGAGGGCGCGCTATTGTGGTCAACCCACGCTCTGCGTGAGGTACAGAGTCATATCTCCCACAAAAAGCGCCGGTGACGCGATGTTATGAAATACCTGTGGATGCAACAGAAAAAGCCTCTGCTTTTGCTTGTGCTTCCAATGCGGAATTTACCGTACAGCGCACTCAAGATTCAGCTCGACAGCCCGGAACTCGTTGAATACTATTATATTAGTGGCCAGCGCGGGGATACTTACAGATTGCCCGCCGCATCAGGCGAGGTCACCCTCCCCGGAGCGGTCAGAAGTCTGTGACAACGGACTGCGCAGCGCGTCGGCCACCACGCGTGCCTTGGCAGGCCCAACAACCTCGGCTATGGCGTCGACCGAGGCCTCACGGATCCGCTTGACGCTCTTAAAGTGCTTGAGGAGAGCGGTTTTCGTAACCTCCCCTACCCCTTTGATCGAATCCAATTCGCTGACAGTCTGCGACTTGCTGCGCCTGTCGCGGTGATGCGTGATGCCGAACCGGTGCGCCTCGTCGCGCAGGTGCTGAACGACACGCAGCGACTCTGAGTTTTTGTCGATATACAGCGGCGCCGAGTCGCCGGGAAAATAAATTTCTTCGAGACGTTTTGCTATGCCTACGATAGCGATCCGCCCGCGCAGCCCCATCGCATCGAGAGCCTCGACGGCAGCGCTCAGCTGCCCCTTGCCTCCGTCGACCACGATAAGCTGCGGCAACGGCTCCCCCTCTTCGACCAGCCTTGAGTAGCGACGCGTCAGCACCTCCTTCATCGACGCGAAATCGTCAGGACCCTCTACCGTCTTGATGTTGAAATGGCGATAGTCGCGCTTGGACGGCTTCGCGTTTTTGAATACGACACACGATGCTACGGGATTCGTGCCCTGTATGTTCGAGTTGTCAAAGCACTCGATATGGCGCGGGAGCTCCGAGAGATGGAAGTCCTGCTGCATACGCTTCAGCGTGCGCTCGAGACGCTCCTCCGGATTCTGCCGCGCCATCTGTTTCAGCGCGTCGAGCTTGGCCTGACGGGCATTGCGCTGCGACACCTCGAGCAGCTTTGCCTTGTCGCCTCGCTGCGGGATGGTGAATGTCACGCCCGGCATATCTACATCCGGAGTCACGGCGGTCACCACCTCGTCATACTCCACCCCCAATGTCGACCGGATTTCCTCCATGGCGTAGGCGAGCATCTCGGCCTGCGACTCCTCGAGGCGCCGCTTGTAGCGCAGCGTCACGCTCTTGACTATCGCCCCGCGCCGCAGATGCATATAGTTGACATAGACATCATCCTTGTCATCGTCGATGCCGAACACATCCACATCGTCGATCGTCTGACTGACGATAACGCTCTTTGCCCGATAACGCTCAACAAGCTGATATTTTTCCTTGATCTCCTGAGCCTCCTCAAAGCGCAGCAGCGATGCAAAATGCTCCATTTCGCCGCGCAGATAGTTCATCAGTTCACCCGTTTCGCCGCGGAGTATCAGCTTGACCCGCTCGATATACCCCTGATATTCTTCCGCCGAGATAGCATCGACGCAACACCCCTTGCACCGCTTAATGTGATATTCGAGACAGACCTTACCCTTCTTTTTAGCCAAAAATTCCGGAGTGATCGCCAGACGGCAGGTGCGTATGGGATAGAGCTTGTGGATGAGATCGAGCACGGCGCGCGCCGCTCCCGCTTCGGTGTAGGGACCGAAATACTTGGAGCCGTCCTTGATGCGGTTGCGGGTCATGAAAACACGCGGATACAGTTCCTTTGTCACGCAGATCCAGGGATAGGACTTATCGTCTTTAAGAAGCACATTATAGCGCGGCTTATACTCCTTGATCATCGAGTTCTCGAGATTGAGGGCATCCTGTTCTGTCGGCACGACGATATATTTCATGTCGGCTATCGCCCGCACGAGCAGATTGGTGCGCAACACATCGTGCGTGCGGTTGAAATAGGATGAGACGCGCCGCTTGAGGTTTTTGGCCTTGCCTACATAAATGACCGTACCCTCGGCATCAAAATACATATAGACGCCGGGGGTATCAGGTAGTATAGCTATCTTGTCGCGCAGCTGCTGCGACTTGTTTTTATCGTGCTTTGCCATAGAAAATCAGATCGTCCGCGGCAATATCACCGCACTGCTACCGGCCGTGGACGCAAACAAGGCTCACACCCCGCTCCGCCCCGGCACGCTATCAGTATTTGAGCAGAGAGGTCACTTCCGCCTCGGCGGGAAGCGCCGAACGGCCGTTGAGTGCGGTCAGCTCGATGATGAAGTTGATATAGATCTTTTTCGGATTCATGCTTTTTACAAGCTCATAGGCGGCAGCCATTGTTCCACCGGTAGCCAGCACGTCATCGTGAAGCACTACGATATCGTCTTCAGTGATGGCGTCGCGGTGTATCTCGATCGTATCCGTGCCGTACTCCTTGGCATAGGTGGCTTTGAGGGTGTCCGCAGGAAGCTTGCCGGGCTTACGCACAGGGACGAATCCTGCGCCCAGTTCGAATGCGAGAATCGATCCGCCGATAAATCCGCGCGACTCGATGCCCACCACCTTGGTCACACCCTTGTCGCGATAAAGCTGCGAGAGATCCCAGCCGATAATGTGAAGAGCACGTGCATCCTTGAAGACTGTGGTAAGATCTTTAAACACGATACCTTTCTTGGGGAAGTCAACGACATCGCGGATGCGTGATTTGATGTATTCCATAACGAATGGTTTAAGAGATTGATATTTTGATTTTTATTTATGTTCCACGTGAAACAACTATCGACCACTAAGAAGTAGCAACACATTGATATCACTCGGTGACACACCGGGTATGCGTGATGCCTCGGCGATGGTCCGGGGATTAATCTTGACAAGCTTCTGACGGGCCTCGGTTGAGAGACCCTTAAGCGACGAGTAGTCGAATTTGTTCCGGATATTGACCGACTCGAGGCGTCTGATCTTATCAGCAATCAAGCGTTCGCGGTCGATATATCCACTATATTTTATGAGAATCTGGGCTGCTTCTACCACCTCCGCCCTCAACTCATCAGGTATAGTCCGTACAAATTCATCCAACGGCCTTATAGCCGAGGCAAGCCCCTCAATCGACAGCTCGGGACGAAGTATAAGGTCGCGGAGACGTATTCCATCTGTCAGCGGCGAACTTCCTGCAGCTTCAAGATAGGAATTGATTTTATCAGCCCTGACCTTGAAGCGACCGGCAAAGTCGATCAGTTCATCACGCCATTTTCGCTTTTCAAGCATGAGCTTGTAGCGTTCCTCGCTGACGAGACCAAGCGAATATCCGAGAGGGGTAAGACGCATATCCGCGTCGTCCTGTCGCAGGAGAATACGATACTCCGCACGCGAGGTAAACATACGGTACGGCTCGTCGACCCCTTTGATTACAAGGTCATCGATAAGAACACCGATATATGCGGCATCGCGCGTAAGCGTAAACTGATCCTGACCCAGCGCACGCCTTGCAGCATTGGCACCGGCTACAAGACCCTGCCCCGCTGCTTCTTCATATCCTGTCGTACCATTGATCTGACCGGCGAAATAAAGGCCGCCGACGAGCTTCGTCTCGAGAGTATGATGGAGCTGTGTAGGATCGAAAAAGTCATATTCGATGGCATAGCCGGGACGGAATATCTGGATATTCTCAAATGCCGGTATCGTCTGCAGAGCGCGTATCTGGATGTCAATCGGAAGTGACGATGAAAAACCGTTGAGATAATACACCTGTGTATCGGTTCCTTCCGGTTCGAGGAACAGCTGATGGGAAGTCTTGTCGGCAAAGGTCACGATTTTTGTCTCGATACTCGGACAATATCGCGGACCGATACTCTTGATCTGACCGTTGTAGAGCGGAGAGTCAGGCAGACCCTGACGGAGAACATCATGCGTCTGCTCATTAGTGTAAACGATGTGGCAGGGCAGCTGTCTCAGACCGGCTCTGACATCCGTGAGATATGAGAAGTGATGTGTATTAGGATCGCCGTCCTGTCGAGTCGTCAGCTCCCAGTTCACTGACCGGCCGTCTACTCTGACAGGAGTTCCGGTCTTCATGCGGTCAGCGATAAAACCAATTTGCTTCAGTTGCTCAGTCAGTCCGTAGGAAGCTGCTTCAGATATACGGCCGCCGGGCAGCTGCGTGCGCCCGAAGTGCATCATACCGTTGAGAAATGTACCGGCAGTAAGGACTACACTCTTAGCCTTGAACCGCAATCCGAGTCCGGTAACGACTCCGCGGACTTCCGAATCTTCAATTATCAGCTCTGTGACAGAGTCTTGCCATAGATACAGATTCGGGGTGTTTTCAAGAATACGGCGCCATTCGGCCGAAAATTTCATGCGGTCGCACTGCGCGCGCGGACTCCACATGGCCGGTCCTTTGGAACTGTTGAGCATCCTGAACTGGATGGTAGCTCTGTCGGTGACAATGCCCATCAATCCTCCAAGCGCATCTATCTCTCTGACTATCTGACCTTTCGCAATGCCGCCAACAGCAGGATTACAGCTCATCTGGGCAATCTTGTCGAGATCATGCGTGATGAGCAGTGTGGATGCGCCGAGACGCGCGGCAGCACTCGCCGCCTCGCAACCGGCATGACCGGCACCTATGACTATTACATCGTAATTGTAACGCATTTGCGTGGTTTACAAAGTATTAAGCAATTGTAAAGCTTCGTTTTCGTGGCGCTCCATGATCTCTCGCTCGCCGGGTCCCTTGTCATTGATACCGCAAAGATGGAGTACACCGTGGATGATAACACGCCGCAGCTCCGTGTCATAGTCTGCTCCGACTTGATGAGCGTTTGTAGCCACAGTGTCAAGCGATATGAACATATCGCCCCTGAGGCGCGACCCGCGTGTATAATCAAACGTGATTATATCTGTGAAATAATCGTGATTCAGATATTGAAGATTGACTTCCAGTATCTTAGGGTCATTGCAGAATATGTATGTCAATTCCCCCACTGTCCTTGCATGATAGCGGGCTACAGCCTCAATCCACGACTCCATCTGCTGGAAATTGAGAGCCGGCATTTCGACCCCGTCAGAGAGCCATTGTATAACGGTCTTCACAATGCAAAGTTAGCAATTTTTAGAATCAATGCAATCATCTGAAAAATATATAGGCGGCAATGACACCCGAAATAGATCCCACAACATCGGCCAGCAACGCATAACTGACGGCATAGCGGGTGCGTGTCACTCCTATGCTGCCGAAATAAACAGCTAATACGTAGAACATTGTATCCGTACTACCCTGTATCGACGCCGAAACACGGGCTACAAATGAATCAGCACCGTAGGTATTCATCAGGTCGACCATCATCCCACGCGATCCGCTTCCGCTCATCGGCTTCATCAGCGCCGTCGGAAGTGCCTC
Source organism: uncultured Bacteroidales bacterium (assembly GCA_947173955.1). Taxonomy (GTDB): domain Bacteria; phylum Bacteroidota; class Bacteroidia; order Bacteroidales; family Muribaculaceae; genus JAAVFS01. The sequence continues at coordinate 7,442 of CAMWHE010000003.1, read as the reverse complement.
AGCCCAGTCGGTATCAATGCCGACCGCCGAGAAGAGGGCCACGATGCCCATCGTGATATAATCCATAGCTCCAGAGGCGCGGAACATTCCGATTGCCACCAGAATAGCGACGAGATAAGGGATGATCTTTACAGCGGTCTTGAACCCGTCCTTCGCCCCCTCGATAAATGTGTCGTACAAATTGATTCTCTTGCGCAGACCCGCTATCAGAAAGGTGATTATGACTCCGAACAGCAGGAAATTGGCTATGAATCCGCTCCATAGCTGAACAGCCTCCTGCGGCAGCGACGAAAAGAACCAGACGATACCACCTACAAAGGCTGCCATCCCGAGAAGCCAGCTGACGAGCACCGGATCGGAGAGACGTATCTTCTGCCTGATACATAGCGCCACGATGCCGACAAACGTTGCTACGAAGGTAGCGACAAGAATCGGTAGAAAGACATCCGTCGGATTAGCCGCTCCAGCCTGAGCGCGATACATCATTATGCTTATAGGAATAAGGCAGAGCCCCGAAGCATTCAGGACGAGAAACATTATCATGGCGTCAGTCGCCCTGTCCTTCTCGGCATTGAGTTCCTGCAGCTCATTCATGGCCTTGAGTCCGAGCGGAGTCGCGGCATTGTCGAGACCAAGCATATTTGCGCTCATATTCATAAACATCGACCCCATGGCCGGATGCCCTTTCGGTACTCCCGGGAAGAGACGGACAAAGAGCGGACTGACGAGTCGACCCAGCGCCTGAATCACACCGCCTCTCTCCCCTATCTTCATCAGGCCGAGCCATAGCGAGAGGACACCGGTCAGGTAGAGAGAAATCTCGAACGCCGACTTCGCCGATGTGAAAGAGGACTCCATTATGGAACTCCACACCGAGAGGTCGCCGCCGAGCGATCTGACGACAGCGAAAACAAACGCAACGAGAAAAAAGCCGACCCAAATGTAATTTAAGACCATCTGAAAGCGTGATAAATCTAATTGGACAAAAATTCGTGACAGAAAAATCAGAGTTAAATCCCTAAAATGTCATAGTTTAACCCGATTTTTAAGCTCTGAGAATAAAAAAATGAGAGTCTGCCGCCCGCTCAGTCGGGAAAAACAGACTCTCAAAGATATGGAATTTTGTCTTTGTTACAAAATAGCCTTGACGCGTTTTACAAATTCTTCCTTGCTGACCACCCCTTGGACAACATCGACTTTTTCAGTCTTCGGATTGATCAGTATGATCGTGGGCACAGCCTGAATCCTCATGCCGGCGGCAAGCTGCGGCGACTCGTCGACATCTACCTTGTAGAAATCGGCCTTTCCTGCCATTTCTGCGGCTACTTCATGATAGACCGGCGAGAACATCTTGCACGGTCCGCACCACGTCGCCGAGAAATCTATGACGAGAGGCTTCTGCGGATTGTCAAGCAGTGTCTGATAATTATTGTCGCCGAGAGTCTTTACATGATTGTCCTGTGCGCAGGCCGTCATAGATATAAGAGCTACAAATGCAGCCAGAATAAATTTTTTCATATCGTAAGTCTTAAGTCTTAGGTTTATACTTACACTACAATCTGCGCAGGGTAAAAGTTCAGCCGATCCGGAAAGTAGTCGGTGACTGACCCGTCATGTGCTTGAAATACTTGCCGAACGCACTCTGATTCGGAAAATTCAGCTTATAGGCTATCTGCTGGATAGTATCGGCCGAATAGCGGAGCATATTCTTGGCCTCGGTGATGACATAGCGGTCGATTATCGTGGCGGCCGAATGCCCGGTCGCCTCCCTGACAAGCATCGACAGATATTTCGACGATATGCAGAGCTTGTCGGCATAGAAAGCCACATTCCGCTCCTGGCGGTAATACTGCTCGAGTATCTTGAGGAAGTCATGGACATAATTGAGCTTACGCGTGCGCTGAGCCGGCAGATCGAGCACAGTACTGTCTGTCGTCAGCTCCTTCTCCCGGATATAAGCTATCTGATACAGGAACGATACCACAAGATTTCGGCCTATGCTGCGCGATATGACGCCGAGTTGATTCGGTCCGCTGTCGTTGGAGATGGCACAGTTGTGCAGCAGCATCAGATAATTGAGAAGCAACTTCTTCTGCGAGCGGTTGAAATGCAGTACGGGCGACGAGTCGATAAATCTCGACGGTCGGATGATATTGACGTCGAAGTTGATGCCTTTGAGAAAGCGCGAGGAGAGAAACAACGTATAGATATCGGCCGGCTCATCCTCATTACCGGGCGCAGTCAGCACATCGTTGGGGCGGAGGATGACCAGCGTGTTGGGCTCAAGAGTAAACTTCTCCGAATTGATCGACAGGCACAGATTGCCCTTGATTACCATGATGACCGACAGACCGTCGAAACTGACCACCTCGTCAAACTTGCTCCTGAGTTTGTCCCGGAAAATAAAATGTGAAAATATATAATCCTGTTGCGAATGACTGAATACTTCAGAAATCGTACTGAGCGGCTCGATGTCGCTCAGCTTTAAAACATTTTTCATCTACAGTTGAAGTTGATTCTTAGACAAAGTTAGACATATAATTCAAATTGACAAAGAATCGGGCATAAAAATCGCGTAAAAACCGCTCCACAGGCCGGAAGTCATATCTCTCAGCCCTACTTTTACGGTCAGCTCGGCCATCCGCTGACTCAGTCCGGCGGCGAACGAACAGCCTGACACATTAATATAATGAGTACATATAAGAGCCGGGAAACAAACTTTTTACTCCTGACAGCGTTTATTAAAATAAAAGGAAAAATTACTAAATTTGTAAAACAAACACGTTTCAACTTCATAACCATGAGTTCAAGTCTAAAATCATGTATCCTGGCCGCGATGACAGCAGCTACCGCACTGGCATCTCATGCCGCCGAGCCCCTGTCGCTCGACTCATGCCGCGCTCTCGCAATTGAAAACAACAAGGAACTCCTCATACAGGCTGAAAAAGTAAAGGCCGCAGGCTATCAGCGCAAGGAAGCCTTCGCGGCCTATCTGCCCGCCATCGACTTTGCCGGAGGATATATGTATAATCAGAAGAACATCTCGATCTTCGACAAAGACCAGCTCCTCCCCACCAAGACATTCAATATGCAGACCGGCTCCTACGACTTCAATCTCGTCACCGACCCGGCCACTCATATGCCCGTCAAGGGGCCCGACGGACAGTACATCCCCTCGACCGTAGCCCTGATACCGAAAGACGCCATGACATTCGACATCCACAATGTCTTTTTCGGAGCCGTAACCCTGACACAGCCTATCTACATGGGCGGCAAGATCGTGGCTCTCAACCGCATGGCCCGCTACGCTGAAGAACTCACAAAAGACCTCCACGCCTCTGCCCGTCAGGATGTAGTCTATGCCGTCGACGCTGCCTACTGGCAGGTCGTTTCCCTCTCCGCCAAGCAGCGCCTCGCTACAAGCTACGTCGCCCTCCTCGACTCCCTTGACAGAAACGTCGGCCTCATGGTCGATGAAGGCGTAGCCACCAAAAGCGATAAGCTTACAGTCGATGTCAAGCTCAACGAAGCCCAGATCGACCTTACCAAAGTCGACAACGGCCTCGTGCTCTCCCGTATGCTTCTCGCCCAGCTCTGCGGACTCCCCGTCGACACCGATATCCGCGTCATTGACGAATCCGTCGACAACGCCACCCCCAAAGAAGAAATCGCCACATCCTACAATATGCAGGACGTCTACCGCGCCCGCCACGACGTCCATGCCCTCGAGATGCTGACCAAAGTCACCGACGAACAGAAGAACGTAGCCCTCTCGTCGATGCTCCCCAACGTAGCCCTGATCGGCACATACTCATTCTCCAACCCCAATATGTTTGACGGCTTCAAGACCCGCTTCAGCGGCGCCTTCTCGGTCGGCGTTATGCTCAAGATACCCGTATGGCACTGGGGAGGCAACTACAACAAGCTCCGCCAGGCCCGCGCCGAACAGCATATCGCACAGCTGACACTCGACGACGCCAAGGAAAAGATAGCCCTTCAGGTCTCACAGGCCGCATTCAAGGCACAGGAAGCCATGAAGACCTACCTGATGACTATCACCAACGAGACAAAAGCACAGGAAAACCTCTCCAATGCCCAGATCGGATTCCAGGAAGGAGTCCTGACCACCGACAATGTCCTCGAAGCTCAGACAGCATGGCTCAAAGCCAACTCCGAGAAGATCGACGCCATGATCGACGTGCAGCTCTGCGACACCTATCTGACCAAAGTCCTCGGACGCTCAATATATTAATAATCAGCTAACAGAAATAAAAAAACTATCGATATTATGGCCGACAACAATTATCCAGCCCCCACGGCAGCTGAAGTCAAAAAAGAAAGCCGACGCCTGATGGGCGCCCTCGCCGTCATCATCCTCATAGTAGCCGCTCTCGCAATCGTAGGCTTCCTGTTCATCAAAGAACCCCCCGAGATCATCGAAGGACAGGCCGAAGCCACCGGCATACGCATCTCCGGAATGCTCCCCGGCCGCGTGACCGACATCTACGTCCGCGAAGGCGACAACGTGCGTCAGGGCGACACCCTCGTCCATATCCACTCCAACCTCGCCGAAGCCAAGATGACACAGGCCGAAGGCATGGTGACCGTAGCCGAAGCCATGAATCGCAAAGTCGATGCCGGCACACGCTCACAGATCGTAACCACAGCCTATCAGATGTGGCAGCAGGCCAAAGCCGCCGTCGACATCACCAAAAAGACCTACGACCGCATGGAGTCGCTCTACTCCAAGGGGGTCATCTCCGAGCAGAAGCGCGACGAGGCCAAAGCCGCCTATGACGCTGCCGTAGCCGCCTCCAAAGCCGCCGAAAGCCAGTACAACCTCGCCCGCCAGGGCGCTCAGTCCGAGGACAAAGAAAGCGCACGCGCCATGGTCAACGTAGCCCAGGGCGGCGTAGCCGAAGTCAACGCCCTCCTCGAGGATCAGTATCTGACAGCCCCCTGCGACGGACAGATCGACGTCATCTATCCCCACGAAGGCGAGCTCGTTGCCCTCGGAGCCCCCATCATGAACCTCCTGCGTACCGACGACAAATGGGTCACCTTCAACGTCCGTGAAGAACTCCTCAACGACCTCACCATGGGCAAGAAAATCAAGCTTATGATCCCCGCCCTCGACAAAAAGGAAATCGAAGCTGAAATCTACTACGTCCGCGACATGGGCTCCTACGCCACCTGGCGCGCCACCAAGTCGACCGGCGACTGGGACAGCCGCACATTCCAGATCAAGGCGCGTCCCCTCGACTCAGTCCCCGACCTCCGTCCCGGCATGACCGTAATCTATCGCTGATAAGCCCGGTAACAACCTGACATAAAACAACCCTATTCCCTCATATACCACCCTATGAATATCGCAAAAGGTCTCGGCGCCACCATCCGACGCGAACTCCATCGCTACGGCTCCCGAAGAGTCTATCTCTGGGCCATGGTACTCGTGCCCTTAGCTTGCGCATTCTTCTTCATAACACTCATGAGCGAAGGCTTGCCGACAAAGGTACCCACAGCCATCGTCGACCTTGACAACACCGCCATGTCGCGCAATCTGACCCGCTCACTCGGCTCCACCGAGCTCATCGACCTGACCTCACGCGAAGCATCCTATCATGACGCCGTAGCCAAGGTACAGTCAGGCGAAATATTCGGCTTCTTCCTCATTCCTGAGGACTTTCAGGCCGACGCCCTCGCCGGACGCACCCCGACCCTCTCCTACTACTCCAACATGACCTACTTCGTGCCCGGTACCCTCGCCTTCAAAGGCTTCAAGACCATGGCCGTACTCAGCTCCGGAGCCGTCGTCGAGACGACACTCACCTCCGCCGGCCTCCCCGAAGCCGCCGCCGGCACCCTCCTCCAGCCCATCGTCATCGATACCCACCCCCTGGGCAACCCCTGGACCAACTACTCCGTCTATCTCTCCAACTCCTTCATACCCGGAGCCCTCGAGCTCATGATATTCCTCGTCACCTGCTTCTCCATCTGCGAGGAATTCAAGCGGCGCACATCCCCCGCGTGGCTCAGCCGCGCCAACGGCTCAATCGCCACAGCCCTCGTCGGCAAACTCCTGCCCGCTACCGTCATCTTCACCATCATCGGATGGGGATTCGACGCCCTGCTCTTCTCCTACTGCCACTTCCCCTGCGCACATCTCGGCAACATGCTCCTGGCCATGCCCATCTTCGTCATAGCCTGCCAGTCATTCGCCCTGATAATCTGCTCCATCCTCGCCAACCTCCGCCTCTCGCTCAGCATCTGCTCCCTCTTCGGCATCCTCGCCTTCTCGATAGCCGGATTCTCATTCCCTGTCGACAAGATGTACGGCTACATAGGCATATTCAGCTACATCCTCCCCGTGCGCTGGTACTTCCTAATATACAGCGACCAGGCACTCAACGGAGTCGCCCTCTTCTACTCCCGCTACTACTACATATCCCTACTCATATTCCCCATCGTAGCCACCCTCCTCGCCGGCCGCCTGCGCCGCCGAGCCCTCCGGCCCGTCTACGTACCCTAAATATCCCCCGACAATGACTCTATGGAATAACATAAAACAGTGGTTCACAGACGTAGCCCGCGTCACCGCACGCGAGGCACATCTGTCGCTCATCGACGCCGGCGCCCTCCTGTTCTTCATCGCCCTGCCCCTCGCCTACCCAATCGTCTACACCCTCATCTACAACCCCGAAGTAGCCCGTGAGATCAACGTAGCCGTAGTCGACGACAGCCGTTCACAGCAGAGCCGCGAATTCGTCCGCATGGCCGACGCCACCGAGTCAATGCACATCATCGGCTACGCCTCCGATATGGCCGAAGCACGCCGCTTGAAAGACCGGAAAGACTGCTACGCCATCATCTACATCCCCTCCGACTACGCCGAAAAAATAGGCCGCGGCGAGCAGGCCCACATCTCATTCTACTCCGACATGACCCTGCTCCTGCGCTACCGCTCCATGCTCCTGAGCCTCACAGGCCTTCAGCTCGCCACCGGCGCCGACCTACGCGCCGAGACCCTCTCGTCGCTCGGCATCAGCGGCACCACAGGCTCCGACTCACCCATCGACAACGCCTCCTACATCATGGGCGACACCGAACAGGGCTTCGCCTCATTCGTCATCCCCGGCATCATCGTCCTCATCATCCAGCAGAGTATGCTCCTGGGCATCACACTCATCGGAGGCACACGCAACGAGCGCCGCATGGCCCATGGCGGCCGCGACCCCCTCGAGATACCCGCCTCAGCCACAGCCACCGTCATCGGCCGGATGCTCTGGTTCGTCCTCCTCTACCTCCCGCTGACCATCTACGTCCTCCACTTCGTCCCCCTCTTCTTCTCCCGGGCCCCCCTAGGGGACCCCCGGGCCGCGCGCCCCGGGATGAGCACGCTGCGAGTGCGCGGCGGATTGTGAGGGCTGAGCCGCGAGCGCCGC
>CAMWHE010000002.1 GCA_947173955.1 uncultured Bacteroidales bacterium | reverse complement strand
CGTTGCTAATATAATAGATTCTACATCAAACCACAACATTACTACAATACTCCCATCAATACAAATGTTGCTAATATAATAGATTCTACATCAAACCACAACTGCTGTTGATTTCTGCCGTTGCGATTCAGGTTGCTAATATAATAGATTCTACATCAAACCACAACTCAATCTTAATAATGCTAATGCTGGTTTAGTTGCTAATATAATAGATTCTACATCAAACCACAACCTTAGTTGGAAAAAGGCCTAAAATATAGCTCTTTAGGTGTGTTTTTTAGGACTGAAAAATCTCCTTTAGCTAAGGAAGTCAACGTCTGAATGTAGATTTTTTACAAAGATATTAAAAAAATTCGAGTTGTTGTGGAGTCTTGTTTTCTAATTGTCTTTCTTTTCCCCAGTAATTGATGATATCTCCGTATTGTTTATCTGTTATTTTGAGGATCGAGACTTTACCTGTCGGGGGAGTAAAGGCTTTTATTCGCTTGAGGTGTACCTCCATACTTTCTTTCGATCCACAGTGGCGAGCGTAGACAGAAAACTGGAGCATGGAAAATCCGTCTTTTTCAAGATTCTTTCGGAAAGTCGTGGCTTCTTTCCGCTGTTTCTTTGTTTTTACAGGTAGATCAAAAAATACGAAGAGCCACATGACGCGATAGGCATTTAAACAGGTAAACGTCATTGTATCAATCCAGGACTAATCTTGGTACTTTTATTGTCTTACTCTCTCCACTGAGTACCTTTAATGCTGATGTGCATAGCATCTCAAGTGCTATGGACAGCGGGTGGAGCTTGTCGCCCACTTTTGTATCAGCATATAATATATTGATGAGTTTAGATTTAGTAGTACGGTCAAGCTCAAATTGCTCATTAACATAGAGGCTATATACGATTTGATCAACAAAAGGACGGAACGGTTCCATTAAATCATCGGCCAATGGAAACGCATTAGTGCGATTGCGATGATGTATGCCAAGAGCGGGGAGCATACCGGCGCTGACGATAGCGCGGGCTGTGGCGGCACGAAGTATGGTGTAGCCATAGTTTAGCAGATTGTTGGGTGGCGGGCCGCTTCGTTCACGCAGGAAATCATGATCAAATAGGGTTGTCCAATATAGGCGGGCAGCTGTCCCCTCGCGATTGTCTGAGTCGTCGCTTTTTACATTTTTATAGTAGGGTCGGAGGGACTCTCCGTCCTTACCAAGCGATGTCAGCAGGTCGCTCTGATTGCGTATTTTAGCAACAATCAGCTGCTGCCAAATAGACTTTTTAGAAGGCAATGACGCTTCAAGTTGTTGGCGATATCGCTGACCTTGGAGGGTGTTAGAGTCAAGTGCGTGGAGCATAGTAGATGGCAATCCTTTATCGCAGATGATGACACCGACATTACTGCGAGCCAACTCGTTGAGAGCCGGAATGGAGACAGTAGCTTGCGGATTCTCAATGATCACGGTAGCCAGGTCTTCGATGGGAACAGACGAAGTCGGGGAGTCTTCATCTTTTTGAGCCAGTATCAGCTGTCCATAGCGGAGGCTGATACTGACGGGTGATGTGATTACGATAGTTCGTTTGAGCATTTACGAAGGAATTTGATTGTTCCAGTCTGACTGATCTCGAAGTCTTGTCCCTGGACAAGAGCATTGAATTGAGTATGAAGAACTGTGATACCCGGTCTGATAGATTCGCCTTGTTTCCATTCTCCATTTTTAAATTTGGTGGCTGAGTCGGATGATGGTCGAGCTTCCTGATGGTAACGAAGGTTTATTGATCCATATCCATGCCCAGCTTGATTAAAGTTTAATCCTGCGATTTTATATAGACGTTTTGCGATCTCTTCATGTGAGGCATTGTAGAGTTCTTCCGGAGAGTTTTCATACATAAGAACCATTGTCCCGACTTTTAGCGTCCATTTCAGCGGGAGGTCATTAGCATCAGAGAGCGGAAGGATCAGTTCGCCTTTGCGTGCTGCATTTATGGCGTCGAGATTGTTGACTAGCTTAAATGAGCGCTTTTGTTTACCTTTGGCGTCATTGCCCACATATATGCCGAGACAATAGTTGGAATCATTGACGGCATGATAATGCTGTTTATATGGCTTGTCTGAGAGATCGCGATGCTTCTTGATATTTAAGGGTTTGGTCACGGATGGGGTGAATATACGGACTTTATTGATCCGGATGCCTTTCTCTTCGTTCATCCACACGGGGTCCTGCAGTAGATTTTTGAAGCCGCGCTCAGCAACGGCGTCTTTGATTTTTTGGCGAACAGCGGGGTCGACTATCTTGTCAATATCTGATTCGGATAGCTTGTCAAGCGATGTGCGGAGTACATATTTGATGTCTCCCCGTTGCTGTATTGCACCATAGAAAGTTTCTTTGTGCAGCATGGCTCTTACGGTCTGACCCTGCTGATAGAGAGGGTTGCCATCGGCTCCGACTTTTTTACGACCACGAATTTTGAGGACTTTGCGTGACTGTTTCAGCGTATTATCGGTAGAATCATGGACTACAAGGAGTGAGTCAACGATATTCTTGACGTCTTCAGTAAATGTCGGCCACGGTTTCTCGAATGTGGGCTTAGGAGCCCCAAGTAATCTGAAGTCGTCGGCGCGTCGGAGATATTCAGCCCATAGCTGATATTGGCGTCGACCGATACAGGCTATTGTGATAGCGTCGATAGCGTGATGACAATGGTTGATGCGCTCTTTAGTAGAGTAGTATGGTTGGAGTCCCCACATCTTACGGAATTCCGCTGTTGTCATTCCTTTAACGGTAAATATCTGCCGATCTTCACTTTGGAAGAGTGATTTAAGGTATTCGCGTGCATACTTTCCTATGATGCCGATATCGACGCCTTGACGATTAGTGAAGCCCTCAGGAACTTCGGTCATTGTGAAGCGCTTGACTTTATCGCGCAAATAGTCACGCTGCATCTTCAGGAGATGGCGTTTCTGGATGATGGAGTCCCGACTCTCTTTGGTAGCTGCCGATGAGCCTTTTAAACGGGCTATCTGGTTAGAAAGGTTGTTGATCTTTTCATTCCAGCCAAGCGAGTCAATTCTCTCCATGATGATAGCGTGGTCAGCAAGCTGAGTAGGGAGGAATGTGCGCTTGACCTTTCGGTTGTAGGCTGAGCTGCAGAGGGTCTTGTTGGCCTGTGAGTCATCGCCTCCGAGCGAACGCGGGATTGTGTGCTCGATATCGTAAGATGGATTGGAGCTGATGAACTCTGTGATACCGATATGCTCCCCGGTATACAGACAGGTGTGATTTTGTTCCACCCAAAGCTGATATTTGAGGATGTCTGTATCAGTAGGCTCGATATCAAGGCCTGTGCTCTCTTTGTAAAGACGACGGATTTCGGCGGCATACTCGTTGTGCTTCTTTTCATTGTCGCGCTGATAGCGCTCTATAGCCTTTCGCATATTGGCATCATTAAGGCCACGTGCAAATTCGATATTGATGCGGGTGGTGCGGTCAATTTTTCCTTCAGTCAGCAGACGGTTGATCAGATGCCGGAGTTTGAATAGAGCGCGCATAGCCATTGGATTACGGATCGAGGATGTACGCGGAGAGCCGAGCCGTAGCTGCCCGTTCTCATCGAGCTCGGCAGCAGGATAAATATCCATCTTGGAGGGATGATATATGCGGTCAAGACGCCGGAAATCTATGCCGGGAATGTCTTCAAGGATACGGCGTACAGCCTGCTCTTTTGTGAGCGATTTTCGCATCGGAAAGGTATCATAGTTGGCTATCAGATCGGCGATGTCATTGATAATAATATCCTTTTCGGCCGGATTGGCAGCAATCTCGGAGGGTATTACAGAATCAAGATTGGCGACAAATACAGCCTGGTCATATCTGAGTCCACGGTCAAGATACGGGATTATCTTTTTAATGGCTTTGAGACTTAAGGATGCATATCCTTGCGGAACTCTTATCTTGGCAAATGCAGCGGCATCTTCGGGCGTCAATTGGAGATTGTCGATCGCCCACTGAATAAGGCGCTTGTCAGAGTCAAAGGAGTACAACACATGCCAGATATCATTGATTATCTGATCTTCCGTCTTACCGTCGGCCTTTGTATAGCATGAGCATATGGTGCTCCTCCAGTCTTCCGAGAATAATTTAATCAAGCCTGCTGTCAGAGGTGCTCCCGAAACGGATGTTGACATCCGATAGTTAAATTTATATGCAGTCTGCTGCTTATCGTCGCGAAAAGAATAGTGACCCTTACCGGCAATCTTTTTTGCAATATCTTCAAAGTCAAAGGTGTCTTTTGATACACGATAGAATAGCGGAATGATAAGAGCTTTCTCGTCAGATGTGAGCGGGCGATAGTCGCTGTCGGAAGGACCCTTTATCTTAATATTATTGATAAACGCCTTCATGCGGTATTCTTCAAAATAGGGATGAGAAACGGGGCAACGATTTTTATTGGTCTCAAAAATACACTTGCCGACCAGTCCTTTTTGAGATTTGAGAGGTCGCTGAAAGAAGATGGCCTTATATAATGATTTTACCAGATCATCAGGAAGATCCTGCTTCTGACAGATAGCATGGAACTCACGCTCAGTATGAGCTAAGCGGTCGGTATACCGGTCGCGAATCTTGCTGTTAGTCTGATATAGTTTGTAGAAGTATTCTCCTAAGAATTTGCAGCCGGCATCGGCAATTTCGGCAGATAGTTTCGAAATGCCCTGTTTAACATTTCCTTCACTTTCGTTAGATTGATCTTTACGATTGGAAAGGAAGCCTCGACGTTGCCCGAGGTGGTAGAGCGCTCGCCCTAGGAGATAGCGCTGGCTCTGGTCAGTAAGATCGAGCTTTTCAGTCAGTGCTTTGTAGCGGGCATAGTAGGGATTGTCATTCTGATTGGTCTTCTGCCACTCGCGGAAGGCCGGATCTGTGGGATATATTTTCTTGGCTCTCCAGAGCTCGAGCTGTTCGTCAGGGACTGGAGGGCAGAAGTCATGAACGCTAAGTATCTTGATTAAATCAATTTTATGCAGACGACGGCGGAAATAGTGGCGTCGTGCGCTGCGAGCGTTAGTCCGTGTCTCAACAGCGGGCTTCTCGATATTTTTCTCGCGAGCCACACCCTCCTGAAATATAAGTGAACCAGCGTCAATGAGTGAAGTATGATCATCAGAAAATTCAGTAATAGCCCAGCCGATAGAATTTGTTCCTAAGTCAATGCCTAAAGTTTTGCCCATAATTATGATGGAATATGTGAATGGTTTATTTTTTGTAAATATAAGACGTTTTTGTTTTTATTCCCAAACTTAATTGCTATTTTTGTAGCAATTCTACATCTTATCACAATAAGGCTATATGCCGAAGGTGTAATTCCTATGTCTCCGCGTACTTCCGTGGAGACTTTTTTTGTTACTATGGGGAATCCGAGAGATTGATTTAGTTGCTTCAACCGGCCTTCTTCCGGACACATTGGCAGAGTGTTGGCATGCATCCCTGCACGCTGCATATATTGATGGATTCGGGTCAGTCGGCAGAGCGGAGGCCGGCGGGTTCGAGGGTGATGAGATGCTCTTTGTAGAGGGCGCCTACGGCTTTCTTGAAGTCTTTCTTGCTGCAATGGAATAGCTGCTTGATTTCTTCGGGCGTTGAGCGGTCGGTAACCTGAATATATCCTCCGTTGGCCTTTATACGGGCGAGTATGGCGCGGGCGAGTTCGGGAATACGCTCTGTCACATAATCGTTGAGAGTCAGGTCGATTTTGCCGTCGTCGCGCACTTGCTTGACATAGGCTTCGACTTCATTGCCTATGGCGACATCGCGGTAGAGTTCGTTGTGATATATCATCCCGTAGTGGAGATTGTCAACAACGGCTTTGTAGCCGCGCTCGGTGTGCTGAAGAATCAGCGCTTTGACTTTGTCACCCTTGTGATAGGTGGGAAAAACGTTGCCGAGGTATTTTTCGATTTTCGCGGTGGCAGTGACGCGTCCGGACGCGTTGTCGACAAAGAGATATACGGGGTAGACGCCACCCTGCTTCATGTCGTATTTCTGTTCGCGATAGGGGACAAGGAGGTCTTTCATGAGCCCCCAGTCAAGGAAGGCTCCGACGCGATTGACTTCGGCAACCTGCAGGAAGGCTACCTCTCCGACCTGGGCAAAGGGGTGTTCGGTAGTGGCTACGGGGCGGTCTTCGCTGTCGGTATATACAAACACATCCATTTTGTCGCCTATACGGGGCAGTTCGGTCAGATATCTTGACGGGAGAAGCACTTCATTACCCTCCTTATCGGCGAGATATACGCCGAAATCGACTATTCTTTTTACTTCTAAGGTGTTGTAACGTCCTAATTGCATCGTTCTGTTGTTTTACTTTGACAAAATAACAAATTTCCGGAGGAAAAATCCCTATCAACTGATGTTTTTTTGATATTTTTGTGTTATAAACGATCTCAAAGAATTCCAGAACGGCTATGATAGATGTAATACTGAAATATTTTCCGGATCTGACCGACAGGCAGCGTGAGCAATTCGAACAGCTTGGCGTGCTCTATCCGGAGTGGAATGCGCGTATCAACGTTATTTCCCGCAAGGATATCGACAATCTGTATGTCAATCATATCCTTCACTCGCTGGCTATAGCCAAATTCATCACTCCGGTGCCGGGGACACGCTTTATGGATCTCGGTACGGGGGGCGGTTTTCCCGGCATTCCGCTGGCTATACTCTGGCCTGACTGCCGTTTCCACCTTATCGACCGCATAGGTAAGAAAATCAATGTAGCCCGCTCGATTGCAGAGGCTACGGGGCTGCGGAATGTGACGTTCCATCATGGCGACAGCGGCGAGTGTCATGAGCGGTTTGACTTCGTGGTCAGTCGTGCTGTGATGCGGCTTGACGAGCTGGTCAAGATCTGCCGTAAAAACATTTCGCGCACAAACCGCAACGCCTACGGCAACGGGCTGATTTGCCTGAAAGGGGGGGATCTGGCAGAGGAATGCCGGGGCGTGCGCGATGTCATGGACTATCCGCTCTCGCTCTATTTCTCCGAGCCGTATTTCGAGACGAAGCAATTGATCTATGTACCATTATAATCAAGGTTGATATGCCACTGAACATTCAAGGTTTTGAAGTGAATATGTTTGGCGAGATCACATATATCGTGTGGGACGCCACGACGCGCGAGGCCGCCATTATTGATGCGGGAATGATCGCCGACGACGAGCGGCGCGCTATTGACAATTTCATAGCCGACGAGCGCCTGACATTGAAATACATGATAAATACCCATCTGCATATCGATCACTGCTTCGGGGTGGAACATATCAAGTCAAAGTATGGCCTTGGGCTCACGGCTTCGCAGGCTGACGCTCCGCTGTCGTCGCGCATCAGGGAACAGGCGCAGATGTTCAGGCTTCCGGTCGATGTCGATAATGTGAGCATCGAGCATGACCTGAAGGATGGCGACATACTTCGGCTCGGCGCAGAGGAACTTAAGGTCATAGCCGTGCCGGGGCATTCGCCCGGCGGAATCGCATTATATGCCCCGGAGAGCAAGTTTGTGGTGACCGGCGACTCGCTGTTCAACCGCAGTATCGGTCGTACCGACCTGCCGGGCGGAGATTATGCCACACTGATCAAGTCGGTCACAGACCGTCTGCTTTCGCTTCCGGGCGACACGAAGGTCTATCCCGGCCACGGCGCCCCGACTACCATTGGGGAGGAGCGGCGGTTTAATCCATACGTATAAAAGAAAAGCCTGCTCAGCAGGCTTTTTCTTTTATGTAAGGGACATATCGATAGGATCGTCATCAGGATTCCAGTCGCCTTTGTGAGCCGCCTCAATGATGTAGTTGAGAGCGATTTTTGTGCCGGCCAGCCCCATCTTTTCAAGCAACGTCGTGGTGACGGCGGCGGCATCAATGAGATATTGTGCGGCCGTGGCTGCGGCTTCCTGATAGCGTCCGACGCGGAGCAGGGCTGCGGCATACATGGCGAGCGAGAGGGGATCCATGCGCAGTTCCGGGCTATCGTCGGGGCGCGGTCGCTCCATAAAGTCGCAAATCGCCTGCATTTTATCGTCATAGTATAGCAGCTGTATGAGCATATAGGCGTTGTGATATACGCCTCCACGGTTTTTGTCGAAATCCAGCAACAGCATGAGGGCTCCAGCCTTGTCATTGTTGAGCATCAGGTCGTTGACCCGGGGCGTGAGTATGGTTTCCTCGGAGCTTGTGCCGTCAGCGGCGCCACCATTCTTATATCGGTCGATCTGTGCGCTTATTTCGGCAATGGCGGTGTCCTCAGGGCGAATGGCGACGGCATAGTCTATGGCGGAAGCGGCATCGTCTATGCGGCCGGCATACAGATACTGTTCGCTGAGTTTTAGCCATGTATCGGCATTGAAGGGGTCGATGCGGCTCAACTCTTCAAGCAGAGAGATGGCAACTGAGACATCGACGTCCTCAAGCAGCATGGCAGCTTCATTGAGGGCTGTATCGCGGTATTCGCATCTGTCAATAAACTTCTCATAGTTGGCTGCAAACCAGTCGTGGGCTTCATAGTAAGCGACCAGCTCGGCAAACTGGATGATCTCTTCATCATCTGTAAACCGGACATCATCGAGCATCTTTGCGATAGCCGTGACAGCTTCGTCGTGATCCAGTCCGGCTGCTTTCAGGCGAAGGATATCCCAGAGGACTCCCTTGCGGCGCGAGTGAGTGTCGAGGAAGGCGTTAAGAGCTTTATCGTCTTCCGGGTTGATCATCAGGCCCTGTCTCAGGGCAAGATCCTCGCTTTCGGGGAAGAGCCGCCTCCCGAGCATTAGCGCTTCGAGTTGCGCATATGAGTCATGGACATCGGACGCAAGATCGAATATCATGACGAGATCATCCTCGTCATAATACAGATCAGTTGTGCCCGACTTGATCTCCTGACAGAAACGATGATAGATGTCGAAGAGTTTCTGGTCGTCAGTCATCATTTTTTCTGCTCTTTCTCCCAGCTGTCCTTGAGGGATATTGTGCGGTTGAAAATGAGATGATCGGGTGTAGAGTCGTAGTCGGGTGTGAAATAACCGATGCGCTGGAACTGGAATTTGGTGCCCTGACCGGCGTTCTCGGCAATGAAGGGCTCAACTTTCACTCCATCCACAACTTTCAGAGAATCGGGATTGAGCATTTCGCGGAAGTCGCGCTCCGTCTCGGCAGCCGGATTCTCGACATTGAAGAGGCGGTCGTAGAGGCGGACAGTAGCGTCGACTGCGTGCTGAGCCGACACCCAGTGGAGGGTGCCTTTGACCTTACGCATACTTCCGGGAAGTCCGCTGCGGGTCTCAGGGTCAAATGTGCAGTAGATCTCCTCGATATTGCCGTCGGCATCCTTTTTGACACCGGTGCATTTGATGATATAAGCACCTTTCAGGCGGACTTCTCCATCCGGAGCCAGACGGAAATATTTCTTAGGCGGATTCTCCATGAAGTCAGCGCGCTCAATATAGATCTCGCGGCTGAACGGCATCTTGTGAGTGCCTTCCTCGGGATTCTCGGGGTTGTTTTCCATCTCGACCATTTCGGTCTGTCCCTCGGGGTAGTTGGTGATGACGACCTTTACGGGATCCATGACGGCCATGCCGCGTGTAGCTATCTTGTTGAGATCTTCGCGGACAGCATACTCCAGAAGAGCCACGCTGTTGAGAGCCTCATACTTGGTATAGCCGATGGTGTCGATGAAGTTGCGGATGGAGCGTGGGGTGAATCCGCGGCGACGCATACCGGAGATGGTCGGCATACGTGGATCGTCCCATCCGGCTACGAGGCCTTCCTTGACAAGCTGAAGAAGCTTGCGCTTGCTCATTACGGTATATGTCAGGTTCAGGCGGTTGAACTCGATCTGACGTGGACGGTATGTCTCGTCGGCCAGCTCATCGACGAAGTAGTCGTAGAGGGGACGGTGAGGTACGAACTCGAGAGTGCAGATAGAGTGGGTCACTCCTTCGAAGTAGTCGCTCTGGCCATGTGCGAAGTCATACATCGGGTAGACGTGCCAGCGGTTGCCGGTGCGGTGGTGGGGGTGATGGATGATACGGTACATGATGGGGTCGCGGAAGTGCATATTGCTTGAAGCCATGTCAATCTTGGCGCGGAGCACATGAGAGCCCTCAGGGAATTCACCCGCATTCATACGCTGGAAGAGGTCGAGGTTTTCCTCGACGGAGCGGTCGCGGTAGGGGCTGTTGGTACCCGGAGTCGTCGGGGTGCCTTTCTGAGCTGCTATCTCTTCGGATGTCTGGTCGTCGACATAGGCTTTGCCTTCCTTGATAAGGCGGATGGCGAGGTCATAGAGCTGGGGGAAATAGTCGGACGCGTAGTATTCGCGGTTGCCCCAGTCGAAGCCGAGCCAGTGGATGTCCTCGCGGATTGAGTCGACATATTCGACGTCTTCCTTGACGGGGTTGGTATCGTCGAAGCGAAGGTTGCAGGTACCCCCGAATTTCTCGGCAACACCGAAGTCCATGCAGATAGCTTTTGCGTGACCGATGTGCAGGTAGCCGTTGGGCTCAGGCGGGAAGCGGGTGTTGAGGCGTCCGCCGTTTTTGCCGGCTTTGAGGTCGTCGGCTACGATCTGTTCTACGAAGTTAAGTCCTTTGGTTTCTTCGGTAGGGGTGGTGGAGGGGGTATTCTCTGCCATATTTCTGATGTTTGATTAGTCGGTTGAACGTATTATCGTACAAAAATAATGAAAAACCGCGATAGCTAAACAGAAGATTGGTAAAATTTGAATTTAAATTTTGTAAGTCTAACGGATATAATGCTTTGACTTATTATTTCTGAGCCGATAGATGCGATTGGTACAGACTGAGATATCGTCTGGCGGTAATGTCGACGCTGAAGGTATCTTCAACCCGTTTGCGCGCATTCTGAAGAAATTCTACCGACGGATAGCTGTCGATTACGGATGCGATACGGTCTGCGCAGTCGGCCGCGTCGCCGGAGCGGAAGTGATAGCCGAAGCGACCGCCGTCAATTATCTCCATCGGTCCGTCAGCATCGGCTACGAGGACGGGAATGCCGGCAGCCATCGCCTCAATGACGGTAAGGCCGAACCCTTCGTAGCGTGAAGGCTGGACAAGCAGGTCGTAGTCGGCAAGGTGGTCGAATACGTATTGCTGTGGCCGATTGCCTGTGAATTCTACGCGGTCGGCAATACCAAGCTCATGGGCAAGACCATCGAGATAGGAGCGGGACTCTCCATCGCCAATGAACGTGACATAGACATTGCGCCCCTCTGCGGTAAGTGCCGAAACGGCATGGAGCAGGATGTCCTGTCCTTTCTTTTCATGTTCGAGTCGCCCAAGTTGGAGAATGCGGAAAGGACATCTCGGAGCCGAAGGTATAGCTACTCTAAGTCTTACATTGGAAATTTCAATACCATTGTGTACCGTAGTGGCTTTCAGCGACATTTTATTCTTAAGATCGCGTCGTACTATGTCGGAAATAGCGTAGATCTGCCCCGCTTTTCGGATTCCTATAGTGTTGGCTGGGGTACACATATCATGTTGGGTCACGCAGAAGCGCCGGCGCAATGATGGCAGCAGTATGTAGCGCGACAGGCTGGGGATGTGCAGATGGACTACATCCGGATGCAGCTTGCGCAGACAGGTGTTGAGTCGGAGTATATGGATAGGATTCCGCGACCCCGGGGGACGGCCGAGCAGATGAAGATGTACGCCGGAGTCGAGCGAGTCAACAAGTGATTGGTCAACGATGTCATTGAGGATGACGATGTGTACTTCGTGACCTGCCAGAGCCTGATAACGGGCGATATTGGACAGCATTGTTTCAATGCCTCCCATACCAAAACCGTATGTGACGTGTGAGATAATCATTTGGTCATAAATCGTTCGGGTCAACCGGATGTCAGGTCTGCTTTTACATCTCAAAGATAAGATAAATTTGCGGTTTATACAATTTATAGATATAAAAAGAGACTCGCCGGAAGCTTTCGGGCGAGTCTCTTTGTGTATAGGATATTTACGGAATTATTCAGCGGCGGGAGCGGTCTCGGGATCAAGAACTACGATCTGGTAGTTGCCTGATCCGTTGAGGGCGCGCATGTAGTTTTTCACATCGTCGACTGTGATAGAGGTGAGCACGTCGACAGCGCCATTGAATGTATCAACGCCATTGATGAGTGAGCCTGAGATAGCAGAAACCCAGGGCTGGTTGAGCTCATAGTCTTCTGTCACTGATTTCACCATATATTCTACGGCCTTGGCTACTTCTTCTTCGGTGATGTTATCTTCCATAGCTTTGAATTCTGAAGCGATGAAGTCGAGGACTTCAGCTTTCATTTCCGGCTTCATGGGGAAGGCGGTCTCAATAGAAGCGTTGTTGTTGTCGAGGCGTGAAAGGCTGCCGCTTGCGCCGATAGAGTAAACAGCGCCCATGTCCTCACGAACGGTCTGGAGAAGACGGTTTGACATGATCTGACCGGCTATAGAGGCGATCTTGGCATTCTTTGAAGTGTAGGGGACATCGGCAGTAGCTACGATGGCAACATAGGTCTGGGGAGTCTCCATGGCTGTGGTGAAGTTATGTGTGCCTTTACCCTTGGCGATAGAGAGGTCGGGGTTGAATGAGAATGAACCGACGGACTTGGATGAGTCAGCGGGGAGTGTGGCCAGATACTGCTCGGCCAGGGGACGGAATGTGTTCATGTCTATGTTGCCGACGAATACGAATGTGTATTCTGCAGCATTGGCAGTAGCGTTCTTGGCAATCTCAAGGATGGCTTCGCGATCAGCAGAAGCTGCGATCTCCGAGGTGATCATTGCCTTACGGGGATTGTTGAAGAGAGTAGCGAGGAGGTCACGGTTGAAGATAAATTCGGGCTTGACTTCCTGGAAGGCAAGGCTTGATTCGAGCTGTCCAACGAGTGCGTTATACTCAGTCTCGTCGATTGTACGGTCAGTGAATCCCATATAGATAAGCTCCATTAGAGTGGGAAGATCCTTGACTGTAGATGAGCCGGAGTAGGTGCGGGTATAGTCAGAAAGGCCGAGGTTGGCTGAAACCTGCTTGCCTGCGAGATACTTGCTCAGATCTTTTGCAGTGTAGGTGCCGAGACCGGAGGTGCGGAGAGCGTAGGGGAGCATGATGAGCTCGTTGGCCTTGGAGTCGGGTACGATAGATGTACCGCCGAGTGCTACGGCATTGAAGCGGATTTCGTCTTCCTTGAATGTGGTAGGCTTCACGATCACGCGAACGCCGTTGGAGAGCACGAGTTCGGTAGCGTTCCACTGTGCAAGTGGTTTCTCAGAAACTATCTTGCCGGGGGTGGGAAGCTGAGGAATGAGCGGTTCGGTCTTAACGTCGTCAACGAAGACTTCGATATCTTCGGCTTCAACGCCTGCAAGTACTGCCGCGATCTCTTCGGCCGTGGGCTCATATGTGACGCCATTGTCGGGGAGAAGCGCCATGAAGATGCGGTTGTCCGGAGTGATGAGCTGCTGGAGGGTCTGGTTGATGACTTCGACAGGAATCTGATTGGCGAGCATGGTCATGATCTGATATTCGTCCTCAAGCGCGGGGATGGGCTCATTTTCAATGAAGTTCTTGATATACTCCTGAGCGTATGAGTCATTGTTGCGGTTGTTGCGGTCGTTGTAGTGCTTCTCGAGGCGTGAGAGATATTCGCTGCGGGCGCGGTCATATTCAGTATCAGTGAAACCGCCACGCTGAGCGCGGAGGAGTTCGCGATATGCGTCGGCGAGAGCGGGACGCAGGTCATTGCCTTTTGGATTGACGCCGAGGGTGAGGGCATCCTTAGTCTTGGACAGGAAGAAATTGTCGTAGTAGACACCGGCACCGTTGTAGGTTGTGTTGGGATCAGAAGTGAGCTCATCGAAGCGGTTGTTGAGCATGCTTGACATCATGTCAACCACGTAGTCGACTACAAGATAAGTGACATCGCCCTTGAGGCTGTCAGGATAAGTGTCGGTCTTGAACATGAGCTGTGCGGTCACATTGGAAATCTCCTTGTCCTTACCGATAGCATAGATTGTACCTTCATTGTCAGCTACTTCCTCATAGATGCGTTCGGGAGCATTCTCGGGCATCTTGATGGGTGAGAAGATTTCTTTGATCTTATTCTCGATCCGGTCAACGTCGATGTCACCGACTACGATGATACCCTGCTGATCGGGACGATACCATGCCTCATAGTAGTCGCGGAGAGCCTGTGCGGGGAAGTTGTCAACGACCTCCATGGTGCCGATCGGCAGACGATAGCCATATTTAGAGCCGGGATAGACAATGGGAAGGAGCTGCTCAACGACACGCATATTGCCGACATTGGAACGACGCCATTCCTCATGGATAACACCACGCTCTTTGTCGATTTCCTCGGGTTCGAGCAGGAGGCCATCGGCCCAGTCGTGGAGGATGAGGAGGCAAGAGTCCTGCACGCCTTCGCGGCCGGCGGGTACGTTGGTAATACGATAGACGGTCTCATCGATCGAAGTGTAAGCGTTGAGGTCAACGCCGAATTTTACACCGATTGATTCGAGCCAGTCGCGGAGTGAGGTTCCGGGGAAATTCTCGGTTCCGTTGAAGCACATGTGCTCCAGGAAGTGGGCGAGACCGCGCTGATTGTCGTTCTCGAGAATCGAGCCGACTTTCTGTGCGATGTGGAAATCTACCTGACCTTTGGGAGTCTCGTTGTGACGGATGTAATAGGTCAGTCCGTTGTCGAGCTTGCCGATGCGGACATCGGTGTCGACAGGAATGTTCATCTGGGCAGAAGCAGAGAGGCCGATGATGGCGGCAGCTGCAGCAAATGCGCCTTTGATTAATTTTTTCATTTGGATTATGATTAAGTTTAATTGATAAGCTAAGATTTGGATGCCTATATATAATATATGTATATACCGCTACAAAAAAGTTGCATCGGTATATACAGTTTTATTGTTCAGGCAGGATGTCGTGCTGACTTAACACCATTCGTAGCCACGTAGGATACCGCGTTTTGACGCCTTGGCGAAGTCAAGAATCTCATCGCGGACGGCGCTCTGCGGTATTTCTTCCTCGATACGGTCAATGGCGTCGGAGACATTGAGCTGCGAGAGGTAGAGATAGCGGTAGACTTCCTGGATGGTATTGATGTCTTCGGCCGAGAAGTTGCGGCGACGCAGACCGACGATGTTGATGCCGGTATAGGCGATAGGATCCCGTGCGGCCTTGACGTAAGGAGGAATGTCTTTGTTGATTTTTGATCCGCCCTGGATCATTACGTGCGGGCCGATATGGCAGAACTGGTGGATGAGAGTTCCGCCGCCGATTACGGCAAAGTCGTCGATCACCACTTCACCTGCTACCTGACAGGCATTGGATATGATCACATTGTTGCCGATAACGCAATCGTGTGCGACATGGCAATAGGCCATGATGAGACAGTTGGAGCCTACGATGGTGTTTTCCTTGGATGCAGTGCCACGGTTGACAGTGACGCATTCGCGGAGGGTAGTGTTGTCTCCGATGATTGCGAGGGTTTCTTCTCCACGGAATTTAAGATCCTGAGGAATTCCGGAGATCACCGCTCCGGGGAAGATACGGCAGTTGCGGCCAATGCGGGCGCCATCCATGACGGTCACATTGTTCATGATGACAGTGCCGTCTCCTATTTCTACATTTTCAGCGATGACGCTGAAAGGACCTATTTCTACGTTTTCACCGATTTTAGCTTTCGGGTGAACTATAGCCATTGGATGTATCATTGTATGAAAAGTATGTTTTGATTGGATTGATTATTTGTTTTTGACGATCTGAGCCATGAATTCACATTCGGTCACGATCTTTTCGCCTACGAACGCATAGCCTTTCATCATGGCGCATCCGCGACGCATGGGGGTCATGAAGGAGACGTGGAAGATAAGTGTATCTCCGGGAACTACTTTCTGGCGGAATTTGACATTGTCGATCTTCATGAAGTATGTGGAGTAGCGTTCGGGCTCTTCGACGCTGTCAAGCACGAGGAGACCGCCGGTCTGAGCCATAGCCTCGATCTGGAGTACGCCGGGCATGACGGGTTCCTGAGGGAAGTGGCCTACGAAGAAGGGCTCGTCGATGGTGACGTTCTTGACGCCTACGATATAGTTCTCGCCGCGGTCGATGATTTTGTCGACCATTGCAAACGGATAGCGGTGGGGGAGGAGCTGTCGAATACGGTTGATGTCCATCAGCGGTGGTACTGTAGGATTGTAGATGGGTGACTGGATGTCCTGGCGCTTGATGTCTTTACGGATTTTCTTGGAGAGAGCCGTATTGAGCGCATGGCCGGGACGGGTGGCGATGACGCGACCCTTGATGGGGCGTCCTGCGAGAGCAAGGTCGCCGAGGACGTCCATGAGTTTGTGGCGTGCGGGTTCGTTTTCGCTTGTAAGTGGACGGTCGTTGATAAATCCGAATTCTTCTACTTTCACATGAGGAGCGTGCATAAGGTCAGCGATATGGTCTATCTGTTCCTGATCGAGGGGGCTGTCGTAGATGACGATTGCATTTTCAAGGTCGCCCCCCTTGATGAGGTTGGCTTTGAGGAGCGGCTCGATTTCGCGAACGAAGACGAATGTGCGGGCGGAGGCTATCTCAGCGGCAAAGTCCTTGATATTTTCAAGCGTGGCAAACTGGTTGGCAAGCACGGGGGAATCGAATCCGACCTTTACGTCGACGGTGAATTCGTCGTCAGGGAGTACGATGATCGAGCTGCCGGTGCTGTCGTCGCGCACTTCAATTTTCTGCTTTACGATATAGAACTCTTTATCGGCTTCCTGCTCTATGATGCCCGTAGCCTCAATCTTTTCGCAGAATTCCCTGGCACTGCCGTCGAGGATGGGCATTTCGGGACCATCGATCTTGATGAGGACATTGTCGATGCCGGCGGCATAAAGGGCTGCAAGCGAATGCTCGATTGTCGAGATCTTGACGTCGCCGCGACCGATGACCGTGCCGCGTGTGGTCTCGACCACATTCTCGGCGAGAGCGTCGATGACAGGCTGGTCGGGGAGGTCGACACGCTGGAATTTATAGCCGTGGTTTTCGGCTGCCGGTTCAAAGATTGCTGTTATCAGTTTTCCGGAATGAAGCCCTTTGCCTTCGACGCTAAAGGAGCCATTCAATGTCATTTGTTTCATATATGCGGGATGATTTTATTTGTTTGCTTCTTTGAGTTTCTTTTCGAGTGTGCGCACGCGGTCGTTGAGGGCGGCGAGGTTTTTGATATAGACAGCCTGACGCGCCCATTCGCGGGCGTCAATAGCTGGATAGCCCATCAGCCGTGAGTCGGACTTGACATCATTGGGAATGCCGCTCTGGGCACCGATTGACACGCGGTCGCCTACATGTATATGTCCGGCAAAGCCGACCTGTCCGCCTATCATACACTGACTGCCGATCTTGGTTGAGCCTGCGACGCCGGTCTGGGATGCAATGACGGTATTGGTCCCGACCTCTACATTGTGTGCGATCTGGATGAGATTGTCGAGTTTTACGCCCCGGCCGATGCGGGTGCTGCCCATTGTCGCGCGGTCAACAGTCGTATTAGCGCCGATTTCCACGTCGTCGGCAAGTTCTACATTGCCCATCTGCGGTATTTTGTCGTAATGGCCGTCGGGGCGCGGTGCGAATCCGAATCCGTCTGCACCGATTACACACCCTGCGTGGAGTACACATCTGCTGCCGATCTTACAGCCGCGATAGATCTTTACGCCGGGATAGATGATGGTATCGTCTCCGACAGTAACGTTTTCTCCTATGAAGGCCTGGGGGAATATCTTGACATTCTTGCCGAGCTTTGCTCCGCGGCCTATGTAGGCGAATGCTCCGATGTAGGCTCCCTCGGGGATTTCCACCCCCTGAGCTACAAATGACGGATCTTCAATGCCCTCAGGCATGGCGACTGTCATCTTCTGCACCATCTCAAGCAACATGGCTACAGTGGCATAGGGGTCGGCTACGCGGATGAGTGTGGCCTTGACCGGTTGTTCGGCCACAAATTCGTTGCTGACGAGGACGATTGATGAGCCGGTAGAGTAGATGTAGTTGGTGTATTTTGGATTGGCCAGGAATGAGATGGCTCCGGGATGTCCTTCTTCGATCTTAGCGAATGTGCTGACGGCAGCATCCTGATTGCCTTCGACGGTGCCTCCTACTAATGAGGCTATCTGGCCGGCTGTAAATTGCATGACGGGTAATGTTTGGTTTTTATGATCAAAGTTATGCGCCCGAGCGCGGGCGCTATTATCAATGTGCAAAGTTAATAAATTTCGGTTTAATAATCAGCGCTACGGACATATGTTTTTAACAATTTGCAGGAAAATGGCGAAAAAACAGGTGGCACACGCCTTTTTATGGACGAAAAATTGTAATTTTGGAGGGTAAATCTATCAAGAAATATGGCAGAATACGGAGAATGGTGGACAGCACCCGCCGAAGGTGCGGACGGCAACCTGATAATGGTTACCGGCCGTCGAGATGTGGATTCGTTTCGTAAGAATCCGAGGTTTAATATCCGGGTCGAGATCACATGGCCGTATGCGGGCGACTCTTCCGGAATGCCGGATATAGCCACATCCGAGCTGATGGAGGCGGTTCAGGACGCTCTTCAGGAGGCGTTCCGCAAAGATCCGGTAGCAGTGCTTACAGGAATCTATACGGGCGATGGAGAGCGAAACTGGGTCTTCTACACTCTGAGTACGCATATTTTCCAGAAAAAGATCAACGAGGCACTTGCGCCGTTCGATCTTCTGCCACTGAGCATATCGGCGGAAAATGATCCGGATTGGGAGGAATATGAGGAGATGAAAGACGCTTCCGAGATAGATTGATGGCATAATTTCGTATGTCAGGAATAAAAATAGCTATTATAAAGCCGAGTTTTCAAGTATATTTCTTAACTTTGAGGCACAATACAAATAGAGCGGATACTGAAAACAGCCTGCTGCCTGCGAACCGGCATATGGGGGCGTTTTCGGAATCGGCTCATATGTAATTTGTGACTAACAGCTGAGTATGAACGAAGAGGCAATCAGTCAGCTGTATCTCAAGGATACGGCGTTCCAGAATTTAATGCAGAAGCGCATTTTCAATGTGCTCCTCATAGCTTCGCCCTACGACGCTTTCATGATGGAAGAGGATGGTCGCGTCGAGGAGCAGCTCTACTTTGAATATGTCTCTCTCAATCTGAGCTCGCCTCCGCGTGTCACACGTGTTTCCCATATCAAGGACGCTCTCGAACAGCTTAATCACAAGCACTTTGATCTCATAATCGCGATGCCGGGCAGCGATCTATCGGAGACATTCACCGGTGCACGCGCTATCAAGGAGCGCTACCCGGATATCCCTATCGTAGTTCTGACACCATTCTCCAAGGAGGTCTCCCGGCGTCTGTCGCATGAGGATTTTTCGGGCATCGACTATGTATTCAGCTGGCTCGGCAATGTCGACCTGTTGCTTGCCATCATCAAGCTGCTTGAAGATAAGATGAACGCGGCCAACGATGTCCTTGAAGTCGGAATCCAGATGATAATGCTCGTGGAGGACTCTGTTAGATTCTATTCGTCGATTCTGCCTCATTTGTATAAGTTTCTGCTCAAACAGTCGCTCGTCTTCTCGACCGAGGCTCTCAATGAGCATGAAAAGATGCTGCGAATGCGCGGACGTCCGAAGGTAGTCCTCGCCCGCGACTATGAGGAGGCGGTGGCCCTGTATGAGAAATACGGTCACAATATGCTCGGAGTCATCACTGACGTATCCTTCAAACGCGATGGCCGCAAGGACAGTCAGGCCGGACTTCAGCTGGCAGCCTACCTGCGGAGCCGTGACCCGTATCTGCCTATCATCGTGGAGTCTACGGAGACTGCCAACGAGGAACGGGCGAAATCGCTCGGAGCTATATTCCTTGATAAAAACTCTAAGAAACTGCCCGTCGATCTCGGCGATGCGATTATGGACAATTTCGGCTTCGGCGACTTTGTCATGCGCGACCCGGCGACAGGCGAGGAGATAGGCCGTCTCAGTTCTCTTAAGGATATGCAGAAGGCGATATTCGACATTCCGGCCGAGACGCTTTTCTATCATACCTCGCGCAACGATGTCTCCCGTTGGCTCTACTCGAGGGCTATGTTCCCGATAGCGGAGCTGATCAAGATGCACCGGTCATACTCGCTGGAGGAGATGCCCGCCACGAAGCAGCTTATATTCGACCTGATCGTCAAGTACCGCAAGATGAAGAACAGGGGCGTCGTGGCTGTATTCCGCAAGGATCGTTTCGACCATTATTCCAACTTCGCCCGCATCGGACAGGGCTCGCTCGGCGGCAAAGGGCGCGGCCTGGCGTTCATCGATTCGATAATAAAGAAAAATCCGATATGTGACAATTTTGAGGATGTCACGATCTCGATACCGCGCACAGTAGTACTGTGTACGGATATCTTCGACGAGTTCATGGCTACCAACGACCTCTATCCGATAGGTCTGAGCGATGCGAGCGACGAGGAGATCCTTGCAGCATTCCTTCGAGCGCGTCTTCCCGAATGGCTCAAGGAGGATCTTAAGGCTCTCTTTGACGTGGTGGACCGCCCGCTGGCAGTCCGTAGCTCAAGCCTGTTGGAAGACTCACACTATCAGCCTTTCGCCGGTATATATTCGACCTATATGATACCCAAGGTCAGCGATCCAGACAAGATGCTCACTCTTGTAGGAGACGCTATCAAGGGCGTTTATGCCTCCGTTTTCTATGCTGACAGCAAGGCCTATATGACTGCCACAAGCAATGTCATTGATCAGGAAAAAATGGCAGTCATCCTTCAGGAGGTGGTCGGAAAGGAATATGACGGCTATTTCTTCCCGTCATTTTCGGGAGTAGGCCGTTCGCTCAATTACTATCCTCTGGGCGAGGAGAAGCCTGAAGACGGAGTGGCCGAGATCGCGATAGGGCTTGGCAAGTATATTGTCGACGGAGGTCTGAGTCTGCGGTTCAGTCCGCGGCATCCGTCGAAAGTATTGCAGACTTCGACCATCGACCTGGCGCTGCGCGACACACAGACGCGTCTTTATGCGCTTGATATGCACGATATCAAAGACGACTTCAAGGTCGACGACAGCTTCAATCTTGTAAAGAAACGAGTACAGGACTTTGCCGACACTGACGCGCTGAAATATATGGTGTCGACATTTGATGTCAACGATCAGGTCATACGCGATACTGACCGCGGCCGGGGCCGAAAAGTCGTGACATTTGCCAATGTGCTGAGTCACGGAGTTTTCCCTCTTGCCTCAGCCATAGATTTCATGCTTGTCAACGGTCAGAACGAGATGCAGCGTCCGGTTGAAATCGAGTTTGCCGGCGTGATAGAGCAGCAGAACAATATGAAGGGGCATATCTATTGGCTTCAGATACGCCCGATAATCGACCGTAAGGATCTTGTCGACGATACCATCCTGACTATTCCTGACGAAAAACTTATATTAAAGAGCAATACGGCTCTGGGTCATGGCCATATCGAAGGAGTCCGGACTATAATCTATGTCAAGCCCGAGCATTTTTCTTCTGCCAATAATTCAGTCATTGCCCGCGAGATAGAGCATATCAACCGGCGCATGGCGGCAGCTGA
The DNA here is from genome assembly GCA_947173955.1 of uncultured Bacteroidales bacterium. Classification (GTDB taxonomy): domain Bacteria; phylum Bacteroidota; class Bacteroidia; order Bacteroidales; family Muribaculaceae; genus JAAVFS01. The sequence continues at coordinate 101,288 of CAMWHE010000002.1, read as the reverse complement.
CGAATTTTATATTCTTATCGGTCCCGGCCGCTGGGGCTCAAGCGATACCGCTCTCGGCATTCCTGTCAAATGGCCGGATATCTCGGCTGCAAGGCTTATAGTGGAGTCGTCGCTGAGCAACTATCGAATAGAGCCGAGTCAGGGTACGCACTTTTTCCAGAACCTCACGTCGTTCGGAGTCGGATATTTCACCATAAATCCGTATTCGCACGACGGCATATATGACATTGACTATCTGAACTCTCTGCCTGCGGTGGAAGAGACTGAATATTTGAGAATTGTAAAATTTAACGAACCACTTTCAATAGGCATCAACGGCCGGAAGGGAGTGGGCGTCGTATGTAAATCATGAATATCGCAATATGGGATTCTTTAATGCAGTAAAACGGGCTTTCGGCTTCGGAAATTCTGATTATGATGATGAAGAGATCAGTGCCGACGACTATGGTATTGATGCAACGGTAACCCCTCTGCGCCAGCAGCACAGGGAGAACGAGGCTCAGAAGGCCGAGGAGCCTGCGGACGCAGTCCCGGCTCAGCCGCAAAAAAGTCCTACTGAGATTGCCAATGAGTCAGTTCCTGTGGAATCGATTTTCAATACGGTAGTGTCAATCTTTAATGAAACCCTTCCGTCATTCCTTCAGGATACGGTAGACACCGAAGCTCAGAAAAAGCGCATCTTTGACTCTCTGAGCGTTGACGTCAAGCAATATATCCTCGATGTCCATAAGACGCTGATGGATTCGTGTAATCAGCATTTTGAGGCCGAACGGCGCGGGTATCAGGAAGAGATATCGCGCCTTGAGACGCAGATGCGCAACACCGAGGATGGTGAAGCCGAGAAGGGACGGCGACTGCTTAGTGCCGAACGCCAGAAGCGGGCAATCAATGAGCGAGTTCATGACCTTGAGTCACAAATTGCTAAGCTTGAGGCTGAGCGCGAGCAGTTTGAACTTGAAAACCGTACTCTTGTCAATAAGATGCGCGTCATGAATGTCATGGGCGAATCCGCCGGCGATATAGACATGGAGTCTCTGTCGGCCAAGATATCCGGACTTGAAAATGAGAAAAACGTCCTGTCGCAGCAAGTGGCCGAACGTGTCGCTGAAGTAGAAAAACTCACATCCGAGTTGTCCGAGGTAAAAGAGGAGCTGGCGGCACTGCGTATTAAGGACAGCGTGAGCGATACGATGTTTACCGATCTCAACGACCGTGCATCAGCGGCGCAGTCAAAGGTAAAGGACTATGAGACAGAGATCGCCGGTCTACGTGAGCAGCTTACATCCGCCCAGGAGGCTGAATCTGTACTTAAGACGCAGCTTGAGGATGCCAGAGCCGAGGCGGAGATATTCAGCCGCGACCTCGACGAAGCCCGTGCGAATCTGGAAATCGCTGCACGCATTCAGGGCGAAATTGAAAAGATACAGAGCATTATCGAAAAGAAGAACGCACAGATTTCTGATCTCAATACCGAGCTTAAGCGCAAGGATGACCGCATAATGGCTCTTGAGCATGAGGAGGAATCTCTGCGTCATACGATTGAGAACAATATTCGTGTGCAGGCTGAGTCGGAAGCGGCTCTTACAGCGCGAATCGCCGAGCTTGAGAGCAGTCTCTCAAGCAAAACTGAGACAGAGCACGAATCGGCTCCGTCGCGACGCAGCCAGTCGACACGAATTTCGGCGATTGATGAGGATCTCGACAATACAGACTGGCTGGTGGCCACGCCGCCCGAAGGCACATCGGCAAAGACTTCGGGTGTGTCCGACGCTGAGTTCGGCTATCAGGAGCCGCAGAGAAAGAATCCGCCTGAGAATTCCGCTCAAATGTCGCTTTTTTAAATATCCGAACATCATAATCAATCATATAATGAATCGTCTGCTTTTCAAAATATTATTTACTTCGTCACTGTCTGTCGCAGTCGCCGCCGGGACTGCAAGGGCGGCTCGCCCGCAGGCTGTAGATCCAGCTGCTGTGGCAGAATTTGTCTATCCGGCCAATACTCCCGCGTCACCGGGCACGATGACTTATATGCCTGACGGTCAGACCTACCTGATGCTGACCCCTGACGGCAAGCAAATCAAAAGCTATGACACTGCGACCGGCAACGAGACAGGTGTTATCCTTGATCTGGCAAACACGCGTGAAACCAAGCTGCAGAGTATCGAGGGATTCTCGCTCAGCGACGATGGTTCCCTAATAATTGTGTGGCGTTTTGCTGAAAAGGTATATCGCCGCTCTATGACTGCGGAATATTACACTTACAATATCTATCGCAATATCCTTCGCCCGCTGTCGACCGATCATCCGCGCCAGATGTCACCGGTGGTCTCGCCTGACAGCCGTATGGTAGCTTTCGTTGCCGACAACAATATCTATATAAAGAAACTTGATTACAATTCGGAGGTCAGTGTGACGGAAGATGGCGAGAAAAACAGCATCATCAACGGCGTGCCCGACTGGACATATGAGGAGGAGTTTTCCACGACGGTCTCTATGGCATGGTCTCCCGAGAATGACTTTCTCTGTTTCCTGAAATATAATGAGACAGATGTCCCGATGTATAATTTCATGCTTTATCAGGGTAGTTGTAATCCTATGGACGAGTATGAGCTTTATCCCGGTATGTATTCATATAAATATCCTGTCGCGGGGCAGCGTAATTCCAAGGTGTCGCTTCACAGCTATGAGGTCGATACCCGCAAGACGAAGCAGATAGAATTTAAGGATGCATCGGTAGAATATATTCCGCGTATTGCATATGCTACTCCTACCCAGCTTATTGTGACGACTCTTAACCGACAGCAGAACCGAATGGAAGTATATTCTGTAAATCCCCGTTCTACTGTAGTCAAATCCGTGATTGTAGAAGAGTCAAAAAGCTGGATCGATCCGATAGCGTATGAGGGGATGAGTGTCGATGCGACAGGTATAGTGCTCAACTCCGCGCGCTCCGGCTACAACCATCTGTACAGCTACTCACTGACCGGACAGCTTATGGGTCAGCTGACATCAGGCGACTTTGATGTCACCGCCTACTACGGACGCGACAATCTGGGTAATATCTACTATCAGTCTACCCGTCAGGGCGCGATAAACCGTGTGGTGACCCGTAAGGATAAGAAAGGTGTCGAAACGACAGTCGGCGATGCTTCGGGAACGACTTCGCTGACATTCGCTCCCTCAATGGCATTCTTTACCATGGCATACAGCAGTGTTGACACCCCTCCGACTTATACCCTCTACAACAGTAAACTGAAATGTCTGCGTACTCTTGAAGACAATTCAAGGATTGCCGGACGATATGCAGGCACACCGCGTCGCGAATTTATGACTTTTGAAAGCGACGGCTATAAACTCAATGCCTATATGGTCAAGCCCGCTAATTTCAGTGCGTCGAAAAAGTATCCTGTCATCGTATGGCTCTATAATGGCCCGGGATCGCAGGAAGTACTCAACCGCTGGTCGATCGGCTGGGAGCAGGCTGCCGCCGAGCAGGGGTTCATAGTGGTATGTGCCGATGGTCGCGGTACGGGCGGACGTGGCAACGCTTTCCAGACGGTCGTCTATAAGAATTTAGGATACTATGAGACTATCGATCAGGTCAATGTAGCCAAGAGTGTCGCGATGCTTCCCTATGTAGATGCCGATAGGATCGGTGTATGCGGATGGAGCTATGGCGGATATGAGGCGCTGATGTGCGCTCAGGCCTCCGGTAATCCGTTTGCGGCTGCCGTCGCGATTGCTCCTGTGACTTCCTGGAGATATTATGACACAGTCTATACGGAGCGATATATGGACACTCCGCAGGCCAATTTCGAAGGGTATGCCGAAGGCGCGCCTATCAGCCATGTCAACCATATGAACACGCGGCTTCTGTTAATGTCGGGTACGGCTGATGATAATGTACATATGAGTAATACGATGGAGTATGTCGCACGTCTGCAGAGTGCGGGCAAGCTGTGCGATATGCTTCTGTTTCCGAATATGAATCACTCTATCAATGGATGCAATACGCGCTCGCTGGTATATGCCAAAATGATAGAATACTTTAAAAACAATATGTGATGTCGTCAAATACGCGTAATTATAACGAACTTTCTCACTATATCCTCGGTACCTGGCGCAACTGGTTCGTATGTATCGGGCTGATGCTCGGCATAGTCCTGCTGTCGCCTGTTATAGAGCGGCGGCTGATGCCTCTGATAGCAGCGGCTGCTGCCGGCTTTCTTGCTATTTTCGTATATAAGCATCGCCGGCGTGTCAATCAGGGTCTCGCGATTCCTTACATAACAATGCTGACTCTCGGCATCTCCGCACTGCTGTTTTTCGGCATGAACATGACAGCGAAAATCACTGATGTATATGAATTTGCCAACAAGCCGGTCAATGATGAGCTTCCCTTTATAGTTCAGCTTATACTTGCTCCGGTCGCGGCTGTAGCGTCCGGTATGTTTCTGCTCCGTCGCCTCGGGAAAAACAGGTTCTTCCGTTCTCACAACGGTCGTAGTGATGTCAGTCATGTGCAGCGTATCGTGTGGCAGGAAGCCCGGTATCAGGTGAAACTGCTGTTTTTCCTGTCGCTTTTGCTTACGGTCACGGAGTGGAGTTATTGCTATTTCTACTTTATTACGGCCAATCTCAACAGGCCGGATATGTTCTTCTTCGTGTGGCTGCCGGTTGCCCTGTATGGTATTTCCATAGTGCTTTGCGGCATCCACTGCGCGTCTTTGTGGGCCTTCTACAACCAGAACGATGTGGCAAAGCTGGTCGGAACCAGCCGCACTACAATCCTGCGCTATCTCCTGGTCAATGCCGACAAGGTCTATCTGACCCGTAATGTCATAAAGGTCAAGCAAGGGGAAGCTATATATTTCGATACCCCTGTCAGGGCTGTGCGTCCGTATATGAATACGGTCACAGACGGCGAGGCCAAACGCATATTTGCTGAAAACAGCGGTATGACCGGGCAATATCTGATTAAATTCCTCTTCGACGGGCTCGGATTCAGCGACGACAACAGTATTCGGCACTATCTCTGCGTGCCGGCATCAAAAGATGAAGTCACCGATTCGCGGATAGACGGGGGTATGTGGCTCAGCGTCGAAGAGGTCAGAGAGCTTAACCGTATGCACCTTCTATCAGCCGAGCTATCGGCCGAGCTTGTGCATATCTACACTGTTGCCAATGCGTGGAAACGTTATGATTCAAACGGCAACCGGCTCTACAGCATAAAAAACTATCGGCCGTCGATACGTCTTAGCGACATTAAGGACTGGACAGTCGATTTCAACGACCCGATATGGTTGCGCGTCGCCCGGATCAATGCTGACAAGCCGTTATTCCGGCTCCGCAAGTTTTTCAGTCGCATATTCTCGCTTGCAATATGAGCGACAGCCGGCGGCCACTTATCGTTATTACCGGTCCAACCGCTTCGGGTAAGACCGGCAGGGCTGTCGATGCCGCAAGGGCATTCGGAGGGGAGATAGTCAGCGCGGATTCGCGTCAACTGTATCGGGGGATGGATCTCGGTACGGGAAAGGATTTGGATGAGTACGGCGATGTCCCTTATCATCTTATTGACGTAGCTGAGGCCGGGGAAAAGCTGAATCTCTATACATATCTCAAGCTTGCAAACGCGGCGATCGATGATATAGAACTTCGTGGCCGGATCCCGGTAGTCTGCGGAGGAACCGGTATGTATGTCGAGGCTGTCGTCAACGGCCTTTCACTTCCTGAAGTTCCCGAAAACAAGGCCCTACGTGAATCCCTGGCGGGCAAATCACTTGATGATCTGACTGAAATCCTGGCAGGCATGAAGCGCCTTCATAATGTCACAGACGTAGATACAGCCAAGCGGGCTATTCGTGCGATCGAAATAGCATCTTACTATAAGGAGCATCCTGATGAGGCTGAAAAGTGCAGTCCGCATCCGCGTCAGAATGCAGTGATAATAGGGGTGGATATTGACCGGGAAAACCGTCGTAACCGTATTTCCGGACGTCTTCGCTCCCGGATGGAATCCGGAATGGTAGATGAGGTAAAATCGCTGCTCGCGAGCGGTGTGTCGGCTGATGACCTGATTTACTATGGACTTGAATATAAATATCTGACTCTTTATGCTATTGGGCAACTGACTTATGAGGAAATGTTTTCTCAGCTCGAGACTGCGATTCATCAGTTTGCAAAGCGCCAGATGACGTGGTTCCGGGGTATGGAGCGCAGGGGGCTGCATATCGAGTGGTTGCCATGGGATATGCCCGGGGATGAATTTGTCGATGCTGTCAGAAAAATTACGGGATTATGATCAGATATATACTTTCTTCATTGCTTGTCATTGCCTCTATGTTGTCTGCAAAGCCGGCGGAGAAACTGCGTTCGGAAGTGAGATATCAGAGCGTAGATATTACTCCTGCGATTTTTGATGTCGAAAGCGATTTCACCCGGGCGCAGCTTGAATTGTGCTTTACAATGCCTGAAAAGCACAATTCGGGGGCAATGTCGGTGTCATCCATCGAACTGCTGATAATTGGTCATGAGAGTGATACAATCAATGTCTCGGCTGCTCTATATGTGCATGACTATTCCGACATATATGAGAAACGTGTGCTGGATGTCTGTGTAGACGATAAACTCGTTGCGAGATATGACCACAAGCTATCTGGCGCCGTCAATTTGTATGGTGGTGATAACTATATGTTGCTATCTGTCGAATCCGGAAAGGCCGCTTTATATATAGGGTGCGATCGACTGAATTATTGCACTACGATCGATGTCACGGGTATAAGCAGGTTCATTGTCCGGGGAACGAAAGATGTCGAGTTGGTATCGGGAGTATTGGAAATGTATGTTCCCGTACCGCTTTCAGAGCGCCTTTCCAAGCAAATGCTCGCGGCAATATCAAATGAAAGAGGCAAAACACTGACCGGAACATGGACATATCTTGACCGCGATAATGATCCCGATTTCGCCCGTATCGGCGGAAAGTATACGATTGCCATAGAGCCTGCTGAAAGTGATGGCATATATAATATATACTATGTTTCCGGTGCGGATGTAAACAGCTCCCGATGGAAGTCCGGAATGCTGAAAGGACGTCTGTCACCCCTTCCTCTTACCGGCAGATACAGGCTCGAATGGTGGGATAGCGAAATGAATAAGGTCGATGAGGAGTGTCATGCTTCACTTGAAGACGGATTGCTCAGTCTTCATTTCCCGCTATTGCACACTGTAATACGGTTTAGCCCTGAATCAGTGCAAAGCCATCGTTCAAAAATACTTTTCCGTTAGCTTCTGATAGGCCGGAGTAGCTTTATAACTGTCGAGCCATGAGTCTATACTGTCACGCAGCAGGGAATCGGCAGGATTGAACAGCCATGACTGAAATTGATTGAGCGATAGTTCCAGCGACACGTCCAGCAGCGGATAATCGCGTTGCAGAATGCGGGCAAGGCGACTGTTGACAACAGCATTGGGCGTTTCGCCCAACGCAACGCTGATGATAAGCTGTTCGGCGCCATATTCCGGATGTTCTATAATCCTTATGTCTCCGCCGATCTCTTTAGCAAGATTCTGAAGACGGTTTTTGAATGGGGAGTTGACCGGCAGATATACCGTGTTGCCTATCAGGCTAAGCTGTGAGGGATATGGAATCGTATTTGAAACTGTGTCACGAAGCTGTACGAGTACCTGACGATTGATCAGCAGCGGGTGGGAATATCCGTAACTGGCCTTCATATCCGACGTAAGGGGTATGTCGGCAATCACTATATCAAGCGTACCGTCCGACAGAAGCTTGAGCATATCATCGGCACGGCTGAACCCGGTGATGTGGATAGGACGGTTATGGTTTACAGAGAGTTCCTGAAGGAGATCATAGTAAAATCCGGACAAGGAGTCGCCTGAGGCGTAGACGCCCATCGGAGAAAATTCAATGGCGATATTGAGTGTGTCGCCGCCGGGTCGTTCGTAGGAGCGAGGATACGGGTCACTGCCCGGCTGTGAACACCATCTGACAAAGAACATCAGCAGGACTGCTGCTCCGAGAAGAATGGTGTAGTAGAACAGACGGCCTTTGATAGGTTTAAGGTGTTGCATGGCGCGGGAGGAGAGCTAATGAGAGTGAATCAGTTGGCGAAATCGACCGACAGTCCCATCTGAAATCTGCGCGGATTGAGCGGATAGCCGGGCATAGAGAAATAATTGCTGCCGGTAAGTCCCTGATTGACGTGCGACATCATCACGTAGAAGCGGGTCTTGCTGAGTTTCATGTTGATATAGGCATTCATGAAAGGATAGTTGCCACATTCGTATTCTCGCTGATTGTAGAATGTCATTGTAGCAGGCTGATAGGCCACACTCTTGTATTTTGTGTAATAATCGCAGTCGATGCCAAGCTGTACGTGCAGCGTGGCGACTTTGAACGTGACATACAGATTGGAGTAGACAGCGAGATTGGGGAGTGGAAGGGCAGTCTCGTTGGATGTCGTCTGATAGGTTATACGGTTTTCCCAATGTAGGGCGCGGAAGTGAAAATCCTGATGCAACCTGGCGCTGAATACCTGAATGTTTCCTCCATACTGAGTCGGTAGGGCTTCGCTGTTGAAGTAAATGAGATTCTGCACATTTTCAACTCCTGCCGTAAGATATGTATGGGTATGGGGTAGGGATATAGAGCCTCCGGCTCTCAGTCGCCGGGTTTTTGAAAAGTCGTTGTGCCAGATAAAATGATTTGATACATAATTATTCAGCATGTAGCGGGGCGTAGTGTTGGAGAAATTGAAGTAACCGGCCACAGTCACTGTATCGCCCAGCAGGCGGAATCGACTGTCGACAGTTCCGTCGACCTTTACTTCGCCGGCCGCGCGCCCTACGACTCCAAGTTCGGCCGTCGCGCTATAATTGAGCGTGAAGCCTTGTCGTCGGGCAAGCTGAGCTCCCACCCACAGATAGTTTTCAGATGCTTTCGGAGCAATCTTTTGATCATACGGATATGGAGTCATTCCGGCGGGTTCATAACCCAGCGGAATGGTATCGGTCATCTGCGTGTATTTGCGTATTTCGTGTGTGACAAATGCCGTCAGTCCGGCTTTCGCATATTTGTTGAATCCTTCCATTAGCGAAATACCGACTGTATTGCGCAGACCCCAGTAGCGGGTGAGATCGTGAGTTCCGTCGGTCGACAGATAGGTGTTTGTCCAGAAGTCGCGGTCGTTGGCTGAGGAAGTGTTTATAAATTCGTGACTGTTATTATTATATTTGAGTGTCCAGATAATGGCTGTGACCGGTATGAAATCCTCTCCTGTCAGAGTGTCGGTCTCTTCGTCATAGCGCTCGCGCCAGAATCCGAGTTTGTAGCGTGAGTTGAGCCACAGTTCTCCGCCTTTGACACGTGAATGGGCTGCGGTAAGGTTGGTAGGTATGGCTTTCGTGTCGATAGAGTTGTCGCCTCCCTGCACGGCGGCCGGATCGGTTATATAGCGTTCGTCGGTAATGCCGCCATTCTCTTTATTGACGCTGTTATAGTGATTGTAGTAACCCTGAAATTCGAAATGGTCGCCGATGTATGATCCCGAGAAGCCCCACACCAGGTTTTTGGCAGCCTGATAGTCGTAGCTTCCTTTCGAGTAAATGTAGTCGATGAGTGCGCCTATCTGGGCTTTGGGGTTGACATTGCCTGAGAATGTGCCTTTAAGACGGTCCTGTGTGGTTTCGCGGCCACCGCCCGTATTGTATGACAGGAGTGTCATTGGGATGCGGGTATTGTAGAAACACATTTTGCGTTCCGATGGGATCCATGCGTCAATTGCGTCGCGGAAAAAGAAGTCGGAAAGAGGTTTGCGGTCGAAATATATGAGGTTATAGCCTTCAGTTCCGAAATTGCCTGTGGTGGCATATGCGTCGGAGACTTCGGAAGGTACCGTTTCCTGGGCGTAATTGGTATGCAGGGTATCGATGGTTGCCGGTTCCCGTTCGCCTAAAGGTGGCACGACCTTCCATGCGCGTGACGGCGCAATGACGGGACCTTTTGCCGAGGCGGCAACCGATGCTATTATGGTAAGGACTGTCAGTAGTAGGTGTTTCATTTCTTCCGGCAAAGATACTAACTTCCGCTTGTTTTTTCGATTAAATTTTGCTTAAAGTCGGTTTGATTATGGTTTTAGCGGGTGATCTGAGCGATAGCTCTCGATAGTCTCACGGATGAGACGCTTGCCGATTCGTGTATAACCGACTGTTTCCGGGTCGATTATGCGCGAAAATATTTCGATCGCTTTTGAACTTTCGCCTTGTTGGTCGGCCATCTCCAGTGCTTTTAATACCAGTTTGGCGATTCCTTTGTAAAGAGTATCGGTAAATGTGAGCTGATACTCGGTCAGGAGCAGGAACTGAATCGCGTAGAAATACAGTGAAAGGACATGTTCCTCGCCGGGATTATAGCCTTGAAAGTCTTTGAGCAGCTTGTTGATAACAGAGATACGAGCCTTGGAGCGTCCCCACTTTGAGCGGGATAGCTCCTTGGCTATATCTTTCTGATATTTCTCTGACAGTTTGTCGACATCAGGATCTACAAAGAAGTCAAAGTATGCTTTGATTTCCTTGCGTGCGGAATATGCGTCTATTATTATGTCGATGAGCTGCTCCCGTGAGAGCGGGAGCAGCTCGCGTCGGAGATCGTTTTTTGACACTTGCGGAGTCGTTTAATTGTTGGACTGGTCAGGTTTGAGCCATTTGTCAAGCCAACGGAAGAAGATCCGCTGCCACAAAACAGCGTTCTGCGGCTTCAGAATCCAGTGGTTTTCGTCCGGGAATATCACCATTTCGGCAGGTACGCCGCGCAGACGTGCGGCATTGAAGGCCATCTCGCCCTGTGACGAGAGGATGCGGTAGTCATATTCGCCGTGAGTGATCAGAATGGGGGTATCCCATTTGTCTACGAATTTATGGGGCGACATGGCGAATGTGCGCTGCGCAGCGGCATTGTCTTTGTCCCAGGGAGCTCCACCCATATCCCAGTTGGCAAACCACATTTCCTCTGTTTCAAGATATTGAGCTTCCATGTTGAAGATTCCTGCGTGGGCTATCAGGGCGGCGAAGCGTCCGTCGTGATTGCCTGCGAGCCAATATACGGAGAAACCTCCGTAGCTTGCGCCTACGGCACCTATATGTTCGCCATCGACATAAGGCTCGGCTTTCATGTAGTCAACCGCCGACAGGTAGTCGCGCATGTTCTGTCCGGGATAATCTTTGGATATCTGTGCGTTCCACTCTGTGCCGAAGCCGGGTAGTCCGCGGCGGTTGGGAGCTATGATGATATAGCCGTTGGAGGCCATCAGCGCGAAATTCCAGCGGTAGCTCCAGAACTGGCTTACAGCCTGCTGGGGGCCGCCCTGACAGTAGAGTATTGCGGGATACTTCTTCTCGGGGTCGAAGTTTGGAGGTAGAATTACCCACGTTGTCATGAGCTTGCCGTCGGTAGTCGGGACAAGACGTTTTTCTACTGTAGGCATATCGACCGATGCAAGCAGCTCGGTGTTGACATTTGTCAGACGGTTTACTTCAGAAGTAGTCAGGTCCACTGCATATACTTCATTGGGCTCAATCATCGAGTGGCGGAGAGTGATCAGGCAGTCATTGCCGGCGGGAGCGAGGGCTGCATAGTCGTACTGGCCCTCGGCTACAGTGGAAACTTCGCAGGTTGCGGTGTCAATGGCGAAAATAGGTGTCACGCCGTCTTTGGCAGCGATAAAATATATGCTCTTACCGTCCGGTCGCCATGCGATTGCGTCGGCGGTATAGTCCCAATCGGCGGTGAGGTCTTTTTTCTCACGCGAAGTCATATCCATGACAAAGATGCGGTTCTTATCGCTCTCATAGCCGTCATGTTCCATCGAAAGCCATGCGAGGCATGATCCGTCCGGAGAGAATGCGGGAGCAGTGTCATAGCCGTTCATGCCTTCGGTAAGACATTCGGTAGTAGCATCCTCAAGATTATAAAGATAGAGATTCGAATTTGTCGAGATCGCATAGTCGAGTCCGGTCTTTTTGCGTGATACGTAGACGAGATTTTTGCTGTCGGGAGAGAATGCAAATGACTCGATACCACCGAACGGCTTCATGGGAGCTTCAAACGGCTCGTCGGCCATTATGTCCTTGATGTCGGATACTTCAGAGCCGTTCCATTCGGCTATGAACGGGTGGGGAATCTCAGTCACCCACTCGTCCCAGTGTTTATACATCAGGTCGTCAATGACGCGTCCTGTCGCTTTGGGCAGATCGGGGTATATATCCTGCGCATTGCGGCTGTATTTGACTGTGGATATCATTACGATATGTTTCTCGTCGGGGGAGAAGAGAAATCCCTGAACCCCTTTTTCAAGATCAGTCACCACATGTGCGTCTGACCCGTCGGCTTTCATTACCCAGAGTTGCGGCTGTTCTCCGGAGGCGGCGATGAAAGCTATGCGGTTGCCGCCGTCAATCCATGTCGCCGAGCTCTCGGAGCGGGCAGTGCGTGTCAGTCGCTTTGAATTGGATCCGTCCGAATCCATAACATACAGATCGGCATTGCTCTTGTTTTGCTCCACACTCTCGTATGAGACGGAGTACAGGATGTGTTTACCGTCAGGCGAGACTACAGGATTGCTCACTCTGCCGAGGGCTTCGAGTGCCTCGATTGAGAATGTGCGGTTCTCGATTTTCACATCCGGACGGTCGATGATGTTCTCATCAGCACCGCTCGAAGAGTTGCCGCATGAAGATAGGGCGATAATGGCTGCCGACATTGATGCGATAATAGATGTTGAATGGTTCATTATTTTTTTGTTTTGTGATATTTGTTCGTGTGATCAGGAGAATATGAGCCTCCGGGGAATAGTCGTTTGATAAGGTCAGGCCGATGCAGCCGGTTGAGCGACTTGATTATTCCCGAACGGTATGTACGGTCATACCAGAAGAAGTATTGACGTTGGGCAAGTTTCTCAGCGGGAGTGGTGGCTGTGAATATTCGTTTGCCGGTATATGGATGTATCCCCGTGTAGTAGATTTCTGTTGCAAGGGTCATCGGTGTCGGTGTAAAATCCTGTACCTGCTCCAGATGTAGATTGAGGTCTTTGGTCTTGACGGCAAGTTCTGCCATATCTGTTTCCCCGCAACCGGGATGTGAGGAAATGAAGTAGGGGATAAGCTGCTGATTGAGGCCTTCATGTCGGTTGACATCGTCAAAGATATCCTTGAACTGATAGTAAAGGTCAAACGAGGGTTTGCGCATGATCTGGAGCACATGATCCTCAGTGTGTTCGGGCGCGACTTTGAGTCGGCCGGATACGTGACGGGCTATCAGTTCGCGGTTATACCGGAGGTTCGCCGCATCAATTTTGCCGTTCCCGGTGGGATGCATAGACAGGTCATAACGCACACCGCTTCCGATGAAGGACTTCTTTATTTCAGGCAGTGCGTCGACTTTGTGATATATGTCGAGGAGGGGTGTATGATCAGTGTTGAGGTTGGGACAGACAGCAGGATGCAGGCACGACGGGCGGAGGCATTTGCGGCACTTGTCGAGGTCGCAGCCATGCATTCTGTACATATTGGCTGACGGCCCTCCGAGGTCGCTGATGTAGCCTTTGAAATCCGGCATCCGGGTAATAGCTTTGACTTCGTTGAGGATTGATTCTTCAGACCGCGAGGCAATGAATTTGCCCTGATGTGCCGAAATGGTGCAGAATGCGCATCCGCCGAAGCATCCGCGGTGCATATTGACCGAAAATTTTATCATGTCAAATGCCGGAATACGTTTTCCGCGGTAGCGCGGGTGTGGCATACGCGTGTACGGAAGGTCAAATGAAGCGTCGATTTCTTCTGTAGTCATCGGCGGATACATCGGATTGACACGGATGGTCAGGTCAGTTCCGTGAGGTTGCCATATCGTAGCTCCCTCGATGCGGTTGCTCTGCTGCTCTATATGTCTGAAGTTGGCTGACTGAAGAGCCTTGTCGCGACGGCATGCATCATAAGATGACAGGATAATATCTGTATCTGAGGATTCTTTCGGCTGGGCGCTCAGCGGCTGTCGCGATACAATCTGCGGTATGTCGCATAAATCGTTGACCGAGGCTCCGTCAGCCAGGCGTCGCGCTATTTCAACAATCGGCTTTTCGCCCATACCATATATTATGAGGTCGGCGGGTGAGTCGACAAGCAGCGACGGGCGCAGGCGGTCTTCCCAATAGTCGTAGTGGCTTAAGCGCCTCATTGAGGCCTCGATACCGCCCGCTATGACAGGGACATCGGGGTACAGCTCCTTCAGAATCCGGCTATAGACTATCGTAGGATAATCAGGGCGCATCCCGTGCCGGCCGTCAGGAGTGTATGCGTCGTCGCTTCTGCGTCGCCGGGCGGCCGTGTAGTGATTGACCATAGAATCCATCGCACCTGCCGATACTCCGAAAAAGAGTCGCGGACGCCCCATCTTGCGGAAGTCGCGCAGGTCGTCCCGCCAGTTGGGCTGCGGAACAATCGCTACCCGGTAGCCGTGAGCCTGAAGAACGCGGCCAAGAACCGCTGCTCCAAATGAGGGGTGATCGACATAGGCGTCGCCCGTGAAGAGTATGATGTCGACATAGTCCCATCCAAGTGCTTCCATCTCTTTGACAGATGTAGGCAGCCAGCGGCGCGTGTCGAAAGCAGAGCGGCCGGATATGTCAGTCTGCTGCTTTTGCATCGAATTTATCCTTTAGGTATTGTTCAGCTTTCAGTATCTCGTCGCGCAGGCGTGCAGCTTCCATGAATTCCATATTTTTGGCCGCCTTCACCATATCGCTGCGCATATGGGTGATATTGCGTTCGAGTTCCTGACGGGACATATAGGGTATGACCGGATCGGCGGCGAGGTTGACCGATGTGGGATTGTATTCCTGACTGTATGGTATCGATGGCGATGCCTTTCTGTTGCGTGGCAAGCGGGTCTCCCGCGAGTCTGTACCTTCCGGTGCATCCAGTCCGACAATCTTGTTGCGGGCCTTGATGATAGCCTGAGGAGTGATTCCGTGAGCCTCGTTGTAGGCCATCTGGATTCCGCGTCGGCGCTCGGTTTCGTCAATAGTCTGGCGCATACTGTCGGTCACTTTGTCGGCATACATGATAACCTTTCCGTTGAGATTGCGGGCTGCACGTCCTACAGTCTGGGTCAATGAGCGATGCGAGCGAAGGAAGCCTTCCTTGTCAGCATCGAGTATGGCTACCAACGAGACCTCCGGGAGATCGAGTCCCTCGCGGAGCAGATTGACCCCGATAAGAACATCATAAGTGCCGGCACGCAGATCGTCAAGGATGCGGATGCGGTCGAGAGTGTCGACATCGCTGTGGATATAGGCGGTCTTGACATCCATGCGTGTCAGATATTCATTGAGCTCTTCGGCCATTCGTTTGGTCAATGTCGTGACAAGGACGCGTTCATCGCGTTCGCGGCGTATGCTGATTTCTTCAAGCAGGTCGTCAACCTGATTGAGCGACGGACGCACTTCAATTTCAGGGTCAAGGAGGCCGGTGGGACGTATAAGCTGCTCGACGACAACTCCTTCGCTCTGTTGTAATTCATAATCGGCAGGGGTGGCGCTGACATACATGGTCTGGTGTGACAGGCCTTCGAACTCCTCGAATTTGAGAGGACGGTTGTCAAGGGCGGCGGGCAGGCGGAATCCGTATTCCACCAGATTCATCTTGCGCGCTACGTCACCTCCGTACATTGCCCGTATCTGAGGTACGGTCACATGGCTTTCGTCGATTATGGTCAGGTAGTCGCTCGGAAAATAGTCGAGCAGACAGAAAGGGCGCATACCCGGCTCGCGGCCGTCGAAGTAACGGCTGTAGTTTTCGATGCCGGGACAGTGGCCGACTTCGCGCATCATCTCTACATCGTAGGTGACACGCTCATACAGGCGCTTCGCCTCAAGTTCGCGCGCCTCGCGGTTGAAGAAGTCGACCTGCTCGCCCAGATCAAGCTGAATCTGCGATAGAGCGGATCCCATACGCTGCGGAGAAGTGACAAAAATATTGGCCGGGTAGATTTTGAAAGCGGTCTGCGGCACAGTCACTTCGGTCAGCGGATCAATTGTAGCTACCGATTCAATCTCGTCACCCCAGAATGTGACGCGTACGATAAGATCCTCATAGGCCAGGCGAATGTCAACGGTATCACCCTTGACGCGGAATGTGCCTCGGGCCGGATCAATTTCATTGCGTGCGTACATCGCGCCAGAGAGCTTGCGCAGCAGATTGTTGCGCGTGATTTTTATACCGGGTGCCACATCGATGACATTGGTGTGGAAGTCATCGGGATTGCCGATGCCGTAAAGGCAAGAGACCGAGCTGACCACAATGACATCGCGCCGGCCTGAGAGCAGAGCCTGGGTGGCTGACAGACGCAGACGGTCGATCTCGTCATTGATCATCAGATCTTTTTCGATATATTTATCGACAGACGGTATATAGGCTTCGGGCTGGTAGTAGTCGTAATATGATACGAAATACTGGACCGAGTTTTCCGGGAAGAATTGCTTGAATTCGCTGTAGAGCTGAGCGGCAAGAGTCTTGTTGTGGCTGAGGATGAGGGTGGGGCGGTTGACTTTCTGAATGACATTTGCCATTGTAAAAGTCTTGCCTGAGCCGGTGACGCCCAGCAGTGTCTGCGCAGGGACTCCGTCCTCGACTCCACGTGCCAGGGCATCAATCGCAGCAGGCTGATCGCCAGTGGGTTTATATGGTGCTTTAAGTTTGAAATCCATCTTAAAAATATATTCTACAAAGGTAATGAATATTTATTTTTTTTAGCTACCTTTGCCGTGAAATCGAGTTAAATTATTGTAATAGATATGCGTATAAAAGCCGATAGGATGATAGATAGGATGCGGCCGTATTTCAACGGTACATTTTATTTCTATCTGACTCTGCTGGCGTGTTACTCGATTCTGTGGATAATTTTTGTAAGAGAGATCGGAATCCAGACTGCTTCATGGTCAGGTGATCTGATTCATACGCTGGGAGATATGATGATCATCATGCTCCCGTATTGGTTTTTCGGACGTAAACTGCGGCTGTTGCCGCTGATATGTCTGTGGCTTTTCGCATTCCTGCTATTATCCAATATCTGGTATTTCAGATTCTGGAGCGATGTGCTTTCGCCTATTTCGGTCTCGATGGTCGGTAATCTCAATGAAGAGCTGACTGACAGTGTCAATATGCTTTGGCAACCCGGTGATTACATATATCTGCTCTTTCCGTTTATCGCTACGGTAAGTTACTTCGTTTTCCGTCCGGTTAATGTCCGGTATAACTGTAAATTCAGGGTATTGGCGGTCGGATTAGCCGTTGTTGTATTCCTCGTCGGGCGATTCTACGACAGTTCGGCATCCGATACAATCATAAATCGGGAATATGCCAATGTCGATTCACGTGCGTCGGGTCTGAGTAAGGAGGTACATAAGATGAAGCGCGGTCCCGTACTTTATACTATCCATAGTATTAAGAACTTCCGTTACTGGTTGAAATTTGAAAAGACACTTAGTTATGCGGAAGTTAGCCGTATCGATGAATTTATACGTCGCAGACCGTTGTGTGTCGACAGCGTGTTTGAGCAAAACAAAGACAAGAATCTTGTAATAATCGTAGTGGAATCGCTCAATGGAACTGTAATCGGGCGAAATGTCAACGGTGTTGCTGTCACTCCGAATCTTGACCGTATGATTGCTGAGAACGGTGCGATCTATTCAGCGGACGTTGTTTCTCAGATACGCGACGGTGTGTCGAGCGATGGTCAGCTGATGATACAGACGGGACTGTTACCGCTCAGGAAAGGGTCGGCAAGTATTCTTGTAGGCGATAAAAATGAATTTCCGGCATTACCGGATTACTTCCCCGGCTACCGGAATTACGCCGTATTCGCGTCGGGAGGACATGTATGGCGCGAAGGTCGGACGCATAAACACTATGGCTACGATGTTTATACCAAAAATGATTTTCCGGATGCAGATGAAATGCTCGGTGCGGATGGCGCTATGTTCCATAAGGGCATTAAGCTGATCGAGGCTGACACTACTCAGAGGTATCTTCTCACGATGATGACAGCAAGTATGCACGTTCCGTTTGAAGAGGATGCCGCCTCCGAGATTCCGGTATGGTCAGAGTTACCGGCAGATTTGCGTAAATATTTTACAGTATGCCATTATTTCGATGAGCAGTTAGGTTTGTTTGTTAATGTCATGAAGGCGCGTGGATGGTATGACGATACGGTCATCGTAGTGACGTCGGATCACTCTCAGTCGGCTACAAGCAATGGCGAATTTGAGCCGGCTTTCTTCGGCGCATTCAATACCGGTGTATCCTATGCCATTCCCGGTGCTGTAGGTCAGGTCAACATATATCCTACTATACTTCGCATAATGGATCGTCTGCCGCTGGATGGTTACCGAGGGTTGGCTCCTGATATGCTTAATTCTATGGGAAACAATTCGGCTATAGATGGTCATGGTATTCCGCATGGGGAGGTGACTGACGATATGTTTGAGGCATTTGACATTTCCGACCTTATTATAAGGGGTAACTATTTCAAAAAGTGATGCACATACACAACGCAAGGCCGGAAGACCATGATTGCTCATTGACTTCCAAAAGATAAGTTTGCTCTGATACATCCTCAGTTTATAGACATGAGATATGGGAATGGCAGTGCTACATCATTGGACGATCCGGCAGGATGTGTCACGGCGAATCCCAAGCATTGCCTTATAACTGCCCGGCCCTGGCTGATGGATACCAACTACAATAATGTCGGCAGCAGCTTGGATGATCCATGCAGGGTAATCACCGCCGACCGGCATCAGTTCTATCTGATGAATCCGCAGTTCTTCAGTTCCGGACGATCCATTGACGAGCCATGTTTCACACTCATCGCCAGAATGGACAAACGCCCTCCCTACCTTGTATGTATAGAGGGCGGTGGCATAGGAATAGAGATATATAAGACAGATTCTCCCATGACAGTCAAGATAAAGGAGTTTATGGCACTGTATTGTATAGCCGACATCTATATGCGTATGCTCAAAGTCGTAGAGTTGAAACGAATTCAGGGCTTCCCCGACAATTACGTTCTGATAGGCAGTCAGGCCGAGCAGAAGAAGTTTATAGGTAATTCGGTACATACCTGTATTCCGAAGGCGTGGTGTCCGGCTCTATGCCAGGCGATAATGGAAATATCACCTAAACAGACGGCGGTATGATACAGATAAACGGATTCAAGTTCCACGATGAGCCGGGCAGTTGCGGAAGCTGTCCGGCTCTTAATACAGGTACGACTCCATTCTGATTTAAATTTCGTTTTTGAATAAAAACGGATATAATTTGTTTGTAATGTTCTTAAAAATAAATTGTTATTGTCTTAATGATGTGAAGTGATGATTTCAGGAATTTCATGATTTTGGCGAATGAGGAATAATTGATAATACTTTTGCAGTCATTATCTATCATCTCACACATCATGGCATTTAATGACATCATCACTCCTGAAGACCGTTTGTTCCCAAGCGACAACGAGTATGAAATACCGACTCTACGGCTTGACCGCCAGCCCTCGAGTGGCCTGTTATTGCCGTTTGCCCCCTGGGGTGCCAACTCCCGCCGTAAAGGCAATATAGCCACATATCATTTCTATGTAGATGATTATCGGTTTAACAACATATGGCTCCATCCTGAGAAACTTCTGTGTTGTGGATGCCGGGAAGTAGTGGAGCCCAATTTTACGCTCCATTTGAATATGCCTGTCGCCTACGGACTCCAGCTGCTGTATAAAAAGCGATGGATTGCCCGTTGGCTTCAGGAGTATGGCATACGTGTATGGGTTGACTTAAAAGTATCAGAAAAATATCGAGAACTCAATTTATTGGGAGTTCCTGACGGATATAATGCCTTTGCCACACGCGGCTATGCTGATAATATATCAGGATTAGGCAGAGATCTTGAAATTGCACGCCGTGTATCAGGCTGTGATGCTCCGAATATGCTTGTTTATGGCGGTGGTAAGGGGGCAAAGGAGTTCTGCGCCAAACACGGCCTCATCTACTCCGAACAATTCATGATAGCCAAGAGAGAGGAGGGGCTGTTATGAGTGACAGAAAGAGTGTTGGAGGAATGAGAGGTGTCAATGGCGCAAAATCTGTACCCAAAATATCAAATAAAGTCGGCGCATTGACGATTCAGGAATTTGCTGACACAGTATTATCGGATGGCTATAGCCGTGGGAGGGAATTAAAAATAGGAAATCTTAACGAAGTAGCGTGTCGAGAGTTGCAAAATATGAGGATAAGCTTACATAGTTCCGATGTAGTATTGACTGATGATGTTGTTATGAAATACGTCAGTCATCCTAAACAAGCTAAAAATGCTGTACTTCTCAGAAATAGATATGCAATGATAAAAAATATAGTCAACAACCCTAAGAATATCTATATAGATAAGAATCAAAGGAATTTAGTATTTGTATTTACTGGGAAATATACAGGTGACAAGGTTATAAAGGCTATTATTCAACCCAATTTTAAGAAAGGTAAAAAGACCTATAATAAATTAAAATCAATAGGTATAGTAGAGTCTCATCACATGAAACAACCACAATTCAAAAAAATAAAATAGGAGTCAAAAGACTCCTATTACACGGAAAGGAAAGGACTCGAACCTTCTATATGCGGTTGAAATCAATCGCCTCGCTACCATATGCGACCATCATTCCATGACGCAAATATACTACTTATTCATAAAAAATTCAATATATTAATGTAAGAAAGAGAAAATATATATGAAACTCTACATTTCAATTCCAATCAGTCACCGACCGCTCCATGAGGCGAAGAGCCAGGCCGAAGCTATCAAGGCCAAGCTTACACCCTACGGCCACGAATGTATTACGCTCTTTGACGTATGCCCTGAATCAGACAAATCATATGCCTACTATATGGGGCGAAACATTGAAGCGTTACTCTCTGATGACATCGAGGGCGTGGTGTTTAATTTTTGGACAATAAATCGGAAATAAATAGTGTGAAAAGCGCGTTTTTTGACAATATTTTGGACAATAGTTAAGGCTCAAATTTGACAAGATTTTATAATTTGTTACTGATGTAACCCGTTAAGGTTCGGTCTAATAGGTTGAAAAATACCGGAGCCGAGAGAATGATTTCTCGACTCCGGCGACGTTTCAACTATTTATTTATGAGAGCCTTAAAGCCTAGTATCACTACCTGACAGTAAGGACGAGGGATGTTGATTAAATAAAGATTATGAGTTGTAAGTAAATAGCTGTTTAAATATAAGTGTGTGTTTCATAGTATTCATTCCTTATCGTTGAAATTCATATATATAACAAGTGAAAGCCCGCTATGGATGCGGACTTTCAGTTAAAAAATCATGCGTGAAGTGTTAAATTCGTGTTATAGTACCGTCGTTTATGGATAATTCGCCCTTGTCGGCGAGATCTCTTACGGCATCAATGATGTCATCGGGCTTGAGGCGTGAGGATGATATCAGCCGATCGATCGTTATAGGCGATTCAAATCCGAGTATGAGGCGTACGGTATCGATAGCGGATGGTAAAGTTGCGTCAGGTTTTTTATGACGGTTCCGTTGGGTTCGGCAGTAGTCGCACTTGCCACAGGGCGCGCTCGGTTCTTCGCCAAAATATTTAAGCAGAATGTTGACACGGCAACCAGTTGTCTCGAAGGCGAATCGCCTCATAGCTTCGATGCGGGTCCTGAGATTGTCACGCCTGTGCTCATAGACGGCCAAAGGAATCTGTACATGTCGTTCATCGACCCGGGAGCGCGTGAAGAGTATCATCGGATTGCTTGTACGGGGTACATAGTGTATCGCGTGTGCGCGGGCAAGTTCAAGAAGTGCGTCATAGACTTCCGTTTCGGAAAGAGCCGAGCGGGAGGCGATGACACTTTCCGATATGTATTCATAGTCGGCAAACAGTCCCGTATAGCTGCGCAGAATCGTGTTGAGAACGTTATCGGCGCGTTGGCTGACACGAAGAGAGTACAACTCTTCTTTATCAACTACAATCATTACTCTTGAGCGTGAATTATAGTCTTCTATGTAATCGAAGTAACCGGAGCGGCTGAGAATCGAGATAGCGGATTCGGCCATCGAAGGATTGAGTTTGTAACGTTCGCAGAATAGCCGAAGATTGAACTCTTTGAGTGTGCTGAACCCTTCCTCAATTCCGATATTTAGGAAAACGCACAATTTGGTGTATATGCTTTTGATAAAGTCGCGTGGCGGGAATGCCATTGAAAGCCGACGTGTAAGGACTCCTTTGTCAGAGGGCGCGATGAGCATGACGGCAAGTGCTTCCAGGCCGTCGCGTCCGGCACGTCCGGCTTCCTGATAGTATTCTTCAAGCGATGGAGGAAGGTCATAGTGTATCACTATGCGTACGTCGGGTTTGTCAATTCCCATTCCGAAGGCATTAGTGGCTACCACGACTCTTGTTTCACCCGATTTCCAGCGGTTCTGACGCTCACTCTTGATTTCGGGACTCAGTCCGGCATGATAGGCTTCGGCAGTAATTCCCACGGTAGACAGCTTTGTGGCGAGCTCGACTGTGCGCTTGCGTGAGCGTACATATACGATTGCCGTACCTGCCACTTTACTGAGTATCTCAACCATTTTACTCTCTTTGTCTTCGCAGTAACGGGTAAGATACGACAGATTATGGCGGTCGAAACTCAGACGGTAGATATGGTCGGATGAGGCGAAATTCAGCTGTTTTATTATGTCGTCGACTACCTGTGGTGTAGCGGAGGCCGTCAGAGCGAGAACCGGCACTCCGGGGAGTTCGCGGCGAGCGATGCTTATGTTGAGGTAGGACGGGCGGAAGTCGTAGCCCCATTGAGAGATACAGTGGGCTTCGTCAACTACGATAAGGGACATGTTGAGCCGCCGCAGGAGCGATCTGAATTTATCGCTCTGGAGCTTTTCCGGCGATGCATATAGGATCTTGATGCGGCCGGACTCGAGGTGGTTGAGGGCAACCCTGTTTTCGCGTGCGGAGAGTCCGGAATGTAGCGCGATGGCTTTGATGTGGCGCGCGCGCAGATTGTCGACCTGATCTTTCATCAGGGATATCAGGGGAGTGATGACGAGCGTGATTCCGGGCAATATCAAAGCCGGAACCTGGAATGTAATGGATTTACCGCCGCCGGTGGGCATCAGTCCGAGAGTGTCATGCCCGGCGAGTACGGAGTTGATTATTTCTTCCTGACATGGCCGGAATGAGTCATAACCCCAGTATTGGCGTAGCGTGTCGCGTGCCTTGAGACTCATTGAGGTATGTGTATATCCTTGATGAGCAGCTGGATGGCGTTCGGCGTTGAGGAGTGGTGATTATCCTCTATAGTGTAGCAGATGTCGAACGGCTTGCCGGATGTGATGTGCGGGAAATATTGAGCCATATTGAAGGCGATACCATTGAGGACTTTGCCGGATGTATTGTCAACAAGTTCAAGCTTGATGTGCTCCAGCTGTTTTCCGACGAGTTTGCTGGTGCCGAAATCCATAACCGATCGTGTGCAGAATACGGGTTTGGGATTCCCGGGACCGAAGGGATTGAATTTGCGGAGTAGGGCGACAAAGTCGTTGGAGATGTCGGCAAATGATATGAAAGCATTGATGTCGACAAGCGGAGTCAGCTGTTTGTCGGTAATGTGGTCGCTGACATATTTTTCAAAACGCCGGGTAAATTCGTCGATATTTTCTTCCTTCATCGATAGGCCGACGGCATAGGTATGACCTCCGAAAGTCTCAAGGAGATCGCGGCATGAGTCGACTGCGCTGTAGATGTCAAATCCCTGTACGGAGCGGGCTGAGCCGGTTGCCAGACCGTTGGAGAGAGTCAGTACGACAGATGGTTTGTAATATAGTTCGGTAAGTCGCGATGCGACTATGCCGATGATTCCCTTGTGCCAGTCTTTATTGTAGATTACAATGGCTTTTTTCGAGAGTTCTTCTTCCGTACGGGCATCAATTATCGCATTGGCCTCCGTGGTGATGGTCTTGTCAAGCTCTTTGCGGTCTTTGTTGTACTGGTCGATGTTGCGGGCATGATCCATAGCGTCGGCGCTGTCGCGTGCGACGAGGAGATCAACAGCTTCTTTTCCGCTCTGCATGCGCCCGGAAGCATTGATGCGTGGGCCGATCTTGAATATGACATCGGAAATGGTGATCTCCCGGCCGAGAAGCTGCGAGATTTTTATGATGGCACGCAGACCGAGATTGGGGTTGGCGTTTAACCGTTTAAGTCCCTGATAGGCCATTATGCGGTTTTCGTCAGTCATCGGCACGATGTCGGCAGCGATTGATACGGCGACGAGATCAAGCATATTGTAAAGCTCAGAGGGATCTATGTTGTTGCTCTGGGAGAAGGCTTGCATGAGTTTAAACCCGACTCCGCATCCTGACAGATCGTGGCAGGGATAAGTGCATCCCTCAAGTTTAGGATTGAGTATGGCAGCTGCAGGAGGGAGAGTATCATCAGGGACATGGTGGTCGCAGATGATGAAGTCAATGCCTTTCTGTTTTGCGTAGGCAATTTCTTCAATGGCTTTGATACCGCAGTCAAGAATGATGACAAGTCCGACACCCTGTTCTACAAATTCATCGATAGTATGGGTCGAAATACCATATCCGTCTTCATATCGGGTCGGGATATAGTAGTCGATGTTGGAGTAGAAGTTCTGCAGGTATTTGTAGACGAGAGCCACGGCCGTAGTGCCGTCGACATCATAGTCGCCGTATACCATTATTTTTTCTTTTGACCCCAGTGCACGGTTCAGCCTGTTGACAGCCTTGTCCATGTCGGGCATCAGGAACGGGTCATGGAGGTCACGCAGAGATGGCCGGAAAAAACGGTCGGCCTCTTCCGGCGAAGTGACACCCCGCTGAACGAGCAGCTCGCTAATAGGCGGAACAGTCGCAAATCGCTGAGCGAGCGCGGCTTCCGCTATCTTTTGGTCTGATGTCAGGGGTAAGTAATTCCATTTACTTATCATTATTTTTCTTTTTATTATCAGAGCGGTGGCCTCTGTCAAAGTGTTGGCGAGGCGGTGGGTATCAGCGTGTCGTGTCGAGTTAATGGCGTCAGGCAGTTAGTAATGTTGCATCAGCGTACCACAGTGACGCTGATATGCCTGAGATCGCAGTCGCGAGTGCCTGTCGACGCGTGGCTATACTCATTGGCAAAGTTAATAAAAAATAGTGATAGGTATGGGATGGTAATGGCAATAAAAAAGCTTCCTGCTATTAAAAAACTGTTTTTAACGTTAATTTTTGTTGTCGTCAGCAATTTCAGCTTTTTCACTTGGCTGCTGAATATGGACATCCATCTGCGGGAACGGGAATGAGATGCCGGCAGCCTTGGGCAACTCGGTATAGAAACGCTCGTTAAGGAGATAGAATACATTCCAGTAGTCGGGTGTGTTGACCCATGCGCGCGCTGACAGATTGACACTGCTGTCGGCAAGTTCACTGACAACAACTTTCGGCGTGAAGTCGACTTTTGGAATGAGTGATTCAAGACGTGCCGTGCGGGATGCGTTCCATCGGGCGAGAGCGCTTTCCACGCGGCGGCGGTTGTGGAAAAGACGGTAGAAAAAGCCCGGTTTACGTTGAACCTTAGTGCGTTTGGTTTTATCTGTAACCGCTGTTTCAGCGGAAGGTATTGCGTCTCCGAAGGCCGTAATGGCTTCTGCCTGTGCGGACGACATATCAGGCGATGAGCCTTGAAGAATGCGTGGTTCTTCAGAGAATATCTTCATGATGGCCTGACGTGCGGCCTCGACATCATCTCCATAGGAGATGGCTATATTCCATGAGATCCGGCGCTGGCCTCGGGCAGACCAGTTGTTGATGCTCGAGGTCGAGAGTCCGCCGTTAGGGATGATTATCGCCTTATTGTCAGGAGTAGTGATGAGTGTGTGGAAGATCTGAATTTCGGCAACAGTGCCTGCGTAGCCTTGCGCTTCGATATAGTCGCCTACCTTGTAGGGCTTTAGCAGAAGGATGAGGACGCCCCCTGCGAAATTCTGGAGCGTGCCGCTCAGCGCCATACCGATGGCGACACCCGCAGAAGCAAATAGGGCAAGGAAGGAGCTCGTCTCAATGCCAAGTATTCCTATGACAGTGATAATCAGGATAAAATAAAGTATTATCTTAACTGTCGAAAGAATGAATGTGGTCAGCGACGGATCGGCGCGGCGGCGCAGAAGAATTGTTCCGACAAAGCGGTACAGACGCTTGATGATGAAGCGTCCGATATAGAATACGATTATGGCGACAGCCAGATGTATGGCAAACTGTACACAGCTCTGTATGAATTGGTCAAGGAATTCATCGAATGTAAGGTTGCGCATCTCCTTTAGAGCCTGTGTTGGCGAAGGAATGTCGACAGGTAATGCGGGTGGTGTGTCAGTCTGCAGCATAATGGATGTCAGTTATAGTGAATCAGCGTTTTTAAATCGATAGCTGACGACGTCGTTCCACCATGCAAGCTGGCGATAATTATACTTGTCAAGATCCGGGTCGTCGGCTTTTTCTATTATTAACGTTGAAAGGCCGCAATGGTTCGTCAGAGGGGTGATGTTCCACAGCTTCGGAGTGGCAAATCTGAGGGGAACAGCCCGGTCAATAGCTTGCGTCAGGACGTCATATTCGGGCAATAGAGCTGATGCGTAGTGTGATAGGTCATAGTATGACCAGCCATAGCGCAGATGATCGTCAGGGGTCTGGAATGGCTGCACAGAATAGCCTTCGGGTAGACCTGCAGTATTTGTCACTACATGACGAACAGCTGATGCCAAATCATCGAGAGCATCCGTGCGGATCAGTGACATGGTGCATGTCCGTTTTGCTCCGGTATAGCCGTTGAAGTAGTCAAATGTAGACTGTGTCGCTGCTTGCAGATCGGAATTTGCAGGCATAAGGTGGCGAAGGGTAAGTTGGTAGGGCATACCTTCTGCCGGAAGCTCCGTCGCTGAGGCAATAATGTAGTCGGCGGCGTGGCGTAATTCATAGGCGACTTCGACACCTCCCATAAAGCAGCAGTCGAAGTATATCCAGTCAAACTGTCCGGTTCCTAAAGCGTCCGCCATATCCGTTACATTCATCCAGTAGGTGCTTCCGTTGATAGTCTCGCCACCATAGCTCAGCGGGGTGATGCCATTCTGAACATATCCGGTTCCGTGACCCCAGAATATGAGTCCGTAGTTCTCGGCCGGTGCGATAGCTTTGGTATCGGCGATGACTTCCTCAAGACGCAGTGAGCTGATCGATGGACGCGACTCATCGTATGTCTTCAGCAGCGATGTCGTTCCGTCCGGAAGTATCTCGTAAAGAGAAGGGTCTGCACCGTATGGATGACGGTAGACGATGAGTCGTGATGGGCCGAGATGTCCGGACATGGCAGCCTGCTGCATCTCTCCGATGTCGGAAATAGAGTAGGAGTTAAGGTTGTTATGAGATACCATATAAACAAGGACGGTACGGGGCGTTAATTCCTCATATGGCGGTTCGTGGCATGATGTAAGTGTCGCAATAGCTACCCACATGATTGCAGGCAGGATTTTGTTTATGTAGCGTGTGAGTGATTTCATTGAATAGATGTGGAAGTTAGGGCGGAGTAATAATAATTGGTCAGGTCATTTTTTATGAGATTGGACGCGCCTCCACAGCGTAATGGAGGTGCGTCCTTTATTTGAGGTCGTATGGCCGGTCGCTTTAATCTCTGTCGGGAACCTCGTAGTAGGGTATATCGACGAGTTTTATGTCAAACTGAAGGGCGCTGTACGGTAGGATTGAGCCCTGCGAACTGCCGCCGTATGCGAGTCCCTGCGGAACAACAATACGGGCACTGTCGCCTACACGCATATCCTCCAGCGCTATAGTCCAGCCGGTTATGACATCAGACAGCTTGGTCTGGAAGATGCTGTCTCCGTGTGTCTTGTTGACGAATGATGAGTCAAATGGCTCGTCATTATATAGGCGTCCGATATATTTTACATTTACCGTACTTGTGTATAGGGGCGAAAGATTTCCTTCGGTTAAGGCGCGGTCATTGAAATAATGTATCAGTATATATGATCCCTTGTCCCACTGCGGAGCGAGACGACTGTAGAACAGCTTGCCATCGGAGTCCTGAAGGTTGAGCTGTGACTGAAACCACTGGTCGTTGGTCTGACGCCACTCTTCGTATTCGGTCCATGTGTCGTCGCTGTTACAAGCTGAAGCAACCAGAAGTACGGTAAAAATAGCCGGTAGTAGGAGGCGTAAATTTCTCATTGATAGGTAATGGTCGTGAGGGTTAGAATTCGACTTTAGGCGCTTTTTCAGCTCCGGCTTCGGCCTGGAAACTCTGGCGGGGCGAAAAACCGAACATTCCGGCGAGCATATTGGCCGGGAATCGACGGACTTTCACGTTATAGTTTTTCACTACTGCATTGTAGTCCTGACGAGCTTTTGTGACACGGCTTTCGGTTCCAGCTAGTTCATCCTGAAGTTTTTCAAAATTTTCGTTAGCTTTCAGCTCCGGGTAGGCTTCATGAACGGCGTTGATATAGATGCCCATGGCTTCTTTCAGACGCTCCTGGGTTTTCATATAATCTACGAGCTGGGCTTCAGAGGCGTCAGGGCCCGTAGAGGCAATGGCAGTCTGGGCAGCTTCGGCTGCACTCTCCATTCCTGCGCGTGCGTAAGTCACTTTCTCAAGCACTTCAGCTTCATGCGCCGCATAACCCTTAACTGTAGATACCAGATTGGGGATTAGATCCGCACGGCGCTGATACTGTGCTTCTACATTGCTCCAGGCATTGTTTACCTCTTCGTCGGCACGCATCATGCCGTTATAGGTACAGCCGCCCATACCTATGAGCAGGACTATAAACAGGCCTATGCCTATCAGTATTTTGTTTCCTTTATTCATTTTTTTGCAGATGTCAGGGTAAATTTTGTATTATCAACGGCTTGCGTCGCATGGATGTTGCGCAAGCCGTTGTGATTTAATGATTATTAACCCAGACGGCGAAGCAGTGAGTTGAGGCTCACGCGGTCATGGATAAGACGGTGGAGGTCGTCGACGCTGACGCGGGTCTGTTCCATCGAATCACGTTCGCGGAGTGTGACGGTATTGTCTTCGAGTGTCTGATGGTCAACTGTAATGCAGAAGGGGGTACCGATAGCATCCTGACGGCGATAGCGCTTACCGATGGAGTCTTTCTCGTCGTAGTGGGTCGAGAAGTCAAATTTGAGGTCGTTGACGATTTCACGGGCTTTTTCGGGAAGACCGTCTTTACGTACCAGCGGCATAACGGCGCATTTGACCGGGGCGAGTGCCGGGGGAAGGTGGAGGACTACGCGCGTCTCACCGTTGGCCAGAGGCTGCTCTTCATAGCTTGAGCAGAGTACGGAGAGGAACATACGATCGACACCGATCGAGGTCTCGATGACATAGGGAGTGTAGCTCTCGTTGAGTTCCGGATCGAAGTATTTGATATTCTTGCCTGAATATTTCTCGTGCTGTGAGAGGTCGAAGTTGGTGCGGGAGTGGATACCCTCGACTTCCTTGAATCCGAAAGGCATCTGGAACTCGATGTCGGTGGCTGCATTAGCGTAATGAGCCAGTTTGTCATGGTCATGGTAGCGATATTTTTCGTCGCCGAGGCCGAGAGCCTTGTGCCATTTAAGACGTGTTTCCTTCCACTGCTGGAACCACTTGAGTTCTTCACCGGGACGCACGAAGAACTGCATTTCCATCTGCTCGAATTCGCGCATACGGAAGATGAACTGGCGCGCTACGATTTCATTGCGGAAGGCCTTGCCGATCTGAGCGATACCGAAGGGAATGCGCATGCGGCCTGTCTTCTGTACATTGAGATAGTTGACAAAGATGCCCTGTGCTGTCTCCGGACGGAGGTAGACTGTCATGGCGCCGTCTGCTGTAGATCCCATTTCTGTCTTGAACATGAGGTTGAACTGGCGCACATCGGTCCAGTTTTTGGTGCCGGAGATTGGATCGACGATTTCGCAGTCAATGATGATCTGGCGAAGCTCTTCGAGATTGTTGTCATTCATAGCCTTGGCAAAGCGCTCATGGATGGCGTCACGTTTGGCTTTGTGTTCGAGTACACGGGGATTGGTAGAGCGGAAGAGGTCAGCATCAAACGTATCGCCGAATTTCTTGGCAGCTTTTGCCACTTCCTTTTCAATTTTTTCGTCGATTTTAGCGAGCTCGTCTTCGATGAGTACGTCGGCACGATAGCGCTTCTTGGAGTCGCGGTTGTCGATGAGGGGGTCATTGAAGGCATCTACGTGACCAGAGGCTTTCCAGATCGTGGGGTGCATGAAGATAGCGGAGTCGATACCGACAATATTCTCATGCAGGAGGGTCATTGCGTCCCACCAGTAGCGTTTGATATTGTTTTTGAGCTCTACACCGTTCTGACCGTAGTCATAGACGGCAGAGAGTCCGTCATATATTTCACTTGATTGAAAGACGAAACCGTATTCCTTGGCGTGTGAAACGATTTTTTTGAATACATCTTCTTGTTGTGCCATTATTTTGAGTTTTATGTATTTATTTTACAAAGATAGTGATTTTGCTCTTATTGTGCAAACTCGCCTTTCAGGTCGGCGAATATACGGTCTGTGGCTCCAAGCTGTGAGCGCACATAGTCGCCGGCTGTGTGAGCTGCATTCATGCGGAGGTCCGGATCGAGAAGGGAGTCCATCACAGCTTCGAATTGCTCTCTTGTGCTTACTGTGAATGCACCTTCAAGGGCAATCAGATCTATCGCTTCTTTGAATTTGGCGTAGCGTGGACCGAAGATGACCGGAAGGTCGTAGACGGCGGCCTCGTTGATATTATGTATGCCTGCGCCGAAGCCTCCACCTATATAGGCGATCGAGCAGTAACGGTACATGGCGGCAAGCATCCCGAAACAGTCGACAATCAGAGCCTGCGGAGAGGTATTTCCGTCATAGACAGAGAGTGCTACAGCTCCGTTGTTCAGACGTTTTGATAGCGTAGCGATTCGTTCGGAATCGAATTCGTGAGGAGCAATGATTAGTTTCACGTCGGGGTGGGCATTAAACCACGGGATATATATGTCCTCATCCTGAGACCAGCTGCTGCCGGCAATTACGCACAGGCTGCCTGAATTGGCAAAGCGTTCTATCTCAGGCATCTCAGTGGTAGTATTCATTATATCGGTAACGCGATCGAAGCGGGTGTCCCCGGCTACGACGGTATTTTCAATGCCAATAGAGGCGAGCAGATCAGCTGAAGCCTGATCCTGAAGGTATATAGTCCGGAATGTGCGGAGCATATTGCGGAAATATCCGCCCCATGGCTTGAAGAATATCTGTCCCGGTCTGAAAATGGCCGAGATAATATATGTCGGGATGTGGCGACGAGATAGTTCCTCGAGATAATTGCCCCAAAATTCGTATTTTACGAAGATGGCTACTGAAGGGTTGACGAGGTCAAGAAATCTGCGTACGCGTTTCGGGGTGTCAAGAGGCAGATAGCTGACCGCATCAACCTGCGGATAGTTCTTTCTCACTTCATAGCCTGATGGGGAGAAGAATGTCAGCAGGATTTTTCTGTCAGTATATTCCCGACGGATTCTCTCTATGAGTGGACGTCCCTGCTCGAATTCGCCGAGGGAGGCTGCATGAATCCATATGGGACGTGATTCCGGGTCGATGTGGGAGCCGAGATACTCGTCGGCGGCCTTCTGGCCGTCGCGCATCTTGCGCAGTTTAGGTGATCGCAACGCGCCGAGCCTTATGCCGCATGACATAGCCCGTATGGCTGTGGTATATAGTGGGTTGGACATATTATTAGTAGATTGATGATATACGGTGTCCTTTGGGAAGTGTCCTGAATGAACTGTCGATATAGACACGCAGTATCAGTCGCTGATAGAAAGTAAAGTTATGGCTGGCGATGTTGAAGTCGAGAGAAGCCCGCAGATTGGCGAATTGATTGCTGAATATTGTTCCGGCAACAGTCGTGCGATTGTAGAAGCGAGTGGAGTAGTATGGTTCACCCTGATCAAGGAGTGCATGGAAGTCAGAGTAGTAGGGGAACAGACGACCGCCGGCGTATGTGATATTGTGCCATTGCAGCCATTTCCACTGCATAAGAAGTTCGAGACGGGCGCCAATCGGTGTCTTCCATCCTCCGTCAGCCCGATTGCGTGTAATAGAAGCCAGCGGACCGACGCGGAGTGTCAGAGAGTCGAGCGGACTGACATGTCGAGAAAGGTCGATACCGGCATAGGCGTTGACAATGAAGTTGTCGACTATGTGCTGATCCGGAGTCGCATGGCGCGTGAGGGCAAAATGATTCATCATTGCAAGTCCACCCGCAATGAAAATAGAAGCGGGCCGCTGAAATTCGCCGTTGGCAATGATGTTGAAAGCTTCGCGGCGTGTCTCCGACTGCATCGCACGCCAGTCGACTACAGCCTGAAAGAAGCCATTGCGACCCTGATAGGTGGCGGCTGCTCCACGGATATTGTGCTGGGTGTAATACGTTGAGTCGTTCCATATGAATTCCGGCATAGGGCTGAGCAGAAGCGCACGGGGAAACATTCCAAGCGACAGATTCCATCCATTTGGTCCGCGATACTGATAGTAGAGGGTGGGAGATACCTTATGTCCGTACCATTCGCATCCGATAGGCTGAGTCCATACGACACCGCCCATCAGGCGGTGCGTTCCGTCAAGAAGTGACACTCCTATTTCAGGCGCGAGCTGAGTATGAAAGAATGTGCGGGTATCGGTCAGCTTGTTGTCGCCTTCGCGGTTGTCAAATACCGTGTTGAAGTCGATAGCCCATTCAAAGCGCTGAGCCGTGGCTATAAGGGATGTAGCCACGGCCAGCAATAATATTGTCAGGAGACGTCTCATTCGTCGGCCTTGATGTTGTCGATACCTTTCTGTATGCGGAGTATAGTCTCTTCGGGCCCCATCAGTTCCGTGATGTCGAACATATGCGGACCCTTGCATTCTCCGACGACTGTCAGGCGGAATGCGTTCATTACATTACCGAGGTGATAGCCTTTATCGGCAATCCACTGCAGAATCTCAGCCTCTGCCTCAGCGCTTTTCCATGAATTAAGCTGTCGCAGGCGTTCGATCAGTTCTGTCATTATAGCCGGCATTTCAGGGCTCCAGCGCTTTTTGACCGCTTTGGGATCATAAGATTCCGGAGCTTTGAAGAAGAATGCTGCGTTATCCCATAGGTCGCTGACAAAGTTGATACGGCCTTTTACAAGACTGACGGCCCGGGTGATATATTCGTCGGAGAAGTCTGCCGGGTTTATGCTGTGCTTGGTGAGAACCGGTTTGAACAGTTCTGCCAGTTCTACGTCCGGAAGTGTCTGGAGATACTGGTGATTGAACCATTTGCCTTTTTCATAGGCGAATTTTGCACCGGCCTTAGAGCAGTGGTCGAATGAGAACTTTTCAATCAGTTCGTCCATCGACATGATTTCGGTGTCGTCGCCGGGATTCCAGCCGAGTAAGGCGAGGAAGTTGACTACGGCCTGCGGCAGATACCCGTTTTCACGGTATCCGGCGGATACAGCGCCCGTCTTTGGGTCATGCCATTCGAGAGGGAAGACGGGAAATCCGAGTCGGTCGCCGTCGCGCTTCGAAAGCTTACCTTTGCCGTCCGGTTTCAACAGGAGGGGGAGATGGACAAAACGTGGCATTGTGTCTGTCCAGCCGAAAGCTTCATAGAGAAGCACATGCAGTGGAGCCGAGGGGAGCCACTCTTCGCCACGGATGACATGGGAGACTTCCATAAGGTGGTCGTCCACGATATTGGCAAGGTGATAAGTCGGCAGATCGTCCGCGCTTTTATACAGAACCTTGTCATCGAGGACCGAGGAATTGATTGTCACTTTTCCACGTACAAGGTCATCGACTACAACATCGCGTCCAGGCTCGATCAGGAAGCGCACGACATATTTCTCTCCGTCGGCTATGCGTCTTGCGACTTCTTCCTTTGACATAGTCAGCGAATTACGCATCGACAGGCGCGTGGTGGCATCATACTGGAAGTTGGGTGTTGCAGCGCGGGCAGCTTCCAGCTCTTCTGGAGTATCGAATGCTATATACGCCTTTCCGTCATTGATAAGCTGTTCTACGTATTTGCGGTAAATGTCGCGACGCTCGCTCTGGCGATAAGGTCCGTGGGGACCACCATGACCAACACCTTCGTCGATTTCTATTCCGAGCCATTTGAGAGATTCTATGATATAATCTTCTGCTCCGGGAACAAATCGTTGAGAATCAGTATCCTCAATGCGCAGGAGCATTTTTCCGCCGTTACGGCGTGCGAACAGATAATTATAGAGTGCGGTTCTGACGCCGCCGATGTGTAACGGGCCTGTAGGGGATGGCGCGAAACGTACTACAACCGGTCTTTCCATGTCAGTATTTGGTTTAATATCGTTTATTTGATAGGTTATGCAATGGCAAAGTTACTATTATATGCTGAGACAGCAAAACTCATGATAGCTGGCTGACGACTTGTGCGGTAGTCACAGCCCATACCGTATCGCCGGCTTCGAATGTGACAGTTCCCGGGGAAGGGAGGAACGCATCATTACGCTGTACGGCCACGATCATGGTCGCATAATGTCCGCGCAGGTCTATGTCGGCCGGCGTGTGGCCAATGAGCTTTGAATCCGGCGACAGCGTAAAGCTGAGCAACCGGTAGTCGGCAGGGTTGCCGTTATCTTCGGATGTCTCGGGTGATTCTATCATAGGTAGAACCTGCTGAAGCTGTTCGTCAGTACCGATGATACCGAGTATATCGCCAGGGAAAAGGTGACTGGCGCCTGAGGGTGCCGGGATAAATTGCGATCCGCGCTGAATATTGACGATGTTGACGCCATATTCGCGATTGAGCTGAGTATCCTTAAGCTGTTCGCCTACAAACGGACTTGTGCAGCTCATCTTCATATATGCGAGATGAAGATCTCCGACGAGGCTGTTATTTCGCCCGCTTTTCTTCAGATCGCGTTCGTTGAGATTGTTGAGGAATGTAGATTCTATGTTTCTCATCCGTCGGCGGAATCGTCCTGAGAAGAAGAGTATCACAAGTACCGCCACACCGAGACCTACAAGCGCGCCGGTCGTAAGGGAGAATACCTTACCAAGAAAATGCACCACAAATATCAGAGCGATCAGTGAGCGGAATATGAACATTATGAACCGCGGAATTCTGTAAGACTCACTGTCGGGTGAATCCTTGCGTGGGGTGGAGGGAATACACAGTGCGACAAGGAACGGAGCCATCACGATGAGAGTGGCTGTAGCCCCTAACGTACGACCCCATTCAGGAAGGATTTCTATAATCCAGGGCATGAAATAGTTAAGGGAAACTACCGTGATGGCTATTAGTACAATAGAGTAGAGTAGGAGGCGGGAGATATTGCGGCTCATCATCGACTGGATCTCAGACCGCACAGCTGTGGACTGTGTAGCCTGTTCAGTATATCGGTTGATAAGAAAATGCAGGCGGCGCGGGAGGATGCGTTCGACCAGACGATAGGCCGGATCTGCCATCTTGATGAAGTAGGGTGTCGTGAATGTGGTTATCACGGATACTGCTACCACGATGGGATATATCGTAGGCTCAAGCACCCCGAGCGACATACCGAGCGATGCTATGATAAACGCAAATTCGCCTATCTGAGTAAGGGAGAATCCGGACTGCATGGCAACTTTGAGCGACTGACCCGTGACAAGCATACCGGTAGTACCGAATATGATCATGCCTACTATTACAACCGCTGAAAGCAACAGTATCGGCCCCCAATAGTTGAGGATGATATCCGGCTGCACCATCATTCCCACGGAAATGAAGAACACGGCTCCGAAAAGATCCTTGACAGGCATTACGACATGCTCTATCCGCTCTGAATAACTTGTACCCGCCAGAATCGAACCCATGACAAATGCACCCAATGCGAGCGAGAATCCGCAGAATACGGAGAAGACCGACATACCGAGACACAGTCCCATCGCTACTACAAGCAGGGTCTCGTTGTTAAGGAATGCCTGCACTTTATTGAAGAGGCTGGGCAGTACATACACTCCGACAAGAAACCAGATTATAAGGAAGAAGACGAGTTTACCTATGCTATATAGCATTTCCGTTCCTTCCAGACCGTCACCGGCAGCTATTGACGACAGGATTACCATCATGACAACGGCGAAAAGATCTTCGACGATAAGTACTGCGAAAACCATTGAAGCAAACTTCTTCGTGCGAAGGTTCATGTCAGTAAAGGCCTTGATGATGATCGTGGTCGATGACATGGATAGCATTCCGCCCAGGAATATGCTGTTTATATTGGAAAAATGGAGCAGTTTACCGATACTGAAGCCGGTAGCCATCATTCCGATTACGATAATCAGTGCGGTGATGACTGCCGACCCTCCGACATTGAGTAGTTTGCGGAAGCTGAATTCAAGTCCGAGAGAGAACAGTAGCACTATGATACCGATCTGAGCCCAGAATTCAATATTAGCCAATGTCGTTACCGACGGTATAGGAGTGAAGTTTGGACTTGCAAGGAATCCGGCTACGATATAGCCCAGAACCACGGGTTGCTTTATCCACTTGAAGAGTACGGTGACAAATGCGCCGAGAAGCAGAATAAAAGCCAGATCGGATATGAGTCCTTCGATATTAAGAGTAGCTTGTGATGCGAGTATCATGATTGGTAAAAGATGTTCGTTTCAAAAGGTCAGATATTGACTTGATTCGCCAGTGTAATGGAGGCGGTCGGGTTAATTTCCCTGAGATTCTCAAAGAGGGTGGGGAGATCCGTTGTGTCTTTTATGAGGATTACAAGGTTGAGACGGGTGATTTGAGCCTCATAATCGTATTCCACATATATATTGGACAAATGAACGCGCTCGGACTTCATTACTGAGCGATATTTGGATAGATCGGTTATAATCTTATTGACGCGTATGCGCAGAATGCGGGATTCCGATCCCATATTGACGCGATGCTCTATCCTTTCAAGTTGTACGAGAATAAACAGTATGAATGCTGTAGCTATTATCGAGACAAGATATAGCCCGACTCCGACAGCCATCCCCAAAGTGGCTACCATCCATATACCGGCTGCAGTGGTCAACCCTTTTACTGAGCCTTTCATCTGAATGATGGCTCCTGCACCGAGGAAGCCTATGCCCGATATGACCTGAGCTGCTATTCGGCCGGGGTCTCCGTTTTTGAGTCCGAGGTACTCCTGAGGGACATATATTGAGAGGATCATTGCCAATGTTGCTCCCATGGCGATCAGAGCGAATGTACGGAGTCCTGCAGACTGTCCTTTACGCTTGCGCTCGAACCCTACGATACTCCCCAGCACCATACTCAGTCCCAGTTTGAAGACTGATGATACCGTGTTGACTTCAATGGAGTTGATGTCGTCAATCAGGGAGTGGTAGAGTTCGATAAGCGATGACATGCCGGCTATTATTTTTTCATCATGAAGCGCCCGGTGTAAATGCGGAAATTATCGGCAAACAGCTCTACGGTGTATTCGCCGGGAGTCAGCACAGAGGTCACATCCCAGTATATCCGAATACCTCCGATTTCTTCTCCGGAATATTCAATTGTTTTCGCAGCCGTACAATCGAGAGTCTGACCTTCGAATGAGAACGTGATGCCGTTGCCCGTGAGAAGGTCTCCCTCGGGATTGACTATACGCAGATAGATGGTCTTCTCACCTACAGGAGTTGAGTTGTTGGGCGGAAGCGTGAATGTGACCATAAGGCGTTTTGCCTTGGTGATATTCTTTTCGGCCTTGTCATTCTTTTTGAGCGAAGAGAGGTTGACACCGGTAACATTCAGCTTTTCAGCAAGAGTGATGCGATCCGTAAGTTCTTGATTATCACGGGTGGCCTGAGTCAGGTTGGCTGTAAGCTGGTTGTTCTTACGTTTGACATCTGCATTTTCCTTTTTCAGGTCTGCATTTTCCTTGGTAAGCTGGTCAATGCGCTCGACATATTCTTTTAGAATATTTTTTAGGGTGGCAATTTCGCCTTCCAGTTCTTTGATTCTGGCACGGTTTTTTGTCTTCTCCTGATTGAGTTCCTGAAGGAGTTTCTCAACTTTAGCTTTTGCAGCAGCGTATTTCTCGACTATTGAGTCGTTAGCCAGAAGTATTGACTGGTTTTCGACCTGAGCGAACTGAGAGTTGAGTTGGGCATACTCATTGTTGAGTCGCATTTCCTCTTTCTCCATTTCAAGCTGTTCGATCTGGAGTGCCTGTTGACGGGCTATCTTCTTGTTGCTTACATCTTTGGAGTGAAATACCAGAAAGAGTATGGCTGCAATGATTATAGCGGCGGCAGCCACACCGGTCAATATGTAGATAAGCTTTTTGCTATCTACGTTCTGCAGTCTTGATGCGACTTGTGGGCGACCATTGCGGGGAGTCGGTCGCTGAGGAGTCCGATCGCCCGTACCGGCTCCCTGAGGAGCCGAAGGGCGGGGGGTAGGGGTTGACTCCGGTGTCTGTGAGTTATGCGGTTGATAACGGCTATAGTCGTTTTCGTTGCTCATAGGAATGGAGTTAATGAGTCTATTTATTATAGATAGTTAGGATTGGATTACATCTGTCGGCCATGGCAATTCTTGAATTTCTTGCCACTACCGCATGGACATGGGTCATTGCGACCTACTCTCGGCGCAGCTTTGACCGGTTCCGGACGACGGCGTTCTCCCTGCGGAGCAGATGCTGCCGCGCGCTGGGCTGCTTCTCCGGGATATCCTTCTTTGGATGCCGTATAGCGGGAGTAGTCGTTAGGCCGTTCAGGGGCAGCCTCTTTGACTTCCGGTTGTTTAGGAGCCTGCGCCTGATCGTTGTCGGATGTGCGTTGCGGTTCCTGTATGAAGATTCGGCCTCTCATGAGGGTGGACAAGGCTTTAGTATTGAGAGCGTTGAGCATTTTCTCAAAGAGGTGGAACGACTCTACCTTATAGATTACGAGCGGATCTTTTTGCTCATAGCTTGCGTTCTGAACTGACTGGCGAAGCTGGTCGAGTTCGCGAAGATGTTCTTTCCAGAGTTCGTCGATGGTTACAAGAAGGACTGATTTATGCCATTGCTTGACTATATCCTTGCAATCGGAGGCATATGCGTCCAGAATATTGACACGAAGCTGGAAGATGTGTTTGCCGTCGGTTATGGGGACGATAATGCGACCCTGAGCGCCACGGTTCTCAACCCAGTCCTTTATTACCGGCATCGCTACAGATATGATGTTCTGGCTCTTACGTTCGAGTGCTTCATTGACAGCGACATTAGTGCGGTCTATGAGTTCCTCGCGCGTCAGATTGCGGAATTCATCTTCGCTGAAGGGAGGTTCGATGGTAAAGAGACGCATCAGTTCGAGCTTGACTTCTTCGTAGTCAGAGGGCTCGGTGTAAGTGTTCAGCAGGTTTTCGATGGAGTCATATATCATGTTGGCGATATCGATGCCTACACGTTCTCCGAGTAGGGCATGCTGACGGCGATTGTAGATATATGTACGCTGCTTATTCATGACATCGTCATATTCGAGGAGTCGCTTACGTATACCGAAGTTGTTTTCTTCGACACGTTTCTGCGCATTCTCGATAGCTCGGGTCACCATGCGTGATTCGATCATTTCTCCTTCTTTAAGACCGAGAGTATCAAGCATTTTCATTACGCGGTCAGTAGCGAAAAGTCGCATGAGCTGGTCTTCGAAAGATACATAGAATACAGATGAACCCGGGTCGCCCTGACGTCCGGAACGGCCACGTAGCTGGCGGTCAACGCGGCGAGACTCATGGCGCTCTGTGCCTATGATAGCAAGGCCTCCGGCATCCTTGACGCTCTGAGCAAGCTTGATGTCGGTACCACGGCCTGCCATATTGGTAGCGATGGTGACCATACCGGGCTGACCGGCAAGAGCCACGACATTGGCTTCCTGCTGATGCAGTTTGGCATTGAGGACATTATGAGGAATGTTACGCATCTTAAGCATACGGCTCAGAAGCTCTGAGATTTCGACAGAGGTTGTGCCGACGAGTACCGGACGTCCGGCTTCGCGCAGGCGCTCGATTTCGTCGATTACGGCAGCGTATTTTTCTTTTTTAGTCTTATAAACGCGGTCGTTCATGTCCTTACGTGCGATAGGACGGTTGGTCGGGATTGTGACTACATCGAGTTTGTAGATGTCCCATAGCTCACCGGCTTCAGTCTCCGCCGTACCGGTCATACCGGCAAGCTTGTGGTACATCCTGAAGTAGTTCTGGAGCGTGATAGTGGCGAATGTCTGTGTAGCGGCCTCGACTTTTACACCTTCCTTCGCCTCGATAGCCTGATGGAGTCCGTCGCTGTAGCGGCGACCTTCCATTATACGACCTGTCTGTTCGTCGACGATCTTGATTTTATTATCGTCGATGACGTATTCTACATCTTTCTCAAAAAGTGTGTAGGCTTTGAGAAGCTGGGTTACGGTGTGAACACGTTCGGCCTTGACTGCATAGTTCTGCATGGCCTCGTCTTTCTTGAGCTGACGTTCCTGCGGGTCAGCAATATTTTCAAGCGCTGAAAGTTCGGCGGCGATATCCGGGAGAACGAAGAATGTCGGGTCACTGCTTTTGCCGGTAAGTTCCTCGATACCTTTGTCTGTCAGCTCTACGCTGCGATTCTTTTCGTCAATGACGAAGTAGAGCGGTTCGATTGCTTTGGGCATTTCGCGGGCATTGTCCTGCAGATAGTAGCCTTCGGTCTTGAGAAGGATATTTTTCATACCTTCCTGACTGAGGAATTTGATGAGGGCACCGTTTTTGGGCAGACCTTTGAAAGCGCGGAACAGAAGCAGAGCTCCTTCCTTCTGTTCATCTGCATTTTCGCTGGCCAGTTTTGTCTTGGCATCAGATAAGATCTGAGTGACGAGGCGACGCTGAGCCTGCACAACTTTTTCTACATTTGCGCGATATTCGTTGAACATCTGGTCGTCGCCTTTAGGGACGGGACCGGAGATGATAAGCGGAGTACGGGCATCGTCAATGAGAACGGAGTCAACCTCGTCGACGATAGCGTAGTAGTGTTTGCGCTGCACCATTTCGCCGGCAGACATAGCCATATTGTCGCGGAGGTAGTCAAAGCCGAATTCATTGTTGGTACCGAATGTGATGTCGCATTTGTAAGCGTTGCGTCTGGCCTCTGTATTAGGCTGATGCTTGTCAATGCAGTCGACAGTTGAGCCGTGGAACATATATAACGGCCCCATCCACTCCGAGTCACGTTTTGAAAGATAGTCGTTGACGGTGACCACATGGACGCCGCGCTTTGAGAGGGAGCGGAGGAAAACAGGCAGTGTAGCCACAAGAGTTTTACCCTCACCGGTAGCCATTTCTGCAATTTTACCCTGATGGAGGACGATACCGCCTATGAGCTGTACGTCATAGTGGGTCATGTCCCATTTGATCTCGT
The DNA here is from genome assembly GCA_947173955.1 of uncultured Bacteroidales bacterium. Taxonomy (GTDB): domain Bacteria; phylum Bacteroidota; class Bacteroidia; order Bacteroidales; family Muribaculaceae; genus JAAVFS01. The sequence goes on along the minus strand of CAMWHE010000002.1, from coordinate 59,682 downwards.
TGCCGCCGGCAACCCAATGGTTTTTCCAAAGGGCTTTGTCGCCGTCGATGCTGACGAAGTCGTGACCTGCAGCCGCGAGATCGCGGTCCATCTGGGTGGCGGTGACTTCGACAATTTCGTTTGCAGCGAAGCGGGCGGCAGTCTCGCGCATGGCTGCGAATACTACGGGCAGATGATCGTTTAGCTCTTTTTCAAGTATGTCGAGAATGTTTTTCTCATGTTTGTCGATTTCGTTCCACAGGGGCTGCCGCTCATCGAAAGGAAGACTTTCGACGCGGTTTTTGATGTCGTCGATAGCGTCGGTGTCAGCTTTTGTGGCAGCAGTTATATCTGCACGAACCTGATCAATGACCTGACGTAACTCGTCGTTGCTGAGGTTTTTCATCTGTGGCCCGAGTTCCTGGATTTTCGCCAGGATAGGCTGTATCTCTTTCAGGTCGCGCTGCGACTTATTTCCGAAGATTTTGTTAAGGAATGTTCCGAATGACATGTCTATATTGTTTTTTATTTATTCTTAAAAATGATTTGTGGAGAGAGATTATAGCTTGAGTGACGGGACAGAAGCTCCATTCGGGGAACGTATTCTGAGACAACGGGCTACCGTCGAAGCTATGATCCGGGCATCGACAGGTGTGTCTATGGTTTTTGCCTCAAGTGAGGGTGCAAGAATGAATCCCGGCGCCGTAGTGGAAGCCGAGCGCTCTACAAGCGGGAGCTCAAGATCGCTTCCGGAGTCAACAATCTGCCACCCCGGAGCTACGCTGATTATTACGTCACCGGTCTGATCAATGACAGTGTTGTTTCTGACTGCCTGAGGGTTGACGCCGGCTTTGAGATTGATTATGTCGTCGATAGTATAGGCTTCGGTGACACCGCTCATGCGCACCATGAATGCTGCGACATCGGAGCGGAGAGACTCCATATCTATACCGCGCTCTTTGGCGAGTGACTGGTTGAGATATATCTGCTTATCATGAAATCCGGCTACCCATTCTCCGTTGCCGTGCAGGGCGATCAGATAGACATTCAGCAACGACATGGCGCGCCGCGGAGAAAATTCACCGTGAGGTATAGCCCATTTTTCGTCGTCACGGCGTGAACGAGCCCGACGTGGTGTGCCTGCCACGAATATTAGCGCTTTATCCATGCCCGGACCGGCGTCGATTGCGGAGAAAAGACGCTCGAGGTCACGGTCAAGCCGCAGATATATGTCCATCTGTTCAATGCGGGCATCCGCATCAGGCGAATAGTCGTATGGCTGAACGGTATATGCCAGATTAATGACATCGGTTTCGTCATGGCTTCCGAGGCGGAGCGACGAGATATAGTCGGAGGCTATGGTCGTGACTTCGGTGTTGACAGGTGCAGAGGCTTTAAATGCCCGAAAGCGATTAGGATCTTTGCGCAGGAATGTGTTGCGCATCGGGTAGGCTTTCTTGTAGGACGGCACATCGGGGTAGTTGTCGGAACTCATGACCGGAACCCAGGTGAGTGTGTCAAGTCGCATAGCAAGGGGTTGCATACGGTTGCGCGACTGAAGTACGACCGGCATCTCCTTGTAGAAAGCTGATGAAGCCCAGTTGCCGGTGACATCGTTGATCCATGCGGCACTGTTGCCTGCATGACCTGCCATGATGATTGCAGTCGAGGCATCAGGAGCTATTGAGTAGACTGATCCAAGTCCACCTCCGGCAATCCGTATCTCATCGGCAATCGTAGAGACTCTCAGCCGGGCCGGAGATAGTGTCTCGTCCGTATAATTACCCATGACCGCAGGATCATAGAATACGGGACGCGATAGTTTCAACTCAGGATTAAATACTGTCGAGGAGCCTATGCCGTTTACGGCAGGTACTGCTCCCGTGAAAGCTATGGCGGTCGCGGTTGCCGCGTCTACCGGTGTCCCATAGTCAAGATCCGAAACAGTCACACCCTGATGCATCAGACGTTTGAAACCGCCATCTGTCATGTAGCCCTGCAGAAGTGACAGATAGTCGGCAGAAAGGCCGTCGATCATGATGCCAACGACGAGTTGCGGACGTGCTGCCGGAGCTTGCGCGTTTAGCGTAAGTCCGACGATCGACGCGGCAACAGCGCCGGCAATGCGTGTCTTCAGCTGCAATGTTTGTTTATGATACATCGGTTTGACCATATATAATTGGCTGCCAATATCATATCACTCATTATCCACGGGATGAATGCCGGATTGGGGCTCTGGATACCTATTATGAATATGACCAGCAACGCTATTAAGAATACAAAATTAACAATTTGGTAGTAGAAAACCGCGCGGTTGAGTTTTTTTAACCAAATACCCGCAGAGGCAATTATGGCAAGAGGATTGAGCCAAAGAAGCAGCCAATTTGGCGAAGTCGCTTCATGCTCTGAGATTACAACGAGGAAAACTATAAGCGCACCGATAAGAGTCGTTATAAGGTAAAAAATCGAAATATATGTGCGATATAGAATCAAGTGCTTGTTTTTTAGCTTTATGACTATTACAGTCAGAATGAGAATGTAGATTGCGGCCGCAAATGGTGTCAGCCACCATGGTGTTGGTCCGTAGGGGAGTCCGAACTCTTTTGCGGGAAGTAGTTCCATAGTCTTATCGGAAAGAGCCGAACCTGCAATGTAATCGCGCAGAAAAAGTGGGGCGAATGTGCGTTCGCGGGTGCCAATTCGACTGTCGAGCTTACTTCCTAATGCAAGATCGATCCCAAACTGATACCACGGATAGTTTTTATGGTAACGTCGCATCTCATTTCGCCATGTCGAGATGACAGAAGTGTCTGTCATTGTTTTCAGCTGACAGCCCAAAGATTGTTCTATGAGTGAGAGCGGTCGGGTCGCGCAGTTGTCTGTCAGATATTTATAGCGATAGCTGCAGTTTTCGGGACGTAGATTGACAGAGACTAGATTGTATAAGGTCTCTACTTGCTCGGGAGAAAGATTTAGGGGTTGTTCCGTGACGCGACGCCCTTCCGCACTGTATGTCGCAAGAAAATGAGATGTTGGGAATGCTCCGACCATATAGTCAGTCTCTCCTTTGACGAAGCGATAGACAAATCCCGGCGAGTGGAAGTCAAAAAGTCCCCAGTTTACCGTATAGTCCATGCCGTTTTCCGTGTCTGCAAAGCGTAGTGCCGAGTGTCCTTCAAGTTCGTATACATCTGTTCCGGGCTCGCAAGTGAGAAGGCTGACCTTCAAGCCGGCCATCACCGGTGAAAATGTAGCTAAAACAGAGATTAATATCGGTATGAGGCGACGTAATATCATTCTGAAAGTTGTTGAATTGCAAAATCGAGGATGGTGTCATGTCCATGAAGAGCAGCTTCAGGATCGAGATCCATCTGACATCCTTCCGTGGGATCTATTCCCCATTCTGTTGTGTTTCCCTTGGCGTCAAGCAGTGAGCAGGCGGAGAATCTGACGCCCCATCCACAAGGAAGTTCGCTTGAGAACGGCATTCCACTGCCGCCTCCGGTGCGGGCTCCGACAATAATGACCTGAGGAAGATATTGCATGACTGCAACAAAGTTATTGGCAGCGCTGAATGTAGAACGGTTTGTCAGCAGTGCGACCGGTTTAGTCCACATCATTCGTCCCTGCGGAGCAGGTTTGAAGTAATATGGAAATGGCGAGGAGAAGTCGTCGCGACCAGGACCGGTTTTATGTACCATATAGCCGGCAAGGATCTGTTCCGTTGTAAAGCGTCCGACAAGGCGCTCGACTCCGGTCAGATCGCCTCCGCCGTTATCGCGTATGTCTATTATGAGACCGTTACAAGTGGCCAGATATGAAAGAATTGCGTCAAGATTTCCATCGCCGATACTTGATGCGAACGTCGGGTATCCGATATATCCGATATTGTCGGCCACAACACCATATCGAATGCTTCCGAGCTGACGGTAGTTGAAGTTAAAGTAGTACTGTTCGATGATTCGGCTGTCATAGTTCTGGGGATAGTCACTCCACCACTGCCGATAGTAGGATGTCTCCCAGGGCGAGCTGAGATTTGTATGTCCGTCTTTAAGCTCTTCCAGCATGGATGCAAGGACATTGAATAATTCCTGTCGGGTCATGTCTTCGGCGATCCGGTGGCTGTAGACTGTATGGATAGAGTCCCAGTCTATACCCTTTTCGCGCAGAAAGCAATAGTGTTCATTAATGATTGTCCATAACGCTTCAAAATTACCGCGCGAATTATCCGGCATAGTGGGAATGTCGTGACAGCTGCTCATCAGCAAAGGCATGATGACGGATATATATAATATGTGTATCAGTCGTTTCATCAATACAGGGCTGAGTTTATATTTGCACGATTGGTTGTGGCTTTTTTATGTTCGGAACTGAGCCATTCGGATGTCCAGCCTATGACAAATCGGTGAGTGATGATGCGGGTAGTCAGATTGGATACGCGTGAACTCATCCAGCTTGAGTCATAGCCGAGCCTCAGGGAGGATGAGCCGAGATGCAGATCTAAAGTCACAAGTTGGTTAAGCTCGAAACGGTTACCCCACCATGCCGGGTGGACAAGTCCTCTGCGGTTGCCCATATAGATTTCAAAGTAAAGTTCATCGTAGCAGGGCGAGAAGAATGCACCGATTACGGGTATCGTGGGCTGGTATCTGAAGGTAATCGGCAAAGAACCGATGTGTGTGTTCCATGCAGCGAAAGCAGTTGCGTCTGCTGTGATCGCAGCTTTGGCTGATGCGGGATTATTGCTGTTGCGGCTGTTGTATAGGCATCCTCCCCGGGCTGATAGGGCTGGGCCGATTCCTAATTTTATGCCATACGGCAGACTGTACCTTCTGATGAATCCCCAGGATGCCGACAACTCAAATCCCCACATCCGGGCATTCCCGGCCGGATTTATCGAGCGGTTTAATTCGCCGGTGATATAGAGTCGTGTTATCCAACTGTCGGCTGACGGCTTGAAAGCCTGCATTCTTTCATATCCGGCAGCCACGCTCCAGCCTTCATATTTGAGTGGTGTCAGATAAGTGTCGGCAATATGACTGCTTCCTATGCCAAGCGTGAAAGCCGACAAGACCGGTCTATCCTGTGCTTGGGCAGGGGAGATCAACAGTAGCATAAGCAGTATGGCAGTCAGTCGCAGGCGGGACATCATGACGGTCGGTAATACGATTAGCAATCAGAATATGCGTTGTTGGCCATTGATTTCGTCGCGTACTTCGTCGTCGCTGCGAGGTTCGTTCTCCTCTGATTCGATGGTTTCGTCGTCTGAATCCGACTCGTCAGCAGGTAGAAGTTCGTCATCAGCTACGATAGGCTCAAGCTCTTCAATGTGGTCGATGGCAAATGTAGTCAGTCGTTTGCCCTTGGCCTTGAATGATTTGACTGCTATGAAGTCGCTTGCTACAATGTCAAGAGAGCCACGGAAAGCGTCGTCCCCTCCGAATACTATGCGGAAGCGAGCGCCGGGGTGATCGCTGAGCTGTATAAGGGTTGAGGCCGTGTTGTCCCCGAGGAATCTCTGGCGCTTAACTGACGGCTCAAAGGTAAATCTCTTCATATAGGGGAATCCCTGATCGGCATCGTTGAGAATTGCAGTCCATACATGACCAGGGCGGAATCGTTCGATCCGTAGGATGTTGTCGTCATAGTGATTGCCGGCATCGAATGATGTCGTGTAGAATTCTCCGTCGCGAGTAATGACGATCACAAGGTCGTCCGCGCCGAATTCGCCCAGGTAGTTGCCGCGGCCGTCATAGTTGAGTCGTAGCACGTCCGGGTCGAACCATACCTGACGGCCTCCGAGTGTCGAGCCTCCGCGTTTTTTGAGCGTGAAGCGATGCACTTCGTTGCGCGTTACAATATTGCCTTGCGACTGTCGGCCTTTGATCGCCAGTTCGCTGAAATCCACATCGATCTGAAGTGTCTTCAGTCGCGCTTTCGGTTTGAGCGTGACGTTGACCGTTTCTGCCTCACCATTCGGATTGGCACTGAACCATACTATTTTAGATCCGTCTTTACCTTGAGTGAGGTTGTATTCGCGGTCTCGTGTGACTCCGGTTACGGCAAAGCGCTTCATGTAGTATGTACCACCCTTACCGTCCTGATAGATCACATTATAGATCGTACGGGTATCGTTTTTCTTGAAGATGGCGATGTGTTTGATGTTCTTATCTACTGCAAGCTTTTCAGCCACTTTGACGACCTTGTAGCGACCATCTTTGTAGAAAATGATTACATCGTCCATCATTGAGCAGTTGGCTACAAACTCCGTGTTCTCGTCTTTCTTGAGTGCTGTTCCGATGAAGCCTTCGACACGGTTGATATAGAGGCGCTCGTTGGCTTCAGCTACCTGTGCGGCCTCGATATTGTCAAATCCGCGGATGACTGTGCGGCGTGGATATGGCTCGCCATACTTTGCCTTCAGATCTTTAAACCATTGGATGGTATAGTCTGTAAGATGGTCAAGTTTGTTGAGAAGATCGGCAATTTTGTCGTGATGGGCGGCAATGATACGGTCGGCTTCAAGAGAATTGAATTTAAGGATTCTCTTCATCTTGATTTCCAGCAGCCGACGAAGGTCGTCTTCGGAGATTTCCCTGATGGCATCGACCAATAGCGGCTCGAGACGCTGCTTGACGTGAGCCATTACTTCCTCGATTGATTCTCCATTTTCAAACTCTTTGTCCTTATATATTCTGTTTTCAATAAAGAGTCGTTCGAGCGATGCAAAATGAAGCAGTTCGCGTACTTCTCCCAGATCAATCTCAAGTTCACGGCGAAGCAGTTCGCGTGTATGATCTACGTTGTGGCGGAGTACGTCGCTGATGCTGATGAAGTGAGGTTTTTTATCAAAGATGACACAGCAGTTGGGCGAAACGGATATTTCACAGTCTGTAAAGGCGTATAGTCCGTCAATTGCTTTATCAGACGATGTGCCGGGCTGTAGATGCACAAGGATATATGCGCTGTGGGAGGTCAGATCCTCGACAGTGCGGATCTTGATTTTGCCTTTCTCGGCAGCCTTGACAATTGAGTCCTTGATTGCTTCAGTAGTTTTGCCGTAAGGTATCTCTGTTATTGCGAGAGTCTTATTGTCTACTTTCTCGATTTTCGCGCGGATCTTTACGGAGCCACCGCGTTCGCCGTCGTTGTAGCGGGTTACATCAATATAGCCTCCTGTGACGAAGTCAGGCAGCAGCTGAAACTCCTCACCGCGCAGATAGGCTACCGCAGCATCAATTATTTCATTAAAGTTGTGCGGGAGTATTTTCGATGATAGTCCGACTGCAATGCCTTCAACGCCCTGAAAGAGCAGCAGGGGAAATTTTACAGGCAGAGTGACGGGTTCTTTTTTGCGACCGTCGTAGCTCATGGTCCAGTCGGTTATCTTAGAGTTGTAGAGCGTGTCGAGTGCGAAGGGCGACAGTCGGGCTTCGATGTATCGGCCGGCAGCCGCCGAGGCGCCGGTCAGTATATTGCCCCAGTTACCCTGAGTCTCCACCAGAAGCTCTTTCTGGCCAAGCTGTACCAAAGCGTCATTGATGGATGCATCGCCGTGAGGGTGATATTGCATCGTATTGCCGACGATATTGGCCACCTTGTTGAAGCGACCGTCATCGAGCGTCTTCATAGAGTGGAGAATACGGCGCTGAACAGGCTTCAGCCCATCATCAAGATGGGGTACGGCACGCTCGAGTATCACATAAGACGCATAGTCGAGAAACCAGTTACGGAACATACCTCTTAGATGATGTTTTGGCGGGGCTACCTCGACAGCAAGCGCTTTCACTCCTTTCGGGGCTTCTTGCGTCGGTGTCTCGAGTTCTTTTTCCTCCTGCTCAAACTCGTTGATATTCTCGTCGTTGATTATTTCTTCGTCACTCATGGCTTATTGACAATTTCCAACAAAGATAAGATTTTTTTGCCAATTATCATATCTTTTTTTGTCATGATATTTTAATAATTGACTGTAATGGATTATAATATGTCCATGTGTGCTCTCGGTCAGAAGTTGCAATTTCGGAAGGGTACAATGAGTGGGATGTATCTGCTTTTTATTCGATATGTCGGTTAATCATTGTAAAATGGCTTAATTGTTCCGTTTGTTAGTTAAAATACTTGTATAGAATTAATCTATTTTCTAAATTTGCCCTGCTTCGATGCGTCAGGTTCTGTGCAGAGTCTGGCCATTGAAATATGGATTGAGCATTCAATCCATTATGAAATAATGATGTAGCGTTTACTTGACGCACGTTCTTGATTGTTTGAAATCTCGCAAATTTCCAGCCATTGTCAAGAATGCGGCAATAGTAGATGCCTATGTGGATATGTATTTTATGCCACTCAGCAATGCGCCGAGTATTGCTGAGGAGGCAATGCATATTTGCGTGAGGCCTCTTCGTGTTGCTCGTTCACAATGGCAGGCAATGCGAGAGCCTCAAACAGTGGATGTGCAACCGGTACAGACCTTACGCTTCTTTTTTTTAATAGCCTTATTCAGAAAGGTCTACGAGGCAAAATAAAGATTATTGCACATGAAACGAAACTTAATTAGTGCATCTGTTCTTTCTCTTTTATCATTGGCATGTGTTGCTCCCTCTGCATTCGCCTGGCAGTATTATGGAAAAAATCTTCAGGGAGTAGAGTATCGGGGAACATACAATTCTTTACCTGCCATTCATTTCTATGTCAGCGAAGAGTACCGTATTGTAGAAATTCCGTCCAACGTTAATCTAAAGGTGAATAATAGTCCTGGGACTGCGATTATTTCTGATTTTGCCATTCCGGGCGATCAAAGGCAGATAACAGTTCCTTTAGCGGACGTAGAAATGGGTCAGAGTGTATCGATATCCATGATTCCCGGAGCGATAAAAGTTTGTGGGGCAAAAGAATCTGATGAAGATGCGATCTTGCTAAAGGATATTCCGACAGGAACCATTTCTCATTCCAATCCAGTCACATTGAGCTACTCGATTCAGGAAATAGATCAATATCAGCAAAAGATGGCATTAGACAGGTCTACCAATCAGGTTCAGTTTATCGGTGGAGACTACACTATGACACTATATGCCTATCAGGACAATCTTGCATGGAGAGATTATACCAAATATACTCCGGACTCAGAGAATGATTCACAGGAGGGATTCTTATTAAGAAAAAAATCGGATGACTCTTTTGAAAAATGTTATACGTGTCCTTATAAGTTTAATGATCTGGATTTTACCCTTCATATTCCCGAGATAATCCGGACTCCTGGTGAATATTATCTTCAGTATCCAATCGGTGGTGTTATTAATTATCAGTATGCGAATAATGGCATTATCAGTACGGGTGGTTATCATATAGCAAATGTTCTGGCCGGTCCGTTTATTATCTCGGATGAACAGATGCCTGACGATAAGTACGCTACTGCAAGGATGTCATGGGTTACTCCTGCCTCAATATATTCAGATGCTGTTCCCGAAGTCTTTACTCTATGTGCTGTTAATGCCACGAACCTTTTTTCTATCGAGGGAGGAAGAAAATGTCTTGTAAATATTGTTAACAGCGCTACGAATTCAAGCAGAGATTTTGAGGTTGATCCGGAGGTTTCTGATAATAATCTCATACTTAGAACGGATAACAGCTGGATGTCAGATCCCGGAAAATATGTGGTCAAGGTTACAATAAACGGTGCGGTTCACGGAATCAATCAGCATGACTTTCTTCTTTCTATTCCTGAAAACCAGTCTTATACCCGTACATTTACAATCATTGATCCTGTTCAACCGGAAAATCTTGATTTATACGTAAAGAGGGAATCCTCTGAGGCCTATGAGCTAAAAAAGGATGAAAGTGTGGTAATCCGGCTTGTTCATCCTGATCAGGCCAGGGGGTTGAAGATATTTACGCGTTGGACGCCATCAACATTTGAAAATCATGCGCATATTGTCGCAGAAAAAGAAAATGATGGTTTTTCCGAACATACGGGGAATATCGAGATCTCCGGGCCCGGTGTGTTGGAATACTATACACGTTTAAGTAATACGGATTCAGATATTAAAGCTATTCATGTTTCGGTGAAGAATGACTCAGATGTGAATACGGGAATTCAGGAGATCAGAGAGACGGATGATGATGGCTCTTTCGAATGGTATGATTTGAAAGGAAATAGAATTTTGAATCCAGGTAGTGGTGTTTTTATCCGTCGCAATTCTGATGGCCGTGCCATAAAGGTACTTAGATAGCTCTGCAGATTGGTTGTAATAAAGTGAGTTTGGTATAAAGAATTAACTCATTCTACGATAAAACCATCAGCCACTTAGTTTAACGCTAAGTGGCTGATTATTTTATCCGAGCTCAGTTGAATCTTTATGTTGAACTTAAATTGAACCGATACAAAAAACTTATAACAAATAAAGGATCCGGCTTAATTATTCCGAATCTTTTATGAGGTCTGCTTATTGGTTATTTTGATAATCAGATAAGAGTTTTTTTATAGTAGGCGTTGAATGCGGCGATGATAACATAGCAGATGAGTGCGAGGATCAGTCCGGTACCCATTGTAAGCGGACTGGGGGCGGTCAGACCCAGAAGTAGCACAAGGATCGCATTTGCGGCAGGAAGTTTAACGCCAAACGGAAGAGGCTTGATGATTGAAAATACAACTTGCAGTGCAGCGGTAATGAAAGTCGCTATAATAAGTATTATTGTAAATACTACACCTTTAGCGCTAAAAACTTTGAAAAGGCCTGAAGACACACCTCCTGCACTGAATGCAGGTAGGAAGAGGTAAAATAAAAGTGCGAGTACGGATAAGCCAATTACTGCATACTTGGCGTTTTGAGGCGTAATAGCCTGTTTGTTTTCTCCCATAATTGTAAGATTATAAGTAAATAAATAGTTAGTTTTATCGTAGCAAATATACAAAATAAAAATATAACTTTTGAATTTTGTGAAATTTTATGCTTTGGCCGGTTATTAATCCGATTCTTTACTATAAAATGCGGACATCGTGAAAAAACGATTCACGATGTCCGTAAAGGTATTCTGCAATAGTCCGCTTGACTGGCGGCTACGCGGAAGGCTGTTTAATTATTCCGCGTCGGGATTGGCGAGCTTTTTGAACTCGTCAAGCGATACGGTCTTTTCCTCGACATTGACTTTTGCGCGGATGCACATGAAGAGCTTGCGGTCACCCACCTGCTCTGCTATGCTCTGACGGGATTCGCGGTTTTCAAGGAAACGTTTTGCGAAGTTGTCGACGAGATCGTCGTCGGCATTTGCCATGCCGTACTGAGCAAGCTGACGGCGAGCAAGCATCTTGGCATAGTTTTCCATGTCGCTTGCTTCGACTTTGATGTCGTTGGCAGCAGCAATCTTGTCTTTTATAACCTGCCATTTGAGGGCCGGCTCCATGCGGGTGAATTCTTCGTCAATATTTTCTTCGGTAAGCTCTTCCTGACGCGATACAAGCCATTTCTTGAGGAAGTTGGCGGGTAGTTTGATGTCGTTGTATTTCTCTGTGAGAACCTTCTCTGCGTCGCGGTCAAAGAGAATCTGGCTGTTAGGCGCGAGCTGAGAAGCTATCATGGCGCGGATAGCGTTGAAGTATTCTTCTTCGGTCTTGACGGAGTCACCGAAAGCAGCTTTATAGAGGTCTTCTCCGAGGATTGCGGGAGTAAGGACGATGATTTCAGCGATATTGATCTCAAAATTGCCTTTTGTTTCTTCTGCTTTTTCCTTGCTTATGTGGAGCATGGAAGCGAGTTCGGTTGTGTTGCCACCGGTTGCAGTCCAGGGATTGAAGACAATTTTGTCTCCTACTTTCTTACCGGCGAAGAGCTCGGTCTGAGCCTTATCTGTGAAGTACATGGGAGCGAAGATGCCATCAGTTACCTGAATGGCGTCGTCGCCTTCTTTTACGGTGCCATCGGCGTTAAGTTCCATGATTGAGCCTTTGACGATAGCTTTTGCATCGACAGCTTCGCCGGGACCCTGAGTGCCGAAACGCTCGCGGAGAGCTTGATCCTGCTCTTTGACCATTTCTTCAGAGACTTCAATGTTGTAGAACGGTACGTTGATGTCCTTGCTCAGTTCTACATTTACCTCGGGAGCGAGACCGATTTCATACTGGAAGGTATAATCCTTGTCATTGAGGTTGATTTCCTTTACTTCCACGGGGAGAATCTGGCCGAGGATCTCGACTTTGTTATCTTCAAGATACTTCACGGCTGCATCAATTACCTCACGGTTGATGACGTCGCTCTTGACTTCCTTGCCGAAGCGGCGGCGGAGCTGGTCGATGCTCACATGGCCTTTGCGGAAGCCGGGGATTGTATGTGTACGGCCTATTTCTTTGAGCTGCGAAGTTACCTTTGCAGCATAGTCATTTTCTTCTACATTGACGGTAATGATACCGGTTCCGTCTTCTTTCTTTTCGAGTGTAACGTTCATGATTTCGTTTCGTTATTTTCGTGAATTATTTCCTGATCATTAATTGCGATGAGATTACGGCAAAACGCGTTATGCTGTAATGTCGTCTTGAAACGACCGCTCATTCGGGAATGCAAATTTAACACTTCATTTCCTATTTACCAACATTCGGCCACTCTTACAACTTAAAATTTTTATGATTAAGCAATTTTAACCTAAACATTCCGTTTACCTATCAATACCCGTAAATAATACAATGAAAAATTTGCCGTTATAAAAACGGTTTTGTATATTTGTGGTGTGAAAAAACTTAAAAGCAGGTGTCTTTTATGTTAATTTCACTAAATCAAGTGTAAGAGTTTAATATCATTTTCCATTTTCTACCATGCAAAAGCTGTCTTTCAGCATAGCTAAATCATTGTCGCTTATTATATTCCCCATATATTTGGCAATTTCTTCCGTTGCTGTTTCTTCCTGCTCCGGCCATCATAATGATGAGTTGACTGCCGATGTATTTATTGTCGGCGGTGGCGCAAGCGGTACGGCTGCCGGCGTTCAGGCTGCAAGGATGGATGTGAGCGTACTTATTGCCGAGGAGACTCCCTGGCTTGGCGGTATGCTGACTGCTGCCGGCGTTAGCGCGGTCGATGGTAATTACAGGATGCCTGCCGGCTTCTTCGGCGAATTCAGAGCCAAGCTTGAAGATTATTACGGCGGTCCCGACTCACTTCATACCGGCTGGGTAAGCAACATACTCTTCGAGCCGTCGGTAGGCGACAGGATGCTGAAGGATCTTGCAGCCCAGGAGGAGAATCTTGATATTATATATAATGTAAAGACGTCAGATGTCAGATATGCCGATGGAGCATGGCACGCTACTCTGACTTATGACGACGGACGCACATGTCAGGTCAAGGCCCGGATACTGATTGACGGCACGGAACTCGGCGACGTCGCTGCTTCGCTCGGCGTCGGATATGACCTCGGCATGGAGAGCCGTCATGTTACAAATGAAGATATCGCTCCTGATTCGGCCGTGAATATTGTGCAGGATCTGACAATGGTCGCTATTCTCAAGGACTATGGCCGTGATGTTACTATTGAGGAGCCGGAGGACTATGATCCCGACGAATTTGCCTGCACTTGTATCAATGAGCATTGCGTAACGCCTAAGGAGCCTAACCGTATGTGGGAGCCCGAGCAGCTGATTACCTACGGCAAACTGCCAAACGGTAAGTATATGATCAACTGGCCTATTGAGGGGAATGACTATTATGTGAATCTTGTGGAAATGAGTCCCGCGCAGCGTGATTCAGCAATCGCGGAAGCCAAGGCTCACACGATGCGTTTTATCTATTTCCTCCAGAAGGAACTCGGATTCAATACACTCGGACTTGCCGACGATGAATTTCCCACGGAAGATCTGTTCCCCTTTATTCCTTACCATCGTGAGTCTCGCCGAATTCATGGTCTGGTGCGTTTTGATGTCAATCACATTATGGATCCGTATGCGACCTCTCAGCCACTCTACCGTACAGCCCTTGCAGTCGGCGACTATCCGGTCGATCATCATCATAAGGCTTATACAGGTTCTGAGGAGCTTCCGGACCTGTATTTCCATTCAGTCCCCTCTTACGGCCTTCCGATGGGTACCCTTATACCCCGCGATGTCGAGGATCTTATCGTTACCGAGAAATCCATTTCTGTCTCCAATATAGTCAATGGTTCTACCCGCCTGCAGCCTGTAGTTACTCAGCTTGGTCAGGCAGCCGGAATTATTGCTGCTATTGCTGTTAAGGAGAATATTCCTGTTAGCAGTGTTGATGTCCGCGACGTTCAGAACGTAGTGCTTGAGGCCGGCGGATACCTGCTTCCATATCTTGATGTCGAAAAGACAGATCCTCGATTCCGCGCTTATCAGCGTGTGGGTGCATCCGGTATCCTGCGCAGTGTCGGAATGACCGTCGATTGGTCAAATCAGACCTGGCTTCGTGCCGACGAGCCACTGATGCTTGGCGAGCTAACTGACTTCTATCGTTTTTATGAGATATCTGCCCCTGCTATACTTGCAGAGCGTCCCGTTACGCTTGACGAAGCTGTGGCGCTGATAGAAACAGTCAAAGGGGAGAAAGCTGATGCATCTGCCGTTCTGTCAGAATTAGGAATAGAAAAGAGTGGGGCAGAGGTCATCTCCCGTGGCGAGTTTGCTCTACTCGTTGATAAGATTTTGAATCCATTTGAGAGAAAAGTCGCCATTGACGGCAACTTTAAAGAATAATCATCTTACACATTATTATAATGACCAATCATCTTAACAAACTCTTACCTGCGCTTGCAGCCGTGGCCGTTTCGGCCGGGCTTGTAGCATCGTGCAAAGGCAGTGCCGACGCTGATGTCGCCAATGCCGGGAAACCCAAACAGCTCTGGATGTGTGCCGAAGCCAATTTCCATCGCTTCGCTACACGCGACTCTATTACTCACTATCTTGAGAAAGCCCGCGAAACCGGATTCAATCAGGTAGTCGTCGACGTCAAGCCTATTCAGGGCAAAGTGCTTTATAAAAGTGAGATCCTTCCGCAGTTGACCAATGTAGATACTGTCGAGGTCGTCCGAGACTGGGACTATCTTCAGTATTTCATTGACGAAGGCCATCGTCTTGGCCTCAAGGTCGTAGCCTCAGCCTGCGTTTTCCCTGCCGGTTCTCCATGGTGGCATCGCGGCCTTGTCTACGATAATCCTGAATATCAGGATCGCACCTGCGTCCAGTATCTTGCTGATGGTACTCTTCAGCCTATCTATGAAGATCCCAAACAAGTTGCTGCGTTCCTCAACCCTGCCCGAGAGGACAATCGCGACCTTGCTCTTGATATGCTTCTCGAGATCATCAATAATTATGATATAGACGGTCTTGCTCTCGACTATTGCCGTTTCCCCGACAACCGCAGCGACTTCTCTCCTGAGACAAAGGCCGCATTCGAGGAATATCTCGGACAAGAAGTTGAAAACTTCCCTGCCGATATCTTCACATACAACGAGGACGGCACCCACAATCCCGGTCCTTACTACAAACAATGGTGGGCATTCCGTTCCGGAATAATCTCCGATTTCGTCCACACCGTGTCAGATACTCTTCATGCCATCAAGCCGGACGCTGAGCTCAACTACTGGGCTGCGTCATGGATTCACGCCATACATGGCAACGGTCAGAACTGGGCATCCCCTGACAGCGAGTGGTCGCTTGCGTATGACGATTTCGGATCTCCCCAGTATCAGGCCACAGGTTTCGCTCCCTATCTCGACAACTTTATTGTCGGCACATATCTAGAGCGTGTCTACGGACCTGACGACAATGAATCAATCGAATACGGTCTTGCCCGTGCTGACACCCTCGTCCGCGACGACTGTCATCTAATTGGCTCCATCTATGCTAAAAATCATGATGGCGACCTCGACAATCCGCAGAATATCGAAAATGCTGTCACGGTCTGCCTCGATAAGACTGAGGGACTTATGGTATTCGATATCATTCAGGTGATCGAAAACGACCTTTGGGACAATATCAAGGCCGCTATCGACCGCTACGAAGCCAAGCAAAATAATTAAATTATCATATTTACTAACCAAACCAATTAAATCACATGAAAAAACAGGTAACTCAGTTCCTAAGGCTATTTGCCTTGCTGATTTGTTCTTTCACGATGCTCGGAGCGGCCGCTCAGAATATCGTCGTGAGTGGAACCGTTATCGATGAGCAGGATGAACCGCTGATTGGTGCAACTGTTGCTGTCAAGGGTACAGCCAACGCAGCTGCAACTAATATCGACGGTGAATTCGCACTCACAGTACCTAATGCTAATGTACAGCTCACTGTCACTTATGTGGGTTATAAGCCTCAGACCGTTGACCTTAACGGTCGTACATCGGTTACAATCAAGCTTACCCCTGACGAGACTTTCCTTGATGAAGTCGTAGTCGTAGGTTATGGCCGTCAGAAAAAAGTCCATCTGACCGGATCTGTCTCTGCTGTCAGTGGTGCTGAACTGACTAAGGCTCCGATGCAGAACGTCTCTAACCTCCTTACCGGTAAAGTTTCCGGTCTTACATCTATTCAGTCTTCAGGTCAGCCCGGTGCCGACGGAACATCTCTCTATGTCCGTGGTAACAACGGTGGTGTCGGTGGTTTCGGCGCTCAGCCTCCGTTGGTGCTTGTCGACGGTATCGAGCGCGACATGAACCTCGTAAACCCGAATGACATCGAGTCAATTTCAGTCCTCAAGGATGCCGCTGCCGCTATTTATGGTATTAAAGGTATGAATGGTGTAATCCTTATTACCACCAAGAGTGGTGAAGGTGCTCCCAAAATCAGCTATGGTGCTTCTTTCTCCGCTGTCCGCAATACAGCCTTCCCAAAATTCCTGAATGCTTCGGAATTCATGTACTATAAGAACAAGGCTCTGTTGATGGACGGTTTTGAGCCTCTTTACACAGCTGACATCCAGCAGAAAGTATTCGCTAATGATCCCGACTCTCCCTGGGGTGAGACCGACTGGTTTGATGAGATCTTCCGCACGGCTTTCACTCAGCAGCATAATCTCTCTGCATCCGGTTCTACTGACCGTGTGAAGTATTATACTTCACTTGGTTACATGGGACAGGAAGGTACCATTAAAAAGACTGACTATTCCCGTATCAACGCCCGCGCCAACCTTGACATCAAAGTGGCAAAGGATCTTACATTCGCTATCACAATGGCCGGTGTCAAGACTGAGCGTCGAGCTCCTCGTCAAGACTCATTCAACAAACAAGGTGAAATCAACGTAGTTCGTCAGGCTGCCAATACCGCTCCTATTATCAAGAAGGAATGGAATGGCTACCCGCTTGCATGGAAAGAGGGATCTTCAATCAATGTAAACCCGGTTGCCGCTCTTGAAAACACCGGTGAATATCGTCAGGACAACTGGGTATTCAACTCTACTTACAAACTCAACTATGACTTCTCAAATCTGTGGACTCCTCTGAAAGGTCTGTCTGTCGATGTCTTCTTCGCTTATGACTTTACCTATTCAGCCACCCGTCAGTTCCAGAAAGGTTATGATCTTCTGGCTTTTGATAACTCAACTCTTGAATCAAAGGTAGAGACCTCTTACGGTATCGGTCTCGAACGCTATTTTGACCGTTATGCCAATACTAACTGGCGTTGGCAGCTTCGTCCCACAGTCAATTATGCACGCGATTTTGGCAAGCATTCTGTTAATTTCCTCTTCGTTTACGAAAAAAGCCGTTGGTATCAGGATATGCTCTATGCTGCTTCCAAAGGATTTATCAGTGACGATCCTATAGATATCAATCTTGGAACAAACTTTAAAGACGGTGTTCCACAGCAGCAGGGTAGCCACCAGATGTATGGCATGGCATCTTACGCTTTCCGCCTCAACTATGCCTACGATGACAAGTATCTCCTTGAAGTTGCTGTGCGTCGTGACGGTTCTTATATCTTTGCTCCTGAAAATCGTTGGGGTACATTCCCTTCTGTGTCAGCTGGCTGGGTCATCTCTCGTGAAAATTTCATGAAGGATGTTCAGTGGATAGACTTCCTCAAACTCCGTGCCAGCTATGGTGAACTTGGTGATGATGGCGGTGCTTCAAGAGCATTCCAGTACAACCACACATATAAGAATGCCTCTGACAGCTATCTACTTGGCGGCAGTCCTATCACCCAATATTATGTTGATCCGGTGTACACATTTAGAGCGCTGGAGTGGGCACATGCTTATAACTACAACGTAGGTATCGATGCATCACTTTTCCGTAATAAACTCAATGCCGAAATTGACGTCTTCTACAAACGTACCGACGGTATTCTTGAAGAAACCTCTGCTGCTTATCCAAGCTCTCTTGGCGGCTACTATCCGAAGTACCTCAACAGCGGTATGATGGATAACCGTGGTATAGAAGTAACCCTTACACACACTAATCAGGTGACCAAAGATTTCAGCTATCGTCTGCGTGGTTCTGTCTCATTTGCTCGCAATAAGGTGTTGAAAAAGAAAGTTACCGATAATGCTCCTTATGCTCGTCAGCAACTCGGTCAGCCTTATGGAAGTATCTTCGGATTTAAGTCTCTCGGTCTTTTCCAGACTCAGGAGGAAATTGATAATTATCCTAAGGCTCCCTCTGGTGAAACTCTCCCCGGTGATATCAAATATCTTGATGTCAATGGCGACGGTATAATTTCTCGCGAGTTTGACTATGTGAAAATCGGTTACGGTCGCATCCCTGAGTACAACTTCTCATTCAATATCGACCTTAACTATAAGAATTTCTATGTTACCACTCTCTGGCAGGGTGTAGCTCATTGCGACTACCAGTTGCAGGGTGTTTACGACACAGGTACCACAGCATCTACTGTATACACCAGCTCGTTCGGCACCGGTAACTCTCCCAGATATCTTATCGAAAACGCATGGACTCCCGAAAATCCCAATGCCAAGTATCCCCGTCTTTCTACTGTACCTCGTTTCAACAACGCATGGGTATCTGACTGGTGGGTTGTCAATGGCAACTATCTCCGTCTGAAAAACATCCAGATCGGCTACAACTTCCCGACACGTCTGCTAAAGAAGACACCGTTCTCTATGGTCAACCTCTATCTTGCAGGCACCAACATCTGGACAATCACAGACTTCAAGTATGTTGACCCCGAAAGCCCCTCTGTATCCAATGGTTTCTACCCACAGCAGGCTACATATACTTTCGGTCTTAATGTTGCATTCTAAATCGACTTATCATGTTTAAAAATAAATATATCAAAGCTTTAGCTGTATCGGTCGTTGCTGCCGGTATGACATCTTGTACTGATGTGCTTGATGTTAACCGTACCGATGTCGTGTCTGACACCGCGATCTGGAGTTCAGTGGATGTAGCCGATCTGTATATTACAGCTTCTTATAAGATTTTTACAGAGGATACTCAGCTCAAGAACTGCCGTAATCGTTTTTGGGATAGTTATTCCGATATTATGAAATCTTCCTCATGGGACCAGTACGGTCATCCGTATAACTCATTCCTGCTTCAGGGTCTTTCCAACGGTGAGAATGGTGCCGGTGCGCTCGAATGCTGGTCAACTCAATATAACCGAATCCGCACGGCCAATGACTGTCTCCGCGGGCTCCGTGAATTTGGTTCTAAATTCGGTTCTGAAATCACACTTCCGCGTGAAGCTGAGATCCGTCTTTGCCGCGCATATTCTTACTACCTCCTTGCTCGCGTCTATGGCGGTGTGATCCTCCGTACTGAAAAGTCTGGTCATAATGGCGGTCTTAGCGATGGTGCTGTTGAGGCCGATATTCATCAGCCCCGTGCTACTGAGGAGGAAACCTACCGTTATATTCTCGATGAGCTGAAGTTTGCAGCCGAGAATCTTCCTGATGCAAATTCTTCAGCCTGGCCTCAGGGTCGCGCTACCAAGCCTTTTGCCTATGGCCTGATCTCCCGCATAGCTCTTTACGCTCATGAATGGGATGAGGCTGCGGCTGCCGCCGAGAAATGCGGCTCTTTCAGCCAGGTTAAGCTTGATCCCGAGTTTACCAATCTCTTCTCTCTTAATGCCGCTTCATCTCCCGAAGTCCTGTTTGCTATCGAGTATCTCCAGGGTAATACGCGCCTCTACCACTTGTGGGATAGTAGCGTAAGCCCCGGCGGTGATACACATATCAACAAGGGTGGCGCTTATGCTGAGCATCAGCCCACTGCCGAGCTCGCCGACCTCTATGAGTGGAAAGACGGAACACCCTTCAGCTGGGACAACTGGAGTGTAAGTCACTCAAATCCCTTCTCTGACCGTGAACCCCGTTTCCAGGCTACTATCCTCTATAATGGTGCCGACTGGCGTGGCCGTAAGATTGAGGCATTCGAAGGTGGTCTTGACGGATTCATGGAGTTCCGTAAGTCAGGTTCTACAGGAGGTAAGACCTGCACCGGTTACTTCCTCCGTAAGTTCCTCATCGAAGATAATATGAACTTCATCGAGGCTGGTGATAAGAGCGTTACTCCCGACCTTATCATGCGTTATGCTGAAGTACTTCTTAATCAGGCCGAAGCTTACGCGCAGTCTGATCTTATCGCAAATCAGACCAAAATTCTTGATTGCATTAACAAAGTTCGTGCCCGCGTAAATCTTCCCGGTAAGACTCTGGCCGATGTCAATAATATCGACAACACAATGAAGCTCATCCGCGAGGAGCGTGCTAAAGAGCTTGCTGCTGAGGGTCTCCGCTTCTGGGATCTCCGTCGCTGGAATCTCGCAGAAGGTGTGATCGGCGGTCAGATGGCTCATGGTGTCAAGATTAGGGTTTCAGGCGGTACTACTACTTATGAGCGTATCGGATGTGATGCCGGTCAGACTCGTATTTATCCCGCACGTTACAAATACTTCTCGATTCCTTTGAACGAACGTACCAACAATAATGCCTGCGTTAATAACCCCGGCTGGTAATTACTAACTTCACATTTTCAAGTCATGAAATTTATAAAATCAAATATTATTGTCCTCTTTATCTCCCTCATGGCCTTTGGTCTGACAGGATGTAAGGATGCCGATCAAAACTTTGTACATACCGACAATTTTGTGCATGCCATGGTGTGCGAGAACACACGTCAGAATGATGCCAAATCTATCACAGGCACAATCTACGAGTATGACAAGCATGGCAGCCTTCTTGGTGACGAATTTACCGCTGAAGATGCTGAAGGTGGCTCCGGTGTTGTAGTATTCGTTGTAACAGCTGAGGATAAGAAAGACTTCGATCTTACCG
The DNA here is from genome assembly GCA_947173955.1 of uncultured Bacteroidales bacterium. GTDB lineage: Bacteria > Bacteroidota > Bacteroidia > Bacteroidales > Muribaculaceae > JAAVFS01. The sequence continues at coordinate 38,476 of CAMWHE010000002.1, read as the reverse complement.
ATGTCTATCTGCGTGCTACTCTCAAATTTGATGCTATGGTGTCTCCCACACTATCAGGCCGTCATAACATCCTGGTTGATGAAGAGCATCCCGATGGTAAGGTCATCGCGATTACTTCAGGTATTGGCACCGTTCGCAAATACCGTATAATGGGCATTTACGAATAATTAACCCTTAAATCAGTTTACAATGAAATTATATAAATATCTCCTGTCGGCTTCGATTGTTGCCATATCGGCTGCAATGGTATCGTGCGACGATGACGATATATTTACCGTCGACAACCAGCAGTGCTTCATTCTTGGCTCCAGTGATCTTGATTGCCCGAAAGTAGAGGGAAGATCCGGCATCATATGGAAATCGAGGATCTCCAACGATACGATCTATCTTAAAATCAGTCCCTCGGTTGATCCGGCTGAAGAACTTGACAGCGTTTCCATTAAGCTCTATGTATCGAAAGGTGCTACCGTATCTCCTGATCCCTCTATCCCGCAGAACTTTGCAAAAGAGGGTGGCGTTAAATACACCGTTACTTCCGGTGATGGAAAGACCACACGCACCTATGTTGTGACTCATGGCCTGACAGATATCGTGGAGTATGGCGATGGTTTCACCCGCGGAGCGACTTCAAGTCCCAGTGAGTTTACATCATTTACAAACCTTGGTTATCCCGGTGAACTTAACAACTTCAATCTCGGTGACTCTCGTCAATACGGCGACCTTAACGGTTATGTTGCTTTCTGTGGTCACGATCACTTTGTGATCCTCGCAGGGCAGTATACATATCCCAAGTTTGATAATGCGGCTCTCGCTGTACCTGATGAGACATTAGCTCTGAAGGTCTTTAAATACAGCGATTTCTCTCCTGTTGGCAATCTTAATACGGGATCTGTTCCCTACACTTCATTCCGCGCGGTGACTTCCGATATCAACGGTGTTCTCGTTGCCGGTGTGGCTCTTGATGGAGGTGGCGCAGATTTCTATTACTGGAAGTCTTATACCGATGCTCCGACTAAGCTTGCTCATTTCTCAGAGACCATGTTTGCTAATCGCGACGGTGCTGATTACCTTCAGGTGACCGGCGACATCTTTGGCGCCTGCAATATCTGTACCAATGCCACTCGTGGCCCCGAGGGTCTTCACTATATGATCCACATGGAGAATGGCGCCGTTTCTGACATTCAGACTGTTTCTACCGGCTATTCAAGCAGCGACGGCAACGGATGGCAGATGATATCCGCTATCACTCCCGAACTTCATTCGAGCTACGTAGTAGGTGATACTGACAAGACTATCGCTGACGGTAACGGCAACAATACCCTCCGCGTATGCGCCAACACTTATTCAGGAAAAACCAAAGTGAATATGCCCGTTGTTCTTCAGACATGGAACAGCTGGTGGGTCGGCACTGGTTCTATGCACAACCGTACAGGCGCCCGTCGTCCGTTTGTGTCTGCAATGAATATTAATGGTAAGCACTATGTAGCCCTTCAGCTTGGCACTGGCTGGTGGTTCCATAATGACATCGTAGAGCTTGACGACCTTTCTACCCGTGTCGTAGGCACCGAAATTAAATATGCCGTCAATAACGGATGGAGCTTCGGAGCGTCATGCGACTGGTATTGGGATCCCGATAAGAAAGAAGGCTTTACCATCTACTATACCGAACGTTCAGGCGTTTGCTCATCTCGCTTGACATGCTACGAATAAATCATATGCACTGTCACATATCATATCTTACCAATAAAAATTAGACTATATGAAATTCTATAAATATCTGTTGGGTTTTGCAGCTGCCGGTCTTGCTCTGACCGCCTGCAACGACGATGATACTTTTGATGCGATAGGAGCTGCTCCCGAGCCTCCTGTGCCCAATATCGTTCCGGAGCCTCCGACAATCAAGCCTAAAGCTGTATGGATCGACTGCCACGCTAATTATGAGCTTCTTTCTCAGTCGGCAAATATTGATGCGCAGCTTCAGAAAATGAAGGATGCCGGTTTCAACATGATTTATCTTGATGTTAAGCCCGGTAATGGCTATGCTCTCTATAAGAGTGATATTCTCCCTTATTGCAACACATTTGCTGATCTCACTGTAGAGCGCGATTATGATGACTATCTTGGTTATTTCCTTGAAAAGTGTGAGGAGCTCGGTATTGATGTCATTGGTTCTGTTGGTGCGATGGGTTGGGGCATGCAGTCCCCTACCTATAAGCAGGGTTATATCTACGACAATTGGGACCAGTGGAAAGACAAGGTTCAGGTTAGAAGTGACAACCGCGATCCCAATCTTCTCGTGCCTATCTATGAGGATCTGGAAAGGGTAGAAGGGTATCGTGAGCCTCAGAGCGTTACAATGCTCGACCCCATGTATCCCGAAGTTCAGGATCTCCTCGTTTCAGTTGTTTCTGAAATCGTCACCAAATATCCCAAGCTTAAGGGTATCAGCCTTGACTATTGCCGTTATGCAAACAATGAAGGAGGATACTTTGGCATGAGCGATGCTAATATGCGTGGCTACGCCGAATACTGGGGAGAACCCACTCCCAGCCATCTTGAGATTGTGACCGCTACCGGTGGCGTAGGTCCCAAGTTTGCTAAGTGGATTGAATACCGTGCCATGAATGTCACAACCACCATCAAGCGGGTAAGTGAAGCTATCAAAGCTATCAATCCTGCATGTGAACTCCACCTCTGGGCCGGTGCTGACTGGTGGGGTCGATTCGCAGTCGGTCAGAACTGGGCCAGCCAGAAGTATATTCCCACAGGCTATCAATACACTCCTACCTACAACAAGACCGGATTTGCCGAGTATCTTGATGTATTCGTGACCGGTGCTTACGCCAAGCAGGTTTGGATCAGTGAGGATCTCTCCAACAAGTGGAATGTGGAATATTTCTGCAAGACATGGCAGAACTACATCATGGGTGCTTGCCGTTGCTTCGGCTCCATCGCAGGTTACAATCATGATGAGTTCGGCAATGCTGATGCAACTTATCTCTGCCTCAAGCACACTGACGGCTATATGAACTTCGAACTGTCTCACATCAACCGTCGTAGCCTCTGGGAGTCATCTAAAGAAGGTATCAACCGCTACGAACATCCCGAAGATTATAATCAGGAAGAGGAAACATTGTATTAATCTGAAAAATTCAAATAATTCCCAACAATGAGAAAAATTTCATTGCTTTCAGGGATGATTCTGTTATCGAGTGTAGCTCTCCATGCGGGGAGCTACACCGTCGTTTCTCCCGATGGCAAAATCAAAGCCACCGTCGACGATTCCGGTTCTGCTCTGACCTGGTCGGTAGAAAAGGGTGGGGAGGTAATTCTGAAGCCTTCACGCATAGGCATCGATATCCCGGGGCAGAAGTCTCAGTCCGCCCGCATCAAAAGCGTAAAGCGACGCAGTGTCGACGAGACACTCACAGCCGATGTCCCTACGAAATTCCGCGAGATACGCGACCATTACAATGAGCTTACCCTGAAAATGGCCGGCGACTGGGGCGTCAACGTGCGCGTATATGACAATGGAGCCGCATACCGTATTTTCCTCAATCACAAAGGCGACCATATAGTCTCTAACGAGGTCGTCGAGTTTGCTATGCCCGACTCCACAATGACCTTCTGGCCGATCGATCCAGTCAAGAATTTTGTCACGCCGCAGGAATCCTCATTCAAGCATCTTGTCCTCTCGGAAGTCGATCCGACACTCAACGGCTATCTGCCCATCTATATGACGACTCCCGGCAATGGAACACGTGTTGTAGTCACTGAAGCCGATGTCGACGATTATACTAACCTGTTTGTAAACGCCGATTCCATGTCTGTACTCACAGGAGTCTTCCCCCATGTCATCAAGGACGTGCAACTTCGTCCCGGTCATGACCGCACTGAAGACATCCTTGAATTGCACCCTTACATAGCCGAGGTCACGGGTCCGCGTACACTGCCCTGGCGCATAGTCATGATTGAAGACGATGACAGCGACCTCCTTGAGAACACTCTCGCGTGGCAGCTTTCAGCGCCTTCGGTGCTTGAAGATGCCTCATGGATCAAGCCCGGTATTATCTCATGGGACTGGTGGTCGATGCTCAATGTTTATGGCGTGGACTTTGAGGCGGGCGTGAATACCGATACTTATAAGTACATCATTGATTTTGCTGCCGCGCATGGCATTCCTTACATCCTCCTTGATGAGGGCTGGTCGCAGTCCACATGGGATCTTAAGCACTATAAGCCTGAAGTCGATGTAGAGGAACTTGTCCGCTATGGCGCCGAGCGTGGCGTCGGTCTCGTTCTCTGGGGTCTGTGGAATCCGCTTGACCTCGATGTCGAAGGCATACTCGATGTATACCGCGACTGGGGAGTCAAGGGTATAAAGATCGACTTCATGAACCGCTCCGACCAGTATATGGTCAATTTCTACGACCGTGTTGCCAAGGCCGCTGCTGACCGTCACCTTCTTGTGGACTTTCACGGCGCATACAAGCCCTGTGGCATTCATCGTAAATACCCCAACGTAATGACATTCGAAGGTGTCCTCGGTATGGAGCATTGCAAGGACTCACGCGATATCGATCCGCACCACAATCTCATCTTGCCCTTCACCCGCATGATGGCAGGTCCGATGGACTATACTCCCGGTGCGGTCAAGACTGCCACGCAGGAGGACTTCATGATCAACTTCAACCATCCTATGGCGCTCGGTACGCGAGGCCATCAGGGCGCTCTCTTCGTCGTCTACGAGAGTCCACTCCAGATGCTTGCCGATTCTCCGTCTAATTTCATGACCGCTCCCGATTATGCCGATTTCCTATCGTCTATCCCGACAGTCTGGGATGAGACCATAGGTATTCGCGCTAAGATTGGCGAATATCTTGTAATGGCACGTAGGGCAGGGGAGAACTGGTATATCGCAGCCATGACCGACTGGACTCCGCGCGATATGTCGGTGATACTTGACTTCCTGCCCGAAGGCGAGTGGACAATGACAACGCTTGCCGATGGAGTCAATGCTCACCGCGAGGCTACCGACTATAAAATCTCGACCACTACAGTCAGCTCCGGCGATACCGTTGACTTCCACATGGCTCCCGGTGGCGGCTGGACAGCAATACTTAAACCTGTTGAAAAATGAAAAAACTGATTATAAGTCTTATAACTCTTTCGGCCGGGCTGTTTGCCAATGCCTACGATGTCGTTAAGATATCCGGGCGTGTTCTCTCTGAGGGCAAGCCTCTTGCCGGTGTTCCGGTGACTGATGGCAGCGACGTTGTGGTTACGGATGCGAAAGGCCGATACTCTTTGACCTCGTCTCCCGATGTCAGATTTGTCTATGTAACAGTTCCCGATGGGTATGATATTCCGATGAAAGACGGTGTTCCCAATATTTATTCAGAGGTTAAGCCTGACGCAAAAGGACGTTTCTCGCATGAATTCAATCTGACACCTTCGGATGTCGATATGGATAAACATATCCTTTTTGTGATGGCCGACCCGCAGGTCTATTTCGACCCTAACCTCGACGAGGTGGAGAAAGCCGCTCTTGAGATGAAGCAGACAATGGCGACTGACTATGCCGGTCAGCCTGCCGTAGGCATAATGGTCGGTGATATCGTCGGTCAGATCTCTCAGGGCGAAACTTATTTCCCCTGGATGATTAAGAATATCGCCGAATGTGGTTTCCCGTATTTCTATGTGTGCGGAAATCATGACATCGAAATGGATGTCCCCACAAATGTGGAATCCCGCAAGAGCTTCAATCACTATTTTGGCCCGACTTACTATTCGTTCAATCGAGGAAAGATTCATTATGTAGTCCTCGACGACGTCTTCTGGATGGGCCGGTACTATGCCGGCTATCTCGACCGTGATCAGCTTGACTGGCTCGCAAAGGATCTTGCACTTGTCCCCGAAGGTTCTACCGTCATAGTCTCCATGCACATCCCGTGTTATTCCCGTCAGGCTCGCCACGGCGAGTGGGGCAAGGAAGACCCCAAAAAGGTGCTTGGCAACCGTCAGACCCTCTTCAATATGCTTAAGCCCTATAATGCCCATATCATGTCAGGCCATGAGCATTATAACGAGAACTACATTTTCTCCGACAAACTCTATGAACACTGCCATGCACCCTTGTCCACATTGTTCTGGTGTGCCCCCTGGGCCATGGACGGCACTCCCGGCGGATATGCCGTTTATGAAATCGACGGCGACAATATCAACTGGTATTACAAGAGCGTTGGACGCGACAAAGACTATCAGTTTGAACTCTATCCCCGCGGTCGCTCCCGCGAACATCCTGAAGCAATCGTCGCAAATATCTGGAATGTCGATTCTTCATGGAAAGTTGAGTGGGCTGAGGATGGAGAACCCCGCGGAACTATGACTCGTTATACCGGCTATGACCCCAACATCTATCAGGATGTGGCTCTCCACGGACAGAGCTATGCATTTCCTTATGTCGGCTCTGATATAACAGAACACCTGTTCTATGCCGTCCCCGAACGCGAAAACTCCGTTATCACTGTGACCGTCACGGACCATAACGGTAACGTATATACATCTACTCTTGACCAATCAAAATTCAATCAATAATGCGACTGATTTCTCATTTTTCTCCTCTCGCGCTCGGACTTCTGCTCCTGACAGCCTGCGGTAGCTCTGAGCCTACGATGGAGGTGTCATCTCCAGATGGCGCAATCAAATTCACACTTGACAATTCCGCCGATGGCCTGTTCTATTCTGTGACCGATGGCGGAACAGACATAGTAGCTCCCTCACGGCTTGGGTTTATCCTTACCGACAGTGTCAGCCTCGACCGGTTTGACATTTTAAAATCCAAGACATTCTCTCATGATGAGACCTGGGAGACTACATGGGGCGAAAGCCGCTATGTACGCGACCACTATAATGCTCTTTTGCTCGAAATGAAGCAGGCTGAAGGCGATTTGCTTGTCAATCTTGAGGTCCGCGTCTTTGACGATGGCTTCGGCTATCGTTATATTTTCCCGGAGCAGGCTTGCGATTCGCTTGTCATCATGGATGAACTAACCGAATTTACCCTTCCCGCTGAAGCCATGACATGGGCGATGTCTGCCGAGAATGCCTATCTTGAAGGCTATTTTGAGAACAAGCCTATTGCTGAGCTTGATACAGTGCGTACCCCGCTGACCGTCGAGCTTCCCGGCAAGTATCTTGCCATACATGAAGCCGCGCTGACCGACTTCCCGAAGATGGACCTTGCATTGGTTGATTCGGCTGCGCTTAAGTCCCGCCTCGTTCCATGGAGCAATGGCGTTGCCGCCTATGTGGCCACTCCGTTCGCTACCCCCTGGCGCACGATGATCATCGGCGACCGTCCGGGCGACCTTGTGACCTCTTACCTGATGCTTAATCTCAATGAACCCTGTGCGATAGAAGATCCCTCGTTCTGCAAGCCGATGAAATATATCGGAGTCTGGTGGGAGATGCACCTGTTCAAGACATTCTGGTATGCCGGTGATGCTCATGGCGCCAACACGGCCAATGTAAAGCGCTACATAGACTTTGCAGCAGAGAATGGCATACCGGCCGTTCTTGTCGAAGGCTGGAATAAAGGTTGGGAAGGTCACTGGCCTGCTAACGATCATTTCAGCTTTACTGATCCCTATGACGATTATGACATTGACGAGCTCTCCCGCTATGCAGCCGAAAAGGGCGTACAGCTCATCATGCACCATGAGACAGCTGCATGGACTTCCAACTATGAGGCTCAGCTTGACACGGCCTATCAGTATATGAAAGACCACGGCATGAGCAATGTCAAGACCGGATATGTCAATCAGCTTATGGATGGCAAGGAAGACCATTCGAGCCAGTATGGAGTCCGTCATTACCGCAAGGTAATCGAAAATGCCGCCCGTTATGGTGTGAATATCGACAATCATGAGCCCGTAATGCCAACAGGCCTGCAGCGTACATATCCCAATCTGATGACACAGGAAGGTGTCCGCGGTCAGGAGCACAGTGCGTGGGACGAGGATGGCGGTAATCCTCCTGTCCATACAGTCCTCATGCCATTTACCCGTGGCCTTGCAGGTCCTATGGACTTCACATTCGGTACGTTCAATTACGACAACCCCAATTCGCCGCACGCCCGCGTACAGACTACGCTGGCTAAAGAGCTCGCACTGTATGTCGTAATTTACAGTCCGCTGCAGATGGCTTCCGATCTTCCGGAAAATTATGCGAAGCATCCGGATGCGTTTCAGTTTATCCGCGACGTACCTGTCGACTGGGATATGACTGTGGTTCCCGACGCTGTCATTGGAGATTATGTGGCTATTGCCCGCAAGGACCGCAATTCATCCGACTGGTATCTTGGTGTCATTACCGACGAAGAGCCGCGTGCGCTTGATATTCCGCTCTCATTCCTTGATCCTGAAGCTACATATACCGCTCAGATATATGCTGACGCACCCGAAGCCGACTGGGTGACAAATCCGACCGCTTACGTCATCACTGAAACAACTGTTTCGGCGGCTGATTCGCTTCCCGTCAATCTGGCAGCCGGTGGCGGTACGGCCGTGCGATTCATAAAGAAATAAGTCCCTATGAATCTCATATATCGAATATCCCTCGGAGCCATTGCACTGCTCGCAGTGCAATGTGCCTCCGCACCGGTCGATCCCGATGTGGAAGCTGCGGATGCGCTTGCTCATCGAGTCGTGCCCGCGATCGCTTCTGATATCACTTTCGTAAAATCGCCGTCTGATTCGGTAGACTCTTTTACACTTTCTTCTGCCGACAAAAAGATAATTATCGAGGCGAATAATGCCAACTCAATGGCTATGGGTCTCAACTATTATCTTCAGAATTATTGTCTGACGGAAGTCTCATGGTATCGGCTTGACAAAGTAACTCTTCCTGACACTCTTCCTCTTGTCGGCGAGCCTTTGACGGTCAAGGCGCGGCTTCCCTACAGATTCTTCCTCAACTATTGTACATCCGGTTACTCCATGCCCTGGTGGTCGTGGGAAGACTGGGAGCGCTTCATCGACTGGATGGCGCTTAACGGAGTCAACCTTCCCTTAGCCACTACCGGCCAGGAAGCCATTTGGTATAATGTCTGGAAAAAACTCGGACTTACCGACAGCGAGATATTGGAGTATTTCACCGGACCTGCCCATCTTCCCTGGCATCGTATGTGCAACCTTGACGGGTGGCAGAGTCCTCTCCCCGAGAGCTGGCTTAAAGACCAGGCCGATCTGCAGAAGAAGGTTGTCGCGCGTGAGCGTCAGCTCGGTATGCGCCCCGTTCTCCCCGGATTTGCAGGTCATGTTCCGGGAGCCCTTACCCGCGTATATCCGGATGCAAAGACTACACGCGTGATGCAGTGGGGCGGATTCCCCGATGAATATCGTTGCACCTATCTCAGTCCTGTCGATCCGCTCTTTGCTGTAATACAGAAAGAGTATCTTAAAGAACAGACCCGTCTGTATGGCACAGATCATATCTATGGCATCGACCCGTTCAACGAAGTTGATCCTCCGACATGGAATCCTGACTCATTGGCTGAGATATCTCACAACATTTTCGAGTCGCTTACAGCTGTCGATCCCGAAGCCACATGGCTCCAGATGGCATGGCTGTTCTATGCCGATCCCGAACATTGGAATTCAGAGACTGCGCGTGCATTTCTGCAGGGCGTGCCTGAGGGTCGGATGATTCTGCTGGATTATTACTGCGAATCGACCGAGGAGTGGAAACTGTTCGACAAATTTTACGGTCAGCCTTACATATGGTGCTATCTGGGCAATTTCGGCGGAAATTCGTTCCTTGTCAGCCCGCTCAACGATGTAGATTCACGTATTTCAGATGTCTTGGCCAATGGCGGCGACAATCTCTGCGGTATCGGTTCCACACTCGAAGGCCTCGACATCAACCCCTATATGTATGAGTATATCCTTTCTCGCGCATGGCAACTTCCGCAGACCCATCAGCAGGCCATGACCAACATAATTGACCGTCGCGTCGGCCACGCGGACGCAAATGCCCGCGCCGCCTGGCAGCTGCTTGTTGACTCCGTATTCATTCAGCCAGCGCTTTGCGGACAGGGACCACTCGTCAATGCACGCCCCTCGCTGACCGGATTCAGCTGGTGGACTACCAAGCCCAATATCGACTATCCCAACGCCCTTCTCCTCGATGCGTGGGGCGCTATGCTTGATGCAGAAGATGTCAATACGGATATGTGGCGATTCGATATCGTCAATCTCGGACGTCAGACTCTCAGCAACTACTTTATGGCACTTCGCGACGACTTTACTGCTGCTTATGAAAGCGGAGACATCAAGACTGCCGGTGAAGCGGCCGGGCAGATGCGTCAGTTGCTCGCTGATCTGACCACACTCCTGCGCGGACATCATGGATTCACATTGCGCAAGTGGATAGAGGATGCCCGGGCCAAAGGAACGACTCCTGGGGAGAAAGATTATTATGAGCGGAATGCCCGTACGCTGATTTCTATATGGGGTCCGGCAATGGATCTTAACGACTATGCCAACCGTCAATGGGCCGAGCTCAACGATTCCTATTACGCTGTGCGTTGGAATATGTTCTTAGATCAGGTTCTGCAGGCAATGGCCGAGGGAAAGAAATTTGATGCTGACAAATTCCTTGCCGACTCGCGCGCCTTTGAGAATGCATGGATTGAGCCGTCTAACACCCTGACATGGCTTGACCCGCTCGACACTTACACCGTTGCCCGCGGGATGTACGATAAATACGCGCCTCTTATCAATGCACACCCCGCAAGCGGCTCTTCCACCTCAACCCCCTCCCTCCATCATTGGTAATTCCACCCTACATCATATAATACTACCTCCGGAGACCATTCCCCTCCGGAGGTTTTTTTTAGGCAATAGAATTAATGGAAGAATATGAATTAGTTATTATCTGAAAATAACTACCTTTGTACTATGAATTTATTAAACCGGTGCATATACAGACGAATTGCGAATAGTATTCTCGATGCGATCATTCTAATAATGTTTGTGTCGTTATGTGCGTGTTCTCATAAACAGAGTTTTGGAGACGTTATTTCGGAGGGATTTGATCTGGTAGAGGATGGTAAGTATGCGGAAGCTCAGTTAAAAGCTTTAGCAGCTGAAGATATGCTTACGGACGAAACTCCTTTAGAGCAAAGAGAATCTTTAGCTCGGCTCTTTGGATTCATTTACTATAATCAGAACCTCCGTGATAAAGCCGGAGAGTGTAATCAGCAGGCATTGGAATATGCTCTCGAGATGAATGATACCGCTCTGATTACAATAGACTATTTTAATCTTGGATTATCCATGTCAACTCTTGAAGACATTATCTTCAATTTAGAGCTTGCCGGTGCTTATGCGCAAAAGGCCGGCAATAAATTGTTACAGTCTTCCGCTCTTGAAAAATTAGCTCAGGTCTACATTGCATCAGGAAAGTATCCGGAAGCTCAGCAGGCTCTTGATATGGCGACTGTTTTGTGTGAAAATAATTATCTGCAGAAAGGGGAGATTGATGTTACACAGTGCAGGCTATGGCTTGCCGAGGGAAAATATGAAACCGCATTGCGAGGGTATAGAGCTATCAGTAAGGACTCATTGAATATCTATGGCCAGTTGCTCAGGACGAATGCCATATATGATATTCTTGTTCAACAAGGCGATTACAAAAATGCCCTTGTTTATAAAGATAGCATCCATGTCTATACTGATTCAATCCTTCGGCTTGACGGGTCAAAAAAAGTTGCAGAAATTGAAAAGAGTTACCGTGCAGATATTGCCCGTAAGAATCATAGGTTCCAGACTATAATGTGGACTTCAGTATTGACAGTTACAGTTATATTGATAATCTTATTCTTTGTATTGAAGACGCTCAGGCTAAAGAAGCATATGATTGAACTAACAGATAAGATCTATGCTCTTAATGCACGTATCGTAGAGCTTATGCCAAAACTCGATGAAAATGAAGGGCAGAGGGATCTCAATGCTAATGATATTGTATCAGTAGCGCGTCTTATAGAGCATAAATATGAACTTTTGCTTGAGGTATTCCGAAGTCAGCCACAATACGAATTGATGAGAAAATTAAATCTTATCCGGGATCTTAGTCCCGTTAATAAAGTGGAACTTAGTTCTGTCTATGATATTATTGTTGGAAGATTCTCAGGTTGTTGCTCTGATATGAAGGAAGCTTTCCCCGGATTGACGAATGATGACTGCGTCTTTTTCACCTTGAGTTTTGCAGGATGTAGTAAGGAAGTGATTTCTGCTGCGATGGGCTCTTCTGATGAAGCGTTGAGACGACGTAAGAGCAGAATCAAACAGAAACTCCCTGAAGAAGTCTTTAATTTTTTCTTTACGAAATAGCTTTTTTTTCGGGACAAAAGCGTGACATTTGCGAAGGGTCACGTTATTGTCTTGACTGGTATTCGGATCATTGGGTTGTGTGATTCTAATTTTGCATTGTCAAAATCAGAAAACCAAAATCGTCCGAATATGAAAGGAAAAATTATCAGTTTGATTCTTTTTGCGTTTGTCGCTGTTATACCGGTTACAGCGCAGATGCGGTCTGTCTATGCCCGTGTTGTTTCGTCGTCAGATTCAAGTCCGGTTGAGTTTGCAACCGTGAGCCTCATGCAGCCGGACTCGGTAATGATCAGTACGGATATTACCGATATTAACGGGTATTTTCATTTTGACATCTCTGTGAGCGACGGGATGTTTCTTAATATATCCTCAGTCGGTTGTAAAAGCATTGATGTCGCTCTCCCGTGTGATTCGGTTATCAGTCTTGTGAACTCAACCGAACTGGCGGAGGTCGTAGTCCGTGCGAGTAAACGGTATGTGAAGGGAACGCCGAGAGGCCTGCAAATTTCAATGGATGGAAATCCTCTTTCAAAACTCGGAAATGCGATGGATGCAATAAGGCAACTGCCATTAATTGATTCATCTGTTGGTGGTATTTCTGTCTTAGGACATGGAGTGCCGGTCATTTATATAAACAACAGACTTGTACAATCTGTCAGCGAGTTATCCATGCTCTCTGCCGATGAAATATCTGATGTGGAAATAATAACTAATCCATCATCAAAGTACGGAGCGGATGTTACATCCGTAATTCTAATTACCACAAGAAAACGTAACGATGGATTTCATGTAGTTGCGGCAGGTAATATCTCTGCAAGCGAAGAATGGTCGGAGACTGCGGATCTGACCCTTAATTATCATACCGAGAACGGTCTTACCGTGTTCGGCGATTTCTCCTACGGATTCTCCGGGTTCAAACAAAATCGCCATTATTCAGAAGAATTTTCAACCAAAAGTAATGCAGACATAGTGTATAAGACCGATACTTATGCTAACGCTAAAAGCAAAAGTCAGAGTCTGATGACTGATGCAGGGTTTAACTATGATTTCGGAAAGAACTCAGTAGGAATTAAATACGCTTTTAGACGTACTCCTAAAAGTCATTATTCCGGTAGCGCTAATTCAACAACTGAGTTTAGGCAAAATGAAAGCATGATAGAGTCATTAAGCGATCTCCATAGGCAGCACTCTATGCACCATGTCAATACATTCGGAAGTCTCAGTCTTCCGGTAAATATCGGATTGCGGATTGACGCCGACTATGTACGCTCATTAAATAAATCTAATTCAGGCGTTGAGGAAAATAATTATATTAATGTCGTTCTAAACTCTAATAGCAATATTGCTTCTCTTTGGTCTGGAAAACTTATGTTATTAAGAAAGTTTTATAATGTTGAGATAGAAGCAGGTACAGATATTTCATATACTCATAATAAGCAGTATTATATAGGATTTTCGACCGGTAATCCTGATTTCATCAGGCCTGAAACCGACGATGTGAAGCAAAATCTTTATGCCGGATTTGTTAGTTTCGATTGGACTCCCAACGAAAAATGGAATGTCTATGGTGGCATCCGATTGGAAGCGACAAACACCGATTTCATGCAGAACAATATAATTCGTGAAGATCTTTCAAAGAGATATGCCGATTGGTTGCCAAACTTGGGTATTTCATTTAATTCACCAGTCAACATTATCATGTATTACCGATCATCTGTAATCCGTCCCGTATATCAGTCTTTAGACAACACATATCTGTATGTGACCCCTACACTTTGGGAAACCGGCAATCCTGAACTTAAATCAGCTCTCACTCATAAAATTGGTCTTAATGTAAATTATAAGAAGTTTATATTGCAAAGTTCATTTGCTATAAACCGTAGAGATGTGTCCACAGTATATTTACACGATGATGGCGATCATATTAATATTGTAAGACCTGTAAATCTTCCTGATTTCAACTCATTTCAGCTTGTTGCTGTCCAACGACTTGATTTGGGCCTATGGCATCCGACAGTACAGTGCGTATTTTATATACAGAATCTGAAATATGGTACGCCGAAAAGGGCCTACAAAAAGCCACTCTATACACTTTCCCTTAACAATCGCTTTGATATTCCAGGAGGTATTTATGCGTATTTCAACTTATATGGTCTCGGAACCGGTAATCAGGGGGTGGTATACAGCCGTGGAACGTGGCAGGCATCGCTAACATTGAATAAATCCTGGAAAAACTGGACATTTACTCTTTCCGCCAACGACATTTTCAACACATGGCGACAACGGTTTGATACCAATACAAATACTGTTGATTATTCCTCGGATATTAAAGGTGCATCCCGATTTCTCTCTTTAAGTATAAAATATACATTGAATACGGAGAAAGGCAAATATAAAGGTAAAGTATCCCGTCAAGACGAAATTGACAGACTCTAATATATAGTTAAAAGATGGTGCTTAAAGGAGAGATATGTCACCAATATTTATAAATAGGCAAAGTGGCTCAGACGGGGATTGCCATCAGGGGGATGTCGGCGTCAAACAGCAGTTTGTGCGCCAGCGATGGATTGAAGAGGCGGGAGAGGATGTTTTTCTTCTTGTTGGGTATCACGATAAGTGAACATCCATCGCCTGTATCGGAGAGATGCTGGAAATAGGTCGATGCGTCGGAAGCAGCGATCTGTTCGTAGGAGAACTTGCTCAGGGGATAGTGCTTCAGACAATATTCAAGGAGAAGCTCGCTTGACCGGGTAGTGTTGGAAGAGCGGCGGCGCTCGATGTAGAGCAGGCGCACACGAATCGGAGAGCCGGGAATAAGACGCTCGAGTGCGTCGATGGCAAGAATGTCTTCCTGATCAAGATTGCAGGGGATAACGACTTCCTTGATGTCATTTAGAGATTTGACGGCTGAGTGCTCCGGAACTGTGAAGACCGGCTCACGGCATGAGTCAAGCACTTCGGCTGTCACTGAGCCGATCAGATCACGCTCTTTCTTGTCGGCTCCTCTTGTGCCCATCACAATCAGCATCGGTTTGCGGGTCTTGGAGATTTCGATGATAGCATCTTCTGGAACAGACGCCATTACCTCTGTATTGAATTTCACCGGCGGAAGTTCTCCGGTCTTGATCTGCTCCTTAAGTTTTGATGCGAATTCATCAAGCTTGTTCTTTGCCTCAAGAAACAGTTCCTCGTCAATACGCGGGTCGCCGGTGTCGTCCGGATCAAGGTTGATGGATGTGGACAGGGGGAGATTAATGCGCTCGGGAACCGGATAGGCGTGGAGCAGCAGAATACGCGCTCCGTGGCGCGACGCAATGTCGAAAGCGAGTCGGCAGGCCTGGGTGGAATAGGGACTGAAATCGATCGGAGCGAGTATCTCCGGCATTTCAGCTTCATTGCCTGCCTTGTCAGGCATAATGAAAATCTCGCGATTCTCGATTATGCGCAGTGCCAATGGCAAGTCAGCCTCTTTGATGCGCACCCTGACTCCCGAGGAGACTACAGGCTCGCTGAGGTTGACGTTATGTAAAACCACCGTTATCCCTTCACCCTCCAGCAGGGCTTTGAGCTGGTTGGCTTTCTCATAAGTATGGATTGCTATAGTGAGAAGGCGGTCAGCTTCCATTTCTGTTATTCTGTGTTTTAGTGGATGTGGTTGACTTGGGTGGGATTATCCTTGCGGATAGTTTTTATAAGTTCGGTGTTATTTTTCTTTAGCCTGTTCTTCCTGAAGGATTTCTACAGCCATGTCGTAGATTGTGGTGTCGTCAAGTACTACGATGCCTCCGTCGGGACCCGGCTCGATATGTACGCCGCAGTTTTTGCCGAATTCATAGTTGACACCTCCGAAGTAATTGCGAACTGTCTGAGCTGTGACATTGAGTTTATCGGCGATACGGTGTGTTGCGCCATCGGGTAAGCTGTCTTTCAGGCGACGGAGCTCATTGAATGTGATAGTTTTAGTCATGGTGCTAAACTTTATATTGTGGATAAATTTGTGTATGATTCTCTTTTGTTGCTATAAATTTAAGCCCATATTTTCAAATAGGCAAATTTTTCTGATGAAATCATTAAAAATTTTTATTATCGCATATATTTCCAAAGCGATTTGAGCGATACGATCAGAGCGTCGCGATGCGCTGTCAGATTCGCTCGATGTCTTCGCCGTTGATCCATGCGCGGGCGTTGCCCCCGACATTGACTTCATACCAGCAGTCGGCCGATGAATTGCCTTTGATCAGCGAGTCGACAAGTTCAACCTTCGTCCCTTCGTGGAGCAGGAATGCCTGTGTGGAGGCATCGGTCGATGCGCGGGGTGAGGTCGACAGGTTTGCCGCAGGGCTTGTCACAATGGCATACTCATGATTGGTGGAGCGGGAAGCTCCGGTAGCCGCGATGACGAGCAGCACGATCGAGAGTCCGAGAGCTCCCAGACCGCCGAAGAAGCATATCTTTCTGACAGTGACATCTCCGCTGATGAGATAGACCACGGCACCGGTTACGGCGATAGCGAAAAGCAATGTAGCCGCCCAGGCCCATGTGTCGGTGCTTGCGGAGTCGACGAGGCTGTCATATTTGCGTTTTATGAGCGAGCGGTTGTCGATCGGCTTGTCGGTTATCGTGGTATTGACAAATTCAAGATTGGCGCGTGCATCGTCGTGGGTCGGATCAGCCATTATAGCACGCTCATACCAGAGAATGGCCTTCCCCGGCTGCTGAAGGCGGTAATAGGTGTTGGCTATATTATAGTAGAGGTCGGCTGAGCCGCCGAGCGAGTCGAGCGTGGCTTCATAGAGCCTGAGTGCTTCAGAGTAGGCCAGTTCGTTGTATGCTGAGTCAGCCATTTCAGGCAGAGACGCACCCTTTAGGCCGAAGCTGCCGGCGATAAGACTTATAATGAGGAGTATCTTTTTCATTTCTTATTCAGTTTTGACAGGTAATCCATCGCATCAGATGCATCGGAATATATAGCCGGCATATCGCGCATGGCCGAAGCCGGTGTGTAGCGTGCCATCTCGCATTCATCGAGAATGTCGATGAGCTTATTTATTTCCTCATCGCTCAGACCGCGGGCGCCGAGTTTTTCCGACACGTTGGCCCGGTTGAGATCTGTCAGCGGTATTGCAAGGCGGTCAGCGATATATCCCCACAGTGCTTTCAGAACTTCGGCATGGAAGGCCTCGCTGTTGTTGGCATCCATGTACTTTTTAGCAGTGCGCAGACGTTTCTTGGCGACACGGCCGGCTCTTGCCGTTTTCATGCCGGCGATATCCGCACGCTTACTCTTCTCTTTCCTGTAAATAAGCAGGAATGCTACCGCTCCGCCAAGAATCACAATCCATACAATCCAGAATTTTGCCGTATAGAATACGGGTGTCGACAGTGTCTTGCTCAGCTTCGAGGCTTCCGACTTATGAATGTGAAGGATGTCGGTGGCGCGGCGTGCTATGTCCTCCTGCTCGACGATCCCGGTAGTGACACCGGCGCCACGGGCCACATCTATGGTATATCCTCCTGTCTTAAGAGTGACATAATCCTTCTTGGAGGGATCGAAGTAGCTGAATTCTATTTCAGGAATCTCAAATTTTCCGACACTTTGCGGTACAAAAGTGTATTCCGTCCTGATCGAGCCTGTCACGGTGCTGCCGGAGACTCGCGTGGCGATATCTTCGGAAGGTGTATACTGCTCGAAATCAATCGGGAATTCCGGTTGCGGCGCTTTTATATTGGCTATATTGCCTGTACCTGTGATCAGTATTTCCAATGAGGCCGCCTCATTCGTCCGCAGCGATTCCGGATTAAGTTTTGACTCGAGAGTGAATCGTCCGACAGCTCCGTTATATGACGCCGGGGCAGGGGAGGGGAGTGCCTGCACATTGACGGTTGTCGGAGAGCCTGTGACTGTCAGCTCTTTTTCTCCGACCGGTATCATCTGACGCCCGAAGAATGTATTCATGACCTCATATTCGGTGACAGTCATCTGCAGTGCGCCGGGATTGACTTCCAGTTTGCCGGTCTTCTGCGGGAACAGGATATATTTTCTCAGCGGATAGATGATATAGTTGCGGCCGTTGATATTGTCCATTGTAGGCTGTCCGCGGAAGTTGTCGACATCCTGAGTCAGGAAGCCGTCGAATGACGGGGGCGTCTTATAATTAAGATTAGGCTGTTGTTCGCGGGTATATAGCGTGAGCGTACACTCTATGGCTTCATGCTCATATACGCGCGTTTTGTTGAGATTCATTCTCAGGAAGTGGTCATTGCCCGAGGCAGCTTGACTTGTGCTTGCGGATGGCTGCGTTGACGCCGAAGGCTGTGTTGACTGGCTACCGGAATAGGATGGTGCCGGTGATGCACTCTGGTCGGGAGGCAATACCTTGATACTTGCTTCCTTTGACTTATATTCCTTCCCGTCAATGATGAAAGTGGCAGGCGCAATGGTGTGGGTGCCTGTCTTTATTGCCCTGTATGTATATGCATAGCTGTATGACGATTTCTGTGTGGTCTTGCCATTGATGATAGTCATGGAACTCGACGAAGTGATGCCGGGGCCGCTCAGTTTATTGCAACCGTCGATATCATCGATCTTGATATCGTTGGCACGAGCATTCTCCAGCTCATAGATGACTCTGAACATCTCACCCTCGACAACGACATCAGGGGCAACCCGTACACTGACGCTCTGACCGCGCAACGACAGGGCAGACATCAGTGTCAGTGCCGTAATAGAAAGCAGTAGCTTGATTTTTGTTTTCATCATTTTCAGTATAATCGGAAGACAATCACAAAACGATTTATTATTACCGGATTACCAGGGCTTTAAAGTGGTAGCATTCGCGTTGGCCTTGCGCTCCTCATCGGCTTTCATGTTCTCGACCCGCTGACGAGTAGCCGCCTCCTTCTTTTCCATAGCGTCAAGTATCTGCTGGGCGTTGGCGGCGCTCATGGAGCCGTCCTGACGGTCCTGAGGCTTTTTATCCTGATCTTCAGGTTTCGGCTTATTGTTTTGATTCTGGTCTTGCTTATCTTGATTTTGGTTCTGGTCTTGATTCTGGTCCTTGTTGTCGTTGTTCTGATCCTGCTGATCTTTATTCTGATCCTGCTGGTTCTGCTGCTGGTTCTGTTGTTGCTGGTCCTGATCCTGATCCTGCTTGTGGTCCTGATTCTGGTTCTGGTCGTTTTCATCCTCAGGCGGTATTCTTAGCTGGGCAAGACGCAGGTTCTCAAGAGCTTCACGGTTGGCAGTATCCGCACGGAGTATCTGTTTGTACAATTCTATACTTCTGCGGTAGTCCTCGCGGCTGAAAGCTATATTGCCGCTATTGTACAGGGAGTTTTCTCTCAGAATAGTGTCAGCCTGCGGTGACTTGGCTATGTTGAGGAAGACGGAGTCTGCTCCGATTTTTATGGAATCGGTAGCGGCATCGGACATAACGGATGCGAGTCCGAGACGTGTTAGCGCCGAATTGTATTGAGCGTAGGGGTTATCCGGATTCTCGGCAAGCGCTTTCTCGAAAGCTACGTCAGCCTTTCTGAAGTCGCTGTCCGAATAGTGCTTTATGCCTTCCTTGATAAGATTGCGCTCCCGTTTGGTGTAGTCATTGGTGCCTCCGCCTTTGCCGGAGCATCCGGCAAGCAGCAGAGCAGTGACTGCCGAGATTGCGATTATATGTGAATAGTGTCTTGCCATAGGTCGTTTATTTACTGAAGAATGTATATTTTTTCAGCCAGCCGATCTTTCTGTCGAGTACAAAGATATCGATAATCAGAAATGCCAATGCTATCCATCCAAAGACCGGAAACTGCTCGGCGCTTGATTTATATTTTACGTTCTTGAGTTCTGATTTCTGCAGGTGGTCAAGCTGGTCGGTCAGTTGCTTGACGGCCGACTTGCTGCTGCCCTGGATGTAGATACCGCCTCCGGCCTGAGCTATTTCGCGCGCCATCTCCTCATTGAGAGCTGTGGTCACGACGGCTCCATTATAGTCTTTCAGGTATTCGCCTGATTTGCCGACAGGAATCGGGGCTCCTTTGATCGATCCGACGCCGATGACATCGACTTCTATACCGGCGTTGAGAGCTTCCCGGGCCATATCGACGGCGTTGCCCTCATGATTCTCGCCGTCGGTGATGATGACGATCGCGCGATTGACATCATCAGCTCCTGAGAATGATTTCATCGCCCGGCCGATGGCATTGCCGATGACGGTGCCCTGGGATGTCACCATGTCGGTGGTGATATTGTCAATGTACATCTGGGCTGATATCATGTCGCTGGTTATGGGCAGCTGTACGTAGCTTTCACCGGCGAATACGATAAGTCCGACACGGTCATTATCGAGAGCTTTGACCATTTGGCGGAGCAGAAATTTTGCTCTGTCAAGGCGCGAGACGCTCTTGGCTTCGTCGGTCGAGGTAGCATTCATTGACTTGGATACGTCCAGAGCTATCATGACTTCGATGCCCTGAGTCGATTCGCTGTGCTCTTTTTCTCCCGAAAGCGGGCGTGCGACAGCTATGATAAGGGCTGTCAGTGCCACAAGTTCGAGTGTGATCTTAACCCAGGGTGTGTATTTTGATGCGTCCGGCATTAACGATTCAAGCACTTCCGGGCGGCCGAACTTGCGTAGCTTGGCACGCCGGCGAAGCCGGGCCCAATAGAACAGACCCAATATAGCCGGGACGAGCAGCAGTAAATATAGGTAGTGGGGATGTGCAAATTCCATAATATACTGTTTTTAAGGTATTGACCTCATGATGGTATGTCGCATGACGAGTTCAGCGCTGACCAGTCCGAGTGCGAGTGCGAGCAGGGCAAAAGTCAGCGGTCTATCCTCGGTGCGAGTGAAATTCCTTACATCTATTTCGGTCTTTTCGAGCGAATCTATCTCTGAAAATATATCCTCCAGCACGCGATTGCCGGTAGCGCGGAAATATTTGCCGCCTGTGATATCGGCAATCTCTTTAAGAGTAGCCTCATCGATGACGACATCCTGCTTCTGATAGCTTACGCGGCCGAAATAGTCCATAACCGGTACGTCGGCTTTACCCATAGTACCGATTCCGATGGTGTAGACCTTGATATCATTCTGCTTGGCAATCTCGGCAGCTGTCAGCGGGTCGACATAGCCGGTATTGTTCGATCCGTCGGTCAGCAGGATGATGCTCTTGCTCTTGGCATTGCCGTCTTTAATTCGGTTGATGGATGTGGCGAGACCGTCGCCGATAGCTGTTCCGTCCTCGACCATATTGAATGTTATGCCTTCAATAAAGTTGGAGAGCGCTCCGCGGTCTATTGTCATGGGGAGACCGGTCAGGCTCTCGCCGGCAAAGATCACTACGCCCATGTTGTCGTGTTCGCGGCCGTTGATGAACTTTGTGGCGACCTCTTTAGCCGCTCCGAGACGGTCGGGTTTGAAGTCACGGGCAAGCATACTTGTCGAAATGTCGAGTGTCAGTATGATGTCGGTACCTTCGGTTTTAGTGCTGCTCCATCCGTCGTGGCTGACGGGACGCGCAAGGGCGACGATTAGGCACGCTATCGCGATCATGCGCATAGCGAAGAGCAGGTGACGTATATAGTGCTTGACAGGTTTGCCGAGTCGGGCGAAAGGTGCTGTCGTCGAGACCTGAAGCGACGGGCGCATATTGCGCTGTTTGAGAACATACCACGCCGTAAGCGGAACGAGTACCGTCAGACACCATAATATTCCGGGATGGGCAAATTCCATTAGTTCTCTGTTTTTAAGTTAGTTTCATGTTCGGCAGGAGAGGGCGAGGAAGCTTCTTCAGCTTCCGGCACTTCAGCCGGACGTGTGTTTTCAATAAATTCATCTGTAGCATCGTAGGCCTTGACGTTGACCTCAGGCTTGGGCTGCATCTTTGCGAACTTCACGAAGTCGGCCGTATCCAGAACAGCCTTTACTTTGGATAGTTCAGGAGCTAACTCAGGGATGTCCGACAGATGAGCCATCAGCTGCGAAGATGTCATCTCAAGGGCGTTGATGTCATATCGGCGTCCGATATATCGGCGGAGAATGTCGGTCAGTTCGGAATAATACTCTTTGTCCTGACCTTTCTCCCAGAGATGTTCCTCTTTCAGCATGGCAAGCAGACGCTTAGCCTGATCATAGGGAGGTTCGACTTTCTTTTCGGGCAGGAACGGAACCTTTATACGCTTGGTCAGTATAAGTACGGCTACAATGCCTGCGGCCAGAAGGATGATGCCGGTCAGAAGCCATTTCCAGTTGTCAGTCAGCCAGTCGGGCAGGAAATCATACCATTTGGAGCCCGGGCCCATCACTGACGCCATCGGATGGATATCCTCCATATGGGAAACATCGATCGGATTCACTTTCAGCGATAAGGCATTTGACAGAGTAGTGTCCGCGCCGACTATATGAATGAACGGCGGGATGACATAGACACCGGAGTCAAACGACTGCAGCTTATAGTTGCGCGTGACCTCCTGCAGTCCGTTGCCGATTTCCTTTACCGTAGTAGAGCTGTCAGGACGTATTTCAACTTCTTTCGGCCACATTTCAGTCAGACGGAGAATTTCTGTCTGATTGCCCTGAGGCTCTACGGCCTGAACCTGCAGATTAACATACGAACCCATCGGGACAACGGAACTTTCGATCGATGTCGTGATGCTGTTGTTGGCCGCGGCCCAGAGGGCACCGCCGGCAACTGCTGACAACAATATGTATCTTAGTGATTTCATCTTTATTCTTATGTTCGGCCTCGAAAATTGTTAGTGTGCAGTGCGATTCTTAAATAGATTCTTTAAAGCGACTACATAATCTTCATCAGTGGCGACAGAGGCTGCATCGACATGACATCTCTTAAGAGTGTCATTCATATGCTGCTGTCGCTCATACCACCATTTTGCGTAGGCATTACGGGTAGACTTGCGCGAGGTGTCGACCCAGCATTCCTCGCCGGTCTCAAGGTCGCTCAGACGCATCAGGCCGACATCAGGCAGTTTCGCATCGCGTTTGTCGAAGACCTGGATGGCGGATACGGAGTGTTTGCCGGATGCGATAGTCAGCGCTTTCTGATAGTCATGGCCGTCGATAAAGTCGGAGATCAGAAAGACTGTGCACCGCTTCTTCAGGGCGTCGGTCATGTAGCGTAGCGCCAAAGCTATGTCAGTGCCTTGATTTTCAGGTGTAAAGTCGAGCAGCTCTCTGATTATAAACAAGATATGCTTGCGTCCTTTTTTGGGGGGGATGAATTTCTCGACTTTATCGCTGAAAAAAAGTACGCCGATCTTATCATTATTCTGGATGGCCGAGAAAGCGAGAGTCGCCGCTATCTCGGCTATCATCGTGCGTTTATCCTCACCGACAGCTCCAAACAGGCGGCTGCCGGATACGTCGATGAGCAGCATGACCGTAAGCTCGCGTTCCTCCTCATATACCTTAATATACGGGTGATTGTGGCGCGCGGTCACGTTCCAGTCGATATCGCGGATGTCATCGCCATACTGATACTCTCTGACTTCCGAAAAGGTCATACCGCGTCCCTTGAAGGCCGAATGATATTCACCCGCGAATATGTTCTGGGACAATCCCCGGGTTTTTATTTCGATTTTTCTTACTTTTTTCAGTAGTTCGTTGGCATCCATCGGTTGTGCGGTTAAAGTCTATTGGATATTGTGGCGCGTTGCTCTTGAAGGCAATGGCACATTATCAGGGAACTTCGATTTTGTTGATGATACGTGAGATGATCTCGTCGGTCGTGATATTGTTCGCTTCAGCTTCGTAAGTCAGGCCTATACGGTGACGCATTACATCGTGGCATACTGCGCGTACATCTTCAGGGATCACATAGCCTCGCTGATTGAGGAAAGCATATGCGCGGGAGGCCTTGGCCAGACTGATGGAAGCACGCGGTGATGCTCCGAATGATATGATGTCTTTCAGATCGGACAGACCGTAGTCGCCGGGGAAACGTGTGGCAAACACGATGTCGACGATGTATCGCTCGATCTTTTCGTCAAGGTAGATCTCTTCAACGACTTTCTGTGCGTCGATGATCTCCTGCGGCTTGAGGAGAGCCTGAATTTTTGCGTACTGACGGGCTATATTCTGGCGTACGATGATCTGCTCTTCTTCGCGTGTGGGATAGCCGATGATGACCTTCATGAGGAAACGGTCTACCTGGGCCTCGGGGAGGGGATAGGTGCCTTCCTGCTCGATGGGGTTCTGGGTTGCCATTACAAGGAAAGGCTCGTCGAGCGCGAATGTGTGGTCACCGATAGTCACCTGACGTTCCTGCATGGCCTCGAGCAGGGCGCTCTGTACTTTTGCGGGAGCACGGTTGATTTCATCGGCGAGGACGAAGTTGGCGAAAATCGGGCCGCGCTTAACCTGGAACTGCTCCTTCTGGACGCTGTAGACCATTGTACCGATGACGTCGGCAGGCAGCAGGTCTGGGGTAAACTGTATGCGGCTGTACTTGGCGTCGATAAGCTGTGCAAGTGTCTTGATGGCAAGTGTTTTGGCAAGACCCGGCACACCTTCGAGCAGGACGTGTCCGTTGGCTAATAAAGCTACAAGAAGTGATTCGACAAGATGTTTCTGACCTACAATGGTCTGATCCATGCCGCGAGTGATCAATTTGATGAAGTCGCTCTTGGCGGCTACCATATCATTCAGTTCTCTGATAGAAACGGGTTGACCCATAATTCTTTTATTTTGCTGGTTATAATTTCTTGGATTTTGATTATTTGCCTATATAACAAATTTATCTATGACAAAGTTAGTCAATTCGTAAATGTTAAAATTATAAGGGGTGTTAAATTTGTTTATATATAGTTTAAGGCCGGCTACCTGAATTTACGGTTGAGTTCGTGGCTGATGTTTTTAGCCTTTTCGACTGACGCCGGGTCGTTGGGATTGATACCGTATTTCTCGGCGGGAGGTATTACGACTTTAAATCCGGCGGGCAGTTTCATCGGGTTGGCGATACGGTCTTTGTTTTCCTCATAGATATAGACCCAGAATTCCTGTACGCCATAGTGCTTCTGTGCAATCTTTGTCAGGAAGTACCCCGGGCGCACAGTGTCGTAGACTACGTCGTTGTCAGCCTTTTTTGCCGGTTCGGTGGTAGCGGCCGGTGGAGTAGGCTGGGGGGCGGGGATGGTCGCGGCCGGTTCCGGCTGAAGCTCTTCTTCGGTTACATCAGAGGTAAATGAGGCTGTCGTATCCTCGACATTATCAGTAACATCCTCATCGTCGGCATATTCTTCTGAAGTCACTCCGTAAGCCGCATCAATGCTGTCGTTCATCAGCTTGGGATAAAGGAAGTAGACGAGTACGCAGCAGACTAAGAAACCTGTTACAATACCTAATATATATGCTATTACCGGGTTGAATCCATGGCGCCCGGTCTGTAGCGATTCCTGATATTCTGGATAGGAATCGTAATCGTCGTTACTCTCGGGCGCCGGCGAATAGTCGGCAACCTGGAGTTGTGCACCCGTAGCTTCTTTAACCTCCTCTTTGACCGTAGAGACAGGATTCGCAGGTATAGTTTGCTGAGTACTTATCGGTTTCTCTGTTATGGATTCTTCGCTGACAGACTCTTCGTGAGTTGTGAAGGTCTCATCCGGCTGTGTGGGCTGAGTCTTATACTCAACCTCAGCCGGGCTCGGCTCAGATATTACGGCAGGCACGGGATTTTCTTGTTCAACCGGTTTCTGTTCTTCCGGATCTTCGGGCAAAGCAGTGTGGGGTGCATAGTTTTCGGCCTCTACTCCGGCAAGTTCCTCCGCTGTCACTCCCGGCTCAAGCATCACGCTTTCGAACAGAGAAAACGGCTCATTCACTTCAGCCGCAATCTCCTGAGCAGGTGTAAACACGACATATCCCTGTCGGTCGACACCAAACGATCCGAGTCCCGGTACTTCTATATTTTCCTGATGCGCTTTGAGTCGTGTCGTCACTTCATCTGTGACGGCTGAAATAAAGTCGGCTGCCTCGCGTTCGCTACAGCCGGTGTGACGGCACATACGCTCGATTATCTCATTTAGGGTGTGTATCTTGTCCATGATTTATTGCTTGACTGTTTTAGCTAATTTCAGAGACGGGACGAATACGACATTGATGCTCGGAGGGACAAGCTGATGCTTTCCGCTCAGAGGGTCGGTTATGACCTTTTCATCCGATTTTGAGGTGGTGAATGTGCCGAATCCGGGGAGGGCTACAGAGTCGTGCTCAAGCAGAGTTTCCTTTATAATGTCAGCGAAAGCTGTGAAATATGTCTCGCTTTTGATTGCATCGAGTCCGCATCTGGAGTTGACACTGTCTGTGATACTATTATTCATATTGATTAGGTTTACTGCAAATTTACCAATAATTATCGGCAATACTTCCGAGTTTAAAAATTTTGACAAAATTTTGCAATCTGAGTCAATTTGTCTACATTTGCATCGAAATCCAAATTATTAGGGGTGGTGGAATGAGTTCCGCCTGAGATAATACCCTTTGAACCTGATCCGGGTAATTCCGGCGTAGTGAAAATAAATTATGAGAAAAAAAATGCTTTGTGGCATTCTGACTGCCACTGTGGCGCCTGCTGTATGCAGTGCTGCCGACATGGAATCATTGGATTCCATTCCCGGTGTTAAACTTGACGAGGTATCGGTCGTAGCTTCGCGGGCCACGGCAAAAACGCCTGTCGCATTTACCAATGTGACATCGCAACAGCTCTCGTCGGTCAATTCCGGTCCCGACCTGCCTTATCTGCTGAACATGACGCCATCACTGATTTCTACGAGCGATGCCGGAGCCGGCATAGGCTATACTTCGATGCGCGTGCGAGGTACTGATGGGTCGCGAATCAATGTGACTGCCAACGGCGTGCCGATCAACAATGCCGAGAGTCACAATGTCTATTGGGTCAATATGCCCGATCTGGCTTCATCCCTGAAGGATGTGCAGATACAGCGTGGTGCCGGTACTTCCACCAATGGAGCGGCTGCTTTCGGCGCAACTGTCAATATGGTGACATTCAGTCCGTCACGCGATCCTTATGCTGAGGTGTCGGCATCGTATGGCATGTATAACACGCATAAGGAGACCATCCGGCTCGGTACAGGTATCATCAACGGACACTGGGCTGCCGACGTACGTCTCTCAAATATTGGCTCCGACGGCTATATTGACCGCGCCTCGACCGACCTGTGGAGCTATTTCGCGCAGGTGGGATACTACTCGGCTTCCACTTCTTTACGTCTACTCGCTTTCGGTGGCAAGGAAAAGACGTATATGGCATGGGATTATGCTTCGAAAGAGGAAATGGAGAAGTATGGCCGACGCTATAATCCCTGCGGACAGTACACCGACTCTGAGGGCAACATCGCCTACTATCCCGATCAGAATGATAATTATATTCAGCATCATTTCCAGTTGCTGTTGTCACAGCGTCTCAGTTCAGCGTTTAATCTGGATGTAGCCCTTCACTATACCAAGGATGACGGCTATTATGAACAGTACAAGACAAACCGCACACTCTCGGAATATGGACTCGAGCCATTCTACAATGCTCAGGGAGAAAAAATCAAGAAAAGCGATCTGGTGCGCCTTAAGAAGAATGACAACGGTTTCGGCGGTGCAGTGTTCAGCCTTACATATAAGAATGAACGCCTGAACGCTATTCTTGGCGGAGGTATCAACAAGTTTCACGGACTGCATTACGGGCAGATAGCATGGGTGCGCAATTATGTAGGAGCGATAAATCCGCTTCAGGAGTACTATCGCAACACAGGCGATAAGCTTGATGCAAATATCTATCTTAGAGCCGACTACTCGCTGAATAAGTATTTCTCTTTTTACGGTGATCTGCAATATCGCCACATCGACTACCGCATCGAGGGAGTGAGCGACAATTTCGATTATGCTACTGATGCTATGGCGCTTCTCGACTACAACAATCACTACAATTTCTTTAATCCTAAAGCGGGAATTACCTACACCAACGGGGCGCATCGTGCTTTTGCCTCATGGTCCGTCGCGCATAGAGAGCCTGTCCGTGACAACTTTACTGACGGCGATCCCGGCCATACGCCGAGGGCAGAGCGTTTGTTTGACTATGAACTCGGATATCGCTTTGCCAAAGGGATAGTCAGCGCAGAAGCCAATCTCTACTACATGGATTATAAGGATCAGCTCGTCCTGACCGGACAGCTTTCTGACACAGGCAATCCGCTTACCGTCAATGTCCCCCGCAGCTACCGCATGGGTGTAGAGCTGATGTTTGCTCTCAATCCTTGCAAATGGTTTGACTGGCAGTTGACCGCCACTCTCAGCCGCAATCGTATCAGGAACTTTGTCGAATACATTTATGAAGATGAGTGGACAAATCCCATCTCGTTCGACCTCGGTGATACACCGATCGCCTTTTCGCCTGATTTCACATTTGCCAATGCGTTCAACTTCCGCTGGCAAGCTTTCGATGCGTCTCTTCAGTCAAGGTATGTCTCCAGTCAATATATGACCAATGCCCGTTGTGACGAACAGAAACTCGATGCTTATTTTGTCAGTGACCTCTTCCTCGGCTATACATTCCGACCATTACACACTAAAGAAGTGCGCGTCGGATTTACAATCTATAATATCTTTAACGCCAAATATCTGAGCAACGGATATGCCGGCAGCGGATATTATGTTGATGATGCAGGCGAAAAAGTCATTTATCGCTATTCCGGCTATGCGGCCCAGGCTCCGCTGAACGTACTCGGATATGTTACTGTTAAATTCTGATGACTCTTGACCTCAACACACTGCTTGATATTCTTAAGGTAGGGGTAGGACTAATCTACCTCTACCTTGAGTATCATGCACGTCCGTCGATGTGGATTGCTTCTGTCATCATGCCTGCCATCGGACTTGTGTTGTTTTGGAACAAAGGACTCTATGCCGACTGCGCGATCAACTGCTATTATCTTCTGATAGCGATATATGGTTTTGCAGCATGGACGCGCCATTCACGTAAGAAGAGTTCCGGGTCTGAACTGCATATCACTCACATATCTCGGTCAAGAGTACTGATTCTCGGCGGATATCTGATGGTGATATGGGGGTGTATTGCACTGATTCTTCATAAATTTACCGACAGTACCGTAGTGGCGCTCGACTCACTGACCACCTCCATGAGTATCATAGGTATGTGGATGCTCGCAAGAAAGTATGTTGAGCAGTGGGTTGTCTGGTTTGTTGTAGACGCGATTTACGTGTGGCTCTATTATAAGAAACAGATATACTTTTCCGGTACACTCTACGTCTTCTACACCGTCATGGCTCTTTTCGGCTATCGCCGCTGGCAGAAGCAAATTCTCCGCAACTAAAAATTATTTCTATGCTCAAAAGTGTATAATTGTCATCCGCGCTGCGGGCGGATCGCGCTATCTTTGCCATCAAAATCGTAATATACTATCTACTATGAAATGCATAAAATCACTTACACTTTCCATTACGGAAATTTTGGAAATCTTTGCCATCGAAAGGCCTGATCTCCGCGAGTATGCAATCGGCATTATCCGGGCAGCTGTTAAGAATCCCGAAAGCATTGACCCCGGCAATTACACACAATGCGACCCCATCATCCGTAATCTGATACAAAAGCTTAAACATCGTGTCGATCTGGCACACCGCCGTGCCGAAGCCCGCGCCCGCCGCGAGGCTGAAAAAACCGCCCGTGAGGCTGAAGAATCTACTCCGCAAGCCACCTCACAGGTTGAGGAAGCCACAACAATACCCGCGAGTCAGCCTCACAGTGGGGAGATGTCAATGACTTTGAAGAATCTGGTGGTTCCGATAGTCAAGGATGTCCGCTGCAGATATATGGACTACACTATATCCGCTCCGTTCAACTGGCTCGATTCTTGTTTTCCGGAATTTATCAGTACTATAGAGGAGGCTTTCTACTCCATAATGGAGCATGATCCCAAAGCTGAGATAGTCGGCGATGCGGCACGCAAAGCTATGTGTACCATCAGCGAATTCCTACGCCCCTACATCGTCCGCGCCCGCCAGTACAAGGATCTGTAAAACGCAGAGGCTATGCCAAAACGGTCGGTTCTGACACAGCCTCGTATAAGTATCTTTAAGACGATTAATAGTTGCGGGCGAAGATGACGCGCTGAGCCGAAGGCTTGCCTGTCACCATACATTTTCCGGGAGTCTTGTCGCCGTCAAGGGGTATGCAGCGTATGGTAGCCTTTGTCTCTTCCTTGATTTTCTCTTCGGTCTCGGTGGTACCGTCCCAATGTGCGAGGATGAATCCGCCTTTTTCGATTTCTTCCTTAAATTCGTCGTAGGTTTCGACTGTGCGGGTCATCTCTTCTCTGTGCTTAAGAGCCTTACGGTAGATGTTCTCCTGAATTTCCTCAAGGAGCTTGGCAACATAGTCGGCGATACCCTCCAGAGGTACTACCTGCTTTTCAAGCGTGTCGCGACGCATCAGTTCGACAGTCTTGTTCTCGATGTCGCGGGCGCCGATAGCGAGACGCACGGGAACACCCTTGAGCTCGTAGTCGGCAAACTTGAAGCCGGGGCGCTTGTTGTCGGCATCGTCATATTTGACGCTGATACCCAGTGCGCGGAGGTCGTTGATGATAGGATCGACAGCCTTGGATATTTCGGCCAGCTGGTCGTTGTTCTTGAAGATAGGTACGATCACGACCTGAATGGGAGCGAGATGCGGGGGCAGTACGAGGCCGTTGTCGTCGGAGTGGCTCATGATCAGCGCACCCATCAGGCGTGTTGATACTCCCCAGGAGTTGGCCCATACATATTCGGGCTTGTTATCCTTGTTGACGAATGTTACGTCAAATGCCTTGGCGAAGTTTTGTCCGAGATTGTGTGAGGTGCCTGACTGGAGGGCCTTGCCGTCCTGCATCATGGCTTCGATGGTATAGGTGTTGAGTGCGCCGGCGAAACGCTCGTTTGCGCTCTTTACCCCCTTGATCACGGGCATCGCCATGTATTTCTCGGCAAAGTCGGCGTAAAGGTTGATCATTTGGACGGTGCGTGCCTCCGACTCTTCTGCTGTAGCATGGGCGCAATGTCCTTCCTGCCAGAGGAATTCGGCTGTGCGGAGGAACATGCGGGTACGCATTTCCCAACGCATCACATTGGCCCACTGATTGCACAGGATGGGGAGGTCGCGATAGGAGTGAATCCAGTTTTTATATGTGCCCCAGATGATTGTCTCGGATGTGGGGCGGACTATAAGTTCTTCCTCCAGGCGTGCGTCGGGGTCTACGATGACGCCGTTGCCGTTGGGGTCATTCTTGAGTCGGTAGTGGGTGACTACGGCGCACTCTTTTGCAAAGCCTTCAACATGCTCAGCCTCGCGGCAGAGATAGGATTTCGGGATAAGCAGGGGGAAATAGGCATTCTGCACGCCGGTTGCCTTAAACATTTCGTCGAGCGTATGCTGCATCTTTTCCCATATCGCGTAGCCGTAGGGCTTGATTACCATACAGCCTCTGACTGCTGACTGTTCGGCGAGGTCAGCTTTTACTACAAGTTCGTTATACCATTGCGAATAGTTTTCGCTCCGCTTGGTAAGATTCTTTAATTCAGTAGCCATTGCTTATTTATCAAGTATTGATTTCAAGTTGCAAATTTAATAAATATTCCGTTATCAATTGTGGTATATGCAATATTTTTAGAGTAATGAAGCGTTGTCCGGCGTCTCATTCTGCCACGTTTCTCCTGAATCATACTGAATTTGAAAAAGAAGGAGCGGAAATATTTGGTTGTCACACACAAAATCACTACCTTTGCGGTGCTTTTTGAGCATCCCCGTGTGATGGGAAATTAAGGAGCACTTAATTTTGAGTAACACAATTATTTAATTCAACACAATGAACACATTTAAACTTGCGGCCGAGCCCCGCGTTGATCTCGGCAAGAAAGCTGCCAAAACACTCCGCAGCGAAGGTAAGATTCCCGTTGTCCTCAATGGCGGCGAAGTTTTCGAACTCCCCTATAAAGGCACTCTCCAGCCCGGCGAAAAAATTGTCGAAATCGGCGATGGCAAAGGTATGATCACTACCGACCTCACTGTTACTAACGAGGCTGTACGCAAACTCATCTATACTCCTGACATCTTTGCAGTTGAGCTCGAATACAACGGCCAGAAGAAAATGGCTGTCCTCAAGGAGATTCAGTTCCACCCCGTGAAGGACAATATCCTCCACCTCGACTTCCTTGAAGTAAACGACAAGAAACCCGTCGTTATGGAAGTTCCCGTTAAGCTTGAAGGCCACGCCGAAGGTGTTAAGGCCGGTGGTAAGCTCAACCTCTCTATGAAGAAGATCAAAGTTAAAGCCGTCTACACAGCTATCCCCGAACGCGTTGTCATCAATGTTGACAACCTCGGTCTCGGCAAGACAATGCAGATCGGCGACCTCCACTTCGAGGGTCTCGAACTCGTCAATGCCAAGAACGCTGTCGTTTGCGCCGTTCAGCTTACCCGTGCCGCTCGTGGCGCCCAGGCTACTGCCGGTAAGTAATCGAGCTTGAACCGTCTATGAAATATTTGATTGTTGGGCTTGGCAACATCGGTTTTGAATACCGCGATACACGCCACAACATCGGTTTTATGATATTGGACGCCTTTGCCGAGGCGTCCAATATTACTTTTTCGACCGAACGTTATGGAGCTATAGCGCGTACCCGACTGAAAAATAAGCAGCTCATACTGCTGAAGCCTTCTACCTACATGAATCTTAGCGGAGTTGCCGTCCGCTATTGGGCTCAGAAAGAGAATATACCTGTCGATCATATCCTTGTTCTGGTTGATGATATCGCGCTGCCGTTCGGAGCTATACGCCTGAAGCCTTCCGGTAGCGATGCCGGTCATAACGGTCTTAAGAATATTGCCGATATGCTTGGCACGGCGGCCTATCCGCGCCTCCGTTTCGGTATCGGACACGACTTCCCGCAGGGAATGCAGGTAGACTACGTGCTCGGCGAGTTCCCGCGTGAGCAGCGCTCACTTCTTCCCGCGCGCATCGATGTGGCTATAGATGCGATGAAAGCCTTCTGTCTGGAGGGAATCGGCAATGCCATGTGCAAATTCAACAATAAGTAATCCTGAGTTGTTGTTTCTGTATGGCAATATCTGAAGAAAGAATCGACAAATGGATGTGGGCGATGCGTATTTTTAAGACGCGTACCGTATCGTCCGATGCTTGTAAAAAAGGGCGTATCACGATCGGTCCGGGTGATGGTGTGCTTGCCAAACCGTCGCGTACGATCAAGGTCGGCGATATAGTTAATGTCCGTAAGCCGCCTGTGACGTATTCATTCCGAGTGAAAGCGCTGACGGAGAATCGTCTCGGAGCGAAGCTCGTACCTGACTATATGGAGAATATTACCCCTCAGTCGCAGTATGACCTGCTGGATGTAGTCAAAATTAGCGGTTTCATTGACAGGCGTAAGGGGCTCGGTCGTCCTACCAAGAAAGAGGGACGCGAGTTGCAGCGCTTTACGGATGAGGCCGCCGAATCGATGGGCTGGGATTTCGATTTTGACTTTGACGACTTTGAAGAGGACGGCGAATAGGTCTTCAACCGGTAGACTCAAAGCATCCGCATAAACTCTTCACGCAGACCGGGATCGTCAGCGAACAGCCCGGTATAGTCCAGCGTCACTGTCGCGGAATTCTGTTTCTCGACGCCGCGCATCTTCATGCACAGATGTTCGGCTTTGCATGCCACTATTACCCCATGGGCGGCCAGAGACTCCCCGACTGCTTTGCATACTTCGGCCGTGAGTCTTTCCTGAACCTGCAGGCGTCTGGCAAACACGTTGACGACGCGCGCCAGCTTGCTCAGTCCTATCATATTGCCATTGGGTATGTATCCTATTGAGATTGTGCCGAAGAACGGAAGGATATGGTGCTCGCACAGTGAATAGAATTCGATATCTTTTACCACGATTATCTTCGATCCGGCATATTCGAATATAGCCTGTTTCATGACCTCGGCGGCATCTTCTCGATAGCCTTTCGTAGCGTAATACATTGCTTTGGCTGCTCTGAGCGGAGTTTTAAGCAGGCCTTCGCGTGTGGGATCCTCGCCGGTCAGTTCTATGATGGCACGATAATGTTCAGCCATCCGGCTGATGATCTCATTCTCGTCAAGATGGTCGGTCGTAGTGTTCATTGCGGTAGTTATCGAGCGACGCTTATGCGATCTCTTACTATGCGCACTTCGCGGGCAAATTCCGGAAAGGCGCGTTTGATTTCATCTGCAGCCGATTCGGCATCGAATTCCGTGCGGAAATCGCCGACCTTGAGTCTCCAGTAAGGACTGTTGTATACTATGTAGGTCTCATATTCCGGGAAGCGCTCATTGATCTTGCGTTCCTTGGCTTTAGCCTCCTGCTGGGATGTCCTCTGATTATTATCTGAGAAAACCTGTACTCTGAATCCGTTGATTCTATGACGCTCTCCAGCTTCTGACGCAGGCAGGGAATCAGTCTGTACGGATCTTTCTCCGGCCTCGGGAGCCGCATTGCGATGCAGTTCGAGACGTGCGGCAAGCGCCGACGGCTGTATTACCGTCAGATTCGGGAGTGAGTCTGAGTCACTTTTCATGCCATCAGCTTCCTGCGACAAGTTGTTGGCCGGGTCGTAAGGGAGTAGGGGATCATGTCCGGCATATTGAGCCTGCATAATGCCTGTTGCAAGCAGGATGCATGTAGCCGATAGCTGATATTTTCTCATAATTGTTTTAAATTGAAATTACAACGCCGGGATGTCGTCGGCCGGGTGTACCCCCGCTGTCAATCCCGCGCGTTGTAATTATGTGTTATTGCAGTTCTGTGATCAGAATGCGTTTACGATTCCCATGAATGATTCTGCCTGAAGAGCAGCACCACCGATGAGGCCACCGTCAACGTCGGGTTTGGCGAAGAGGGCTGCGGCATTAGAGGGCTTGCAGCTTCCGCCGTAGAGGATTGAGGTGTTGTCGGCCACTTCCTTGCCATATTTGTCAGCGATGACGCCGCGGATGAATGCGTGCATCTCTTCAGCCTGGTCGTCGGTTGCGGTCTTACCGGTGCCGATAGCCCATACGGGTTCGTAGGCGAGAATGATCTTGCCGAAATCTTCAGCTGAGAGGTGGAAGAGGGCGTCGGCTATCTGAGCCTTGACAACTTCGAAGAATGTACCGTTTTCGCGTTCCTCAAGAACTTCGCCGATGCAGAAGATGGGAGTCAGGTTGTTCTCGAAAGCAAGAGCTACTTTCTCTTTCAGAGTCTCGGATGTCTCGCCGTAATACTGGCGACGCTCCGAGTGGCCGAGAATAACATATTTTGCACCGGTGGAAGCTACCATTGCAGCAGAGATTTCACCGGTGTAGGCTCCGCTCTTGTGGTCAGCGCAGTTTTCAGCGCCGAGACCGAGCTTGTTAGCGTCAATTACTTCATTTACAGAAGCGAGATGGGTGAAAGGTACGCAGATGATTACTTCGCATTTGGGTTCTGCACCTTTGAGCGCTTCATTTACGTCTTTTGCAAGGCCGATACCTTCCTGGAGTGTAGTGTTCATCTTCCAGTTGCCGGCTACAATTTTCTTTCTCATTGTTATTTATTTGATTTTAAGAGTTAGTGTTTTTTCGAGCTACAAAGTTAATGAAGTTTTTCCATATTTCGGGGCTGACTCCGTATAATTTATCTAATCCTGTCTCTTTTTGCCGTTGGTGCCGCGCATTGTGGCGAGCGCTTTCCGCTTTGCCCAGACTCCGTAGATGGATTGCATCAGCCAGATTGCGGAGAGTATGGAGATAAGGGTGAGGGTCAGAGATTTGAATGCTCTTCCACCGTCAAATCTCAGCTCTATGACGTCGCTCTCGCCCGATGTGACTTTTTCTACAGCTTTCAGGTCGATAGAGCTGATGGTGCGCTTCCACATGATGATGCCATCTTCGAGATAGACCATTGACATTATGCCTCTGACAAGCTCCTTGAGTTGCGTGTCGTCGGCCATATAGCAGGGATATTCGGCCATCGAGAGATTCTGCCATTCGCCGATGCGTTCAGGCCCCGCCGCTATCAGGGCAATCATGTCGCATCCCCTGTCTTTCAGACTTTCATACAGCTCATTGATGACGTAGGTATCGGAGAGATCCGCTCTTGCCGGTTCACTCATCACGAGGAGGAGCTGCGGGCCTTCTTCTTTAAGCACATCTTCGGTGACATCCTCTTCTGTATCCGGATCATATACGGCGAGACGCGCCTCCCCGTGGCTGTCTCCTTTACGTCCTATGAATGTGTAAGTATCGTCTTCGGGCAGAGCGTCCATGCCGAATTCGTATTCCCGGCCATCTTTTTCATAGACAAAGACAATGTCGTCATAGTCCTCATCACCGGCTTCGGCGATAGGATGCCCTTCGGGATACGGGCGGAAATCGACGAGAGGCTGCACAAGGTAGCTCAGCAGACCGACCGCGCCGATATAGAGAGCCAGCGTGATCCCTACAATCCACTGCAGGGCAGAATGATAGAGCCCCGCGGCCTTTTTGTTGTAGATAAGGAGCGCTACAAGCATTGCGGTGATAACCAGATTCTTGGCAAATGTCCAGAAATTGCTCAGAACCAGTAGCTCACCGAAGCATCCACAATCGTCCACAGGGT
Organism: uncultured Bacteroidales bacterium; assembly: GCA_947173955.1. Taxonomy (GTDB): domain Bacteria; phylum Bacteroidota; class Bacteroidia; order Bacteroidales; family Muribaculaceae; genus JAAVFS01. Next base: position 1,422 of record CAMWHE010000002.1, on the reverse strand, counting down.
CTTTTATCCAGATATACAGCGTGAGCGGAAGCATGAACGACATCAGCGCGAGCATCAGCCGGGGGACGACCCGCCGATAGCATCCCGTGGCGAGCAGGCAGCCTGTCACGAATTCAAAGGCCGACAGGCACAGAGCGCCGGTAAGAACGATGGTACGCGGCACGTCCCATCCCCACACGCTCAGATACTCTTCTATCTTATAAATAAAGCCCCACGGGTCAAGTATTTTTGACAGCCCCGACAGAATAAACACCGCCCCGACTGTCAGTCGCATAAGCCAGACAAGCGGGGTGGGGAAGTGGTGAGGTTTTATCTCTATCTTTTTAGGCATCAAGCTTTATGATTCCGAAAATAGCGTAGTTGATCATGTCCATGTAGTTGGCGTCAATCCCCTCTGAGACGAGAGTAGCACCGTCATGGTCTTCGATCTCTTTTGTGCGCATGAGCTTCATCAGGATCAGGTCGGTATATGACGACACACGCATCATGCGCCATGCCTCGTCATAGTCATGATTCTTGGCGATCATCAGTTCGCGGGTCTTGGCCATGAAGCGGTCATACAGGCAAATGGCATCCTCGACACTGATATCCTTTTTGTCAGCTGTGCCGAGTTCGAGCTGGATCAGGCCGATGATTCCGTAATTGACTATGCCGATGAACTCCGGGAGAATTCCCTCGTCGACCATCGCACACTTCTTGGTCTCCAGAGAGCGTATCCGGTTGGCTTTGATAAGGATCTGATCAGTCACCGATTCCGGGCGCATGAGGCGCCATGCAGCTCCGTAATCATTCAATTTCTTGATATATAGAGTCCGACACTTTTCGATAGCGTCGTCAAATTCTTTTATCGTACGTTCCATTTCTGCGGGATATCATTTATATTGCAAATATATGGAAAACTTTTCCAAAAAAAAAGCGTCTACAATTTTGCAAATTAAAAAATCATTCCTACCTTTGCACAGTCAAAACGAAAAAGCCTGCGACAAGCGAGTCTACGGAGTTTTGATATACACATAGATTGCCTTGTGGTGTAATGGTAGCACGTCGGATTCTGGTTCCGCCTGTGAGGGTTCGAATCCTTCCAAGGCAACTCAAATAAAGCTGAAACCTGGAGGGTCTCAGCTTTATTAATTTATAGGTATTCCGTTTTATTATGTGATACGATTATATCATAACAACGGCGTGCTCTCAAAGTATCTCCGGGTAACTAGTATCCACAGGTCGCCGATTAAGGCCACCTCTTAATTTACGCATCGGCTTTTTACCTATAGATGGTTACCGAAGGTGTCATTCCCCTTACGGTCAACAAGCCCCATTCGGCTATGTTTTTGTACTTCAGCTAATCCGTTTATAAAAGAAAGGGCTCCATCATAAATAAAAGGGATCTCTATTTCACCTTTTGCGTTGATAAATCCCCACTTC
>CAMWHE010000001.1 GCA_947173955.1 uncultured Bacteroidales bacterium | reverse complement strand
TTGAGGGTAACACCTCCGGGGGTTCGAATCCCTCTCTCTCCGCTGAAAGCCTGAAGAAATTCAGGCTTTTGTTATGTTGAGAGGGATCAGCTTCAGCCACTCCCTCTCTCCGCAAAGAAGGAGTCAGCTGCAAAACCCGGCTGAATTGTTATAAAACCACTTGAGTGTCAACAACCTGCATAAACGTACCTTCGATATAAGGCAGCGCCTTTCCGGCGCTTGAGCAAACTTAATTTCCACAACCACCTTTTTACATTGACCCTGTTAAAGTGCGTTCGCAGAACGCCGATTATTCGTAACTTGTACTGTGAGCCCATTAGGCCCCAATTTGCAATCATGTTTACGCGTTAAATATTGTTAAATCGTAGAATTTATATCCGTTTTATGTGCTGAAATAAAAATTAAGCAGTTACTTTGCAAAAGATTTTAAATTATTACCTTTTTATTTACATTATTTACCAATCTGTACAATTTTATAGATATTATTCTTTTAGTATGTAACACCACGAGTGTTGCGGCATGAATCAGAAGAAAGTCGTATTAATCCGATAATTTCTTCTATCTACTCCATTTTTTGAAATTATATTATTAACTATTTAATTACAGCTTATGAAAAGAATTTACGCTTTAGGTCTCTTTCTGACTATGTTGTTAGGGTTTGGCTTCAATGCTAAAGCTTATACAGTTACGTTGCAATGGGCCACTCCGGGATCAGTTAAGATAGCTACTCCGTGGGGCAATTATGTGGATATTCCTATTGGAGCTACTTCCATGAATGTAGAGCAGGAAGAAAGTTGGACTTCAATATATGTTACCTCGGCAGACGGTTACATTCTTAACGGTGCAACATGTGATGGAGAAAATCTTAATGTAGGGCAAATTTATAATCAGGAATGTATCACGATCAACAAAAACTATGATGGTAAGACTGTTATTATAGATTGTTCAAAGCCTAAACGTAATGATGCGATTGATATCTATGTAGAAAATGGCCTTAGCACTCTTACTGTTACATCTTTTACCGGAGAAACGCTTTCACTGAAGCAGGGCGAGAATACTATTCCCTTTAATCCGGATGCAGATAATCCTTTGACCGTCACAGTCGCTGGCCAAGAAGAGATATATAAGATCGCTCTTAATAATGTGCAATATGCATATAATGAAGCTGAGGATAAGTGGGAGCCTGAAGCTATAAAAAAGTGGAGTAATACTGCTGCAGAGTATCAGATTACTCTTGCTGCCGGTGATGAACTCTATCTTGAGCCACTAGCTCCCGGCACGGCTGAAAAAAAACTCTGCAATTTGACAATCGATTACGGTACAAATATGGAGGGATGTCTTTCCAATATTATGGATCACTCCACAAATCATATGTACCTTCCTGACGAATATGAGGGAGGCGTTATAACCGGTATCGAAAATGTTATTGAAGGCGCTGAACTTACTCTTAACTTTTTGAGTGAAGACTTTACAATTACTAAATTAACTCTTAATGGTACAGATATCACTTCGCAGCTTACAAACGAGGGTGATAATGTCAAGCAATATGCTAATATAACTGTTGATAAAGAGAATACTGTTCTGAAAATTGAAGGTCAGGCCTCGGTGTGGGCTGATGTAGTATATACCGGTTATGTGTCAATTCCTGAAGGTCTGCAGTTAGGCCTGTCTATGGATGCTGATGATCTTAGCTATACTGTAGTTGGCGATTGCGGAGGTCAGACTTATGGCGTTCTGACTATGCCGGAAGGATCAAAGGAAATCAAGGTAACTGTATCTGAAAAGAATAATCACGGACACGGTACGTTCTATTTCCAGCCTAAAGAGGGATATTTTATCTCCGTATGTTATGTTGGCACACCTAATGATAGTGACACAAAGGGTACCAAAATGGTCAATGCAGCCATCGGCAAAGATGATGATAAATCATTCTACATGATTATTGACAAGCTTGATCCGGAATATACTGCCAACATGAATGTTCATGTGACCGGCTACCCCGATGTGACTTACTTGACGAGTTCCAAAACATACTCCGAGCAGAATGACAATCCTGCTCAGAAAAAAATCACACTTCAGCCCGGCGAAAGCACAATAACATTCATTCCTAATTATGACAATCCTTTCACACTCTCTCTGAATCAGAATCAGTCGGCTAAAATCTATCTTGACGGTGCTGAGGTGTCAGGTAGCGCTAACTCAGATACAAACCAGACTGACTATCTGCTTCCTCTATATGCACCCGCAGCCGGTGAGACCAGCGACATTCATTCTGACGTGCAGGTATATTTCACCGGCTCTCCCGCTATGGCTACCGCTACTCTCAACCTTGAGAACAATGCCACCGCTGAATTCTACTACAGCCCCGTGATGCACCCCGTAAATGGTGAAAGCCTCCCGGTTATCCAGGGCACTGTGATGACTGTTAAACCTACATCTGCCAATGCTGTCGTAGTTTACAAGGGCGTAGCTCAGACTCTTGATTCCAATGGCGAGTTCCAGTTCACAACTTCTTCTACAGCTGCCGACAATACCGTCACTGTTACCGGTCCCAAATCTATTGGGATTGTGGGAACAGTGCCGAGCAATGGAAGCACTCTCAAGTCTCTCAGTCAGTTTACTCTTCTTATTCCTATAAAAGTAGATGAAGAGGAACTCAATATGCAGCCCGATATGGAAAAACTTGCCGGTCTTACAGTCACTACACGACAGAATGAAGTTGTTGCAACTGTTGAGGAATTAGGTGAAGGCGGAATGACAGAGGATGGCAATATGACTTGCCCGATAATTCTTAACAAGACAATTACAGCGGAAGGTACATATTATATTAACGTCCCTGCCGGAGCTTTCGCTCAGATGGATGGTGAGCAAGTAGTTCCGGGCGGATATATTACAGCTGCTTATAGTGGCCGTCTGAAAGTAGATCCGAATTTTACTGTAGGTGTTGAACTGTCGTTTGCAAACGGTGAAAGTAAAATTTCCAAGACGGAAGATCTCGGTACAATCTATATTCTTTTCCCTGACGCAACTTCAGCTACGGTAAATTACAGTCTTCTCGAACCTGCGACCCTCACAGAACAAAGCAACGCAGCTGATAAGTATGAGGAAACCGGTAATATTGAAATCATCGAGACCCAGTCGCGTGCCGCTACCGGTGTCACCGCAGCTATAACATTTGATCCTGCACCTACTAAAAAGGCAATCTACTCTCTCAGTATTAAAGAGGATGCAATCCGTCTTGACGGTGGTAATCCCTCTCCGGCTATTACAAATGAATATAACACTGACGTCTTAACGGGTATCTTTGAAATATTTGCTGACGAAGACGGTAATGTGACCGTATTCACCATCGACGGTAAGGCCGTTCTTAAGAATGCTCCCGCCGAAAGCCTCCGCACTCTTGACAAGGGACTTTACATCATCAACGGCAAAAAAACACTCGTTAAATAATCGTACTTAACGATAGACCCTTTTAATTGAGGGCGTGACTCTGCAGAGAGTCACGCCCTCTGTTTGCATATAGAATCGGCATTCGGACAGTTTTTGCCGTTTGCTAATTCAATAAATAATGTGTAACTTTGCGATGCGTATGACTTTGCCCCTGCAAAGCCTTGCGCAATGAGGTCGCCGGACCGTAAGGCCGGCTGCCGCCAACCGCCGGGAATGCTCCTGTATAGGCTGTTCTCTGGGATCCGAAGCTTCATGGTAGACGGATGGTTGTGAGCGTGTGACGAGTCTTTTCGACATTGAACGATGTCGGGCAGGCAAAAGAATTATGTAAAACAGATACTCATTTAATGCAAGATAAAGATACTTACTGGTTTGCTGTAAAGACGCGTCAGGATGTTCAGGCGGAGAAATACTTCAGCGAACATTGCGCGGATGTATTTTTCCCGAAAGAAGAGGTGCGCACACCAAGCGGTCAGATCCGCATACGTCCCGTCATACCGCGCGTAATGTTCATCCGCACTACTCAGGAAAACGCTTTGTCGCTCGAGCAGGATGGAAAGACGATGTCGGGTCAGGCTGTTCCGTTCTGGATCTATCGCTACTCCAGGCGAGGAGAGATTCAGCGGATCAGAGACGAGCAGATCAGGCTTATCCGCCTGCTCACAGCGTCAGACTCGTCGAAATGTGAGGTGTTTAGAAAATCGGATTTCAAGAGAGGTGAACTCGTACGTGTCACCGGCGGCATTTACGAAGGATATACCGGGACAGTCCAGCGTGTTAAGAAAAACAAACACGTAGTAGTGGAGATAGAAGGTATCTGCATGGTTTTGCTGCCTTTCATCCATCCGGATTTGCTTCAGGTCATCCCCGGACAATAAACCGATCATTCACATATAGAAACAGCATAAGCGGATCTCCGCTCTGACAACAAGAGATGAAACAATATAACATTGCCGTGGCCGGCACGGGGTATGTTGGGCTCAGTATCGCGACCCTGCTCGCCCAGCATAATAAAGTCACGGCTGTCGACATCGTCCCTGAAAAGGTTGATCTCATCAACAGCCGGAAGTCTCCCATCCAGGACGAATACATAGAAAGATATCTTGCCGAAAAGCAACTCGACCTTACGGCGACACTTGATGCTGAGGCTGCTTATGCCGACGCTGACTTTGTAGTCATAGCTGCACCGACCAACTATGACCCCGTCAAGAACTACTTCGATACCCACTGTATCGAGGATGTGATCGACATCGTGCTCAAAGTCAATCCGTCGGCCACGATGGTCATTAAGTCGACCATCCCCGTAGGATATACCCGCAGCCTTTATGTCAGCTATGCCGCCAAAGGCGTGGATCAGCTTAACCTGCTTTTCTCTCCGGAGTTTCTCCGCGAGAGCAAGGCACTATATGACAATCTCTATCCGAGCCGTATCATCGTAGGCTATCCCAAGATGATACCCGGCGAGGAGTTCGATCAGGCCAACAGAGCGATCATGACTCTGACCGACCCGGCAAAGCTCGAAGAGAAGGCGCATATCTTCGCCGATCTGCTCAGACAGGGTGCCATCAAGCAGGACATACCGACCCTCTTCATGGGTCTGAAAGAGGCAGAGGCGGTAAAGCTGTTTGCCAACACCTACCTTGCGCTCCGCGTCAGCTACTTCAACGAGCTCGATACCTATGCCGAAGTCAAAGGCCTCGACTCGCGTGCCATCATCGAAGGCATCGGTCTCGACCCCCGCATCGGCACTCACTATAACAATCCCTCATTCGGCTACGGAGGCTACTGCCTGCCGAAAGACTCCAAGCAGCTCCTGGCCAACTATGCCGATGTGCCGCAGAACATGATGTCGGCTATCGTCGAGAGCAACCGCACGCGCAAAGACTTCATCGCCGACCAGGTACTCCGCAAAGCCGGCTACTATGACTACTCCTCGGCCAGCGACTTCGGCACCGTCCCCGAGCACGAATGCGTCATCGGAGTCTACCGTCTGACAATGAAGTCAAACAGCGACAACTTCCGCCACTCATCCATCCAGGGGGTCATGAAACGCATCAAGGCCAAAGGTGCCACTGTCATCATCTATGAGCCCTCGCTCCCCGACGGATCCACCTTTTTCGGCTCACGCGTCGTCAACGACCTCGGCGAATTCAAGAAACTCAGTCGCGCCATCCTGGCCAACCGCACCAGCGACGACCTCGCCGACGTCGCCGCCAAAGTCTACACACGCGACATCTTCCAACAAGACTGACCATGAAAATACTCGTTACCGGCGCCGCCGGCTTCATCGGATTCCATTTGGTAAAAGCACTTTGCCAAAAAGAGTATGATGTCTACGGAATCGATAATATCAATGACTATTATCCAGTCAGTCTTAAATATGCGCGCCTGGCAGAAACCGGCATTGCTGAAAATCAGATTGTGCAGGGTCGTGAAGTCAAAAGCACTGTATACCCCAACTACCGATTCTGCAGGATAGATATATGCGATAAACCTAAAATCGATGCATTATTTGACAGGGAGAAATTTGACATAGTAATAAATCTTGCGGCTCAGGCAGGCGTCAGATATTCCATCGAGAATCCCTATGCATATATAGAGAGCAATATCGTAGGATTCCTCAATATACTTGAAGCATCCCGTACTAACAAAGTTCGTCATCTCGTATATGCCTCATCCTCATCGGTCTATGGCGGAAATACTAAGACGCCTTTCTGCGAGACAGATCGTGTAGATAATCAGGTGTCGGTCTATGCCGCTACAAAAAAGAGTAACGAGCTTATGGCGAATGTATACAGTAAACTGTATGGCTTACCTACCACAGGACTGCGCTTCTTTACCGTGTATGGACCGTGGGGTCGTCCCGATATGTCGCCCTTCCTCTTTATGGATGCGATATTTAATGGCCGTCCGCTCAAAGTGTTCAACAATGGCGATATGCTCCGCGACTTTACCTATATCGACGATATCATAGAAGGCGTCTGTCGTATCAAGGACGTGATACCCTCGGGTACTACTCCGGCAAGCATATACAATATCGGCAATCAGACACCGATCCGCCTGATGGACTACATAGAGTGCATCGAAAAAGCTGCCGGCCTTACAGCTCAGAAAGAATATCTCCCGATGCAGCTCGGCGACGTCTATCAGACATACGCCGACTCGTCAGCGCTCGCCACTGTCACCGGATTCGCTCCCAATACCCCCCTTCAGGAAGGGATTAACCGCACTGCAGCCTGGTTTCGCAGTTATTACAAACTAAATTAATCACGTATAAATAATGTCGCGTTAATCAAATACGGAAACTTTTCAGTATGTATAGCGTGGCAAATCATTATATTATAGTATGGAAAAGGCTTTAGTCATTGGCGGTGTTTCCGGAATAGGATGGACCGTAGCCTTACTTCTTGCAAAAAGCGGAAAGAATGTCACAATAGTTGACAAGAAATCTCCGGGTTCGGACCTACCGAATAATATTGAATACCAATACGTTGATTTACTGACGACTGATTTCAAATGGCTGGATAATTATAAGGATATGACTTATCTGTTTTATTCGGCAGGGTTCGGTAGGGTTGCGCCTTTTGATAGCTTATTACCCAAAGAGATAGAGAATCTTTTTGCGGTTAATACTTTAGGTGTTTTCAAGGTCTTGAATTATTATATAGATCGTTTGAAAAGCTCCGCTCCGTTTTACTGCGGTGTAATGGTTAGTATTGCCGGGCGGATTGCATCGCCGCTGTTCAGTATATATAGCGCTTCAAAAGCTGCCTTGTATCGTGGTATTGAGGCTATCAATACGGAGTTAGAGATGTCACAATCGTATAATCGCGTATTAGAGGTCTCTCCGGGGTCTATTAAGGGAACTTCTTTCAGTGGTGCCATGACTGATATATCCTTGACAGAAAGTCTCGGAATGTCAATTATAAGTGCTATGGAAGCGCATGTGACACTCCTTATTCCTGATTATGAGACCGTCTTTCAAGATGTAATAAGACGATATAATTCAGATTCAAGACAATTTGCCATTGATAGTTACAACTATAAGATTCAGGGTAACAGATTGAACCTTAGACCGCAGCTCACAATCGGTTATCTCAGCGGAACGTTTGATTTATTCCATATAGGACACTTAAATCTTCTTAAGCGTGCACGCGAGCATTGTGACTACCTTGTTGTAGGTGTTCATCGAGATGCCAGTCATAAAGGGAAGAAAACCGTTATCCCATTCGAAGAACGGAAATCAATAGTCGAGGGTGTCAGATATGTTGACAAGGTAATTGAATCTGAAAAAGAGGACTGCGACATATATATCAAAGGAATTGTAAGATACCATAAATTATTTGTTGGTTCTGATTATAAGGGGAGTGAACGCTTCAAGCGGTACGAAGAATATTTTGCCGACAAAGATGTGGAGATAATTTACTTTCCATATACTCAGGGGCGTAGCAGTACGCAGCTCCGGGAAGAATTGGCTATGCAGTAAAAATGTATTTAGAGTGACGATTGCCGGTTATATTTAGAGAGTATGATTTCTTCAAATAGGGACGTTATAAAAAACTCTCTGTGGTATACAATGGGAAACATTCTATTGAAATTTTTCTCATTTCTTCTGATCCCGTTATATACCTTATATCTTACTCCCGTACAATATGGAGAAATTAACTTAGCCTTAGGATTCTCCAATGTAGTAAGTTGCTTGATAATGTGTGGCCTCCAGACCGGGGTCATGCGTTTTTATACCGACTGTAAAGGCAATAAGCAGGATATTGCCGAGATGTTCGGAACGGCTATATCCTTTGTAATCTTAATAAGTCTATTGCTATCAGGATTATTAATATTTACCCATACAATATGGTCGGAATGGATTTTTTCTTCAATACCATTTATTCCTATTGTTTTACTTGCAATTCTTATCTCGGCGGTGGTCGCCATTTACTCGGTTTATCAGGAGTTTTTAAAAGGATCTCATAAAGCAAAGAAGTCGGTAGCACTTTCCTATGTCTTCTTTTGTCTGTTATTGGGGAGCAATCTTATCACAATCATTGTTCTGAAATGGGGAGCCAGAGGTGTCCTGTTTTCTACTTTAATAGCCAATCTGATTATGATTGGCTATATGTTTATCGATCTGAAGTATCGCGGTATGCTTTATGTCGGTATAAAGAGTAATCTGTTGAAGAGTATGCTCCGATACTCATTGCCATTGGTGCCGCATTCTCTGTCGTATAATGTCTCGAATCTATTTACGCGAGTTATTATCAACAGTAGGGTAAACACTTTTACACTCGGACTATATTCGCTCGCTTCACAGTTCGGCGGGATAGCCGATATTGTCAGTAATTCAGTCCAATCAGCATTCCAGCCGTGGTTTTATGAAAAAATGCAGCAGTATGATGACGGGCATAAAGAAGCTATAAGAGAGATAAGAAGACTGACAATACAATTATTATGGTTAATCGGATTCGTTTATCTTCTTATCGGATCGTGGACGCAGGAAGCTATAGCTATTATGTCGGAGGAGTCATATTACACGGCATGGCAATATGTTCCGTACTTGGTGATGGCGGTAGCAATTAAATCTCCGCTATACTTTTATCAGAATGTATATTACTATCATAAAGATATGACCAGATATATCTTTATGTTTACGATGGCAGGCTGTTTGTCTTCAATGCTATTTGTCTGGCTGTTAGTTCCAAAGTATGGTATTTACGGAGCTATTGTCGGAGATATCGTCGGAGTATGCGTGAGGGTCGGATGTACACTTCTACATGGGAAAAAGATAATATCAAATACTTATTCTATAGGTCATTTATTGTTCTTTACTTTTGCGGCGATTGTCTGGCTAGGTATTACGGTTTTGCCATCGTACGCTGGGTGGCTCTCCGGCGTAGGCAATTATTCATATAAAGCACTGTGCATGCTGATTTATATCAGTGCCTTTATTTTATATTATAGAAGGAGTGTTATAAAGCAACCGCAGTAACCTCAATACTTATTAATGAATTTTATAAAAAGATATATATCCGCAAATTGGACATATAAGATATGTACTCTTTATTCCATTAAAGGAAAATAATCGAGAGGTTGTTATGAAGGTTATATTGATAAATATCAGAAGAGTAATCGGATTGTTCCTAATTCCGTTATCCTTTTTAGTGCCAAGGAATAAGAGAAAGTGGGCTTTCGGATCAAATATGGGATATACAGGCAATGCAAAGCACCTGTACATTTTCGTAAATGATAGCTATAAGGGAACAATCGCTCCAGTATGGATCACTGATAAGCGTGCCGAGTATGACAATTTGAAGCGAATTGGAATGCCGGTGGCTTATAAATGGTCTGTTAAAGGGGTTTTCATAGCTCTTACGTCAAAAGTATATTTTTATAATAGTTATGTATCTGACATCAATGAATATACTTTCGGCAATGTGGTCAGGGTTAATTTGTGGCATGGAGTCGCGCTAAAGCATATTGAGCGGACAAAGAGTAAACCGGATAAAAAATATATTACAAAAAATCCATTTATTAAATTAAGATATTTCAGATTCCTGATTAAACCGACGTATGTTTTATCATCGTCGCCGACCGAAACGGAGTTATTTGCCCGCAGTTTTGCAGTCGATAAGGATAAATGTATAGAAGGAACATATCCCCGTAATGAAATTTTACGGATGGATAGTCTTGAGTTATACGATTATATCAAAAAAAATGAATACGATAACTCAGTTATTGAACTTCTTGACAGGATTGAGAGATATGAACACCGCATCATTTATATGCCGACATGGAGAGACTCCGGTCGAAATTTTTTAGAGCAGATTGGCCTTGATTTGAATATACTGAATGACACGCTTAAGGCTATAAACGGATGTATGATATTCAAGCTGCATCCAGCGACAAAATTAAATGTAGACTTATCTTTGCTTTCAAATATCATAATGATCGGTAGTAATATGGATATTTATCCGATTCTTCCATATACCGACTGTTTACTGACAGACTATTCATCAATATATTTTGACTATATACTGATGAAAAATAAACGGATAATATTGTATATTCCCGATTTCAAGGAATATACTTCTGGTGACAGAGACTTTGCGTTCCCGTTTGAGGAGTCGGTTGACGGCGAGAAAATTTATAGCTTTGATAAGCTTATCCGATCTCTAAATCCATGGACACAGACTTTTACAACAGTAAATTATGAACTGTTGAAGAAGTTTTGGGATCCTTCATTTAACGGTAACGATGCTCTTGTAGGGTTTATAGCCAATCGGATTAAACTTAATTTAGATCATTAATCATAGCTTTACTGATTGTTCTACCATAATATGAGTAAAGAGAGGATCCTCGAATTTGATTATATAAGAGTTGTGTGTCTGATCGGCATTCTGGTATGTCACTCGCTTTTGGATTATTGGTATTCATACGAATGGCTGGGACGCTTATTGGGAATGACATTCAATTTTCTCTTTTTAATATTGTCTGCATTCCTGTTCGGCCTGTCATGGGAGTCTAAGGGATGTCCTTCTCATAAGGTCGTATTTTTGAAAAAGCGGATGCTTAAACTTTCAAGAAGTTATTACCCGTATCTGGTTTTACTATTCCTGTTGCTATATTTTTCACAAGGCTACTTTTCTCCTCGTAAGATCGTGTCACATGTCATCTATCTTCCGTGGTTTGATAAAATTGAAGGCTTTGGCCATTTGTGGTTCATGACGATGATTGTACTTTGCTATGTAGGGTGTGTAGTTGTTACCCGAAAGTTTCTCAAGGATATAAGCATCGCAGTGTGGGCGATAATGGCTGTGATTGCCATTATTCTGGATTATCTTGTTTCTGTTAGGGGATTACCGGGATATATTTTCCCGTATCTGGTCGGATATATGTTCGTATTCCGATATTCCCGCAGAATACTTGATGCAGTACGTAGCATCCGGATAACGAATAATTTGATTCAGTTTATTTTAATTACAGGTGTTAATTTCGTAGTATTTAGGATTTATAATCTTGATCCGTATTCATTTGTATCTTATCTTCTTGGCATAATTCAGGCGCTGTCAGTATTCTGTCTTATGTATGACCTCTGTAGGAATGTCTCATATTCAAAGGTTATTATATTCATCTCAGGGATAAGTTTTGAAGTGTATCTGGTACATGAGTTTTTCCTGGGACACTATAGCGTATATAAATATATACATCAGCCGATAGTATCGGTCACAGTATTTGTTTTGCTATCAGTTGTAACCGGTTATTTGTTGAATCTACTATCTAAGTTTATAGCGCAACGGAGTTCAAAAGCTTAATCTAGTCACCAATCGTCTCACTGTCTGCTAATGAATATAGAACAGCCTCTGGTATCAGTTTTGATGAGTGTTTACTCAGAGCCTATCGAATGGATAGATATTGCGGTCAATTCCATTTTAGGTCAGACTTTACCGGATTTTGAATTTATAATTGTCGATGATAATCCCTCCTCGTCACAATTAAAATTTTATCTGGAAAACCTCTCAAAGCGGGACAGTAGAGTCCGGATTATTTATAATGATATTAATATCGGACTTACCAAATCGCTCAATGTCGGATTGAAGCAGTGTCGCGGAAAATACATTGCCCGCATGGATGCTGATGATTGGGCATATCCTACAAGATTGAAGCGACAGGTTGATTTTATGGACGAAAATTCCGATATAATAGCCAGTAGCGCGCTTGCGTATTCATGGGATGGCGGAGAATCGATTAAAAAAATCTTTCGTCCCGTGACATATGAAGATATATTGTGTTATTCATTTACTTCTTCTCCGTTTATTCACCCTTTACTGATTGTTCGCCGGGATGTTCTGGTTGCCTATGATATTACTTACGATGAGAAGTTTCCAAGATCGCAGGATTATAAATTAGCAATTGATTTATTACGGGTTGGAAAACTTGCCAATTTGCCCGAATATCTGTTAAAATACAGAATTTCCGACAGACAGATAACATCAAAGTATGGAAATGAGCAGGTTGAGTTGTGCAAAGCCATACGACGCAGATATATAGAAGACTTTTACGGTAAATATAATCTTGGAGATCCGGATGAGAATATTACTTTCAGAACTGTCAGATTGTCAAAAAAACTGGAAGAGTCCTTTCTGAAATTAAATATGCCGGATACCAGGGAATTGCGTGTTTTTAAGCGTTCTATTAATTCCATCAGAAGGTTATATTATTATTCTTTGCAGGATTATTCTCTAAGAAGTATGGTGGGATTCTTAATGTCAGGCGATTATTTCTTTTATCCATACAATCTAAGACGGTTTATGGTAGTATTAGTGAAACATTTCAAGTCAGAGATAGTTCCTAAATTATTATAAGCGATAATCTGATGAGTTTACATATTGCGAATTAAAATATATGTAATCTGTAAGAGCTGTTCTATTGTAAAAATTCCTAAACAGATAACCCTTTGCTTTTCAATATTACATTACTTTTTCTACTGATTTTCTCCTTCCCGATACCACATATGGGGAATTCAGTATATGTTGCCATTGCATTGGCAATCATCAAACTCATGTATAAGGGGCGTCTGGGGAAGCTACTTGTGATGTTCAGGAAAGGTTTTGTCTGTCAGCTGATAATGTTGACGATAGGTCTTATTTTGCTAAGTATGCTCTTCACAATAGTGAATGGGGCTTTCGAGTACTCCCGTACATTTGCGTTAGTATCACTTCTGGTAGGTGTGATATCTTCTATTATAGTCTATTCAAGCTTAAACATGAATCTTACTGGAGAAGGTTCTCCGGTTAAACTGATGGAAAAATTGATTGTATATGTATTCGTTGTACAGTCTGTTATTTCAATCGCGTCTTTCGTGTCACCAGCATTCAGGGCAGTCATATCAAATTTTCAGTTTGATGAAGAGGCTAATATTGCTGATCAATATTATAACGGTATAAGAGGATTGGCGATGTCCGGCCGACTGTATTATGAGTATGCCGCCACATGCGGATTAGTCACAATATTTCAGATTAAGAGAATTTTGAATGAGAACAGTATTTCCATCAGTTCGCTCGCTATCTTGCTTTTGATAGTAATTTGCGGCTTTTTTGCAGGCAGAACAGCATTGTTGGGGTTAGGGTTAGGATTGGTATTTCTTATGCTTGCAAAAACGAGTGTGAAATTTAAAATGCATTTTTTGCTTAAATTTATTCTGATCATAATCGCCGGCATCGGTTTAATCCTCATTATAGTCCCATCGGAAATCTTAGATTTTATCAATCAGCATCTGATACCGTGGCTATTTGATTTATTTCTCAAATATTTTGATACCGGAAGTACTGATGGCAGTGTTTCATTCAATAGGCTTAATGAAATGTATGACGAAGTTGTCATTACCGGACGTGAATGGATTATTGGCTCGGGTATGTATACAGAGCCTTCAGGACGTTATTATGGCCATGTAGATGCCGGATATCTGCGTCAGATACTTTATTGGGGATTAATAGGAACATTCATAAGCGTAATGTATACCTTAAAGATATTTAAATTATCCTGGAAGGCAGCGAAAGGCATATATAATCAGCGATTGTTTATACTTGCTATTTTGACTTATACTTTTGTCGTACATTATAAAGGTGACTTATTGAGTGTATGTAGGTTTTATTATGTTGTCATATTTTTGTACCTGCTCAGTATATGGCAAACATATCGGCAGAACAAGCTGCATTCACTCAATTAGGTCAAGATTAGCATGAATTATTATGGGTAATACAGATATAGTGGAAAAAATAGATATTGTCATTCCTTGGGTCAATCCCTCAGATTTAAAATGGCAGGAAGATAAGGCTCGATATTCCGGAAAGCCATTTGATCCGACGTCCGGTGATGAAAAGTTTTATCGCGATTGGAATACTTTGTTATATTTATTCAGAAGCATTGAGACAAATATGCCATGGATAAATAAAGTCCATTTTCTTACATATGGACACTTGCCCGAATGGCTCAATGTGGATAATCCTAAACTTTCGATTCACAACCACGCCACTTTCTTTAAAAAAGATCATGCTTTCCCGGTATTTAGTTCAGATGCGATAGAGATGAATCTGACCACAATCCCCGGACTATCTGAGAAATTTATTTATTTCAATGATGATGAACTTGTCGTGAAGCCGGTTAATGATGAAAGATTCTTTAAGAATGATCTGCCCGTTGACAGTTTAGTACAGGATATACCGCGAGGTGGGCGGTTATATAGGTTATTGAGAACTAAAGATGTCTATCCGGATATATGTAAAAACTGTATAAAGCCACTCAATAAGATTGTATCTAAACGGAATTTGAGGAAAAGACATAAGGAATGTTTCTACGATTCCACATATTCATTTTCGGATAAGTCGAGAAATTTATTCTTTAATCTTTTCTCGAAATATTATTGGATTCGTCCCAATCATTCGCCACAACCATTATTGAAAAGTAGAATCAACGAATGTGAGTCCCTTTTTGGAGATCTGATCACAGAGACAGGCAAGTCCAGATTTAGAAATAAAAAAGACATATGTCATTATTTATTTAGAAACTATAATCTTGTTACCGGAGAGTTCTATCCTAAGAATTATCATGATACATATTGTATCGTGTTATCCAGTTATAAAGACTCTCTTTCTGAAATAGAGAAGATTCCAGATTACACATTTGTATGTATTAATGACAGCGAGTTCTTGAGCCACGATAATTATTTAAAGGTTAAGCCAATTCTGGAGAGTAAATTGTCCTCCCTTTTCCCTAATAAATCTTCATACGAAAAATAAGATTAAATAATATGATATTATCTCCCAAAAAGCGGATGCTATTTATTAGTTCTAAAAAGCCATTCCCGGTACAGGATGGTGCGTCTATTAGAACGATGCAAATGTTCCGGATGCTCAGTCAGTTTTATGATATAGACTTAATATATGTATGCAGCGACAGGGAGGGGGCGGATATAACATCCATGCAGTCTTTAAACATCCAGTCTTGCAAAGGTTTTTATCTTCCTAAATGGAAAAGCCTCATTCAGACCGGCTGTGCTTTATTTTCTAAGAAACCATTGCAGTGCGCTTATTTCTTTAGCAAAAAAATGGACAAATATGTCCGGTCGCATATAGACAATTATGACTATGTATTCTGTAATAATATCAGGACTGCATCTTATGTCATTAATAAATCAGAATGCTTGCGCTGGATAGATTTTGTAGATGCCATTTCCATGAATTATCAAGGAGCTGCATCTAAGCATGGTTTTCCGATGAAACTCATATATAAAGAAGAAGCCCATCGGCTTCTTAATATGGAGATTATGCTGACAACTGCTTTTGATAAGGCATTAATCATCTCAGATGTTGATTCCGATTATATAAGGCAACACTCGCCTTCTCATATCAAGGGAATTACTGTAGTACCTAACAGTGTGGAAGTTCCGAATGAAAGTATAGTTCAATCAGATGGATTCAATATAGTATTTGTGGGTTCAATGTTCTATGACCCGAATATTGTGGCCGTCTCGATTTTTGCGAAGAATATTTTTCCACTGATATTGAAAAAATATCCGGATGCCAAATTTTATATCGTAGGCAACCGACCGGCAGAAAAAGTAAAGAAACTTGCTTGCGAAAATATTATAGTTACAGGATTTGTCAATGATCCGAAAGATTATCTGCGCCAGTCGAATATTGTTGTAGCACCAATGTATTCAGGTGCCGGAGTTCAAAATAAAATACTCGAAGCCATGTCAATGGGATGTTGTGTAGTGACAACACCAATTGGTGCTGAAGGGCTGGGTCCGGTAGTAAATGGAAGGGAGATCATTATTGAGGATAGTTATGAGAAAATGGCCGAAGAAATTATCCGCTTATTTTCAGACAAGCAGTTGCGTCAAGAGCTGGGTAGGAATGCAAAAATATATGTAACGAATAAATTTTCGTTTAATAAGGTTTTTCAAGATTTTACAGAAAAGGTTATTGATCAATAAACGGAAGATGCTTAAACGAATCTTTGATTTGTCTGCAAGTTCAGTAGGGTTACTATGCCTTTTGCCGGTTTTTATAATAACCGGAATACTCATTAAAATCAAAATGAGTGATGGCCCTGTCTTTTTTAAGCAGAAAAGGATCGGCCGGAATGGTGCAGAATTTACAATGGTTAAATTCCGTTCGATGACTGTCGGTCATAATGGTTCTTCGGTGTCTGTAGCCGGAGAAAGCCGTATCACCCCGCTTGGAGCCAAATTGCGAAAATATAAGCTTGATGAGTTACCGGAACTGTGGAATGTTCTTATAGGCGATATGAGTTTTGTCGGTCCGCGTCCCGATGTTCCTGGCTACGCTGATCAGCTCAAGGGTGACGATCGAGAAGTATTAAAACTTCGTCCGGGTATCACCGGACCCGCTTCTCTCAAGTACCGTGATGAAGAGGATATTTTGGCAGGACAGCCTGATCCGCAGAAATATAATGATGAAGTAATTTTCCCAGACAAAGTGCGTATAAACAGATATTATCTGCATAATTATTCCTTTATTAAGGATATTAAGATGATATTCTGTACAGTATTAGGTCGACGAATGAAATATAATAACGAAATAATATGAGAGAAAGGATTTATCTTTGCCTGGCTCACATGAGCGGCAAGGAAATGGATTTTATTAAGGAGGCGTTTGATACCAATTGGGTCGTTCCGATGGGGCCGAATGTCAACGGTTTTGAAAAAGAGCTAGAGGATTTTGTCAACAAGCGAGATGGTAAGTCTTCGCTTGACAAAAAAGTCGTTGGTCTCAGTGCCGGTACAGCGGCGGTCCATCTGGCACTGATTGCCTGTGGAGTGGGGCAGGGTGATGAGGTATTGGTTCAGTCTTTTACATTCTGTGCATCCAGTCACCCGATCACCTATCTTGGCGCTACTCCCGTATTTATTGATTCAGAAAAAGATTCATGGAATATGGATCCGGAACTTCTTGAGGAGGCAATCAAGGATCGTCTAGCAAAAACCGGTAAAAAGCCTAAAGCCATTATCCCGGTGGCTCTCTATGGAATGCCTTATCAGATTGATCGCATTATGGAGATTGCCAATCGATATGAGATTCCTGTAATAGAAGACGGTGCGGAAGGATTTGGGTCTCTTTATGACGGTCAGTCACTCGGTACATTCGGAGAATACGGCGTCCTGTCTTTTAATGGGAATAAAATGATAACGACTTCAGGTGGTGGTGCTCTTATATGCCCGGATTCCGAGAAGGCACGCGAGATTCTTTGGTATGCTACTCAGGCACGTGAGAGTTATCCTTATTATCAGCATGAAGCCATTGGTTATAACTATAGAATGTCTAATATCTGTGCCGGTATCGGTCGCGGTCAGATGACTATTATTGACGAGCATATTGCCCATCATAAGCATGTACAGGAACTTTACTGCGAGCTTCTGAAGGATGTTAAGGGACTCACGATGCATGGCAACCCTGGACCGGAGTATGATTCTAACTTCTGGCTCTGTACTGCGACTCTTGATCCTGAATTGAAAATCAAGGGACAGGAGAATGCCTATAAGCAGGTAATCACAGGAGCTGTTGGTGGTGCAGCGGGCGTAACTCATGCTGCGTCAACAGCTGTCACCGAGTGCCAGCCGAATGACAATGTCGAGGCTCTGCGTGTCGCTCTCGATGCGGCGAATGTTGAAGCACGTCCTCTGTGGAAACCAATGCACAAACAGCCTGTTTATAAGAATGCTCCGGCTTACGTCAATGGCGTAAGTGAAGCGTTGTTTAAAGTGGGTATCTGTCTTCCTGCGGGTCCTTATGTCGGAGACGAGGAAGTGAAATACATTGCTGATGTAATAAAGGATAGTATAGTCTGAGGGCTATACTATCAATATAAAGAAGCGGCGCTTCGGGATGTCCTGAAGCGCCGCTTCTTTGTTGGTGGCGGGGGAAGGGATCGAACCTCCGACCTTTGGGTTATGAGCCCAATGAGCTACCACTGCTCTACCCCGCAGTATTTACGTGTGCAAAGGTAGTGACAATCGGCTCTCGGGCAAAATGTTTTGCGTTAAAAAATGTTTATTAGAGTCCGTCTATCAGCTTTACCGCCTTCTGAGCGGTGGGGATGGGGGCAGCTCCTGAAACATCGGGATATTTGCGGCGGTCTTTGACCCACTTCTCATCTATCGAGTAAAAGTCGATTTCATCGGGTTGCTCTCCGTCCATGATGGCTATCTCCCTGTCGATCCATGCTTCCCAGCGAGGACGGTAGAAGTCGCGAAGCAGTCCGTTCCATTCGCGGTGAGCATAGTCGCGAAGTTTGCCCTGTTCCGATGCGTTGCGAGGACCCCATGTCGTGACGAGAAGTCGTGCATTTTCCTCAAAAAGGTCTTCTTCGGCAGGGGAGGGAGCAAGGTCGCGGGCAGTATTTATCCAGCGTCCGATGCCGAAGTCGGGTAAAGTGCCGAGCAGTTCGTCCTGCATATCTATCAGTGCGAGGAAGTCTGCGGCATGATCGGTAAAGGCCTGTTTGTCGCCGGCTTCTATGTCTGCTATCATAGCCTGATATGTGAGGCGGCCTTTTTCAGACAGTGCCTGGCGGGTAATATCGACTAGATCATATACGTAGTTGGGATTATCGCGGAGAGCCTGATCGTCGGCACTGAGAGCAAAGGTTTTTGCTGCTTCAATGATGTCCGCCGGTTCGTAATATGGTTTCATCTTGCTCCAACTTGACACTTGCCATACTTTTCGGGACGGACGTGCACAGAATACCGACTCGGTGGTTCCCTGCTGCAGGCTTCCGAGGGGGCAGTTGTAGATAGTGGATGCTAGACCGAGCCATCCTTTGTAAGCATCTTCATTGAAGCTACCGTAGCGAGCTGTGATATAATCTTTCAGCCAAGCTTCTTTGTCAAATTTCTCTGAACGCCAGGGAAGTTCGCTGAGGAGCTCGTACATGACGGGATTATTCTCAATACCTTCCATTGTCAAGCCGACACCCTTAAGCTGGGGCGCATACTTGGAGTCAAGAGCCTTGTAGTAACCGTTGATGACGGCATCCATACGACCGTGCAGACCGACGTTTCCGCCGAAGTTAAGTAGCATACAGTACATCCAGTCGTGAGGATTGTAGCCGTCGGGTCGCTCATAAGGCGAGGGTGACTGCGGGTCGCCCCATTGCGGCCGGATTTCAGATGCAAGGTCGAGCACCACTATATCGCCGGGCTTAACACCGTCAAGTAGCTCAGGACGCGGGTTTTCTGTCCACCCCTGTACAACCCAGACCGCTTCCGGATTGGCACGTTTCATAGCAGCCGCTATGATGCCGCCAGCCTGAGTGAGGTCGACGCCTTCCTTGCTACCGCCTTCGTGGAACGGATCCATGCTGTAGTATTTTGCCTGGCCGTAGAGTTTGGCGAGTTCCTCATAATAAATATCAGCAATTTCATCGAAACGCGGGTCGGTCGTCATCAGGAATGCAGGGCGAGTGAATCCGTTCCATCCGCCTTTGCCTGATGTTGTTACGCCCAGACGCTGATCGGCATCGTGGGGAACCATGCCTGAGTAGCCGGGAAGAACCGGTTTCATCCCGAGCTCATCCATGCGTGCGAGTATCTGCTTCTGAAGCTCTTCGCGGTCAGCATACCATTGCTCGGAGTTGGGGCCGCCCCATCCTTCAAGGTTGTTCATAAGCCACCATGCCTGGAAGGCCGGTCCTGCGATAAACGCGTCAATTTCATCCTGATTGTATCCGAGACGGGTAAGCGTGTTCTTCCATACAACGTCAATGCCGGTCATTGCAAGCGGCATGTTTATGCCGTGAAGAGCCATCCAGTCGATTTCTTTCTCCCAGCGCTCCCAGTCCCAGAAGGGCATCGAGTAGGAGTGAGTACAATAGTTAAGATAATATCGGTCGGAAGACGGACTTGTATGGCGTTCGGAAACTGTTGGTATCGGTAGAGTATCTGTGGGCAGAGATATCGTAAGATTATTCCAGCTGACATGATTGCCAGTATAATATTTAAGATACCAGTTGAGTCCGGCTGCAATGTTGACCGGATTATTACCGATTATGGCCGGTTTGCCGTCAATGGCAGTTATTTCAAAGTAGTCGACCGGTGAGTCTGTCTGCTTTATTACAAATCGGTCGGAGGTTCCGTCACCTGCTATTCTGTCCAGCAGGTCAGAGACGGGATGCGATGCTGAGGCTGTCAGAGTAGCCGTCAGTAGGAGTGCGGCGGTGATAGTCTTCATGGCTTTTCTAAGTGTGGGATTGGATTATTAATTAGATGTATTTGTAATCGTGTCAGGGTATACATTAATATTATGTCGTTCCATAAGTGGGGTCAGATGGCGTATGAATTGAAGTCTCATAGGTTCAGCGTGTGTAGGCGCAGTGTCAAATCCATTGATGATATGAAAGTTGAAGTTATCTTTAGCCGGTACAGTAAAGACCGGAAGATATGAAGCTTTCAGTATGCGTGCTTTCCCGGTGATGTCACGGATAAGTCTGACTCGAGCCATTACGCCTCCGCGGGTCGGAGTAGTCTTCATATTGGAGATGAAGTTGCCGAGTGAATATATCGTAAGAGTGCGGTCAAAATGGTTGTCATCGCTGATTTGGAGCTGCATCGGCTGTACGACGTGCGGGTGTGAGCCGATAATCAGTTCGACGCCATGATCTCGCAGAAATGTCTCAAGTTGTTTTTGTGCATTGTTGGGTAGCGATACATATTCGTCGCCCCAGTGAATGTTGGCACATATAAGCTCAGCTCCATTCCGGCGAGCCATAGAAATGTCGTCGGCTATTTTATTACGGTCAATATAGTCGACTACCGAAGAATCGCGCGGAGTAAATCCGTTTGTTCCGTATGTATAGTTGAGGAATGCAATCTTAAACCCGTTGATATCTTTGATAAGAGGAGATATGCTTTCGCGTTTATTCTCAGACACATAAGTGCCGATATGATCTACGTTGAGCGAGTCAAGCGCGGCAATGGTAGCCCGAAGGCCATTTTCCCTGCGGTCAAGTGTGTGATTGTTAGCTGTCAGGAACAGGTCAAAGCCTGCATCTTTGAGGGCCTTGGCAAATTCCTGAGGAGCGTTGAAGCACGGATACCCCGTGTAGGGCGGCTGATATAACGGAGTCTCGAGATTGACTACGGCGTAGTCGGCCGACGATATGTATTCAGCCAACGGCGTGAAGCAATCAGAATAGTCGTACGTTTTATCTGTCTGACGGGCTGCCTCAATCTGCGCTGTATGCTGCATGGCGTCGCCGGCGAAGAGCAGTGTAGCTTCTGGATATGGATTTTTCCATACCGGAGTGAGCTGTAGGGCGAGCGCAAGCAGCTCTGAAATCATTGTTTAGGGTAGATTGAGTGATTGGCAGCCAAAAGTGTATTTTTCATCAGCGACACTATGGTCATAGGGCCTACGCCTCCTGGTACAGGCGTAATGAAATCGCATTTGGGTGCAACCGCTTCAAAATCAACGTCTCCACAGAGTCTGAATCCGGATTTGCGGGTGGAGTCGGGGACGCGTGTCGTGCCTACGTCGATTATTGTGACTCCATCTTTTACCATATCAGCCTTGACAAATCCTGGTTTGCCGAGCGCTGCTATGATGATATCGGCGCGGCGGGTATAGTCGGCAAGATTCTCAGTGGCACTGTGGCAGACGGTAACGGTGGCATCGCCGGGTGTGGCTTTCTGCATCAGGAGAGTGGCTACCGGTTTGCCTACGATATTGCTTCGGCCGAGTACCACACAATTCTTTCCTTTTACCGGTACGTCGTAGCGTGCGAGAAGTTCCATAATGCCGGCAGGAGTCGCCGAGTGGAAGCAGGGCAGACCTATAGCCTGACGTCCGACATTGACGGGGTGGAATCCGTCTACATCCTTGCGGTAGTCGATAGCCTCAATGACGCGTTGCTCGTCAATGTGTTTTGGCAACGGGAGTTGTACAATGAATCCGTCCACGTCGGGATCTTCGTTGAGACCGCTGATAGTATTCAGAAGAGTCTGCTCGTCAACGTCATCCTCGAAGCGGATGAGAGTTGATTTGAAACCACACACTTCGCACGCTTTTACTTTGTTGGCTACATACGTTTCGCTACCACCGTCATGGCCTACAAGTATGGCCGCAAGGTGGGGCCGCTTTTCTCCGCGGGCAGTCATCGCCTCAACTTCGAGTGCTATCTCTTTCTTAATGTCGTCGGAAATCTTTTTGCCGTCGATTATGGTCATATTTTATTGGTCTGTGTGATATAATTTGACTTAAACAGGATTAGCGCTGACGCATCTGACGCATTGCGTTCATCATCTTCAGCGGGTTCTTGGATGATGTCGCGGCTTTCATCACTTTTCTGGTCTGTTCGAACTGTGTGAGAAGTCGGTTGACATCCTGCAGGGATTTACCGGAGCCTGCGGCTATACGTTTGCGGCGGCTGCCATTGATTATTTCCGGCTTTTCGCGTTCCTGAGCGGTCATCGAGTAGATGATGGCTTCGATTCCCTTGAAAGCATCGTCTTCGATCTCTACATCTTTGATGGCTTTGCCAACACCAGGTATCATTGAAGCGAGATCCTTGAGATTGCCCATCTTCTTGATCTGCTGGATCTGGGCAAGGAAGTCATTGAAGTTAAACTGGTTCTTGGCTATCTTGCGCTGAAGTTCACGGGCGGCTTTTTCGTCGTATTGCTGCTGGGCTTTTTCTACGAGAGAAACAATGTCACCCATGCCGAGGATTCGGTCAGCCATACGCGAAGGATGGAACAGGTCTATGGCCTCCATTTTTTCGCCTGTGCCGACAAACTTGATAGGCTTATTGACAACCGTTCGGATCGAGAGTGCTGCACCGCCGCGTGTATCGCCGTCGAGCTTTGTGAGAATAACTCCGTTGAAGTCAAGGCGATCATTAAATTCTTTAGCCGTGTGGACGGCATCCTGACCAGTCATCGAGTCGACGACGAAAAGAGTTTCCTGAGGCCGGATAGCTTTTTTGATTGCTTCGATCTCGTTCATCATCTCTTCGTCGACAGCCAGACGGCCGGCGGTGTCGACTATCACAAGGTCGAGGTTGTTTGCCTTGGCATAGCGTATGGCATTCTGAGCTATTTCAACCGGATTTTTATTGCCGTCCTCAGTGTAGACCGGGACTTCAATTTTATCCGCAAGAACTTTTAGCTGATCAATAGCGGCGGGACGATATACGTCGCAAGCCACAAGAAGCGGCCGACGTCCTTTTTCAGATTTGAGTTTCTTAGCGAGTTTTCCGGTAAAAGTAGTTTTACCGGAACCCTGCAGGCCGGACATGAGTATGACCGTGGGATTTCCGCTGAGGTTGAGAGGCGCAGCTTCAGTACCCATGAGAGTTGAAAGTTCGTCATGGACGATTTTAATCATCAGCTCCTGTGGCTTGATGGCGTTGATCACGTTCTGACCTAATGCCTTTGCCTTAACGGTATCTGTAAAGTTTTTGGCAACTTTGAAGTCTACGTCGGCATCAAGGAGGGCACGGCGCACATCTTTAAGAGTCTCGGCAACATTGATTTCCGTAATCTTGCCCTGACCTTTTAGTATTTTGAAACTCCTTTCGAGTCTTTCACTTAAATTATCAAACATCGGATATGTGGTATGATGGTTTTACTGTTTACTGGAGCTGATTGTGAGAGTCGGGAAATATGACTCGAGGTTTTAAGGTGGCAGCTTCTTCCGGAGTGACAAGTGCGTAAGCCATTATGATTACGACGTCGCCGGGCTGAACCTTGCGGGCTGCGGCGCCATTCAGACAGATTACACCCGATCCGGGCTCGCCGGCAATAGTATAGGTGTCGAGGCGTTCGCCATTGTTGTTGTTGACAATATATACTCGTTCACCTTCAAGGATGCCGGCAGCTTCGAGCAGTTTGGAGTCGATGGTAATGCTGCCGATATAGTCAAGACGGGCCTCTGTGACGGTGGCTCGGTGAATCTTGGATTTTAATACTTGGATAAGCATCTCGTCAATCGTTATATTTGATGTTATCAATCAGACGTACAT
Organism: uncultured Bacteroidales bacterium; assembly: GCA_947173955.1. Taxonomy (GTDB): domain Bacteria; phylum Bacteroidota; class Bacteroidia; order Bacteroidales; family Muribaculaceae; genus JAAVFS01. The sequence continues at coordinate 210,779 of CAMWHE010000001.1, read as the reverse complement.
CTCCGCAATAGACTGTAATGCAGCCTACAGGGGAGCATCCCTCGATGTCTGACCATTCTTTGATCGGTTGCATTGTCAGCGGATGTACTATTTCGTAATACTCAACTTCCATTTCCGGCATGGAATTGATGGAGTCTATTACGTATTGTTTTACTTCGTTAAGCGTCTTTTCAGAACGTAATTTTACACTCTCTTTAAGTGTCTTATATATGCCCGGAGCCGTTGATCGCTGAGCTTCGGTCAGTCTGACGTTGCGGCTGCTGAGTGCCAATCCGTTATCAGCGCGTTTGATCGGGCAGTCCACTATTTCCACATCTATGCCCTCAAGTTCTACCATGCGGCGGATGACAGCGATCTGCTGGAAGTCTTTCTCACCGAAGTAGGCGCGGGTAGGGTGGGTATAATAGAAAAGCTTGCTGACAACTTGTGCTACGCCGTTGAAGTGGCCGGGACGCATCGGGCCTTCCATTACTTCAGCTACCTGACCGAGGTCGAATACGCGCTCATCCTTTTCAGGATACATTTCTTCGACAGAAGGAATAAATGCGTAGTCTACTCCGGCTGTTTCAAGAAGCCGGCAGTCGGCTTCCTCGGTACGTGGATATGTTGCTAAGTCAGTAGGATTGTTGAATTGAGTCGGATTGACAAAGACGCTGACGACCACAATGTCGTTTTCAGCGCGAGCCCTTTCTACAAGTGAGATATGGCCGGCATGCAAAGCTCCCATTGTCGGCACAAGGCCGACCGATTTCCCTTGCTTGCGTGCTTCAGAGGTCAGTGTGCTGATCTCCTTTACAGTTCTGATTATTTCCATTATCGTTTATAATGTATATAATAGGTGTGCAAATTTACAAAAAATTCATTATAAGCCATTAGAAGGAGAAAAATATAATGATAGAAAATGAAAAGAAAGCTCATGCAGAATATTCATGAACGTAAATTTGCGAAAAAAGTGGAGAAAGATTTGGTAAAGTCGAAAAGTGTATGTAATTTTGCAACGTCTTAAGCGAAAGACATGAATGGCGATTTAGTGTAGTGGTCTAGCACGCCGCCCTCTCACGGCGGAAACCCGGGTTCGAGTCCCGGATTCGCTACCCCAAAAAGCATTGCTCTCGAAAAGAGCGATGCTTTTTTTATTATATTTGCGAAAGCATTCCTTTAAAATAACTCTTAGCTAAGTATAAATACGGAAATATAACTTGATATGTTTATTGCGATTTTGACATATAAAAAATCACTTGAAGAAGTTGATCACTTCCTTCGGGCACATCGTGAATTTCTTGCGGAGCATTATGCAGCGGGTGACTTCATCATGTCCGGACCTCAAACACCTCGCGTCGGTGGCGTCATTATGATAAAGGCTGAAAACAGAACCGCAGTGGATTCAATCATTGCCCGGGATCCATTCTATATCAACAGTATTGCCGATTATCAGATCGTGGAGTTCACTCCAACGATGTTTATTACAGACAATTTGAAAATGATTCTCGGATAGGTAATTATATATAATGTTTAGAGAAGATTTATATGCCTTACATATCTATTGAGAGCGGCAAGCTGACCGCTGAACAGAAAAAGCAGTTGATTGAGCGACTGACCGCTACGGCTTCCGAAATAACACATATTCCGGAGCAGTTCTTTACAGTAACTATCAAGGAACTTCCGGACGAAAACTTTGGCATTGGAGGGAAGTCGATTGAAGAAATAAAGCGTAACTATAAGCCATGAAAGTAGTAGGTATCAACGGAAGCGCGCGTAAAGATGGTAATACGGCGATCATTATCGGCCGGGTATTCGAAAAACTCAACCAAGCGGGAATCGAAACGGATTTGATTCAACTTGCCGATTGTGAAATTCAACCATGTCGGGGATGCTTTGCCTGTAAAGGTCGAGGTAACTGTGTGTTTACCCAGGATCGTTTCGCAGAGATATTCAGTAGTCTGATTGAAGCCGACGGAGTAATTCTCGGATCGCCGGTATATTCTGCTGACGTATCAGCTAAGATGAAGGCATTTCTGGAGCGGGCAGGTGTCGTTGTCGCGACCAATCCCGGACTATTACGCCATAAAGCCGGAGCTTCAGTGGCGGCCGTGCGTCGTGGAGGCGGATTGACGACTGTGGATACCATGAATCATTTTATGCTCAACAAAGAAATGATTGTTGTCGGCTCGACATATTGGAATATGGTCTATGGCAAAAATGTCGGCGATGTAGCCAATGACGATGAGGGCATGAGCAATATGCGTAACCTCGGCGAGAATATGGCGTGGTTGCTGAAATCGATAAAAAATGATTCCGAAAAATATTCTTGAAATAAATAGCCGATCGGAGTTTCGTAAATGGCTTATGGTCAATAGTCCGACGGAGAAAGAGTGTTGGATTGCTGTCAAGCGGGGAAAAACGCCTCCAAAAGATGCGCTGTGGTATCTTGATGCAGTGGAAGAAGCGCTGTGTTTTGGTTGGATTGATTCGACCCTCAAAAATGTAGATGGCATTGCATTGCAGCGTTTCGGTCCGCGTTCAAAATCAGGACGATGGACTGAGCTCAATAAAGAACGTTGCCGCAGACTGGAAAAACTTGGTCTGATGACAGATAGAGGTCGCTCTGTCTGTCCTGATCTTGATGCTGAGTTCCTGAGTATTCCTGAAATCATCGAAACGTTTACAGCCAATCCGTTGGCTTTGCAAAATTTCCAATCTTTTCCTTCGCTCTATCAACGTGTGCGTATTGACAATATACAACGTAATAGGGCGTGTAAAGAAATTTTTGACAGTCGCTTGCGGAAACTTATAGAGGCAAGTGAGCGCGGAGAAATGTTCGGTGAATGGAATGATGGCGGACGTCTGCTCGATTATTAGTCAGAACAGGTCTCGGCGAGTAGGGGAGTCGGCGTGGCGGTAGTCTTTCGGGAATGGCTGTCCACTCCATGCTTTCTGTGAGGTAGTGGGCAGCGGAGCTTCAGTCCAGAAGGGGTGACTTGCGGGCAGTCCGAGCGGGAGAAGAGAGAGGGATGTCAAGTATAAGGAGCCGTTGTTGGTGTACCAGTCGGCCACGTTAGGCTGTCGCCCGGCAAAACCGATGGTCAGGAATCCGCTGTCGTTGAAATTCTCTTTGTCGTCAAACATATTGTGCATTACGTTTGTGAGCGCACCGCGAATCTGGCCGGGCGTCATGCCTTCCGGAAGGCACTCCTGCCATGCCATCATGGCAAGCGGCTGGAGCGCGCCGGTGCGGTAGGGAATTGAGCGGCCGAATACCGGAAATGTGCCTTCCGGCGAAATCATGCGCTCAAGAATCTGGCTGTAGCGTTTCGAGCGTTCAAGAGCCTGCCGGTAATAGTCTGCATAAGGGATTCTGGTACGTTCGCCGGACTGCATCATGTTGGACAATGTCTCAAGATACATCGGATGTATGACGTAGCTTGAGTAATAGTCAAATGCGAAGTCCGGCCCGTCGGCATACCAGCCGTCGCCAACATACCATTCCTGGAATTTGCGTATGGCTGAGTTTATGCGGTATATGTCGGCATCGGCGTCAATGCGGGCGAGGAAGCTCTCAATCATTGAGCTGAAAAGAAGCCAGTTTGTATATGGCGGGTCAATTGACCGCAGACCCTTAAACTTTTCGATATAGCGTTGCTTGGTGACAGTGTCAAGCGGCAACCATAATGCATCAAATCCGCGGGTAAACGATTGAGCTATGTAGGCAGCATCGACCAGTGCCTGCCCCTCGCCGCTCCATAGGAGATAGTCTGGCGACGATGGGTCTACGGCATTCGCATAGCTTTTCAGCGCAAGCTCGCGAAGCTGTCGGCGCATAAGTCCCTCCGGCGTATCATCATCCGGGAGTGATAGCCATGGGGCAATACCGGCCATCAGTCGTCCGAATGCTTCCATAAGCGCTACTCGTTTGTCGCGTCCGTCCCAGTTAGGGCTGACTTCAATGGACATGTTGGAAGAAAGCGTGCCATTGGCCATATTAGACAGGATCGGGTAGGCGAGCTGATAAGCAAAGTCTGCCCAATACTTGCGGTCGGCATTTACCTCTTTCTCCAAAAAGCGCACGTATTCGCATGCGGCCAGCAGAAAAGCCCCCGTACCGAAATTGGTAACTGACTTACGGTCGACCACCTGACCGGGTATGGCCTTTTCGCCGATCGGCTGTACATATCCGATTGTATAATCCTTTTGAAGCGCAGTCTTGCTCAGGTAGTTCCACCCCTTAAGAGCCGCCTGTGTGTATTCAGGATCGGTCAGGAGTCCATTGTTTATACCCCAAAGGAGTCCGTAAGTAAAGAATGCGGTGCCGCTTGTCTCCGGTCCGGGTGCGTGCTCGGGGTCAAGAAGCGATCGTGTCCAGTATCCTTCCGGTTGTTGGCAGTCGACTACGGCCTTTGCCAGTCGCTTATATTTGTCAATGAAAAACTGACGGTGTTCATAGTCCGCAGGCAGATCTTTGATTACTTTGGCAAGTCCGGCCAGAACCCAACCGTCGCCACGCGCCCAGAAGTCTTTTTTGCCGTTGACCGACGTATGTTTCGGATATACATATTTGGCATCACGGTAATATAGTCCGGAATCATCGAGCATTATGCTGTCGGCATATAGCAGATATTCATAAAGTTTGTCAAGATAGCGGCTGTCGCCGGTGAGGTTGTGTAGTTTTGTCATCACAGGCATTACCATGTACAGACCGTCCGCCCACCACCAGTAGTCGCTCTGCGGTGTTGACATCTGATACTCCATGACCTCCTTTGCGCGGCGGATGCGTTTGTCATCGGGAAGGATGCGATACAGGTCGGCATAAGTCTGGAAGCAGATCTGCCAGTCGCCGAAAAGTACATGATTGTCATCTTCACCATAGTCGTAGACCCATGCAGACTTGTCACGGCTCTTGGCCCCCTGCCATTCGTTGTGTTCGGCCCAGCGTTCGGAGTATTCGAGCCAATCCGGATTCCCAATCAGCGAATAAGCTTCCATATTGCCTGTATGATAGGCTGCATTGTCCCAGAATGCCCAGGTCTCAGGGGTGTGTTCGGCCTGCCATCGGTTGTTGACCTTAGTTATGATGTCTCTTACTTTTTGCGCTTCCGGAGTAGAGGCGGAAAGCATTATGTTGGTCACGCCGATGATGGCCATGACTATGGCTGTACGCAGTTTCATGGTAAATTCCTATTATATAATGTCTGATCGATCAGGTCAGTCCTGACAGCTGTTGTGGACGATATAGTCTTTTACTTCCTGAAATAGTCGGGTCGCAAAGACAAATTCATTCAGAGCTTCGTTGGAGGTGTGGAATATTTTGTCCTTATCTCCGATCCATTCGCGATGTCCCTTGTTGATAAAGACAATATTCTCGCCGATACCCAGTACTGAGTTCATATCATGGGTATTGATTATCGTGGTGATCCCGTATTCGTGAGTGATGTCGCTAAGCAGTTTGTCTATCACGATGGAAGTCTTGGGATCGAGTCCCGAGTTGGGTTCATCGCAGAAGAGATAGCGGGGGTTGAGGGCAATGGCGCGTGCAATGGCCACACGCTTCTGCATACCACCGGATATCTCTGAAGGATACTTGTCTTCCGCTCCCTCGAGGTTGACGCGCCGGAGGCAGAAGTGCGCTCTTTCGAGTTGTTCGGCAGGTGTCATGTCGGAGAACATGGAAAGCGGGAAAAGCACATTGCCCAAAACCGTTTCAGAATCGAAGAGTGCCGATCCCTGAAATAGCATTCCGATCTCCTTACGTATCTCTTTGGTCTGTCGGGCATCCATTTTGAGGAAGTCGCGACCGTCGTAAAGGATTTCCCCCTCTTCGGGTCTTACAAGCCCGACAAGGCTCTTCATCAGCACCGTCTTGCCTGATCCGCTCTGACCTATTATCAGGTTGATCTTTCCGGTGTAGAAAGTGGCGCTGACATCTTTAAGCACCGTCTTGCCGTCAAACGACTTAGTGAGATTTTTTACCTCAATCATTGCAACATTAATTTAGTCAGTATGACGTCGAAAAGTAGAATCAGAATACTGCTTGTCACTACGGCATTGGTGCTTGCTTTACCAACCTCAAGCGCTCCGCCTTTGACGTAATATCCGAAGAATGAGGCGACTGAGGATATAATGAAAGCGAATATCAGTGACTTGATTATCCCGTACCAGACATACCATTCTGAGAAGAATGCCTGAAGTCCGTAGATAAACTTAGGAAGCGAGATAAGGTCAGTCCCCCAAGCGACTCCGATACCTCCCAGCAACGCAGTTCCCATACAAAGTACGACAAGCACCGGGATGAAGAATACGAAAGCCACAACCTTTGGGAGGACAAGGTAGTTGGCCGAATTGACTCCCATGATGTCAAGAGCGTCAATCTGCTCCGTGACACGCATGGTGCCTATCTCGGATGCGATGTTTGATCCTACCTTACCTGCAAGTATCAGACAGAGTATTGAGTTGGAAAACTCAAGAAGGATGATTTCCCGCGTTGCAAGTCCAACGGAGTAGGCCGGGAGCAGGGGCGACGATGTGTTGAGCTGCATCTGTATGGTGATCACTGCGCCTATGAAGACAGATACGATCACGACAAGCGGGACGGAATCGACTCCGAGTTTAGTGATTTCGCTAAGCGTGCGCTTGAAGAAGTGTTTCCAGCGGTCAGGCAACGCAAATACTCTTTTCATGAAGATACAATAGTCGCCGAACTGTGATATGGACTTAGTGATAAGCATAGGGATTCTTTTATGCAAAGGTATAAAAAATATCAGCGCGGTCAATACGGGCAGATATCTTAAAAATGATAAAATCTATAATATAATGTGTAAGAGGTATGATTGCCCTGTAATATAGAGCTGGGTTATGAATCTTTAACAAATGCAAACGTTTGATAGATAATCATATAGTGATATTATTACAGAATAGTTGCTAAAAAAGAGAAGATTAGAGAAAAATTTATGTATTTTTGCAAACAATTATGCTTTAAGCAGAACGAAAAATAAAACATTATAAAACCAGTCAAAATTATGAGTCTAAACATCGTAGTACTCGCCAAGCAAGTTCCCGATACTCGCAACGTGGGTAAAGATGCAATGAAGGAAGATGGCACAATCAATCGCGCCGCGTTGCCCGCCATCTTCAATCCTGAAGACCTTAACGCCCTCGAACAGGCTCTCCGTCTCAAGGATGCCAATCCAGGTTCTACCGTAACAATGCTGACAATGGGTCTGCCCCGTGCAGCCGAGGTTATCCGCGAAGCTATCTATCGCGGTGCTGATGGTGGAATTGTGCTGACCGACCGCGCTCTTGGTGGCGCCGACACTCTGGCTACCTCTTACTCTCTCGCACAGGCCGTAAAGAAAATGGGTAATTATGACATTATCCTCGGTGGCCGTCAGGCTATCGATGGTGATACCGCTCAGGTAGGTCCCCAGATAGCAGAAAAGCTCGGCCTGCCGCAGGTAACATATGCTGAAGAGATTCTCGACTGCAAGGACGGCTATGTTACAGTAAAACGCCGCCTTGAGAATGGTATTGAAATCGTCAAGTCTCCGCTTCCTTGCGTAGTGACTGTCAATGGCTCAGCAGCCGAGTGTCGTCCGCGTAATGCACAGCGTCTGATGAAATACAAACGCGCTGTCTCCACAAGCGAGAAAGCTGCTCTTGCTGAAGACGCACGTGAATTTGTAGAAAAGCATCCTTATCTCAATATCGATGAGTGGAGCGCAGCCTTTGTTGAGGCAGATCCCGAACAGATCGGTCTGCCCGGTTCGCCCACGAAGGTTAAGGCTATCGAAAACGTGGTGTTCACCGCCAAAGAAAGCCGTCGACTCGACAACAACGACCAGGATATCGAGAACCTTATTGTAGAACTCATCGCCAACCACACCATCGGTGGCTGATAAATCCCGAATGACTATGTCACAGAACAATTTGATAGTTTACTGCGAGCTCGAAGACGGCAAGATTGCCGACGTCAGCCTTGAGCTCCTGACTAAAGGACGTCAGCTCGCTACAAAGCTCGGTGTCGAGCTTCAGGCTCTTATTGTCGGCGATAAACTCGAAGGCATTGAGGAGCAGGTATTCCCTTATGGAGTAGATACAGTATATAAGGTAGAGGACAAGCGTCTCTATCCCTATACATCCAATCCCCACGCAGCAGTGCTGATCAACCTCTTCAAGGAGATTAAGCCGCAGATCTGTCTCATGGGTGCTACTTGCATCGGTCGCGACCTCGGCCCCCGCGTTTCTTCCTGCCTGCACAGCGGCCTTACCGCCGACTGCACAGCTCTTGAGATCGGCCCGCACAAGGATCCTAAATCAGGTAAGGAATATACCGACCTGCTTTATCAGATCCGTCCTGCTTTTGGCGGTAACATTGTCGCAACTATCGTCAATCCCGAGTGTCGTCCTCAGATGGCTACCGTGCGTGAGGGTGTGATGAAAAAAGAAGTATTCAATCCCGACCATAAAGGTAAAGTCGTAGAACTCGACGCTAAGAAATATGTTGATGATGCCGACTTCCTTGTAGAAATCATCGATCGTCAGATTGAAAAGTCAAAGGTTAATATCAAGAATTCTCCCATCATCGTTGCCGGCGGCTATGGTGTAGGCAGCAAGGAAAACTTCGATATGCTTTTCGATCTTGCCAAGGTGCTTGGCGGTGAAGTAGGAGCTTCCCGTGCGGCCGTTGATGCAGGGTTCATCGAGCATGAGCGTCAGATCGGCCAGACCGGTGTTACCGTTCGTCCGAAACTTTATATCGCCTGCGGTATCTCAGGACAGATCCAGCACATCGCCGGTATGCAGGACAGCTCAATCATCATTTCAATCAACAATGATCCCAACGCACCCATCAACACAATCGCCGACTATGTGATTACCGGCAACGTTGAGGATATCGTGCCCAAGCTCATTAAGTATTATAAGAAAAACTCGAAGTAATCCGGGCTTTCAAAGAAGAAAACAAATTAAGCTATGGCTAACTTTTATACTGACAATCCTGATTTAAAGAATCATTTGTCACATCCTCTGATGGAGAAGATTGTTGCTCTTAAGGAGCGCAACTATACTGATGCAGAGAAATTCGATTATGCACCCGTAGATTATGCGGATGCGATGGACAACTATGACAAAGTACTCGAAATCGTCGGTGATATCTGCGGTGGCAAAATCGCTGAAAATGCCGAGGGAGTCGATCATCAGGGCGCTTCTTGCTCCGACGGTCATGCCCACTATGCCGACGGAACAGTCGAGAATCTTGATCTCTGCCGCAAGGCCGGCCTTATGGGTATGGCAATGCCCCGTCGTCTGGGCGGTCTCAATTTCCCGATTACCCCCTACATCATGGCGGCTGACATCGTGAGCCGTGCCGATACAGGCTTTGAAAACCTCTGGGGTCTCCAGGACTGCGCTGAAACCATTTATGAGTTCGGTAGCGAAGAGCAGAAGGAAAAATACATCACCCGAGTATGTCAGGGGGAGACCATGTCGATGGACCTCACGGAGCCCGATGCCGGTTCTGACCTCCAGTCAGTGATGCTTAAGGCAACCGAACAGCCCGATGGCACATGGCGTCTGAATGGTGTTAAGCGCTTCATCACAAATGGTGACAGCGACATTCATCTCGTACTTGCTCGCTCTGAGGACGGTACCAAGGACGGCCGCGGTCTTTCTATGTTCATCTACGATAAGCGCGATGGCGGTGTGACCGTACGCCGTATCGAAAATAAGATGGGTATCAAGGGATCTCCCACCTGCGAACTCGTCTACAAAAATGCAAAAGCCGAACTCTGCGGCTCACGTCGTATGGGTCTTATCAAATATGTGATGGCTCTAATGAACGGCGCCCGCCTCGGTATCGCTGCCCAGTCTGTAGGTGTCAGCGAAATCGCCTATCGCGAAGCCCTCGCTTATGCTAAGGAGCGTCAGCAGTTCGGCAAACCCATCATCGAGTTCCCCGCTGTATATGAAATGCTTTCTGTAATGAAGGCAAAGCTTGACGCAAGCCGGTGTCTCCTTTACGAAACAGCACGCTATGTCGACCTCTACAAGGCTTATGAGGATATCGAGAAAGAGCGCAAGCTTACTCCCGAAGAGAAGGCCGAGCTCAAAGTATATCGTAAATATGCCGATGCCTGCACACCCCTTGCAAAAGGTCTCAGCTCCGAATACTGCAACCAGAATGCCTATGACTGCATTCAGATCCACGGTGGTTCCGGCTTCATGAAAGATTATGCCTGCGAACGTGTATATCGTGATGCACGTATCACATCGATCTATGAAGGTACTACTCAGCTTCAGGTCGTGGCAGCGATCCGCCATGTCACAACCGGCACATATGCCGCACTGATGGATCTATACAAGGCAATGTCTTTCAGCGATGAGCTCGCAGGAGTCAAAGAGCGTCTTGACAAACTCGTTGAGAAGTATGTAGCATCAGTTGAGGCTGTCCAGGCTGTCAACGATCCGGCTTACACCGACTTCATGGCTCGTCGCCTTGTGGAGATGGCCGGCAACCTTGTTATGGCTTATCTCCTTGCTACTGACGCATCACGCTATAACAGCGAGTCAATGACTAAGAGTGCTAAAGTATATGCCAATATAGCTGAAGCTGAGGTAATCAAGCACAGCTCGTTTATCGCAGCATTCAAGCCCGAAGAACTGAATCTTTACGTACAAGCATAAGCATCGCGCTTTTATATGAAAAAAGGGATCGGAGTTTTTTCCGGTCCCTTTTTTTATTGATATGGCTTTAGTCAGCGGCTTCTTAATTGCCAGAATGCGACAGCAGATGCGGCAGCGACATTCAGAGAATCAACGTCGTGAGCCATCGGAATTCGTGCAACATAATCGCATCTGCTGATAGTTTTGTCTGATAGTCCGTCGCCTTCTGTCCCCAGAATTATGGCCAGACGTGGCTCTGCACATAAAGCCGGATCATCGATGGAAACGGAGTTGTCACTCAGAGCCATTGCTACAGTCTTAATCCCATATCTGCTGAGAGAACTTACTTCATCATCTAACCATCCCCATGGTATCTGGAAAATTGTTCCCATTGAAACCCGTATCGCCCGCCGGTTGAGCGGATCGCATGAGGTGCGCGTCAGTAATACCGCATCGATATTCAAGGCGGCAGCCGAACGGAATATCGCGCCTATGTTAGTCGTGTCGACAACACCGTCAATTACGGCGACCCGCTTTGCACCATCACATAGTTCTCCTGCGGAGGGGAGCTCCCTGCGTCTCATGGCGCACAAGACTCCTCGTGTAAGAGTGTAGCCGGTCAGTTGAGATAATACATCGCGGCTACCAGTGTAGACAGTTATCGCAGGAAAGCGTTCTATAATGAATGCGGCATCGCCTGCGATGTGTCGTTCTTCGCATAGCATGGACATAGGTTCATAGCCGGCATTTATCGCCACCTTGATTACTTTAGGACTCTCGGCTATGAAAATTCCGTTTTTTTCGTCAAGGCGGTTTCGCAGCTGTGCCTCGGTCAGAGATGCGTAAACTTCAAGTCCTGGTGTAGTCAGGGAGTCAATGTGTATTATCGGCATTGTGGGTGAGCAAGAAAATAAATGAAAAAGTCGTATATGATTCTGTTAGAGTGCTCGTCGGGAGCATGGTCGGGACGCATGGTAAATGCAAGTCTGTTAGGCGCATTGTATAGGTTATAAACTTCCAGGGTCTTTAATAATGCCGGCATTCTTTCCGCATCGTCCGAGAAACCTCCGGATACAAGCAGCGGCCTTGGCGCCATTAGTGCATGGAGTTCGTGAAGGTCATGTCCGTTCTCAATGAGTGTGGCATAGGCACCCCGGCGTTCTACAGGGCCTGTCGCGTTCCATGTGTTTTCCCATGGGGGAGGGTAGTAGCCGAGATACCACGGTTCCCAATAGTTGATGTAACCTCCTTTAGTTTCGTCGAAAACAAGGCCCGGATCTCCCCATGCCGCGCACGCGAATTTGTCGTAAAGGCAGCTTGCGAACATGGCCCATTTCCCTCCGTAGGAGTGTCCCATAACACCGATTCTTGAAGCATCAACCCGTGGATCAAGCGCGAGAGATTCATATGCGCTGGCGGCTGCGAATGCCATAGCGGACAGCGGCTGTATTGTAGCATGTTCTATTGAAGGATAATATAGGCCGTAGGTTTTGTCAAGTGTTGTTTCCGTGCTTCCCAATGATAGAGTAATAAGTCCGCGTCGGGCAAGTTGCAGTGCGAAATCCCGGTGGGGCAGAGTGTTGAGTCCTGCCGCAGTTTCCGGTTCATAGTAAAGGGTGATTACAGCTCCGACCGGCTCAGTGATGCTGTCAGGAACAAGCAGGTAGCCTGTGGTAATAACTTCCGGTAGCCATTCGAATTCGACCGTATATCGAGTTATCCCACCTATATAAGCTGAGTCGATTGGTATGAGCGGTTTGGGCGCTCCCATCTCAGGCCATTCGCCTATGATGCCCATCCATTCAGCTCTGATTGCGGAACGTTGTTCTTGCCATTCGGTTACTGTTTTTATTTTCGAACCATCGCTATTATAGAGCGGGGAGCGATATTCCGTTCCATAATATTGAGCGGCATATTCCTCTTTGAGAAAATAATCCGAAAGTCCCCTCGGCTGAGCGGAAACAATACCCCATCCTGCTATTAAGGCGATAAAATATGAAGAAAGCTTTTTCATCGTCGACAAAGTTAGGTTAAAATAAGTAAAGGGCAGTTTTTTTATGTGATAAAAATTTTATAATTGTGCGTGCATCCACTAATTTTGCAATATCGACCTAACAGAAGACACAAAAACAAATGACACCTCAGGAATATCAAGATATAGCTCCTTACGATAGCGAATTATTTGCTGAAAAAATTAATGATATCATTAAAGAGCCAGGGTTTGAGCATGCCGTGCGTTATGTAATGCCGGATGTCGACTACCCTGTTTTCTGTCAGCAGCTTCTGGCTGTTAAAGCCCCTGATGAATTTCAGATCAAGGTAATGTTACCATTCCTTGAAATGCTGGTCAAAAAGACTACGTCAGGTGTTTTTGCAAGAGGTTTTGAGACTCTCAACCACGATCGGGCTGTCACGTTCATGACCAACCATCGGGATATAGTCCTTGATGCATCATTCCTTAATTTGTGCCTTATTAAGGCCGGTTTCCCTACAAGTGAAATTGCGATCGGAAACAATCTGTTGATATTCAGCTGGATCGAAGATCTTGTAAGAATCAATAAGAGCTTTATCGTCAAGAGAAATCTAAAACTGACCAAGGCTCTTGAGGCTGCAAAGCAATTATCCGGATATATGCATTACTGTATTGACGATAAGCATGTATCTACTTGGATCGCTCAGCGCGAGGGCCGTGCCAAGGATTCGAATGATCTTACTCAGGAAAGTCTCTTGAAAATGCTTTCGCTGAGTGGAAGCGGATCTGCTGTAGAAAATATCAAGTCACTCAATATTACTCCGACGTCAATTTCCTATGAGTATGATCCTTGTGATTATCTTAAGGCTGCCGAATATCTGAATCGCCGTCGTGACCCTGATTTTCACAAATCCGAGCATGATGATCTCCTCAGTATGGAGACCGGTATTCTGGGATTTAAAGGCCGGGTATACTTTACTGTCGGGGAGTGTATCAATGATAAGCTTGATCGTCTCAGCCCGGATCTTGATCGTCAGGCTATTTTCCATGAGATTGCCTCGATAATTGATAATACCATCCATCGCGGATACTATCTTTTCCCATGCAATTATATCGCCTACGACTATTTGGAAAAGAGCCGGCAGTTTGCAGATAAGTATACGGATGAAGATGTCAAGGACTTCCGCAGGTATATTGATGGACAACTTGATAAAGTTACGATTCCTGATATAACGGAAGAAGAGCGTCAGTATATGAAGAATATGGTGCTCGGCATGTATGCTTTCCCTCTTCATAACTCATTAGCTGCGGTTGCCGCTAAGTAATGAAATTCAATCTTCTGTTGGCCGTTTTGGGGTTGCTGGTCTCAGCGGCTGTGGATTGGTATTTGTTCAAGCGCCTGAGCGTAACCCGAAGCACGCTGCGTAAGCCGGGGAGTCTCCTGTTGCTTGCATCCGTTGTAGTTCAATATGCAGCGATTATAGCCGCGGTTGCAATCCCTGTAGGATCAGCTTCTGACAGTGAGTTTATCTTCCTGATGTGGCTTATATTTATCTTCCTGAGCCTATTTCTTTCTAAAACCGTGTTGCTGGTGGTCGATGTATTGGCTCGTTTATACCGGTGTCTCAGAAAGCATACTGCCGGCCGGATACCGTTAATTGCATGGTGTTTATCCGGTTTGGTTTTCCTGGCTCTATGGTGGGGTGCGCTTATTAACCGAAATCGTATAAGCGTAGTTGAGTGCGAATTGTCGCTCTCCGGATTGCCCGCAGGATTTGATGGCTACCGCGTCGTTCAGATATCTGATTTTCATGTAGGGACTTGGGGCGGAGATACGGCGTTTGTGTCAAAAGTTGTCGACAAAATCAATGATCTTGATCCCGATCTGATAGTTTTTACCGGAGATATTGTCAATCGCAGTTCGCGGGAGCTTGAGCCCATGATTTTGCCGCTGACCCGTCTTAGGGCTAAGGATGGTCTATATGCTATAACTGGCAATCACGACTATGGCGATTACATTGTCTGGGAGTCAGACTCCGCCCATTTTGCCGACCGGATAAATCTTCGGAGTCTATATGAGCGAACTCCTTTCCGTCTTTTGGACAATACGTCTGAATATATCTACCGCAATGGTGACAGTATTGCTGTCATTGGGGTCGAAAATATTGCTGAGCCGCCATTTGCAACGTATGGTGATCTCGATGCCACATACGAAGACTTAAGTGACAGTGTATTTAAGATCCTTCTCAGCCACAATCCGCGCCATTGGACGAGCGATATCAAAGATGATCCATCAAAGAATATTGCGCTGACACTATCCGGTCACACACATGCTATGCAGATTCAGATAGCCGGTCATTCGCCAGCTTCATTCAAGTATCCCACTGACTGGGGGCTGTTCTCTGATTCTATCGATCGTTATCTCTATGTAAACAGAGGATTAGGAACAGTCGGATTCCCCATGCGTCTTGGCGCGACTCCAGAAATTACTCTTTTTAAATTTTCATCCAGATGAATATATCACGGATTATAGCTTCCGAGCTGTCACTTCCGGCTAAAAGTGTGGAAACGGCATTGAAGCTGATGGCCGAGGGTGCAACCATACCATTTATAGCGCGTTACCGCAAGGAGGCAACCGGAGGTCTGGAGGACAGAGATTTATTTTCAATAAGTCAGCGTAATGAGGCTCTTGTTGAACTTGAAAAACGAAAGGAGACAGTCGTCAATACTATTGCCGAGGCCGGTAAGCTTACGGACGAGCTACGCGAACGTATCGATAATGTGACATCATCAACTGAACTGGAAGACATATATTTACCATATCGACCTAAAAAGCGTACGCGTGCATCTGTAGCCCGCGAAAAGGGACTGGAGCCTTTGGCACGCATCATCATGTCTCAGCACGGCGATAGTCTTAGGAATGTTGCGCGCCGCTTTCTGTCGGATGATGTTGCCGATGTCGATGAAGCTCTGTCAGGAGCTTCTGATATTATAGCCGAGTGGGTAAGTGAAAGTGAGTTGTCACGTCAGATAGTCAGAACTGCTTACAGTCGTTCGGCCACTATAAACGTAACTGTTGCTAAAGGTCAGAACAATGACACACGATTTGCCGACTATCACGATTATAGTGGATCGCTTCGTAATTGTCCGTCACATCGTTATCTTGCAATCAGGAGAGGTGAGGCTGAGGGAGTGCTGAAAGTGTCGCTGAATATTGACAATGATGTCGCGCTCGGTCGTCTGGATCGCGTCTTTATCAGTAATAGTAGTTCGGAGTCATCCCGGATCGTCGCTGGAGCTGTTGCAGACGGGTATAAGCGGTTATTGCGTCCATCAATAGAAACTGAACAGGCTGCCGATGCCAAGCAGGCCGCTGACGAGACTGCAATCGGTGTTTTTGCCGACAATCTGCGTCAGTTATTGATGGGAGCGCCTCTTCCGGGTAAGCGTGTAATGGGTATTGATCCGGGATTCAGAACAGGATGTAAGGTCGTGTGTCTTGATGCGCAGGGTCAGCTGTTGCATCACGACATAATCTTTCCGACGGCTCCCCGCTGTGATTATGACGGAGCAAAAGCCAAGGTGCTCGGATTAATAAGCCGGTATGCCATTGAAGAGATTGCTGTAGGCAACGGAACGGCATCGCGCGAGACCGAACGTTTCCTGAAATCTATCGGACTTGGAAAAAGTCCTCGCATTCATATAGTAAGTGAAGCAGGAGCATCGGTCTATTCTGCGTCTGAGATAGCCAGACGAGAGTTTCCGAATGAGGATGTCACGGTCAGGGGAGCTGTCTCTATCGGACGCAGACTGCTTGACCCCATGGCTGAACTTGTTAAGATTGACCCGAAGTCAATAGGAGTAGGGCAGTACCAGCATGATGTCGACCAGGGCAAGCTGAAAGCTTCTCTTGATCATGTTGTGGAGAGCTGTGTCAATACAGTCGGTGTCAATCTCAATACAGCCTCTGTGGAATTACTCTCATATGTAGCCGGTATAGGTCCGAAGTTGGCTGAATCAATTGTGGCATATAGAAATGAGCATGGCGCGTTTAAAAACCGTCGTTCGCTTTTATCCGTGCCGCGCTTAGGAGAAAAGACATTTATTCAGGCCGCAGGATTTCTACGTCTTCCGGGCTCAGATAACCCTTTGGATAATACTGCGGTTCATCCCGAGCGCTACCAGCTTGTTGAAAAAATGGCAAGAGACTCGCACTGCTCGGTCAGCGCGCTTATAGCCTCTCCCGACATACGTAGACGCATTGATCTAAAGAAGTATATCAGCGACGAAGTCGGGTTACCAACTCTGACGGATATTATGTCAGAGCTTGAGCGGCCGGGACGCGATCCGCGAGGAGAAGCGGTCGCCGTTGAATTTGATGATTCTATAAATGATATCTCTGACCTTAGAGCCGGTATGCTCCTGCCTGGTGTTGTAAATAATATTACGGCGTTCGGTGCATTCGTTAATATAGGAATTCATCAGAGTGGACTGGTACATATATCCGAACTCTCGGATCGGTATGTCAGTCATCCCTCTGATGCAGTCAAGCTTGGTCAGCAGGTAATGGTCAAAGTAATCGATGTCGACATAGCCCGTGGACGCATCGCATTGTCAATCAAGCAGGCGAAGATATGAATACGGCGGTAATGGCTTTCGGCAGCAATGTGGCTGATAAAGTCGGAATCTTACAGGCTGCGGTTGCATCTATTGAATGTGCAGTTGTAGAGAAATCTGATATCTATACGGATGACAACGGTTATGCCAACATTGTTGCAGCAGTATCGACCGATCTGGATTACAATAGTCTGCGTCAGTACACTAAGAATCTTGAATTGCGATTCGGCCGTAAACCATCGTCAAAGGCTCCTGAAGATGTGGCGCTTGATATAGATATAGTAGTATTCAATGGGGAGATAATCCGACCGGTTGATTTCGTTCAGCCATATTTCTGTCGGGGTTATTGTCGATTGTCAAAATTCAAGGTGTAGTCCGTAAGGGTCTTTTAATGATCGAAATGGCTGGTCAGTCATGTTGAGTTCCTTCATAAACCGATTCATCCGTCGCGGATGTATATCTGTTCCTAACAGTATCGTGTCGGGTCTAAGTGTTTCCACTACGTTTGTGATTTCTCCGGTGTATCCTCTGCCTATCAGTGCGTATGTGATTTGGTCAGGATATGGGCGATTATCGGAAGCATTGTTTATGAATGCGATCGTCGCATGCGGAGTAGCTATAATTCTTCCTGAAGTTTTCCACTGATAGCCAGAATCGCAATCAGCCATCATCTGAACCTGCTTAAAACCGTGCAGATTGAAGAAGTCAGGGTAGAAACCCGGTAGTGCGTCTATGTAATCCTTATCTCCGGGTTTAGGAAATGTCGTTTTGGCTTTGATGCCATATCGGTCGGCTATCACTATGGTGGTGGCTTCACTGTTTCGCGATATAAAGAGCTCGTTTCCGCGTGAATTAGCCGAAACAGACACGATAAACAGACATAGCGCGGATACAGTAACCATTGCAACAATTTTATTCTTGTAATAGAAAGCAATGCCAATTGCGATAAGCAACGCATATCCGACCGGAATGCTCCACCATGGCAGATAAATATTTTCAACATTAGCACCTGGTAAAGATGATACGGTGTCAGCTGTGGATGTGATAGTGTTACATAGCAAGTCTATGGTTTTATTCAAAATCTCAATATTGAGTCCCAAGGCTCCCGCAGTTATAAGAATCAGTCCCGTACCCAGTAAAACGGGTAACAGTATTGCTGCAGGAACATTTGCCAGGAGGAAGTAGACTGGGAATATGTGAAAGTAATAAATGGATAGTAATAGTGTACCGGCTACTGCTGATATCGAAAATATAAGCCAGTATATGACTGTACGTTTGATGGCAGAATATATTGTAATGTCGGGCAATAGTCTGAGAAGCAGGCATATTGCTGCAACCGCAGCCACTGTCAGTTGGAATCCCGGTGCATATATTATCCTCGGATTCGCGACGATAAGGATTATTACAGCCAGACACAGCGAATTGAAAGTAGTCCCGCTTCGCCCCACCACACGTCCTGTCAGCGCTATGCTTACCATTATGACAGCACGGGTCACAGAGGGTGACAGACCTGTAATAAAAGCATAAACCCATAGAAGTACAATTATAATGATGTATCTTGGAGTGGTTATTTCACCCCATGTCAGTGGGAAGAGTAGTAATCCAATCAGAAAGGCAATTATGGCTATGTGCAGTCCGCTGAGAGCAAGAATATGCGACAGTCCGGCTTTTGACATTGCGGATGTATCGACTTCAGGCATGAGAGATCGGTCACCAAGCAAAAGTGCAGTCAGAAGTTCTTTCGACTTATCATTTATGTTGCTGCCGATAATAATGTCAGTAAGGCGCGATCTGAGTTCTTCTGCCTTCCACCGTAGGGAGTGCGACTTCCCTACGACGCTACATGTACCGGTAGTGCCGGCTGATGTAATATAATTTCTATAGAAGAAATTGTCAAGGCAGAATTCTGTGTCAATATCCTTACGCTGTGATGGTTTGGATAGATGGGCTGTGAAGTCAATTATGTCGCCGGGTCGCGGCGCTTTTATTCGGACCGGTATTGTCAGATAGCACTTTCCATAGCCCTTGATATCAGCTATAATGCGGTTTGACATGGAAGCTTCGCTTACGCTGACCACGGTAGCCGTATGTCGTTCACCGGGAGGGATTGTTTCAGTCGGCGAGTGAGCCTGATTACAGACAATGCCGAGTCCGGTGGCTGCGATAATGGAGGCGGGATATATGCGCTTGAAAAGCAGACAAATAATGCTGCCTGTTAATAATATTATGAAAAGGATGAGTGATGCGGGGATGTATCTGTCGCAGATTATGCCGGCGGTTAAGGCCGATGTTACCGGCAGAAGAGGCGCATGGCTTAAAGGGGACTTCACTTATTCCAGATATCCCAAGATTCAAAGGCCTGCAACATCAGCATTTCAAGACCGTTTTTAGTTTCGGCACCATACTCTGCGGAGCGTTGCATGAATAGGGTCACGTCAGGATTGTATAGCAGATCGTAGCATAGATGTTCCGCAGTAAGATCTGAATAGGGGATAGCGGGACACTCATCGACGTGAGGATACATACCCAGAGGAGTAGTATTAATGATGATTTTATACTCATTCATTATTTCAGCATTGAGCTGCTCATAAGTAAGTACACCGTCTTTAGCCGTACGAGACACTAATTTGTATTCTATTCCCAGTTTTTTCAGAGAATAGGCCACAGCTTTTGCGGCTCCCCCGGTACCGAGTATAAGGGCTTTTTTTCTCGCCGGAGTGATAAGCGGTAGAAGGGAATCGCTGAATCCTTTGACATCGGAGTTGTAGCCTTTTAGCCGTAGGTCAGATCCTTTCCGGTAAAATTTTATGACATTGACTGCCCCGACACCGGATGCAGTCTCGTCCATCTCATCCATGTAGGGGATGACGAGTTCTTTATATGGTCGGGTCACATTCAGTCCGTCAAGCAGCGGATATTCGCTCAGAAGCTCCATCAGGTCGCCGATGTCAGGCAGCTCAAAGTTAAGGTATTCGGCACTGATATTTTCAGCCTCGAATTTTTGATTGAAGAACATCTGGGAAAAGGAGTGCCCGAGAGGGTATCCGATCAATCCGTACAATTTCTTTTTGATTGGTGCCATGTTATTCCTGATTAAAGCTTTTATCTGCGTTGTATGCCAAAAACTCTGCAAATATAACATACTTTTTTCGCAATAACTATCACCCCGTTCTGAATTTTCATTATCTTTGTTGCATAAGAGATTAATAAAATTTGTGATATCATGAAATATATAGGAGCACACGTCTCTGTGGAAGGTGGTGTAGCCAATGCACCGCTTAACGCCCAAAAGATAGGAGCCAAGTCGTTTGCATTGTTCACACGTAATCCTAACCGCTGGGCATCCAAACCATTAAGCGTTAAGGAAATTGATCTGTTCAGGCAGAATTGTGTCGAGTGCGGATATAGTCCGGATTTCATACTGCCACATGACAGTTATCTTATCAATCTCGGAGCGCCTGATCCGGCAAAGCTCGAGATGTCAAGAAATGCCTTTCTGGATGAAATGCAGCGCTGCGAGCAGTTGGGACTGACAATGCTCAATTTTCATCCCGGCTCACATCTTAATCAGATGCCGATCGATGAATGTCTTGCGCGTATAGCAGAGTCAATCAATATCACACTTGACAAGACAGACGGCGTCAAAGCGGTTATTGAAAGTACGGCAGGGCAGGGTAGCAATCTCGGACACTCTTTCGAGCAACTTGCAACCATAATTGATAAAGTTGAGGATAAGACCCGTGTAGGCATATGTGTCGATACCTGTCATACGTTTGCTGCCGGTTATGACCTCGCTACGCCTGAGGGTTATCAGGATGCCTGGAATTGTTTTGGAGAAGTGATTGGCTTCAACTATCTTAGCGGTATGCATATTAATGACTCGAAAAAAGGTCTCGGCAGCCGTGTCGACCGTCATGAACTCATAGGGAAGGGTGCCTTAGGACTCGGATTCTTCCGGCAACTGATGGCTGACAGCCGTATGGATAATATTCCTCTGATACTTGAGACACCGGATCCCTCTATCTGGGCCGAAGAAATTGAATTACTTTATAATATGACAAATAAACAGTAAGATCAATGAAACAGAAACCTGATCTTGGATTTTGGAAGCTCTGGAACCTGAGCTTCGGTTTTTTCGGCGTACAGACAGCCTATGCATTGCAGAGTGCCCAGGTCAGCCGCATATTCTCTACTATCGGAGCTGACCCCCACGACCTCAGCTATTTCTGGATTTTGCCACCTCTTATGGGACTGATAGTACAGCCTATAGTCGGTACGTCAAGCGACAGGACATGGAATCGCTTTGGACGGCGCCTTCCGTATCTGCTTGTAGGAGCGCTGATAGCTGTTGTCGTAATGTGTTTTCTGCCTAATGCCGGCAGTCTGGGTCTGTCACTCAGCGCTGCAATAATGTTTGGTCTCGTCATGCTGATGCTCCTTGACACTTCGCTCAATATGGCCATGCAGCCCTTCAAAATGCTTGTCGGAGATATGGTCAATGAAAAGCAGAAAGGATTGGCATACTCGATTCAGAGTGCGCTTTGCAATGCGGGATCAGTACTGGGTTACCTCGCGCCTATTCTTCTGGGGCTCTTCCTGTGTAAACAGGCTCCCGAGGGTGTTGTGCCACAGAACCTTATCTGGTCATTCTATCTTTGCGCCGCTATCGTGGTGATGTGTGTTATATATACATTCATCAAGGTCAAGGAGATGCCTCCCCATGAGTATGCTCTATATAATGAAGCTACGGCTCAGACCGAGACTCCCCGCAAGCGTCAGAATATTTTCAGCCTGCTCATCCATGCGCCCAAGGTATTCTGGACAGTCGGACTGGTACAGTTCTTCTGCTGGGCTGCATTCCTTTATATGTGGTCCTATTCTACCGATGCGATAGCCGGTCACTCTTTCGATGCACCTACTACACAAAGAGTTTCATCCATTACAATCAATGGCGAAAAGTTCAGCGACAAATATCTGCTTTATGAAGGAACGCGTGTGATAGACAATGGTATCCTGACGGTAGCCGGCATCAATATAGATGGAAAGGTTTTTGTGCCTCAGACAGTTGTTTTTGAGGGCGATACGATCATGACCGACGGCCAGTTGGTATACAATCACGGTATTGCTGCGGCTGAGCCCGGTGAAACATTCGCCTCTGCCGGCGACAAAATTCAGGTCGATGGAGTCGAAATAGACGTTACGGGAAATGCAGCTACAGTTACAACGCTTTCGACTGTTAAATCCGAAGGAAAACTCGAACTGGCGCATATTTCAAAGCATAATCCTGCTGACGATTCATATGAATACGATCAGGTAAAAGTCCTCCCGTCAGTTGATAGTAAGGATATTATGGTAAATCAGGCTACTGTACTCAATACAGCTTCCGAACAGTATCAGCAGGCCGGCAACTGGAATGGCGTACTGCTCGCCATCCAGGGTGTTGTGGCTCTTCTATGGGCGATGGTTCTTCCGCGTTTCAGAAGTCGGAAGATTGCATACTCACTGAGTCTCTTACTGGGTGCAATTGGATTCCTCTCCAGCTGGTTCCTCAATAGCCAGTGGCTTCTTGTCATTTCCTTCGGTCTCATCGGTATGGCATGGGCAGCTATGCTTGCAATGCCATTTACCATACTTACAAATGCTCTTAAGGGAGGTAATATCGGAGCATATCTCGGACTGTTCAACTGTACTATCTGCATTCCCCAGATTCTTGCAGCTGTCTGCGGCGGATCGATTCTCGGATTGTTCCCGCTGGCTGCTAACGGTACCTCCCAGACCGCACTCATGCTGGTTGTAGCCGGCCTATTGCTGCTTGTCGCTACAATCTGCGTATGGTTCGTTAAAGAGACTTCCGGCTCAAAACACGAATAACGGCATAAATACAGATTTGAACAGATAGGGTAGTGGGAGTGAGGACATTCCCACTACTTTCTTTTTGGAAGTGATTATTAATTTAGTATCTTTGCTTTATAACCAGATAACCAATTACATCCAATATGAAACGCGGGAAACAGACATGCAAAATTCTGAAAGATATCCGTAGGCAGATTGCGGAGGCTAATGATATTGAATTTATAACATCGGAATGTCAGTATAAAGGAGATTGTCTCGGTACTTGTCCAAAGTGTGAGGCTGAATTACGGTATCTTGAGCGGCAACTTCAAGCCCGTAGGGTGAGAGGAAAGAGTGTAGCACCCGCCGGCATTTCCGCCGGCGCAATTGCGCTGATGTCATCCATTACCTCTTCTGCACAATTGCCCGATGAGACCCTTCCGGCCGGCGATTTTGAATGCATTAATTCCAAAATTGACTCTGCGTTTATCAAGGGAAATGTATTTCACTATGAAAATAATGACTCTGGTATTCTCACAAAAAGTCCACTAATAGGTGTATGTGTTGTCAATACAAGAACTTCTCAAGGTGTTGTGACTGATATAGATGGGAACTATGCGATAGAAGCCGGTGTGGGAGATACTTTACAATTTATATATGTTGGTTATTTGCCTAAAATTATTGAAATCACAGATCCAAATGAGCTTTATAATATCGACTTGGGCCCTTATGAAGATCTTTTAGGTGAAGTTGTCGCCGGGGGAGTATTTATTCCGCAATATAAAGAGGAAAATATTCTTGATATTTTTGTATTGGATGAGAATAAGAATCCTATTGATCCTGAAGATGTATGGGTTGAAAAGATATACATCGATGAAGATGGAGAGGAGGATTTAGAGACACTGCATCCTCTAATCATAGAGGACAAGAAACAGCTGCGCTTCTATTGGAATGAGGAACGTGAATTGCATGATGACGATGGCAATCCATTAAAGTCCGTTAAGTTGCTTCTGACATCAGACCTATATGAAGATTCGATAGTATTAAAAGTCAAATATCCAAAGCGCATTACAAAGAAGACTGTTCGTTTCAAGCACCCCAAAAAGGACTGAGCCGTTATTTTGCAAATTTTAGCGGTTAAAAATAATCTGTATCTCTTAATATTTGCTCTTAGTAATTATAATTCGTAACTTTGCAATATAATGTGGGCAAAGTTGTTCCTGGAATAACAAAGTCTACTAAATCAATCATTTTCAACGATAATTATAATATTCAATATAAATGAAGAAAGTATTCATTCAGACATTGGTCCCGATGTTTTTGTTCGCAATGGCTGTTCCGACTGCTATGGGGCAGCGTATGACGGATCAACAGGTTGCAGAATACGTCAAAAACGGTTTGGACGTAGGAAAAACAGAAAGCCAGATAGGTAAGGAGTTGATTGCTAAAGGGGCGACTCAGGCTCAGCTTCAGAGTCTCAAGGCAAAGGTAAATGCTTCAGCAACGAATGTACCGGCTCCTACTGCACCTATGCAGTCTAACCGCCGTCAAACTGTTGTTGATAGCTTGCAGGTCAACCCTAACAATAATCTAAATCAAAGAGAGCTTCTTGTCGCTGATACTTTAAAAATAGACATTTACGGCCATAATCTGTTTACCAATCCTAACCTTACATTTGAACCAAACGAGAATCTCGCTACTCCTCAGAACTATCGTCTTGGTCCCGGCGATGAAGTAGTAATCGATATATGGGGAGTCAATGAAGATCATATACGCCAGACTATTTCCCCAGAGGGCAGCATCATGATTTCCCAGGTAGGTCCGCTCTATCTCAGCGGAATGACTATTGCGGATGCTAATAAATATGTACGCGATGCGTTTTCAAGCAAGTATGCGGGTATCAGCGGAGAGAATCCTGATTCCGATATAAACGTAAGACTTGGCAATGTCCGCACGATCCAGGTTAATATTATGGGTGAAGTATCGGTTCCGGGTACATACCGTCTGTCGCCGTTTTCATCTGTATTCCATGCTCTTTATACAGCCGGCGGTATCAATTCAATCGGTTCGTTACGTAATGTAGAGGTAATCCGGGATGGAAAGAGTCTTCCAAAAATTGATGTTTATGACTATCTTTTCAGCGGAAAACAGACTGGCAATGTTCGCCTGCAGGAAGGTGACGTAATTCGTGTCGCGCCTTATGGCAGTCTCGTCCGCATTGATGGAAATGTAAAGCGGCCGATGTACTACGAGATGCTTCCTGAAGAGTCTCTGTCTGAACTTATTACATTTGCCGGTGGTTTTACCGGAGATGCTTATAAGGAGCAGGTAAGTGTGGCTCGCCAAAGTAGTAAGGAGAACGAATTTTACAATGTTAAAGATGTTGAGTTTACGTCCTATCAGCTTGAGGATGGTGACGTAGTGACAGTCGGCTCGATCCTTGATCGCTATACCAACAGAGTAGAACTTCGTGGAAGCGTTATGCGTCCTGGTATGTATGCTATTTCAGATGAGCTTAAGACGGTAAAAGATCTCATCAATAAGGCTGAAGGACTTAAGGAGGATGCATATTCCACTCGTGCTCTGTTATATCGCGAAGGACCGGATTTATCTCTGCAGGTTGTTCCGGTTGATGTACGCTCTCTTCTCTCCGGACTTGAGGCTGATATTCCCTTAAAAAAGAATGATGTACTTGTAATAGCAAGTGCCAATGAGATACTTGATCGCGGGCCTGTCACAATTCATGGCCTTGTAGCTAATCCCGGTGAATACCCCTTTGCCGAAAATACATCTGTTGAAGATCTGATCATTCAGGCCGGTGGCCTTCTTCAGGGAGCATCCAAAGTACGTATTGATGTAGCACGTCGCATTAATGATCCCAACAGCCTTGAGAGCGGAGATGCCATGTCTCAACTTTATACGGTAGAACTTCAAGATGGTATGATTATTAATAAGGATAAGGAATTTATTCTTCAGCCTTATGATATTGTAGAAATCCGCAAGAGTCCCAACTATCAGAAGCAGCGCCGTGTAGAGGTAGGCGGTGAGGTTCAGTTTGAAGGTACTTATACACTCGGATCAAAAAGTGAACGTATAAGTGACCTTGTGCGCAGAGCAGGCGGAGTCAACTCCTACGCTTATCTCAAGGGTGCCACTCTTGTGAGACAGATGACGGATGATGAAGTGGCCGCTCGCGACCAGTTGATGCAGATGCTACTACAGAATAAGGAAGGAGACGATTCAATTTCAGCTGCCAAGGTCATCAACTCTAATAGCTATAATGTCGGTATCGAATTGGAAAAGATTCTCGAGAACCCCGGAAGTGATATAGATCTTGTACTCCGCGAAGGTGATGTGCTGTTCATACCTGAATATAATAATACTGTAAAAATTTCCGGCGATGTCATGTTCCCCAATACCGTGGCATATAAAAAAGGACAAAAGCTTGACTATTATGTCAATCAGGCCGGCGGATATGGTGCCAAGGCCAAGAAGAGCAAAGCCTTCATAATCTATATGAACGGCAACGTCTCTCAGTTAAAACGAGGTACTCCGATTGAGCCTGGCAGCCATATCATTATTCCATCTAAACATAATTCGGCAGTCAATTGGCAAGCTATCTTGTCTGTAGCCTCAATGGCCGGTACACTCGGAACAATGGCAGCTGCAATCGCTAATCTTGCTAAATAATTTTGAAAGATGTTACAGGATGATGAAATAAGGAAGCAGAACGTTGACGAGGAATCGGAAATAGATCTGATCGAAATCTTTCAAAAATTATGGAACGGTCGCCGGACTATCATTAAAGGATGCTTGGTCGGTGTAGTGATTGGTCTTGTAATAGCTCTGTCAGTGCCAAAGGAATATTTAACGACAATAAAGCTTTCGCCGGAGATCTCAGACACCAAGGGCAAGATGGGTGGAAACTTGGGCGCATTAGCCTCCATGGCGGGTATAAACCTTTCGCAAGGGGCGACTGTTGATGCCGTTTATCCTGACTTGTATCCGCAAGTTGTCAATTCGATTCCATTTATTGTGGATCTTTTTGATGTTCAGGTTACTACCGAAGCCGGAAAAACAATGTCATTAGAGGACTACATTAAAAATGAAACAAGTTCTGTATGGTGGAGTTCTGTTACGAGATTGCCAGGAAAGGCAATCGGAGGTATCCTATCTATATTCCGTGGGAAAAAGGATATGCAACCGGATAGTTGCGACGTGGATCCGACCCATCTTTCCATCCGTCAATGGAATATGGTAAATGCTATCCGAGGCAGAATCTCGGTCAATGTTGATAATAAGACTTCTGTAATTTCTATAGCAGCTAAAATGCAGGATCCTGTAGTGTCGGCAGAAATAGCTGATACAGTTGCAGAGAATCTGAAACATTTTATTGCCGACTACCGTACGAGCAAGGCTGTGCAGGATTTACACTATGCCGAGTCTCTCAATGAGGAGGCTCGGGACGAGTATTATGCAGCGCAACAGCGTTACGCTGACTATGTGGACAAGAATCATAATGTCACGCTTAATTCCCGTAGAATTGATGAAGAGCGCCTTCGTAATGAGGTGACGCTGGCATTTAATCTGTATAACAGCACTGCGACCCTTCTCCAGCAAGCGCGTGCAAAAGTTCAGCAAGACACCCCGGTATATGCGGTTCTTCAGCCTGCGACTGTACCTCTTCAGCCTGCGACTTCCCGTATGAAAAAGCTTATTATGTTTGCATTCCTCGGAATCCTCCTGACCGGTGCTTGGGTGGTATTCGGGCCGACTGTCAAGGAGTCAATTGCTAAAATCAAAGGCAAATCTTCTAAGACTGAAGCCAAAGATTGAACATAACGGCTAGTGCTAAACCGAATCTATTGTTAATACATATAGAAGCTGAGTCACAATATTTGTCGGCTCAGCTTCTTTGTTTTGTTTGCTGTATGTGCATCCTTCTGCCGAGATGGTGGCCAGACCCTTTAGTGGACGAAACTATGTGATAAGGGTAGGGGAATAAACGAAAAAGACCTGTTTGAATTTCAAACAGGTCTTTTTCAAGTGTCCGAAATGAGACTCGAACTCACACGATCTAATGATCACTACCCCCTCAAAGTAGCGCGTCTACCAATTCCGCCATCCGGACATTTTATCATTCGGCAATCTTCTTTTGTGAGAGATTTGCTATATAGAGAGTCATGTAGTAGAGCGAAAAACGGGACTCGAACCCGCGACCCCAACCTTGGCAAGGTTGTGCTCTACCAACTGAGCTATTTTCGCATTTCAATGACCGCTTTTTCGCGTTTGCAGTGCAAAGGTAGGCATAATTTTTGAATCTGCAAGCGTTATGTCTACTTTTTTTATTAAAAATTTATCGGTGCTATTTTATGTAGTTGATTACTTGTGATTTATTTATTATCGCTAAAACGGATCGACGTCATAGTAAATTGTCAATCCCTTGAGCATTGGATTCTGCATTGCTTCATTGTAAACCTCGCGCAAAATTTCTTTTACACGTTTCATGGATGCTTCGACTTCTACTTTAAGCATTATCTTGCGAATATACAGGTTGTTTATCCGCTCGATAGATGGTCGCTCCGGCCCGTAGATGCGTTGACCGAATATATCAGTCAGCCTACGGCCGTATTCTCGGGCTATTCTGTCGATTAGGCCGCGGTCGCGGTGCTTCAGATAAAGATAAATGATGCGGGTGAAGGGGGGATAAAAGTATCGTTCTCGCTCGGCGATTTCATGGTTATAAAATCCAAGATAATCATGATTTATAATATAGCCGAAGAGTGGATGTGAAGGTTCGTAACTCTGTATGAGCACTTGACCCGACTGTCCTTCGCGTCGTCCGGCGCGTCCGGCTACCTGTTCGATAGTATTGAATGCTCTTTCCGATGATCTGAAGTCAGGAAAGTTGATAAGCATATCGGCATTCAGTACACCTACGAGACTGACGCCTTCGAAATCAAGTCCTTTGGTTACCATCTGTGTACCGACAAGTATATCGCCCTTACGTGCGGAAAAGTCGTCTACGATAGTCTCATAGCTCGATTTGTTGCGTGTCGTGTCAAGGTCAAGACGGAGGATACGCTTCTCCGGAAAAAGCTTTGTTACTTCATCTTCAACTCGTTCCGTTCCGTAACCCAGTGTCTCGATAGCCGGCTCCTTGCATTGCGGACAAACGCGCGGGAGTGGATACTCCGATCCGCAGTAGTGGCATATAAGGCGATCAATATCGCGGTGATAGGTAAGAGCTACATCACATTTAGTACATCTGGGAGTCCATGCGCACTGTCGGCACCGTGCCAGTGGCGAATAGCCGCGTCGGGGCTGGAAGAGGATTATCTGATTGCCCTCGGAAAGTGCTTTTCTGGCTCTGTCTACAGTCTCGAGGCTGAATGTGCCCGACATTTTTTTTGTCTGACGGGCTCGGTGGAGATCGATTACGGAGATGTCCGGCAGTGGTATATCGTTGTAGCGTTTCAGCAACGATACAAGACCAAACTTACCGGCGGTGGCTTTATAATATGTCTCAATCGAAGGTGTTGCAGATCCAAGAAGCGTCTTTGCACCATGCATCGATGCGAGCACGATTGCGACATCGCGTGCGTTGTAGCGGGGAGCCGGGTCATATTGTTTGAAGCTTGACTCATGTTCTTCATCGACTATGACCAGTCCGAGGTGATAGAAGGGGAGAAATACTGATGAGCGGGCTCCAAGTACCACGCACGGGTTGTTGGTGTCCAAAAGGCGCTTCCATATATCGACACGTTCGTTGTCGCTGAATTTGGAGTGATATACAATGACATCTTTGCCGAAGACAGCTTGCAATCGCTTTGTCAACTGAGTTGTAAGCGCTATTTCCGGGACCAGAAACAATGCCTGGTCGCCGCGACGTATTACATCGGCTATCAGGTGCTGGTATATTTCTGTTTTGCCTGAGGAGGTCACTCCGTGCAGAAGTGTGATATCATGCTGTCGCCATGACTGGTGTATCTCATGCAGAGCTGTTGCTTGCGCGCTGCTGAGCCGTGGCAGTTCGATCGTTTTTGAGCCATCATATGCGAAGCGATTGATTTCTTTTTTATATGAAGATAGCAACCCTTTCTTTTCTAAAGTCAGCAGTATTGCTGATGTGCAATCCGCTCGCTTTAGCAGCTCCGTGCGGATCACTTCCTTGTGTTCGTTTTCAGGACGCTGCCATCCGCTCATTTCTATCAAGGCGAGGAGCAGTTTCTCCTGTTTGGGAGCTCCCTTGACTTTGGCGAAAGCTTCTGAAATCGATGCCGGATCAAATTCCGGTCTGACGCACGCTATTCTAAGCGGGCGGTAACGTTCGACCAGCTTTTCAGATATGATGATCATGCCCCGGTCGATGAGTGAGTTGACTGCAACCTGGACGTTTTTCAATCCGGTCTTTGTCGCGACAGTCCCTACGGTCATAGCCCCTTCGTGATCAAGCAGCTGGAAGATTATGGATTCGCGTTCTGATAGAATTTCATCGCCAATTGGCTCATAGTCCGGATTGATTTCAATGAAAGTCTCGCTTTCAATCTTAAGACCGGAGGGCACGGCAGCTTTGTAAACATCGCCGGCCGAGCATAAATAGTAATCTGCTATCCAGTGCCATAGCTTCAGTTGCGGATGCCGTAAGATCGGCTTGTCGTCAAGAGCCAGCGCTATATCCTTTACCTCAAAACCTTCGGGCGCCTTTGTTACAATGGATTCGACTATACCGGTATAAAACCGTTTCGCCCCGAAGGGCACAATTACTCTGTGCCCAACAGCGACACGTGACTCCATCTCCTTTGGAATCCGGTAGGTAAATGACGTGTCCAAAGGAAGCGGTAATAATATTTCGGCATATTTATCCATTGCAAATACAAAGATACGAAAAAGGATATAAAAAGTCTCGTATCAGTTTGGCCGTTTGCTAAAAAAGATTTGATACATTCCGACTAATTTGTTACATTTGCAAAAAGAAATAACAACCTAAACACTCACTTTAAATCATGACAATGAAAACTAAAATTAATCAGGAGTTTAAAACACGTTTCGGTTCCGAAGGCACCCTCTATGCCTCTGCCGGCCGTATCAATCTCATCGGCGAACACACCGACTATAACGGAGGTTTTGTATTTCCCGGGGCTATCGATAAAGTGATTATGGCGGAGCTCAAGCCCAATGGTACAGACAAAGTAAGAGTATTCTCGATCGATATAAGTGAGTATGCCGAATTCGGCCTCAATGAAGCTGATGCGCCCTCACAGTCATGGGCTCGCTACATCTTCGGTGTTTGTCGCGAAATCATCAAGCGAGGCGGTAAAGTCCATGGATTTGATGCAGTTTTTGCCGGCAATGTACCTCTTGGTGCCGGTCTGTCATCATCTGCAGCACTTGAGAGCTGTTTTGCATTCGCTCTCAACGATATGTTCAACGATAACTCTATCGACAAATTCGAGCTTGCAAAAATTGGTCAGTCAACCGAACATAATTATTGCGGTGTAAACTGCGGTATCATGGACCAGTTTGCATCCGTTTTTGGTAAAGCAGGCCACCTGATGCGCCTTGACTGTCGCTCTCTTGAGCATGAATACTATCCCTTCAATCCAGAAGGCTACAAGCTCGTTCTTCTTGATTCAAAGGTAAAACACGAACTAAAGGATTCCCCCTACAATAAGCGCCGTCAGTCGTGCGAGCGTGTGGCAGCACGTCTCGGCATCGAGACTCTCCGCGATGCGACTATGGAAGATCTTGACAAAATCAAGAGCGATATTACAGCGGAAGATTATATGCGCGCCCGCTATGTCATCGGCGAAAAGGATCGTGTGCTTGCCGTATGTGACGCTCTCGTCAAGGGCGACTATGAGACAGTCGGCAAGAAAATGTATGAGACTCACGAAGGCCTTTCCAAAGACTATGAGGTATCATGCGAGGAACTTGACTATCTCAACGATATCGCAAAAGAATGCGGTGTGACCGGTTCGCGTATTATGGGCGGTGGTTTTGGCGGTTGTACAATCAACCTTGTCAAGGATGACCTTTATGACAACTTTGTGGCTACAGCCAAAAAGAAATTCAACGAGAAATATGGCCATGAGCCTGTTGTGATTGACGTAGTCATCAGCGACGGCGCTCACAAATGTGAATAATGAGCATGAATATCGAAAGTAAAAGTGTAGTGTCGCCAAAAGGGGACATTACACTTTACACTATTACGAATGCTTCCGGAGCGTCTGTGACTCTTTCAAGTCTTGGCGCCGGAATTGTTAGCGTAATAGTGCCAGATAAAGATGGCAAGCTTGCAGATGTAGTGATGGGCTATGCCAATCCGGCCGACTATCTCTATGACGGTCCGTGTTCCGGTAAAGTTCCCGGACGCTTTGCCAACCGTATTGGTAAAGGTCATTTTGAGATTGACGGGGAAAAGTATTCTCTGGCAATCAATAATGGTCCGAACGCATTGCATGGCGGTCCCGAGGGTTTCCAGAATCAGATATGGAAATCTGAGTGCAAAGGCGACAATACAGTCGTATTCTCCTATTGCGCCGCCGACGGAGAAGAGGGCTACCCCGGCAATCTTCAAGTCACGGCTACCTATACATGGACAGAAGACAATGTCCTTACTCTAACGCTTGAGGCTGAAACAGACGCGAAAACGCCGGTTAATCTTACCAACCATGTCTATTTCAATCTACGTGGGCATAATGCCGGATCCATGACAGGTCACAAGCTTCAGATAAAAGCATCAAAATGGCTTCCGACTGACGATACTCAGATCCCGACAGGTGAATTTGCTCCCGTGGCGGGTACGCCGATGGACTTTACAGAGCCTAAGGCTATCGGGCGGGATATGTACGCAGATTTTGACGCGCTTAAGATTGGCAAGGGATATGACCATTGCTGGGTGCTTGACGACTATGAGAAGGGTCATCTCCGCAGTGTAGCTGTACTTTCTGATCCTGTCACAGGAAGAAGTGTTGAAGTTGCTACGACTCAGCCCGGCCTTCAGGTGTATGGTGGCAACTGGCTGAACGGTAGCCCCGAGGGTAAGGATGGCGCCGTCTACCATGATTACGCCGCTGTAGCTCTCGAATGCCAGGGATTCCCTGACGCACCAAATAAACCTCAATTCCCCTCGGCAATCCTTTCGCCCGGAGAGCATTATAAAGAAATAATAAGATTTAGCTTTAAAAAATAACCTACATGAAACCGACATTATTCGTTCTGGCAGCCGGTATGGGTAGCCGCTACGGTGGTCTCAAGCAGC
This sequence comes from uncultured Bacteroidales bacterium, assembly GCA_947173955.1. Classification (GTDB taxonomy): domain Bacteria; phylum Bacteroidota; class Bacteroidia; order Bacteroidales; family Muribaculaceae; genus JAAVFS01. Next base: position 177,444 of record CAMWHE010000001.1, on the reverse strand, counting down.
TTGACCCCCTTGGTCCCAATGGCGAAACAATTATGGACTATTCTATCTACGACGCCATCAAGAGTGGCTTCGGGAAGGTTGTATTTGTAATCCGCAAAGATTTCGAGCAGGACTTCCGCGAAAAGATTCTCTCTAAATATGAGGGTCATATCCCCGTTGAAGTCGTATTCCAATCAACAGATAAACTTCCGGAAGGATATACCTGCCCGACGGATCGCTCCAAACCCTGGGGTACAAACCATGCCGTACTCATGGGCAAGGATGTAATCAAAGAGCCGTTTGCAGTAATCAACGCCGACGACTTCTATGGCCGTGATGCTTTCGAGGTTATTGCCAAAGAGCTTCAGCGTCCCCGCGATCGTAAAGGCGACTATTGCATGGTAGGCTTCCGTGTAGGCAACACTATGACCGAGAATGGCTCAGTAGCACGTGGCGTATGTGAAACAAAGGATGGTCTGCTGACCTCGGTTGTCGAGCGTACAGCTATTAGCTATGACGATAATCACAATATTGTGTTTACTGACGAAAACGGTCAGGTGCAGACACTTGAACCCACGACACCCGTGTCAATGAATCTCTGGGGTTTCACACCCGACTATTTTGACTATTCTGATCGCGAGTTCCGCAAATTCCTTGATAAGGATATCAATACTCCCAAGGCTGAATTCTTCATCCCCCTTGCGATCGATGCCCTCATCAATTCAGGCGAGGCTACGGTCAAAGTGCTTGACACAACTTCCAAATGGTTTGGTGTAACCTATGCAGCTGACCGCGATGGTGTAGTTGCAAAATTTAAAGAACTCCACGATAACGGTACTTATCCCGAAAAACTCTTTTAAAGAAGAAATATTAAATCATTAAAAAAAGCAGGTATCGAGAGTGAGACCTGCTTTTTTTATTTATCTATTGTGTCTGCGGTATTCAAGCGGTGTCATACCTGTATAGCTCTTGAATGTCTTGACAAATAGAGATACATCGTCAAATCCCACTGAAAGTGCGATGCTTTTTATAGGATTATTGTGGATAAGTAACATAAATTCAGCTCTTTCAATCCTTCTTCTGATAATATATTGCTTTGGAGGCACACCGAATGCCGCTTTGAATTTTCTGATAAAATGCGACTGACTCAAGCATGCCATATCGGATAATAAAGAGATCTGAATGTCTTCGGTAATGTGTCGGTTTATGTAGTTTCTGACATCGATCAATCGGGTGTCGTTATTTCTTATGACATTTCGTTCGTCATTGATAAAACGGGAAATCAGAACGAGCATTGACCCTTTTATCAGCATTCGCTCACAGGGCGGCCGGTTTATGAAGTTAATGTTATATTTGCTCAGTTCCGAATTATTATCGTATTTTTCGGGATCGGTTACCGACAGTTGCGTTTCAGGAAATAAAGTATAGAGCATCTTGAAGACAGCTTTATCCGCATCGGCCGCTTTATATTCCATTCCGAAGCTGATATCCTCAAACATCAAGGACTCATCATCCGGTGACTCATACAGATGGATATAATAATGGACGAAATTATCATTTCCTATGCAAGTATGTCTGGTATAAGGTGGAATCAGATACATATAACCTTCGGATAGCTTTAAAGTGAATTGTTCGAAACGTATTTCTGCATTTCCTTTAGCGACGAGATAAATACGTGCAAACGGGGAGCATACATTTCTCCAATTCCAGTCAGATCCATTAGGCTCGTATCCGACATTGAGCATTCTTAAATCATAGTGGTCTAACATACTTCCATACTATATTTTATGCAAATATACGCAAAACGTAGCCAACACGAAAAAAAGAATATTTATTGTTATCGATAAGCAATTTTTTCATATTCCGTCGAATACAAAAACTATATATTTGCACATTATATATTATCACATTTATAGCTATGAAGATAAGAAAATTAGTAACTTCATGGGTTCTGACAGGTTTTACCTGTGTCCCGATTTGTCATGCAGATGTTACCGTATATGTATCTCCGTCAGGTGATGATAGTGCGACCGGCACTGCAGCAGCTCCTGTAGCCACTCTGACTAAAGCAATTGATATAGCTCTGGACGGTGTGGAAATTTATGACGGACTTGATATCCACATTAATCTTTATGGGGGTGAATACTATCTTTCTTCAACTCTTGAGATTACAGATAAGCTTCTCCGACAGCAGGAAGTAAATTTGTTTATTGAAGCTGTTGAGGGGGAATGTCCCGTTCTAAGTGGGGGAGAGCCTGTCGCGAACTGGAGCGTGGCAGGAAATATCAGCGGTTTACCGGATGTAGGTACAGGAAAAATTCTTGAAGCCTCTATGCCTTCCACGAAGTATTCTCTAAGACAGCTTTGGGTCAATGGCAACCGTGTTCCACTGGCTTCAAATCATGATGATCTGTCTCTCAGTCGTCTGATATGCAGGGATTCTGATGGCGATGGCCTCGTTATTCCGGCTCTGGATATCACTTTCTCCCGACCGGAATCGCTTGAGATGACTATCATTCAGGACTGGGCTATGAATATCCTGCGTGTTAAATCCTTAAAGACTGAGGGTGAGCGTACCTATGTCAAATTTCAGCCTACTGAGGCAGAGATAGAGTTTAAGAGACCCTGGCCTATACTCCGTGCTTCGGAGGATAGTTATTCAAATCATTTTTTTAAGCTTAGTAATGCCATAGAACTCCTAAATCGTCCCAGAGAGTGGTATAATGATAACGAAAACGGCAAGTTATATTATTGGCCTGCCAAAGGCGAGGATACGGACAACATTCTGGCTGTAGCGCCCCGACTGGAGACGGTTGTAGCCATAAAGGGAACTCCGGGTAATCCGGTCAGAAATATAACTTTCCGAGGGGTAACATTTTCTCATTCAACATGGACGCGACCTGCGGAGGCCGGTCACATAGCTCTTCAGGCAGGACAATTTCTGTATGATGCTTACTCCAAACAGACGGCGACCGCCAATAATGTTGCATGGGTCGGTCGTCCTGCAGCGGGTGTAAGTGTTGAATATGCTGAAAATATTAGTTTTGAAAATTGCCGCTTCGAACATTTTGGTTCTACAGGACTTGATTTCGTTTCCGGTGTCAAAGGAGCCACTGTGAGAGGTTCGGTTTTCAATGATATCGGTGGTAACGGCATTCTCGCAGGATTTTTCGGTGATGAGGATTTTGAGGTTCACCAGGCATGGAATCCTGCTGACGCACGTCTTGTCTGTGACAATATTCTCATTGATAATAATTATATCTCTCATCCCGGAGTCGATGATTATGGTTGTCTTGCTATCGCTGTTGGATATGCGTCAGACGTTACTATCAGTCACAACGAGATTTTTGATACTCCATATTCAGCCATCAACATGGGGTGGGGTTGGGTCAAAGATGAGAGTGTGATGCGTAACAATCACATAAAGGCCAACTACATACATTCATTCAGTAACAAGATGCGCGATTCAGGCGCAATTTATACTCTTTCTTCTCAGCCCAATTCCTCAATTGAAAGCAACCGAATAGAAGGAGTCGGTGACCCGCATACCAATCCGGTGATGTGGGATATGCGTCACTCCCAGTTTGATATATATACAGATGAAGGGACTGATTATTATACAGTCAAGAATAACTGGTGTGAACGCGGAGAGATATCAAGGAATCAGAATGGTTCGCACAATTACTGGGATAATAACGGGCCGCAGGTTCTGAAAATGATTAAGGACGCTGCCGGGCTTGAAGATAAGTATAAGCATCTTCCCTCAACTGTCATTCATCCATATTATACGCCATATGACTCAATAGCGGATACCGGCGATACACCTGATGTAATTGATTATATATCAAAGGGTGATGGGTTTAAACTCGGGACAGCGAGAGCCGTTGACCTCAATAATGACGGGCTGTTTGACATAGTATTTTCCGGAGGGGAAAGCTTCCAAGTTCAGCAGGGTGGTGTCAGAATCAACATGGGGGATTACCATTTTGCTGCCACGCAGGCACTTCACCGCCTCTTCATGGGTAATTTTGATGTGGCCGATTTAAATGGTGACGGTAATGTGGATGTGTTACAAAGTGGATGGGATTTTTGGACAAGCTATAACGCAGTATTGATCAATGACGGGAAGGGACATCTGACGGAGACCGTACTAAAATCCTCTGATACGGCACCCGCTTGCGGTATTACGGATATAAATTGCGATGGGCTACCTGACTATTTCTTTGTCGGAAATGGAACTGCCAATTCATTTTATCTGCAGAAGCCTGATAGGACTTTTAATCCGTCAAGATCGCTATTGAGTCTGCCAGGCGGTTTCTCTGATCCAAATGCGGTTTATGCAGATTTCAATAATGATGGATTTGTCGATATCGTTTTAATGTCTAATAAGACGGGAGGCGTATTTACTGAGATATTCTGGAATGACGGTAAAGGAAATTTTACTATGGGCAATTCCGGTATTGAGCCTAAGGGTACACGTGGTGGAATGGCTTACGCAGATGTAAACTGCGATGGTTGGCTTGATCTTGTTGTCGGCGGTACTATTCCCGGTGAGGCGTGGAACACGACAGCAGCCGAGGGAGGAAAGACAGTGACATTATACCTTAATGATCAAAAGGGACATTTTATCAAGCATCAGGTCTTTGCCGAGTATATGTTCGATAATACCACTCGCCCTACAGTGTTTACAGACTGGAATAATGATGGTTATAGTGACCTTATCCTTACCGGCTGGAACATGAGCGAAGGTAATATATCGCGTACTAATGTTTTTCTCAATGATGGAAACGGTAATTTCACATTATCCGATGTATCGCTTCCCGGTGTTTCCGAGTCTGCCGTTGAGGCCGCCGATTTCTCAGATTCGGGACGATGCGACCTGCTAGTCAGCGGCAACTGCAATGGCGGTTATCAAGGATTCAGCACCGACCGCCGGATAGCAGTTTTGTGCAAGAATAAGAGTGTGGCTGTTAATACAATTCCATCGACTCCGACAAACCTTTCTGCGACTGTAGAGGGCAATAGTATTACTCTTAAATGGGACGCAGCCAGTGATGCTGAAACGCCGACGGAATCTCTTTCATATAACTTTTATATACGGGATCTCTCGACCGGATTGTATTACACTTCGCCTAATGCTGATATCGAGACCGGTCAGCGTCGGATCTGTTCTATCGGAAATGCATGGTTGAATCGCAGTATAACACTTAATAATCTCCAAAAAGGTGATTATGCATGGAGTGTTCAAGCTCTGGATGCATCAAATGCAGGATCAGAATTTGCTCCGGAACAGATGTTTTCGATCGAGTTATCAGGTCTTGATGAAGTAACTGAAAATGAAATTACTGACGCGATTGTTTCAGTAAACGGTAATCAGGTCATCATTGAAAGTCTTGTTAAAGATGCGGTAGATATCTATACTATAGACGGACGTCTTATAGCGACAGCCAGACTAGTAAATGGCTACGCAAAAATCACTCTTCCGCGTGGATTCTATGTAATTGACCGGATAAAAGTCCCCGTTTAGAGCCATCGGACAATTATACAATAATCCCCGGACAGCACTTCAAAGAAGCTGTCCGGGGATTATTATTTGATTTATCAGAAGGGGAAGTTGATGCCGAAGTTTACGTTGACATTTGAATTCAGCGGGACGTATTGCTTAGCGAACTTTCCGGGGAAGCAATCTGAAGCGATAAACAGGTTGAATCCGGGGACTTTCAGGTTGATAATGCCTCCGAAGCGGGCTCCGAATGTGCCATAGCCGACATTGACGCCCGCCGAGAATATTTTAACTGGCTCCACAGTAGCCGACAGACGGAAGTCAGTCCATGAGAAGTCGCCGTTGATTCGGGTGGTATTCATAAAACCGAATTTCAGGTTTCGGTAGACGGGTAGAGTGTACTGTGCGGCTGCGGTCATTGTGGCACCGATACCAGTAAGACGTGAGCCTGTGTCGCCTTTGTTCTCTAATTCATAGAGTTTGGTGAGGTTGTCGGTGAATTTATCCCAGCTGTCGCTATTGTCGACATTGAATGCAAAACTGTCGGTTGATACGCTTTGCAGTCCGTCGGTAGTAGCTGTAAAGTCTGTGTTCCAGCTGATGAAGCCTAAATCGGTGAATGCAAGGGAGAATTCCCAGTCCTTGTTGAGTGTATACACAGCGCCGAGGTCGAATGCGGCTCCAAACCCATTGACCGGAGAGAATCCGTCGACATTCATTCCACTGACATAATGGCGGTTAGTATGGTCGTTATAGTCTGTTTCCCATTCAAATCCTTTGATGCTCGCATGAGCGGTAGCATCAACTTCTCCGATGTACTGATCATTGTATAATTTGAGATTGGCAGCCTTGACATGGGCGTCGAAGCTACCTATACCGACGAGGAACTTAAAGCTTCCACCTACTCTCCACTGCTTGTTGATCTGATGTGAGTGGTTGAACGCTATTTCAGCCCATCCGCGGGCAGTAGCTCCCAGATTTGAAAGGTCATATACACCGTTCTCTACACCCTCCTTGGCCAGCCGTACAATTTCTTTCGGTAGCCCGATACCAAGGGAAGCTCTGGCGCTCACCGAAACAGTGTTATAACCTTTCAGCGCTTTGAACCCGACTGCGATTATCGTCTCCCTTAGATCAAGTCCGATGCGAGAGTGCTCTTTCATGCCGTTAAGAACCTCAGATGCTGATATGCCAGGATTGAGTAGGGTAGTGGTCTGCCCGTTAAGGTTATAAAAAATGTTTCTCAGGCTAAGCGTTCCGTTGGTCGTGATGTTGAGATTGCCGAGGCCGGGCATTGATACAAATCCTTTTCCATCGTTGCCGAAAGCGGGATTGGCTTGATAGCGGTATAAATAGTTATCGTCGAAATATCCGGCCTGCAGATTCTGGGCAGAGGCTCCTAATGTCAATGATGCTAACGTGGCCGAAAGTAATAAGCGGATTATATTGTGTTTCATACTGATTCTTCTTTGAAATTCCTTCTTTACATTTAGAGTGTGTCACGATAATAACCGCTTACTGTCACGCGTATATCGGTAAGTTCGATTGGCGAGTCCGGCTTAAGTACCTGGTTGCTTTCAGTTACGTCGCAAGATGCTGAGTAGAGGATTCCGTCCAGTCCGTTGATCGTGCCATTGACAGAAAGTTCTACCTCGGAAGTGGTATTTGCGGCAACGGTAAATCCGTTGAGGGTGACAGGCTTCCCGGTCTGAGAATCCACGCATTGTTTTCCTTCATCGTCGAGCAGTATACCGGTCAGGGTGATGGCTGCGGGTAGCGAGTTGTAGACTTTGGCTTTCACCGTAAATTTGTTTACAGTAATCTTATTGAATGTGTCATCATCGTTCCAGCCGGTTTCGTCTTCTTCATATACCACTTTGGATCCTGCTGAGAGTTCAAGAGGAGCGTATAGTGTGTAGCTACCAGTGACTGCTGCTATCTCGCTGTCAAGCGGGAAGTCGGTTACTTCGCCCGGCAAAACACGCGGATTGTCAAATTCTACATGGATTCTGTCAGGCAAACCGTTGCCGCTTAGCAGTCCGGACAGAGATTTGTATCCTACAAACTGAGCATCGGTGTAGGAACCGTAGAATTCGGCGGGTCGCGTCGGAGCCATACAGAAGTTGTAAGGTCCGGCTACTCCTTTATTGTAGCTTAGCAATAGTTCCTGACCGGCATCGAGAGAACAGGTGTTTACTACAGCGCCGTTCTTAACAGCCGAGAGTGTCAGTCCCGAAGCAGCTTCAAGGTCATAATATGCCATAGGATTATTGAAGCACGCATAAAGCTGAGGATTTGTGAGGGAGATGTTGGTACCTGGCCGGCGAAGCATATCCGGAATGTCAGACAATTCTACGTCAGCTACCGAGAATCCAGGCAGATTATAGGCGATTGTGCCGGAAACAGAGGTAACATGGATCGTGTTGAGTTCAGGGTCAACCTGCAGTTCGACATTCTGGGGAATATTGGTCGTGGTCGAATTTGTGGCTCCTACAACATATCCAGAAGACACGCCTACAGTGCCGTTGAATTCGATTACTCCATTATTATTATCTCCGCTAGCCGGGGTAAATTTATAAGTTGAGCTATCAAATTTTGTAAAGTCAATTTCTGATACATGAATTTTTACATAGGTCGGACCGGCTATGTTCATGTCGAGACTGCCGATTTCGATCTTTCCGTCAGTACAGGGATAGTTAGTCACCATGAATCCGGATGGAATCTGCATGACAAGGTGTTGGAAAGCAAGATAATGGAACAATCCGTTATTATCGTCAAGGTCAAGCTTTATGTCTATGTCCCAGTTTCCTTTGACTCGTTTGATATCCTGAATGGTACGGTCAACTTCAGAGGAATAGAATGTAAAGGGTGTCGTCGCCTCTGTGATGGAGTAAGAGATAGACTGTGCGGCCACCGGCAAGTCAATATCCGAGCCTTCATATTTGAAAATGTCGCAGCGTATCGGGTCTATGCCGCCGGGCGTTATTGTCACAGCACTGATATGGGTAGATGTACTTTCAAAGTCGCCATCTACTACAACGGCATATTCTCCATTAATTTCTTTAATTACGCTTTCGGAATCGAGGTTAAACGCTTTTGAAAGCTTGATGGCGTCAAGTCGGATTGGGACTATAAGATCGTTGACTTTTACTTCGATATCCGTATTGATATCGTCAAGGTCATAGTTGTCATCAACACAGCTTGTTAAGGACAGAATCGGGAGCATCAATGCTGTATAAGCAAGAGGCTTCAGTTTTTTTGACATAAATAAGGCGTATTATGTGATAAATTAATTGCAAAGATAGATAAAATTTAAAATTTATGATGAAAATCCTTAATTACATCTTTAGTTTTTATATTGTATCAATAAGTCTTAAGATGTAAAAAACATATTAAGAGAAATATGTGTTATATTATCAAACCTTTAACTTTAAACATATGAAAACTAAATTATTTTCCCTGTTATTAGGAACTTTTGCCATTGTAGGATTCACATCATGCAGTGATGATGATAATGACCTTTCTATAAGTGAAGTACCTGTCGCTTATCAGAATGCTCTGAAAGCTAAATATCCTGATGCTGTCAATGTGAAATGGGAGCGGAAGACAGACTATTATGTCGCTGATTTTGAGAAGCCCGGTGAGGACTACGATGTATGGTTCGGGCCGGAAGCAAAATGGGTGATGACTGAAATCGATTATGGGAAAAATCTGATGCAGCTTCCGCCGGCAGTAAGTTCTGCATATTCTGAAAGCCAGTATGCCTATACATGCTTGGTAGAGGAAGCCACGGCCTATGAGCGCCTTGACAGGACATTTTATGTTATAGAAGTTGAGCCGACATCGGGTGGTACCGACACATATATATATTATAATCCTGACGGAACTACTCTAAAGGTCATAACACAAGATATTGTTATTACGCCGACAACACCGATATAATTAATTGCATAAACGGAAGGCGGATGTTGAGAATATGATCTACATCCGCCTTCCTTTCTCATATATGTATGTATTAAATTTTCAGTGTGATCGGATTTCCGTTATATTCTGTGACGACTTCCTTGCCGCTTTCCGGATTAATGATGCGGAAAACGCGATTTTCAAGCATACCGGGAAACGATCCCTGACGCTCGCCGATAGTCAGTTCGTGCTTGCGAGTATCATAGTTGAAACTGATTGTCGAATACTGTGACTTCGTATAATTATAGTTGTCATTTTCATCCTCATAGAGGGTAAAAGATCCATCAGCTCCGGGGAATACCTTGATAGTCAGTAATTCCCATGACTTTTCTGTGGCAAAGTTCACCTCCGGTCCGATGGGAATGATACTGCCGGCACGGGCATATAAAGGTAATGTGGATATATTGGCCCTTAGTGTTATCGTAGTTCCGCCCCGATACTTTTTCCCGGTATAAAAATCATACCAGTCAGTTCCTTTGGGCAGTCTTACTTCAAAATCATAGTCAGCGCTGAAATCTATTCCGTGGTCAACGCTGCCGGCTGTCTCACCGCCACCCCAACTGCTGTTTTCGTCAAGTGAAGTTCTTGTCTCAGGAGTATAGTGAGCACGTAAGATCGGGGCAACGAGTAGTGATCTGCCGAACATGAATCGATCATTAGCATAGACTCCGCTTGGATCGTCGGGGAAATCCATAATCAGCGGGCGCATGAAGCTACCATCATTGGATGTGACATCCCATGCGGTAGAGTATATGTATGGTAACAGGGAGTATCTCAGTCTGATAGCGCCGGTCAACGCGTCGTAAATCGGATCGCCGGGTTCGCCGAAGAGATAGACTTCGCGTGGGGAGTCAGTACCGTGGGAACGCATCATCGGTGTGAACGCGGCGAGTTGTGTCCACCGGACTGTCAGTTCCTTGAAAAGAGGATTTTTATACGCCGGAATTCCATCGGGAAGATTGTATCTTCCACAGAAAAAGCCTCCGATATCTGAGTTGGTATTCGGGTTGCCGGAGAGCGTGAGGTTGAGATGTTGAGGTATCTGAGTACGGAGATTCTCCCATGTCGAGCCAACATCTCCCGTCCACACATTACAGCCGGTACGCTGTTGACCGAACCATCCGGACCGGGTAAGGATAAACACGCGTTTTGTGGAATCGACCTGACGCTGATGGTCGGCAACGCTTCCTACGGTCAGAAGCGGGAATGCTCCTTTTACGCGTCGATAGCTGCCCATTCCGGTAGGGAAGTCCATTTTATCGTCAAAGTGGTCGGGTTCAGTGGAATCCATCCACCATCCGTCCATTCCAATCTTGTGGATTCTTGAGAGGTGTTTCCAGTAGATATCACGTGCTTCGGGGCTATATGCATTATATACCTTGACGCCGGACGGGTAGTCCATGCGGGGTGGCCATCCCTCGATACCGCTTTCAGGCCATGTGGCAATATCAAACAGGAGCCCCTTATCCTTAAGTTCAGTAAAGGGCTTGGTCATTGGGCCGAATGACGACCAGATGGATATGATCATACGGGCGTTCATTCCGTGTATGCTGTCGAGCATGGCTTCCGGATGATCGTAAGCCGGATTCATGAATTCCATTGCATTCCAGAGATAGTTGTTGCCCCAATACTGCCAGTCCTGAATTATTCCGTCCAGAGGTATTCCGGCCTCGCGGTAGTGCTTTACGACTTCAGTAGGTTCATGTTGAGACTTATAGCGTTCACGGCTTTGCCAGTAGCCATAGGTCCAGAGCGGAAACATAGGTACGTTGCCCGATAGATGACGCATTCCTGCTATTACAGATTCCATGCTTCCCTCTCCGTCTATAATGTAGTAGTCTACGGCATCACCGATCTCGGAAGTGAAAGTCATGCCACTTTCGTTGTCAGTGAAAAGGGTAGGAGAGTAATTGTCCCATACGAGTCCGTAGCCTTTGGAGGACTGGATGACCGGGAATCCGTCGTCAAGATTGCCCGGCAACAGCCGTTTGGTCGCTCCACGACGTGATAGCAGTGTGTCGGCAAGGCTTCCGAGTCCGAACAGATGCTCTTTCGGAGTGATAGAGAAAGTCTGGCTGACAGTCAGTCCATCAGCTTCCGGATATGGCGCGGTTTCGAGAGTTGGCAATCCGGTCTCCTTCGTCAGGAGCTTGCCGTTAGAAGAGTAGAATGTCAGCAATCCGGTTTTATTGTCAGCGATGACTTTGAGTGCTCCTGCGGATATTGTTGTCTTTTGCGGTGTTTCCTTGACGGAAATGCTAAGGCTGTCGGATGGATGCGCGATAATCGAGATACTTTCATTCAGAAATCGGGATGCATCGACCGGAGCCTTGATGATTCTGACAATATTAGACGTAAAATATTGAATCTCAATGTTGACACTATCGATTGTTGTTTTTGCTCCGATAGGTGTCTCAGTCCATGTGACTGCTTGTGCGGTCAGATAGAAAGTAGATGTCAGCACTATTGCCCACGCTCTTAAAAAGAATTTCATGATTCAGACTGTTAGGTTTGTTGGTGTGAACAAATATACAAAAAATATATAAACCATTCACAATCATTCGCGTTATATTAGTACATACACTAAATATTATAATTATGGATAAGAATATAAATGGAGCCCATGATCTTAAAGATCAGGTAAAACAGTTTGAGGATAAAGTTAAAGATGATCTTTTAAAATTCCTTCAGCGTAAGGGTGCTGTCGATGATCATGTCCCCGAATGTCCTGATGTGGAAGATAAGTGGGGAGAGCTCCTTAAAGCTTATATTCCTGACGGAGCACGCGAATTTCAGGAATATCCGGTAGTCTCACTTGGATGGATGATGCTTATCGGCATGTCAATGGCATTCTTTTGGGATACTGACTGGCAGACTTATTCAGCAAAGAAGAATATCTATGAGGAAATACGCGATAAGCGTGGCTATGACAACATGGATGAGGAAGTCGTGCAGGGTATACTCGGTTATGCCGGTGAGGCTGCCGAAAAAGTTACGGAACTTGTTGCCGAGTGTGCATCCCGTGTATTCAGCCAGCTCAACCATGAGCACGTAGAACCAGGTACCGAAGCTGCACTCGGATACTATATTGCTTCACTTCACGCCCTGTATCTTGCTGGCATGGCGATGGAGTTGAATGCCCTGGGCTATCACATGACGCCGCTTAATCAGAATTGATCTGACGGTAGCGCCCACTGACGATGTTTTCGGTCCACTCCGGATTCTCGAGATACCATCTCACTGTCTTTTCAATGCCTTCTTCAAACTGCAGCGAGGGCTCCCAACCGAGTTCGCTCTGTAGTTTTCGGGAGTCGATGGCGTAGCGCAGATCATGACCGGGGCGGTCGGTGATATATGTGATCAGATGGTCGGAGTGGCATTCCGGATTTCCGATGAGGCGGTCGACCGTTCGTATTAAGACTTTGATTAAGTCAATATTCTTCCATTCGTTGAATCCGCCGATATTATATGTATCGGCGATTTTCCCTTTATGGAATATGAGGTCGATTGCGCGGGCATGATCTTCGACATACAGCCAGTCCCTGACATTCTCTCCCTTGCCGTAGACAGGCAGCGGCTTACCCTGACATATATTGGTGATGAAGAGCGGTATTAGTTTCTCGGGGAATTGATTCGGGCCGTAATTGTTTGAGCAGTTTGTCACAATTGTCGGCATGCCGTATGTATCGTGATAAGCTCTGACAAAGTGGTCACTCGATGCCTTGGATGCTGAGTAGGGGGAATGAGGTGAATATTTGGTAGTCTCGACAAAGAATTCATTTCCGTAGGCCATGTGAGCAGTTGAGGATGCGCGGGTGGTGAAGGGCGCTTCTGTTCCTTCCGGATGAGTTATTTCGAGTGCTCCATACACCTCGTCGGTTGAGATATGGTAGAATAGTTTTCCTTCATATTTCTCGTCAAGCGATTCCCAGTATTCGCGTGCAGCCTGAAGCAGGGCGAGTGTACCCATGACATTGGTACGTGCGAATGTGAACGGATCGGAAATCGACCGGTCGACATGGCTTTCGGCCGCGAGATGGATTATCCCGTCGATGTTATTCATGCGGATGACATTCCGCATGACATCAAGGTCGGAGATATCGGCACGAATGAACGTGTAGTTCGGCTGTCCGGAAATATCTTTGAGATTGTCAAGATTACCGGCATAGGTCAGTTTGTCAACATTATATATATGATAGTCGGGATATTTGTTGACAAAAAGACGCACTACATGTGAGCCAATGAATCCGGCACCGCCGGTTATGAGTATGTTACGCTTCATCTGATTGAATTTCTTTAATACAGGTTGCGAGTGAGTCGGTCCAGTAGGGAATAACGATGCCGAGTTCTGATTTTATTTTTGTCTTGTCAAGCACGGAGTAGGCGGGGCGTCTGACCGGCGACGGAAACTCATCAGACTTGCAGGGCAGTATTCTGCAATTGTCGTGTCCGGCCATTTTGCCGATCGCAGTAGCAAAATCATACCAGGAGCAGACCCCTTCGTTGGAGAAATGATAGATACCGCAGTGTCGCTCGAAAAGGCGGCGCGTTATGATTTCCACAATAGAGTGGGCAAGATCCGGCGCATATGTCGGAGTACCTGTTTGATCGATGACGACGTTGACCTCAGGCCGCGTAGCCGTCAGCGACATCATGGTTTTGACGAAGTTCTTTCCGTAGCGGCTGTAAAGCCATGCCGTGCGTATTATCATATACCTGCAGCCGCTTTTCTCGATTAGCTGCTCGGCGTGGAGTTTTGTCAGTCCGTAGACACCTGTGGGGTTAGGTTGTTGGTCTTCACGGCATGGAGTATTATTGCAGTTGCCGCCAAAGACGTAGTCTGTGGATATCTGTATAAAAAATACATTGTACTTTTTAGCGGCGCGGGCGATGTAGCCGACAGCTTCGGCATTGATTTTTTCGGCAATTTCAGCTTTTGATTCAGCTCCGTTGACATCAGTAAACGCGGCGCAATTTACGATGACCTGAAAATCGTTGCATCTGAGCATGAGGTCGACAGCATCGGGGTCAGTAATGTCGAAATCATCGACGTCTGTAAATATGTAGGAGTCTTCGGAGCCGGCGGATGCGTCACGTATGCACTGACCGAGTTGACCCTCTCCACCTGTTACGAGTATTCTCATAGTCAGAATGGGGTCTTAAACTCGTTCAACTTAGGGTGCTTACCATCTTTTGCAGAAAGTATGGCTTTGGAAAGATCTGTTTTCCAGTCTATGCCGAGTGCAGGATCAAGTAGCGACAGGCCTCCTTCCGCTTCGGGATGATAGTATTGATCGCACTTGTACTCGAATATAGCTTCCTCGCTGAGGACTGAGAATCCGTGAGCAAATCCTTTGGGAATGAAAAGCATTCGATGATTGTCGGAGGACAGCTCGACGGCAATGTGTTTACCGTAAGTTGCTGAGCCTGCGCGAAGATCAACTGCGACATCAAGGACACATCCGCTAATACACCTTACCAGCTTTGCCTGAGCGTAAGGCGGACGCTGGAAATGCATTCCTCTGATCACCCCTTTGACTGATCGCGACTGATTGTCCTGAACAAAGTCGACAGTATATCCGATATACTCGTCAAACTGACGTTTAGAGTAGCTTTCAAAGAAGTAGCCGCGGTCATCAGAAAAGACGCGGGGCTCAAGAATTACTACTCCTTCTATATTGGTAGGTATAAAGTTCATAAATTTTATCTGATTAATACAGACGGAGAGATCAGGAGTGCGTGTTTGTGAGTTTCAGCAGGTATTGACCGTACTGATTTTTCTCCATAGGCCGGGCTAATTCCCGAAGTTTGTCAGCCGAAATCCAGCCGTTCTCGAATGCTATTCCTTCGAGGCATCCGATCTTCTGTCCCTGACGTTTTTCGAGTACTTCGACATAGATTGATGCGTCGGCAAGCGAGTCGTGAGTTCCGGTGTCAAGCCATGCGAATCCGCGGGGGAGCGTTTGCACTTTTAGTTCTCTCGAATTGAGGAATTCCTGATTTACCGAGGTAATTTCAAGTTCGCCACGTGCGGAGGGTTTTATGTTGGCAGCTATATCTACTACTTTGTTTGGATAGAAATAGAGCCCCACGACGGCATAGTTTGATTTAGGATGCGCGGGCTTTTCTTCAATTGACAGGCAGTTGCCCTCGGCGTCAAATTCAGCCACACCGTAGCGCTGAGGGTCATTGACCTGATAGCCGAAAACGGTAGCTTTCCGTTCATTCTGTACCATATCGACCGACTTTTTGAGAACCTTGTCAAACTCCGGGCCGTGGAAAATATTGTCGCCGAGAACTAAGCAGACATCATCTTCGCCTATGAATTCGCGCCCGATAATGAAGGCCTGAGCCAGTCCGTCAGGCGAAGGTTGCTCGGCATAAGTGAATTTTACGCCGTAGTCAGATCCGTCGCCAAGCAGACGCTGAAAGGATGGGAGGTCATAAGGAGTTGAGATGATCAGTATATCGCGAATCCCGGCCATCATAAGGGTGGAAATCGGATAGAATACCATCGGTTTGTCGTAGATGGGAAGCAATTGCTTGCTTACTCCCTTTGTGATGGGGTATAATCTTGTACCGGATCCTCCGGCAAGGATAATTCCTTTCATGCTCAGACAATAATAGGTTTTGTGGTCACGGTCGTTATTATATTAACGGATTATTAGCCGACAGTCAAATAACAGACACCACAAATTTAATTATAATCGCTGATATATCCAATCTAAGATGATGTATTTCTGCCATAAACAACAAAAGCCAAGTAAGGACTTGACTTTTATTGTTTTGCGGAGAGGACGAGATTCGAACTCGTGGTAGGATTGCTCCTACGTCAGTTTAGCAAACTGGTGGTTTCAGCCACTCACCCACCTCTCCTTTTGCGGTGGTTTCCGCTATAACGATGCAAAGGTAATGCTAATTTCTGACCTATGCAAGTGTTTATTCGCTTTTTTCTGATTTTTCAACTTCAATCACTGCGTCAGATTTCTTCCTAAGATTACGATACAGAATCCATAGGGCAAAAGCTGTGATCAGGACGCTGCTGATTGCATATGCTATGTCAGAGCCGTTTGTCAGAACTTCTGCCTGGTCAATTGTCCTATTCTGACACCATGCTACTATACATGCAAGACTGTTATTGAAAATATGGGCTATTATCGGAAGCCATAGCGAGTGGCTCCAATAAAGCAGATAGCCGAAGAGTAAGCCGAGAAGCAGGCGAGGGAAAAATCCGAAAAATTGTAGATGAAGTGCGCTGAATATTATTGCCGTAAGCCAGATCGCTCCGTGGGCGCCGAGGAGCGTGTTTGAGAGAATGCGTTGCATTGCTCCTCTGAAAAACAGCTCTTCGCTGAAGCCGGCGAGTACACCGATTATCAAAATCGACATGATGAGGTTGCCGACTGTATGACTGCCTATAAGAATATTGATACTATCCTGGGCTGTATTTTCAAGGACGCGCATCGATTCCTCAAGTCCATGCATTGACTCGGGGAGTGTGATTCCGGCATTCCACTTTATAACAAGATTCATGGCGGGTATGGAGACGAGCATGATAAGCAGTGTGATTAAAACCGGCGTTATCTCTGGTTTTTTTTCTAATGCGAGTAGGCGGGCAGGGAGTCGTGTGGCTACAACAGAGGCCATTATTGCCGGCATAATAAAAACAAACACTGCCTGAAGAATGTAGATTAGGCGCAGTCCTCTCTGCATATCAGAGAACTTCGGCAGCATCCATCCGCTAAGGAATGATATCAGACAAAGAAAAAATATATACCCTCCGATCAGGACGGCAAGTCCCGCTCCGGGATTTTGTACGGATTTGTTAAGTCGGTTATACATATTGAAGTTTGAAGTTATATTATAGATAAAATTCGGATGTAAGATCGGCGTAGCGTCGAGAATACGCGCCTGACGCAGTTCTGATAGTTATGGCTTCACGGTCATAAGTGTCGGTAAGTCCCTTGGTAAATTCTATCATTGCGCGAATCGGCTGAGCTGATGGTACGGGGGATAGTTCAGCAATACGGCTTACATCGAGATGTCTCATGGCGGCAGAGTAAATGGTCTTATCAAGTCGCTCGTAGGGAAGGATGATTGCAAGCCGTCCTCCGTCTGTCAGAATATCTGCTGAGCGCTCCAAAAGTTTATCAATTGAAAGGCTGCCTTCATGGCGTGCATCTGCCCTTTGAAGAGCAGGAGACTGGAGTCCAGATGTAAAAAACGGCGGATTGCTTACGATGGCATCAAAGTGTTTAATATCGTAATCGACGAAGTCGCCGTTTATGATGCTTATTCTGTCCGACCAGGGAGAGCGCCCGATATTGTGAGAGGCTTCTGAGGCAGCGGATGCATCTATTTCTATTCCGGTAATCTGAGCTGTCGGAAATCGCTGTGCCATCATCAGGCTGATAAGCCCCGTGCCGGCTCCTACATCAAGTATACGTTCCGGCGAGTAAGATTCTAAGGCCCACGCACCCAATATGACCCCGTCAGTACCGATTTTCATTGCACTGACAGTGTCCGCGATTTCAAATTTTTTAAATCTGAAAGTGGCTGGGCGACTATCCTTCATAGCAACCGCAAATTTACAAAATCAGGTCTGAAAACCGAACTGTATTACGCGTAAATTGTTAAAATTATTGTAACTTTGTTGACTATGATAGTAAATAACGCTCGATTTATAGTTAGTAGTCCTGATGCGGCACATTGCCCCAAGGACAAGCGCCACGAATATGCGTTCATCGGCCGAAGCAACGTGGGCAAATCATCGCTTATAAATATGCTCACGGGTAAGAAATCATTGGCAATGACTTCATCGACGCCTGGTAAGACTATGCTGATCAATCACTTCCTTGTCAACGATGAGTGGTATATTGTCGATCTGCCGGGTTACGGCTATGCCCAGCGCAGTAAGGCAAGTCGTATGGAACTTGAAAAGATGATAAAGGACTATATTCTCAATCGCGAGGAAATGACCAATCTATTCGTCCTTGTCGATGGTCGCCACGCTCCGCAGAAGATAGATATGGAATTTATGGAGTGGTTGGGCGAAAACGGCATTCCGTTCAGCATTGTGTTTACCAAGCTCGATAAGCTGACGTCAAATGCCGCTAAGAAGGCCACCGCTGTCTATTGCGCTCAGCTACTCGAGACATGGGAGGCACTTCCCCCTGTCTTCAAGACTTCGAGTGAGGATGGTCGTGGACGAATAGAGTTGTTGAATTACATAGAAGAACTCAATAAGCTTCCTGTCGGGTGAACTTATTCATGGACGTTTTGTTCTAATTATAGAAACTAAACTATTTATATTATGGATACTAAGAAACACACAACCCATTTAGACGAGGCTGAAGCCCGTCGGTATTTTCCCGGAGCAGATGTAGATGCTGCCGAAGACAATACTGTTGATGCAAAAGAAGTCAGACAGGATGTAAAAGAGTTGAATGACAACCCTCGCGACAACTCGCTTGACGAATAATTGATTTTATATAAACGTTTTAAGGCCGGAATCATTGTGATTCCGGCCTTTTTTGCATAAAAAGCCCTGCCGGACGGGAATGTCAGGCAGGGTAACTTAATGATGTGTTATTCTATTATTTTACGACTGCGAGAGTGTAGTCGGGAGTAGCGGGAACTTCGAGCTCAGCATTAACCATTGTGATGGTTGAGTCTGTATCGACAATAAAGTTTGCCTTAGCGACTGCTTCATTGTTGAAGAGAGTGATGTAAGTGTTGTCTTCTACAGTCTTAACTTCGAAATTGCCTTCAGCAGTGAGAGCTTCTTTAACAACGTAGCCTTCTACGGTTGTTGTGTCGGTGTTGAAATAGGTCTCAGAGAGCTGGTATGTACCGCCGTTACCTTCTTCATTGAATACGAGATTGAGGGCATACTTGTTACCGTCGCAGTCAGCTGCAGGAATTTCACCGGCATAAGCAACTGCTTTAACTGTGTTTTCTACAGGAGCAGGAGTTGTTTCAGCTACTTCTTTGTTTTCTTTTTTACCGGAGCAAGCTGCAAGTGCAACCATTGAAAGGCCGGCTACAGCACAAATAAATAATTTTTTCATAATTTTGGTTAATAAAAATTGATTATAAGTATATAACGTTTAGCTGTTGCGAAAAGTTTATTGTCGAGAACTTTTTTTAAAATTGTTTTAGGAAATCGAAAATCGCTCTGTAGGCTGAGTCGCGTGCTGCGGGTGCTGAGAGGACAAGGTCGTGCAGGCCACCTTCGATTGTCACTTCTTCAACGTCAGCCCCGAGTCGGTTGCCCCATCGGCTGATATCCTGGACATTCAGCACGGCATCTCCTTTGGATGCTTCAGCTCCGTGGACGCTTCGAAGGGAGTGCATCAGGAGAATCGGCACTTTGATGTCGGAGTGTTTGTGAAGCCAGTTTTGCGCAGACTCGATTGCATGAATCCAGCCGGTTGTAACGGGCGGTGAGATTATCAGCTTTTTAATCGTGTCATACTCCCATTCTCCTCCATAGCGGCGCAGGAGAGAGTGCGAATAAGCAGTTGATGCGCCCTGGTCTATCTTGATATTCGGGAATATAGTACCGAGAAATCCGACGAACGGGACGGCAAACTTGCGCATGAAGCAACCCATATTCCATTCGAGGAACGGGCTGTTTAGAATCAGTCCACAGACATCCGGAGCAGCTACATTATTAAGATACATCGAAGCTATCAGGCCGCCGGTAGAGTGAGCCATGATGACTATTGTATCAAGCCCTACCGATGTCATATCGACTAAGGCAGAGTCAATATCCGGATAATATTCGCTGATGTTTCTGACCTGATAACGTGTCTGCCCATCAAGAAGCGAGCGTCCGTATTTTCTCAGATCTACGGCGCGGAAGTTCCAGCCGTGAGCTACTACTGAGTCTCCTAAATCTGACTGGAAAAAATAGTCATTGTAACCGTGAATGTAAAGCACTCCTTTTCCACCGGCAACTGTCGTATCTCGTGCGATAATCGTCGAGACAACCCGCCCGGAATAGTCGTCCGGCTGGCTCACCGTCCGGCTGATGTAGCCGCGGCCGAGCTCGTCAGTATGCCATTCGGCGAAAATGGTTCCGGCGATCAGAGTGGCAAAGATTATAGTGAGAATATGTTTCATGTCAGGTTGCAGGTGTCAGTCAAACGAGTGGAGCTTAGTCGAACTTCTTACGGTGGAATATGAAGTTTTCAGTCAGATATTTTTTTCTCACCACTTCGTTGGCTGCCAGATCTTCACTTGTGCCCTGGAAGAGGATTCGGCCTTCGAAGAGCAGGTAAGCGCGGTCAGTGATTGAAAGAGTCTCGGGAGCGTTGTGGTCGGTAATAAGGATGCCGATATTTTTCTCCTTCAGTTTCCAGATGACCCGCTGTATGTCTTCTACGGCGATAGGGTCTACACCGGCAAAAGGCTCGTCGAGCATGATGAATTTGGGATTGATAGCGAGACATCGGGCGATCTCAGTGCGTCGGCGTTCGCCGCCGGAGAGCTGGTCACCGAGATTCTTTCTGACTTTCTGCAGATTGAATTCGTCAATCAGGCTTTCAAGCTCGGCTTTCTGCGCGTTGCGGTCAAGGTCAGGACGCATCTCGAGGATGGCGCGGATATTGTTTTCTACTGAAAGTTTGCGGAAGACGGATGCCTCCTGTGCCAGATAGCCGATGCCGTGCTGTGCGCGGCGGTAGACGGGGTAGTTGGTAATGTCCAGATCGTCAAGATAGATATGGCCTTCATTAGGCGTTATAAGCCCTACCGTCATATAGAATGTAGTGGTCTTACCGGCGCCGTTAGGTCCGAGCAGACCGACAATTTCGCCTTGCTCAACATTGATTGAGACGTGATTGACTACCGTGCGGTGTCCGTATTTCTTTACGAGATTGTCAGTTCTCAGGATCATATCAGCTTCTCTTCAGTCGCGAGTCAATATAGTCTGTAAGCAGACGGATAGCCACGGTATTGGTTCCTCCCTGTGGAATGATGAGGTCGGCAAAGCGTTTCGTGGGTTCTATGTACATGCTGTGCATAGGCTTCAATACATCCTCATAGCGGTCGATGACCATCTGCGGAGTGCGTCCGCGCTCTATGCAGTCGCGTGATATTACGCGGATCAGGCGGTCGTCGGCATCAGCGTCGACAAAGCATTTAACATCCATCATCTCTCGGAGAACGGGGTCGGTAAGTACCAGAATACCTTCGACGATCACTACGTCGCGCGGCTCTACATGCACCGTCTCTTCCTGACGCGTACAGGTCAGATAGGAGTAGGTCGGCATCTCGATAGCTTTGCCCTCCTTGAGCTTCTTGAGATGATCAACAAGCAGAGTCCACTCTATAGCAGCGGGCTCGTCAAAATTGATTTTACTGCGCTCTTCCACCGGGACATGGCTCGAATCCTTATAATAAGAATCCTGTGGTATTACAGCCACTTCGCCGGCAGGGAAACTGTCGATGATCTTGTTGACCACAGTGGTCTTACCGGAGCCGGTCCCCCCGGCTATACCAATTATCAGCATTTTTGATACGTTTTTACCTTTTGGCTGCGAAGTTAATAAAAACGCGTGTGAGAAAAAAATTTAAGTTCAATTCTTCACTTATTTCTTTAAACTATGTGTTATATTTGCGTAAAATTAAATTCAGACACTATGAAATCAGGAAAAATTATTGCAGCTGCTGTAATCTCACTCGGACTTGCTGCACTCGGACTTTTTATCAAGTCCGGTTTTGACAATTTTACTTATAAGGACAGGGCAGTGACAGTGCGCGGTCTCGCAGAGCGCGAGGTGAAAGCCAATAGGGTTACATGGCCGCTTGTATATCAAGGAAAAGCCAATGATCTTCAATCACTCTATCAGGATGTCCAGACAAATACGGCCAAGATCGTACGCTTCCTTACCGATAATGGCGTGGCATCTGAAGAGATAAGCGTCGGTGCGCCTGAGGTGACAGACAATAGAGGTTCATACCGTTCTGTACCCATTCCCGATTTTTCAGTAAAATGTGTGGTAGTCGTGTCATCATCAAATGTAGATCATGTGACCGAGCTTATCAATAAGCAGTCAGAACTTATGAAAATGGGGGTGGCTGTGATAGCAAGTAACTGGGAGAACCGTATCACTTATGAATATACCGATCTCAATAAGATTAAGCCGGAGATGGTAGCAGAGGCTACAAAAAATGCCCGCGAAGCCGCCAACAAATTTGCCGAGGACTCCGAGAGCAAATTAGGTAAGATCAAGACTGCAACCCAAGGGCAGTTTTCTATCGAGGATCGCGACCAGTACACTCCTTATATTAAGAAGGTAAGGGTTGTATCCTATATTACATATTATATACAGGACTGATTATTCTGCGTAGGAGAGTACAGTCGGACTCTCGATCTTTACGCCGAACTCTTTTGCCCGGGCTACGATGGCTCGGGCAAGTTTTTGTCTGAGATCTTCCGGACAATATCGGAAATAGGCTTCCGCAGCTCTGACATGAGCGGCGTCAGGCATAGGATATTCACGGCGCTCGGGCAGACCGAATACGCTGTCAGGCAAATCTTTTCTTTCTTCAGTTGTAAGTGTGTCTTTCATAGAGAAATTCTTTTATTTTATAAAAGAACAACCGGGAGATAGTGGTTGTTGCGAAAAATATGTTAAAATCTTGTTGGCTGTATGAAAGGTTTTGATTACCTTTGTACAAAAGTGACACTTTATCCGCATTTGCCGGCAAAAGGCTTTTGCTTACCATAATATACACACACTTTGCTGATGAAACCATTTGATGTCTATCCCTTATATCCAATAGAACCTGTCAGGGGGCGTGGATGCTATGTATTGGATGCGCAGGGTAATGCTTATCTCGATTTCTATGGAGGACATGCCGTGGCCCTTATCGGACACACTCATCCACACTATGTCGAGGCTATTCAGAATCAAGTTGCCAAGCTAGGGTTCTATTCCAATGTAGTTGAGAATTCCTTGCAGACGCAGCTTGCGCAGAAGCTTGGACAGATGTCGGGCTATCCGACATATTCTCTTTTCCTGTGTAATTCGGGTGCCGAAGCCAATGAGAATGCCATAAAACTCGCTTCCTATCATACAGGCAACTCCAAGGTACTTGCCTTCAAGGGGTCTTTCCATGGTCGTACGTCGGGTGCGGTGGCGGTTACGGACAATCCATATATAGTCTCGCCGTTCAATCGGACTGACAATGTCAAGTTCGTGCAGATGGGCGATATCGATTCTGTCAAAAAAGAACTTGCCACCGGAGAATATGCTGCCGTAATTATCGAGGGTATCCAGGGATTGTCCGGCGTAAAAATGCCCGGTGACGACTTCCTGCGTCAGCTCCGGAAGGTTACGAAAGCTCATGAGGTTATTCTCATTCTCGATGAAATTCAGTCAGGCTACGGTCGTACAGGTAAATTCTTCGCACACCAGTATGCCGGAATCCGCCCTGATCTCATAACGGTTGCCAAAGGAATGGGCAACGGATTCCCAATCGGCGGTGTGCTGATCTCTCCGGATTTCACGCCTGTCCGGGGTATGCTCGGAACTACGTTCGGCGGTAATCATTTGGCTTGTGCGGCTGCAATAGCCGTCCTCGAAGTTATTGAGCAGGAAAAGCTTATCGAGAATGCCGCCAAAGTTGGTGGTGAGGCTATCGAGCGCCTCGGCCAGCTGACCGATATCGTCACGGATGTCAGAGGACGAGGTCTGATGATCGGTATAGATGTCAAAGTGCCGGCTCCGGAGCTGCGTCGTAAGCTGCTGCTTGAATGCGGTGTTTTCACCGGTGGCGCTGGTCCATCGACTGTCCGCATTCTGCCGCCGCTGTGTGTGACGTCCCAGCAGATTGAGCAATTTATAAGACTGTTGAAGATAGCAGTAAAAGGATAATACGATTTTTTCACTATATACAGACAGGACATGAGTCTGATAATTCCCGAGAACTACAAAGTAAAACTATTGCCGGAGACCACAGAAGTGGCCATCAAGCTTATAAAAGTGACATTTGAACAGGAACTGACTGCCGCTCTCAATCTGCGACGCGTCACCGCTCCGCTATTTGTCCGTGAGGACTCAGGTCTTAACGACAATCTTAACGGTGTAGAACCGCCTGTTACTTTTGAGGCGGCGTCTCTTCCCGGTGCCAGCATCGAGGTCGTCCACTCGCTTGCCAAGTGGAAGCGAATGAAGCTGAGTGAGTATGAGATGGCTCCCGGATACGGTATTTACACTGATATGAATGCAATCCGCACCGCCGAGGAGCTCGACAATCTGCATTCGCTTTATGTCGACCAGTGGGACTGGGAAAAAGTCATTGAGAAAGATGATCGTACTACAGCCTATCTCCGTCAGACCGTTCGCGATATCTACAAAGCGATCCTTGCTACCGAGGCCGTTGTGACCGCCACGTTCCCGCATATCCGCCCGCAGCTTCCTCCGGAGATTACGTTCTTCTATGCCGAGGATCTGATCAAGCTGTATCCCGGACTGACGGCACGTGAGCGCGAGCGTGAGGCTTGTCGCCAATATGGAGCTGTATTTGTACAGGGTATAGGGGCTCGACTCAGTGATGGTAAGCGCCATGATGGGCGCGCCCCTGACTATGACGACTGGTCGACAGTAGATGAGAATGGCTATGAGGGTCTTAATGGCGATATACTTGTATGGGATCCGATTATTGATGTACCGTTTGAATTGTCATCGATGGGTATCCGCGTGTCGCCCGAGTCATTGCGCCGTCAGCTCGAGATAGCCGGAGTCATCGGGCGTTGCGCATTGCCTTTCCATGCGAAGCTTCTTGCCGGTCAATATCCTTATACGATAGGTGGCGGTATCGGTCAGAGCCGCCTCTGTATGTTCCTATTGCAGAAAGCTCATATTGGCGAAGTACAGTCGAGCCTTTGGCCTGCCGATCAGCTTGAAGCGTGCCGGGCTGCCGGAATCGTGATGCTCTGAAAATTATGCAGAGTAAAATTAGAGAGCGGGTATTTCAATCTAAAATTGAAATACCCGCTGTACTTTTTTAGAAAAAACTTATCGGAGCAAACCCATCAGGGGTGCGATAAAGCCATTGTTGGGATCTCCGTCGGAGTCTACGATTGTAAACCACGCAAGCAGTAAGAGAATTAATATCACTGCACCTATGGCCGTCCATGTAGCTCGCTTATTAGTCTTTTTTCTTTTGTCTTTGTCGCTCATAATAAATAGTTGTTAAGTTGTTATATTTTTATAACAATAGTCTACGCGAATTGTTCGGCTCTTCATATAAGTATTTACAGTTGTCCGGTTATCTCTCATTCTGTGGGTTTTAACCGGAACCGTAGTAGATAGTCATGTTTTAAGTTTTTTTACCTTGCTTTACAAATCTGGCTGCACTTTTTATTCTTATGAGATGAAAATTGCCATATTTATAGAAATTTTTTAAAAATTAGTTTGGAGTTTAATAAATTTTATATACCTTTGCAGTGTAAACTTATCGCAAACAATAATTAATTGATTTAAAGTTTTAGCTGTTACAATTTTTAAGTGAGGATTATAATTGGGTATTAATTATGTGGGCCATAGAAATTCCGGGTGACCGGCATTCTATGGTCCGACTTTTTCCCAGCAATATGTCAATCGGGGATAGTCATCAAGTAAATAATTTGTAAGGTGCTGAGACCCTAAAAGTCTATATTATAATTTCTTTTTAAGTTCTTTTATTATAAATTTTGCATTTATAAATATATTTTGTTTATTTTGCGCAACTAATTCTATTTTATAACCAATTAATTATTTCAATTATGGCAGAATCAGTAGATTTTTTCAGTGACAAAAAGAAAGTGACCTATACCCTCGTAGGCCTTTGCGCTGCAGCCTTATTCTTTGTACTTGTATGTCCGATGGCATCAGTTTACGGTGTAGGAATAAGTGGTGGAAGTTTGGCTTCCTTGTATAAGCTCGGCGATAAATTCCCGTTGTTTATCTATTGCCTCTATTTCTTTCCGGTAATTGCAGGTGCAATTACATGGTTTAAGACCGATAAAAAAACTCGTTGGATTGCAGGCGGAGTACTTTTACTTGCATTCGTCCTTTTTCTGATTCAGAGCGAATCTGGTATTGGGATGGGTTCAGGTGTAATCCTTTATCTCCTTCTCACCATCGCTTATTTCGTAGTAAATTTCCTAGCTAAGGAATAATTACCATAACTTATAATTGAAAGGCCTGCAACTTGAATTAGTCGCAGGCCTTTGTTATTTCTATCCGGCGTGTGCCGGTAAAAAGTAATTTTCGGGTGGTTTTATTTTTTGAGCGCTTTGTCGATCGCGGGAAGGATGATGGCTTCCATTACGTCATATCCTTCGGGAGTGGGGTGTACGGCGTCCTTGGTATAAGCGGGATTGAGAGCTCCACCTTCTACTACCATCGGCGTGTAGTAGTCCACATAGATCAGACCGTTTTCCTGTGCATATTTCTTGATGCGGTCGTTGAGTGCGCTGATCTTCATCGGGGCATCCGTGATTGCAAAGTTCCAGCTGTAATAGTCGACGGGCAGGACGGATGTAAGGATGACCTTGATCCCGTTGGCTTTGGCAAGCTCTGCCATTGATACGATGTTGCCGAAAGTAAAGTCGGCATTGTATGTGCCGGTGTTCTCGGCAATGTCGTTGGTGCCGCCGTTGATTATGACAACCGCGGGTTTATTGTTGATGACATCTTCGCGGAAGCGGTTGAGGAATTGGCATGTGGTCTCGCCGGAGATGCCGCGGGGTATGAAGTTGGGATGTGCTTCGAAAAACTGGGGATGTTTTTCTACCCAGCCTTCGGATATGGAGTTGCCGAGGAACACTACACGGTCTCCGTCGTTGGGGAGAGACTGTACATATTTGTTGGCCGCGGCATATTTGTTGAGATGTAGCCAGTCTGGGTATCCGGCAAGCATGGATCCGCATGTGGAGGCAAGCAGGGATAAGGTAAGGATGATTTTTTTCATAATAAAATAGTTGATAATTATACTTTGATTATACTCTGTTTTCCTCAGGCACTGACTCTATGGCGGCCTCCGCCATTGCCTCAGGGACGAGTAGCTGTACGGGTGCCCATGTGAATGTGAGAGGAAGTGTCGACTGGAGCGATGAGTTGAGGATGGAGGTCGGTATTCCTTCATTCTCGATAGCTCCGGCGATTATCGTTGCGTCGGGTAGGGTGTCAAATTCACCGATTATGACCCAACCGCTTGTGGATGACGGTTTCATGGCGTAATTTATTTGATGTTTAAACGGTTAAGTGCTGCCTGATAGCGACGTGCGTTGGCATTATGCGTAGCAAGGTCACGTGCGAAATTGTGTGTACCCGAAAAGTCCTCCTTTGCGCACATATACAAGTAGTTGTGTTCCGGCGCGTTCAGCACGGCATCGAGAGTCGACTTTTCCGGAACGCGGATAGGCCCGGGAGGGAGTCCGGCTACAAGATATGTATTATAGGGAGAAGGTGTCTGCAGGTGTTTGTTGAGTATGCGGCGCAACGTAGGATCCCCTACGGCATATTTGACAGTCGGGTCTGCCTGAAGCTTCATACCCCGTGCCAGACGATTGAGATATAGCCGCGCCACTGTAGGGCGTTCATTGGTCTGAGCGGTCTCTTCCTCTACAATCGAAGCGAGGGTAGCTACCTCGACAGGTGTCAGGCCGAGTTTCCCGGCTTTAGCCCTGCGGGTTTCATTCCAGAAATCATAGCGGTAGCCGAGGAGACGTTCGAGGGCTTTCTGCGGACTGACATTCCAGTAGAATTCGTATGTGTCAGGCAGGATTGCAGCCGGATATGTATTGGTGTTAAAACCCTTTGTGGGGAGTATGGAATCGCAGACGGCAGTAAATTCCTCAGGTGTAAAATCAAGTTGAGATGAGAGTTGACCTACTAGCTCATCGAATGTTCTATGTCCGGCTAATACCACTCTGACGGGATTCTGACTGCCTGACCTCAGGCGTGAGGCTACTCCCATGGCGGTCTCGCCGGGACTGATTACGAATGATCCGCAGGCTTTTGCGGGATCCCCTTTCTTATAGTCCCATATCTTCATCACATGGCCGGCGAAATCGCCGCCGAGACTGTCGGCAAGGATGGAGTAAATCCGGTCTTCGCTTGTACCACGGGATATGTAGATGCGTTTAGTCGGTCCGTCATAGGGCATACGGACGTAGCGGTAAACTGAATAGCCCGCGATGCCTCCGGCTACAAGAAGCAGCAGGGGAATTATGATAAACAGTTTCTTCATCTTTCGAAAGTTTGACTACTACAAAATTAGCAATGCCCTGTCAGATATCAAATTTTATACGGGAAAACTTTTACGGCCAACAGTGACTGCAGCTGATATTTTGTAGATTGCAAACTAAAGGTTACCTTTGTATCTGAAATTACGGCATTATAAATGTTCAGAATAAAGCGTCTATACCTTTTTATGCTTCAGAGCTTCGTCCCGGTTCTGATCATGACGTTTTTTATCTGTCTGTTTATCGTGCTGATGCAGTTTCTGTGGCGTTACATCGACGATCTCGTAGGCAAGGGACTCGGGTTTGACGTCATCGGCGAGCTGTTTTTCTATGCGGCTCTGACTATGGTTCCGATGGCGCTTCCGCTCGCTATATTGCTTGCGTCGCTGATGACATTCGGCAATCTGGGCGAGCGTTTTGAGCTGACGGCAATGAAGGCCGGGGGCGTATCGCTCCTTAAGACAATGAAGCCGCTGACGATCCTGATGTGCTTCATCGCAGTCGGAGCTTTCTTTTTTCAGAACAATGTGCTTCCGGTCGCACAGACCAAGATGTGGACACTACTGTATTCCATGCGTCAGAAATCGCCTGAGGTCGAGATTCCCGAAGGGGTTTTCTACGACCAGATACCGGGAGTCAATCTCTTTGTGGAGCATAAAGACCGTGAGACCGGTACGCTCTACGACATGACCATCTATGATATCTCGCGGGGTTTCGACAATGCACGTATCATCTTGGCCGACAGCGGCCGGCTGAGTGTGACGGAGGCGAAGACCCACATGTTGCTGAGCCTGTATGACGGCGAACAGTTTGAAAATCTGCGCGAGGGCAATTCGGCCGGCCGCTCGGCCAATCAGCCCTACAGGCGCGAGACTTTTTCTCAAAAGGATATCCTGATTGCTTTCGACAACAATTTCAACCGTATCGACGAGGGAAATATGCGCAATCAGTATATCGGTAAGAATATCAGTGAGCTCAGCGCCACGATAGATTCGGTAGAGTCGCGTGTAGACAGCATCGGCAATATTTATGCCAAGACGCTTGTCGAGACAAGTTACCTCAATATCCCCCACACACATCGTGTCTATCGTGATACGATATGGGTCGACGAGATACAGCAACCTGTCGAGCTTACCGAGCCGATTCCGCTTGACTCACTCTTCAGCGCCCGCACTAACTCGATACGCAAATCATTTGTCAACAATGCCATTACCAAGGTGCAGCGACTTAAGCAGGACTATGAGTTCCGTAGCTATTCGATGAACGATGACCGCAAGACGATACGCATGCATCAGATCGAGATGCACAAGAAGTTTACACTTTCGTTCGCCTGCATCATATTCTTCTTTATAGGCGCTCCCCTCGGCGCTATCATCAGAAAAGGTGGACTTGGCACGCCGCTTGTCATCTCGGTATTCCTCTTTATCGTCTATTATATCATTGATAATTCCGGCTACAAAATGGCTCGCGATGACAAGATGGTGGTCTGGGAAGGTATCTGGCTCAGTTCAATGGTGCTCTTTCCTCTAGGAATATTCTTTACATATAAGGCTGTAAATGACTCCGGTGTATTCAATTTTGACGCCTATAAAAACTTCTTTGCCAGACTGACAGGTCGGCGCAAGCGTGAACTGGTGCTCAAGGAGATAGTCATGGACGATGTGAATGTTCCGGAAGTATATACACTTGTCAGTGACTTTGACGGAAAGCTCGACGAGCTGTCCCGCCGGCTTGGCAAGAACAAACTTGTAGCTTTCGTAAGAGGATATTTCAACCCTGACATCAGGAAGCTGCGTGATGATATGAATAAGATCATTGAGTATCTGTCCAATACACGCGACGGACAGGTAATCAAGGCCATTAATATGTATCCCTTTGAAATCAAAGCATCCAATATAGCACAGATACGAAATGTGAACGGACAGCTCTTTTATTTGTTGAATAAGGAGATGACTGCCGCCTCCGACAGCCATGAACCGGCAAATGACAATGATTATGACTCAAAAAATCAAGATTGATAGCGTAGAAGAGGCCATTCGCGATCTCAGCGAAGGCAAGATGATAATCGTGGTCGACAATGAGGACCGCGAAAATGAAGGCGATCTGATCGTAGCCGCCCAGACTATTACTCCCGAGCAGGTCAACTTTATGCTCCATCAGGGCAGAGGAGTGCTGTGTGCGCCTATTACCAAGGAGCGAGCCCGTGAGCTTAAGCTTGAGCCGCAGGTAGCTGACAATACGTCTATTTTAGGAACGCCGTTCACAGTGACGGTCGATAAGATTGAAGGATGTACGACGGGTGTTTCGGCTCACGACCGATGCGCCACGATCCGTGCGCTTGCCGACCCAAAGTCTACGCCGGAGACATTCGGACGTCCCGGCCATATCAATCCGCTGTATGCCCAGGAGCTCGGTGTCCTGAAGCGTGCCGGGCATACCGAGGCCGCTATTGACCTTGTCAGGCTGGCGGGTCTTGAGCCTGCCGCCGCTCTCATTGAGATTATGAATGAGGACGGCACAATGGCGCGACTTCCACAGCTCCGCGAGAAGGCCGACGAATGGGGTATGAAACTGATCACTATCAGTGACCTTATCAATTACAGAATAAAAAAGGAAAGTCTCGTTGAGCGAGGTGTCGAGGTTGATATGCCTACCGAGTACGGACATTTCCATCTGATACCCTTCCGTGAAAAGAAAAGCGGTCTGGAGCATATCGCTATCATCAAGGGCGATATCACTACCCCCGAGCCGGTTCTTGTCAGAGTTCACTCATCATGCGCTACCGGAGATATCTTCGGATCGAAGCGCTGCGACTGCGGCGAGCAGCTCCACAAGGCGCTCCGCATGATCGAGAAGGAGGGACGCGGAGTTGTGCTATATCTTAATCAGGAAGGCCGCGGCATAGGCCTTATGGACAAGATCAAGGCTTACAAACTTCAGGAGGAAGGCCTTGACACGGTCGATGCAAACATTCATCTCGGCCATAAGGCCGACGAACGCGACTACGGTGTAGGAGCGCAGATTCTCAACATGCTCGGTGTCCGTGAAATGCGTCTTATGACGAATAACCCTGTGAAGAGAATCGGTCTTGAAGGCTATGGTCTGTCAGTGACTGAGAATGTGCCTATCGAAGTTGATCCCAACAAATACAACAAATTCTATATGCATACGAAGAAGGATCGTATGGGGCATCATCTTGACCGTGTTGACTGATACTTGTTTAATCTGCTTATATTAACCAATTCAAAATCATAAACATGAAACAGCCTATCGCAACAACTAATGCTCCCGGAGCAATCGGACCTTACAGCCAGGCAATAGATGCCGGTGCATTCGTATTCGTTTCGGGTCAGATCCCCGTAAATCCTGCTGATGGAACAATCCCCGAAGGTATTCAGGCTCAGACAGCCCAGTCGATCGCCAATCTTACAGCAATTCTGGCAGAAGTTGGTCTTACACTTGCCAATGTAGTGAAGACTACGGTATTCCTTGCCGACATGAATGACTTTGCAGCCATGAATGCCGTCTATGCCGAAAAATTCACCGCCCCGTTCCCCGCACGCTCTGCAGTGGCAGTCAAGGAGCTTCCCAAGCAGGTGCTTGTGGAAATTGAAGTCATCGCCACACGTTAAGTCCTAAAATTAAAGCGCGTCAGCCACGACAAAAGTGCTGCCGCCTATGAATATAGATCCTGTGGCCGGAGTAGCTTTAAGCGCTTCGGCCATTGCTTCTCTTACGCCTGTCACTATCGTTCCGTTAAGTCCGTGACGTGCTGCTTTGGATGCAACTTCTCCGGCGCTCATGGCGCGGGGAATAGATGCCTGCGTGAAATAGTAAAAAGCGTCTTTAGGCATCATGGTAAGAATGTTGTCCACATCTTTGTCGTTGACAAAGCCGATTATCATACTCAGAGGTCGTGGCATCTGCTCAAGCCTGCCCGATGTGTATTGCCATCCCCCGACATTGTGGCCTGTATCACATACAGTCAGCGGTTCGGTTTTCAGTACGCTCCAGCGGCCGGTCAGACCGGTCAGACGGGTGACATCGCGAAAACCTCTGCGCACCGATTCGTCAGTAATTATAAATCTATTCTGCAGCAGAGCGATTGAGGTAAGTATCGTGGCGGCATTCCGGGTCTGGCATACTCCTGTCAGCGTCCCCTCAAGAGTGCCGTATGGGGTATTGTGGTAGATATTGGCTTCAGGAGTGTATGCCACCGCGCTCCATAGTCCGGCCTCCTTGGCGAAATATATCGGAGAATTCTCTTCTTCAGCCTTTTTGCGGAATAAAGCGGCTATCTCTCCTTCGGCTTCACCTATTACGACCGGAACACCCTGCTTTATGATGCCGGCCTTTTCTCGAGCTATGGATTCTTCAGAGTTGCCGAGCTGGGCTATATGGTCGATCGAGATGTTGGTTATAACAGAGAGGATGGGGGAGATGATATTGGTAGTGTCAAGCCGGCCGCCAAGACCTGTCTCTATGACCGCCACATCAACTTTGTTGGCCGCGAACCAGTCGAAAGCCATGATCGTGGTCAGCTCGAAAAATGATGGCTGGCAGTCGAGGTCAAGGCTGCGGTATCGGTCGACAAAATCGGTGACACCTTTATGTGAGATCATCTCGCCATTGATGCGGATGCGTTCGCGGAAGTCGACGAGGTGTGGTGAAGTGTAAAGACCTGTTTTATAACCGGCGCTCTGCAGCATGGCTGCAATGGTGCTGGCTGTCGAACCCTTGCCGTTCGTCCCGGCAATGTGTATCGAGGGGAAATGCGTGTGCGGACGGCCAAAGGCCTTGTCGAGGGCAATAGCGTTACCGAGCCCGGGTTTATATGCGGCCGCTCCGATTTTTTGAAACTGAGGTGTGGCGTTGTAGAGATATTGTATAGCGTCGTCGTATTTTGACATAGTCAGAGAATGAGATAGTATGTGATGAAGCCCGCCAGACCGGAAGCGGCTATGACGGCAATGGGATGTATTTTTGTAAATCTGACTGTCAGGAACGCAGCCAGACAGAGCGCTATGCTGACAGTCAGTTCTGTAGGCGTTGTGCCGAAGTTGTCACCATTCATCAGCAGGAGCGCCGCTGATGCTATGAGCCCTACGACCACGGGGCGGAGTCCGGCGAATATGCCTTTGATAGCCGGACTGTCTTTATGCCGGCTGATGAAGTGGCTGGTATACATTACAAGTAGAAACGGGGGAAGCACGACCGCAAAGGTACACAACAGTGAGCCGAGGATGCCGAAGATTACTCCGCTGTGTTCCGCCTGGGTAGGTACGACATAGCCGATGTATGTGGCTGAATTAATTCCGATAGGGCCGGGTGTCATCTGAGAGATAGCGACAATATCTGTGAAAGTTACCTCCGAGATGCCCCACCAGGGTGTATCGCCATGCTTGACGATTTCGCTTTCGATCAGTGAGAGCATGGCGTAGCCGCCTCCGAAGCCGAAGAGGCCGATCTTGATATAGCTCCATAGCAGTTGCAGGTAGACCATCATAAGCCGCTCTCCTTTCTTTTGCGGGCTTCGGTAGCCGCCTTTCGTGTATAGATGATATAGCCCGTCAAACCTCCGAGAATGATGTAGATTATCGGATTTGATACTACAGGCCATCCTGAGAATATCAGCAGGGCGACCGCCGTCGGAATTGCGACCGTGCGCCATGTAATTCCGGCTGATTTGGCCGAGGTCAGCACGGGAGCGATAATCAGAGCTACTACCGCCGGCCTTATTCCCTTGAATATAGATGATATGACCTCATTGTTCTTGATCGTATCGGGTGTGAGAAATATTGCTATGAAGAGTATGATTAGGAAAGAGGGCAGGATAGTACCCATAGCCGAGGCGATACTCCCTTTTGCGCCTTTGAGGCGGTCGCCGACAACTACCGAGATGTTGACGGCAAGTATGCCCGGCATAGCCTGAGCTATCGCCAGAAGGTCGAGAAATTCCTCCCTTTTAAGCCACCCGTGTTTGTCTACGATCTCTTTCTCAATAATTGAAATCATAGCCCAGCCGCCTCCGAACGTGAAGGCTCCGATTTTGAAAAAAGTCAGTAGGAGCTGAATATAGATGTTCATTTCTTACAGTTGGAAAAAAATGCGCTTTAATATTTTCTACAGCGTGCAAATTTAGTTACTTTTGTGAAAAATTTGTGAAAGTACATGAGAGTTTTTAAGTTTATGTTGCTCGTCGGTGCCATGTGTGGCATGGTTTCGTGTGCTTCATTCAAAGATATGATAGGAGATCGCGTCAGTTCGGTGACGTCATCGATCACCCGGAAGAACGACCGCAGTAATACTCAGGAGACAAAGAAAGATTCGGGCAGCAGCCGCGCAATGCAGCGTTTTTTCAGTAAGAAAAGTAAGAAGGCTGATGATCGTAAAAAGAATAACGCCGATACATCGGCTGAACCTGTAGCAGCTGTCGCACCGGCAATCGCAACATCTTCCACCGTGGACTCTCCATCGGAGTCATCCCGTACGAAACCATCCCGCCATGCAGATAATGCCCGTCAGGCCGAATATAATGCTATTTCTGAGCATCTCAACGGCGAGTGGATGTTCGACAATGCCTATGGCAAGAGTGTTCCCGGCGAAGATGACCGGCCGTCGCTATATTTCGACGCGGCGAAGAAGCGCTTTTATGCCTACAACGGGTGTAACTATATCAACGGCGACTATGCCATCTCCGGAAGCGACAGACTGCAGTTTGATAATCACGTGTCTACACAGGACTATTGTGCCGAGATGCCCCAGTCGTCAGAACTTTCCGCCCTCATAAAGCAGACCAGATATTTTAAGCTGACTTCACTTCGTCAGGAGGAATACCTTGAGTTGATGAATGATCAGCACAGAAAGATTGGTACGCTCCACCGTCATTGCATGGAAGCTCTCAATGGTATGTGGGAGGTGGCGGAGATCCGCGGTCAGAAGATTGACCGCAATAATGCTCCTACGATCGTGATAGATCTGCCCGAGAAAAGGGTACACGGTCACAGCGGATGCAACCTCTTTACGGGATCTATATATCAGGATCCTGATAAAGAGCTCTCGGTGCAGTTTCAGGGAATGCGTGTTCCTAAGTCAGACTGTCCGTATGTCGGCATTCAGACTTCGCTTCTTGTGGCGCTTGAACAGGTGGAGCAGGCGCATCTTGACGGCGACCTCCGGGCTGTGCTTTGCGATGAGGGTGGCAATCCGCTTGTTGTCCTGACACGAACAGAATAATTTGTAATTGAAACATAACACAATCTAAAGTAATGCAGCAAAAAATTATTATCCTTGACTTCGGTTCTCAGACCACCCAGCTTATTGCGCGACGGGTGAGGGAACTGAATATGTACTGTGAGATTGTACCATATAACAAGTTTCCGCATGAAGACCAGACAGTGATCGGCGTCATTCTTTCCGGCTCTCCATTCTCAGTCTATGATGAGAAAGCATTCAAGACAGATCTGTCGGCTATCAAAGGTCGGTTGCCGTTGCTGGGGATCTGCTACGGAGCCCAGATGATGGCCTATCAGGGAGGCGGAAATGTAGAACCGGCCAACTCGCGCGAGTACGGTCGTGCCAATCTGACCTATGTTGATCATCAGTGTCCGCTTATGGCAGGCATCGAAGAGGGTGCTCAGGTATGGATGAGCCACGGCGACACTATCACGGCCATACCGGACGATTTCAAGATCGTTGCTTCGACCGACAAGGTAAAGATTGCTGCCTATCAGTCGGAATCGCTCCCTCTCTGGGGCGTGCAGTTCCATCCCGAAGTGTTTCACTCAACCTGTGGACTGCAGTTGCTGAAAAATTTTGTTGTGGATATCTGCGGTGGCAAGCAGGACTGGAATGCTGATGCATTTATCGAATCGACTGTAAAACAGCTCCGCGAGCAGCTTGGCAACGACAAGGTCGTGCTCGGACTCAGTGGCGGTGTCGACTCTTCGGTTGCGGCCGTTCTTCTCAACAAGGCTATCGGTAAGAATCTCACCTGCATATTTGTTGACCACGGTATGCTCCGTAAAGATGAGTTCAAGAATGTGCTCAACGATTACGAGTGTCTCGGACTCAATGTGATTGGCGTGGATGCGAGCGAAAAATTCTTCAGCGAGCTCGCCGGAGTGACAGATCCCGAGCGTAAGCGCAAAATAATCGGCGCCGGTTTTATCGATGTCTTTGATGCTGAAGCTCACAAGATCAAGGATGTCAAATGGCTTGCCCAGGGCACGATTTACCCGGACTGTATCGAGTCCTTATCGATTACCGGTACTGTCATCAAGAGCCATCACAACGTTGGCGGACTCCCCGAGCGTATGAATCTGAAGCTTTGTGAGCCTCTTCGTCTTCTATTCAAGGATGAAGTACGCGCCGTCGGTCGTCAGCTCGGAATGCCTGAACATCTTATCAAACGCCATCCCTTCCCCGGACCCGGACTTGCTGTCCGCATCCTCGGCGATATCACACGTGAGAAAGTTTCTATCCTTCAGGAAGCCGATCATATCTTTATACAGGGACTCCGCGACTGGGGCCTGTATGACAAAGTATGGCAGGCCGGCGTAATCCTTCTGCCTGTGCAGAGCGTAGGAGTCATGGGTGATGAGCGCACCTACGAACGAGCTGTAGCACTCCGTGCCGTCACTTCGACAGATGCCATGACAGCCGACTGGGCTCATCTCCCTTACGAATTCCTTGCAAAAGTGTCAAACGACATCATCAATCATGTCCGCGGCATAAACCGCGTATGCTATGACATCTCCTCAAAACCGCCATCCACAATCGAGTGGGAATAAATGATAGTGTAGAATCTAAATGTAAATACGTTATGAAAAGGTTATTGTATTTTACAGCCTGTCTGTGTATTGTGCTGGTTGCATTGACAGCATGCTCGGGTAAAACTTCAAAAGCCGATACCGATCTTATCGGCAAGTGGGAACAAAATGTCAATGAGTCATTGACAGCATGCTCGGGTAAAACTTCAAAAGCCGATACCGATCTTATCGGCAAGTGGGAACAAATTGTCAATGAGTCTGGTGTTGAAGCTGTCACTATATATGATTTTATGAGTGATGGTAAAGTCGAACAGACTATTCAGATGTCAAGTAAATATCCTGCGATGGAGATTGTCGGCAATGGTACGAGCGACTACAGGTATGAGGATGGAGTAATAAGTTTCACTTTCTCTGCTTCAAATTTTAGTTTCTCAAAATTTGAGATGGAGGGCGTGACAGATGAATTGGTTGAATTGGCAATGGAGCAGGTAAAATCATCAATGGTAAATATGGAACAGCAGCTCCAGAATGTTAGGATCAAAGGAAATAAACTGACAGCAACATTTAATGGTCAGGATATTGAGCTTAAAAGGCTCTAAGAACCATATATAGAATTATAGAGGCGACTACGGATCAAAACGTAGCCGCCTTTTGTATGATACGTTTTGACTCAAAGGTTGAGGAGGGAGCGGACGCGGCGGGAGTCGGCGCCGAGCTCGATAGCTTTCTGCGCATCTGAGAGCGAGTCGTCGTTACGGTACATTTTCTTGTTGAGACAGGCGCGGGCTACATATATCTCCGCACAGTCGGGGTCAAGGCGGATGGCTTCGGCGATATCGGTAGATGCGTCCGGATAGTTTTCCTGATTGACATAGCACATGGCTCGGGCCGCATAAAACTCAGCGGATGGCTCAAGATTGATCAGGGCGGAATAGTATTTAAGTGCGTCGTCCCGGTTGTCGGTCATTGAGGCGAGCCACGCCAGTGCAGCGCTGCATTCCAGGGATTTGGTCGCATCAGTCATAGTCTCGACTCGGCGTAATTCGGTTGAAGCAGCTTCAGTATCGCCTGCGGAGAGGTAGATTACGCCTTTATGGAGATGAGGAGCATAAAGTGTCGAGTCAATCGCGATTATTGTGTCATAGTCGCGTATTGCCGCGGCGTAGTGACCGGTCTCCTTGAGCACTTTGGCGCGGTTGGACAGAATGGTGACTGACTGCGGCGCGATGTCGTGGGCGAGAGAGAGGGTATGTATGGCAAGCGAATCATTACCGGTATAATAATGTAGCATACCGATATTGGACAGCAGCATTACGTTGCCCGAATTGTCGGGCTCGGTGCGGAGAGCTTCCCCCAGCAGGGCTATGGCTTGTTTGTAGTCGCCGTCGGCTATGGCTTTATCCGCGCGGTCTACAAGACGGATGTACTGGCTTTCGGCCGATGCGCCGAGACAGACGCAGAGAAATGTTATAAAAAAATATACTTTGTGCATGAGTCTATGAAATAGATAAGTATGGATTGCAAAGATAACATAAGCTCCGTTTTGTACGGCTATTATTTGAATAGAAAGTGAAAAATTTTTATCTTTGCAGTCTGTATGAGTGAGCTTGTCCGACATATCGAATACCTTATAATGCACCATGACTGCGTTATTATTCCGGGCTTTGGAGCCCTGGTAACGCGGTATGTGCCTGCATATTATGATGAAACTAAGGATGTGGTCACAGCCCCATGCCGCGAATTGTCATTCAATGGGGACATAACATTTGATGACGGGCTGATTGCAAGCTCGATATCTCGTCGCGACGGTGTGAGATACACTGAGGCAGTGCGCATCGTGACTGACGAGGTGTCAGCGCTGAGAGCTCAGCTCGATTTCGACGGCCAGTTTTTGTTAGGAACGCTCGGCAGATTTGTCATGACTGAAGGCGCGATTACTTTTGAAGCTGAATCAGCGGACTACCGTCTAAAGGATATTTACCTTAAACCTCAGTCAGAAGAAATAACTTCCGACGATGAGCAGGCTGAAAATGTAGTGCCGATGATTTCGCGCTTCTCTTCGACAGCTTCACGTATAGCAGCCGCCGTTGCCATTATATTTATTGCCGGTTTTACACTTTACAATCCTGCCAGAGTAGGTGAGGGAGTGATGAAAGCTTCATTTCTCCCGGATCTGAGAGTATCGATGGCTGCCGACGATGAAATCCCGACAAATGATATAATAGCAGATTTTACTGATGTGGAAGACATCACGGTTGTTGATGAGATTGTTGAGTCAGAAGAAAGCGTTACGTCGGAGGAATCAGTAGTCGAGGCAGACCTGGCTGATCCGTTGAAAACTAATCACTCGGAGTCGGTTGTTACAGAAGATATTTCAGACTATAAGTACTATCTGATCGTCGCATCGCTTCCTACGAATGAGCTTGCGGAACAGTTCATATCCGATAATAGCCTCCGCGAGGCATCAATACTCATAGCCGATGGGCGCTACCGTGTATGGGTGAAGGCCGGGAACAGCTACTCTTCAGCCGTTGATCAGGATCTTATGGGGCGTTTCCCGGATGCGTGGGTATATAACAGGAAATAATTTTGAGCTTTTGAAAATATCATAGCCTTATGGAAAATCTACACGACCTTCTGGTAAAGCGTAGAAGCATACGCCATTTTACTGATGAACAGATAGATGCCGAAAGCGTCAGGCTGATACTTGAAGCCGGTCTGCTCGCTCCGACGTCGAAGAGTTCGCGTGCATGGCAGTTTGTCGTTGTCGATGATCGCGACATGCTTGAGCGTCTGAGCCATTGCAAAGAGCGTGCTGCCGAGCCGATAGCCCGGTGCAGCATGGCTGTAGTCGTAGCTGTAGATCCAACAGCTACCGAGCCGTGGATTGAAGATGCGTCGGTAGCAGCTTCGTATATGCAGCTACAGGCGGCTGATCTCGGACTCGGGTCTGTATGGATTCAGGTGCGCGATCGCTATGGATTTGACGGTATGCCGGCAGAGGAGTATGTTCAGGAGGCTCTCGGTATGCCTGATACGCTCCCCGTAGTGTGTATCCTGGCATTCGGTCATCCTGCCGAGGAGCGTAAACCGGCTGCTGTCGACAAGCTTAAGTGGGAAAACGTACATGTAGGCCAATGGAGCCAGCGCTGAAAGTATGCCTGATAGGTTCGGGCAATGTGGCTACTCACCTTGGCATTGCGCTGTCCCATATGGTCAGAATCGTACAGATCTATAGTCACAATATAAACAATGCCGCAACGCTCGCAGAGAAGTGCGGATGTGCGTACTTTACCGACTCTTTAAGTAACATTACGCCTGATGCCGATCTGTATCTGATTGCAGTCAAGGATGATGTGATAGAGCAAGTAGTGACTTCTACCCCGCAATCCTTGGGGGGGATATGGGCTCATACGTCGGGGAGTGTGCCGATGACAATATTCTCCGGGCATAAGTCGCATTACGGTGTCTTCTATCCATTGCAGACTTTTTCGCGCGATCTGCAGATTGATGTGCGTGAAGTGCCTGTTTTCGTTGAAGGGTGCGACTCTCAGACTACTGAATTTCTGAAAAAACTTGCTTCTGCCATTTCGGATAATGTGGCTCCGGCGGACAGTAATTTGCGCAAGCAGCTCCATGTAGCGGCCGTGTTTGCCTGCAATTTTGTCAATCTGATGTGGACTGAAGCTGATGAGTTGCTCAAGGAGTCCGGGCTCGGAATTGAATTTCTACGGCCGCTGCTTAAGGAGACTTTGCGTAAACTTGAACGGATGTCGCCGGCGGAGGCTCAGACCGGACCGGCACGGCGGGGCGACCGTCATATAATCAATGAGCATCTGAAGATGCTTTCAGGAGAAAAGCGGGAGTTGTACGCTCTTCTGTCAGAAAAAATTATTAAGCGATATACCGATGAGCAAAATTGATTATCAGTTAGACAAGATAAAAGGCATCGTATTTGATGTTGACGGCGTCCTGTCGCCTTCGACTATTCCTCTGAGTGCCGACGGAGTTCCTACGCGAATGGCCAACATAAAGGATGGCTACGCACTGCAGCTTGCTGTAAAACATGGACTGAAATTATGCATAATAACCGGCGCAGACAGCGAAGCAGTGCGGGTCAGATATAATTCACTTGGGATTACAGATGTCTACACCAAAGCCGGTATGAAGCTCCCTACATTGCAGAAGTGGATGAAAGCCAACGATCTGGAGGCTGATGAGGTAGCCTATGTCGGCGATGACATACCCGATTATGAGTGTATGTCATTTGTGGGACTGCCTGTAGCACCGGCTGATGCTGCGATTGATATTAAGAATATTGCCCGTTATATTACCTCGGCAGACGGAGGATATGGTGTTGCACGCGAACTAATTGAGGAGATCCTCCGCGATCGCGGCCAGTGGATGAGCAAGGCAAAGGCTTTCGGATGGTAACGGGTAAACAGGAGTAGCTATGCTGAATGATAAGAAACTTCTCCTTGCAAGCGCTTCGCCACGCCGTCGCGAGCTGTTGGCGTCGCTTGATGCCGATACAAAAATCGTGGAACTACATGATGTCGACGAGAGCTATCCCACTGATCTTCCGGCAGAAAGTGTACCGCAGTATATCGCCGCGAAGAAGCGTGATGCCTATGACTGTTCCAAGCTTGCCGATGATGAGGTGCTTGTGACGGCCGATACAATAGTAATTCTTGACGGTCATGTTCTGGGAAAGCCTCATTCTGAAGAAGAAGCACGCCGGATGCTCCATATGATGAGTGGCGCGACACACAAGGTGGTGACAGGTGTGACATTGACTACCCGCGATAAGAGCGTAGCTTTTTCCGACGTAACTTTTGTGAAGTTCGCGGAACTGACTCCTTCTGAGATTGACTATTATGTTGACCGCTATCGTCCTCTTGATAAGGCTGGCGCTTATGGCATTCAGGAGTGGATCGGGTATATCGCTATAGAAAGGATTGAGGGTTGCTACTACAATGTGATGGGCCTTCCGCTCAATAAACTATATCAGCATCTGAAAGAGCTTTGATTATCATGCCGAACGGCTTGCCTGATGGGGTAAGTCTGAGAAATACCTCGGTGTCGGTATGGATATCGCCATGTTGTAGTTGCATCAGCCCTGTAAATCCCTCCGGGAGATGCCGCGAATATAGCTCGTGAGCTACACGCCCCATCGTCATCCTCAGGTTGACTTCGACACATGGTGCGATGCTGAATGAGCCGTCGGGTAACCGGTAAATCATCATATCAACTCCTACAGGACCTTCATATCGGCCTGGCAGAGTTCTGCCGAGAGCTTCGCTTACCGCATCAAGAGTCGCATTCAGATATTTGGAGGTAATATATTTGCATAGCTTTGCTTTCAGATATTCGGGTGACCCAAGTATATTACCTGAATAAGTTGAATAGGATTCATTATAAAACAAAGATAAGCCTTTGAATACAGCCTTATGGGATGTAATGTCAAAAAGCATTGCGAAATCTGCCACTTTGTCGAGCGCATATTCGACCATAACGCTTCCCTGCCGACGGATTATACCTTGCGCAAGGCGTACAGCTTGTGCTGCCGTTGTGGTAGAAGTGTTGATTATCCCGCGTCCGCTTCCCGACCAAGGTGATTTTATATAGAGGGTGTCGCCACGCTCAAGACTGCGTACAATGACGTCGATGTCGCTTACTTCCCGAGGAGCAGGCGGGAGCGGGTAGGGGAGTTTTTCATTTTTCAGAGTCGCGTATATTTCAGCTGTCAGACGGCGATGGCTTAGAGCTCTTATTTCGTTGAGCTTGGCATCTGAGGGGAGTAATGTCGTATCAACGCCTTTTAGAGAGAAGAGTTGGCGTGTATATCTCGACCATCCCCAAGGGGCTAAGCTATCAGGCTGGAAACTTCCATCGAATTGTTTAATCTCTGGATTGACAGATGTGAGCCATTCTGCATCCTCGTTATCGCATACGATCAAATCTCCCGGGTCTGCCCACCATGCAGGCAGGCATGCAAGAGAGTCGGCAAGCTGAATCGCAGCCCGTGGAGGCGTGAAGTGGGGCATATCTGTGGCTAGGGCGAGATCGTTTTCTGGATTGAAAAGATGAAGTTTGCTCATAGTCCTGGCTTTTGTAAGTGCAAATTTAGATAGTTTTTTACAATCGGCCGCAGTTTTCTACATATGTTTGTCTGTATCGGCGATAATATTTACTTTTACCTTATGAAAAATGATGTCATACGATTATTGCCTGATTCGGTCGCCAATCAGATAGCGGCCGGAGAGG
This sequence comes from uncultured Bacteroidales bacterium, assembly GCA_947173955.1. Taxonomy (GTDB): domain Bacteria; phylum Bacteroidota; class Bacteroidia; order Bacteroidales; family Muribaculaceae; genus JAAVFS01. Next base: position 133,715 of record CAMWHE010000001.1, on the reverse strand, counting down.
TCATACAGCGGCCTGCTTCCGTTGTGAAAGAGCTGGTTGAGAATGCTGTTGATGCCGGCGCAACCTCTATCAAGGTAATACTTCGCGACGCCGGGCGGACACTCATCCAGGTAGTTGATAATGGCAGCGGCATGAGCGAGACTGACAGCCGTCTCGCTTTTGAGCGCCATTCCACATCCAAAATCAAGGCGGCTGCCGACCTCTTTGATCTGCATACGATGGGATTCAGAGGGGAGGCGCTGGCATCGATTGCCGCCGTGTCTCAGGTAGAACTCCGTACACGCCGTGCCGACGATGTTGTAGGAACCCGTCTGCTTATCAGCGGATCAAAGGTTGAGTCGCAGGAGCCTGACGGATGCGCTGCAGGCTCTAATATGATGGTGAAAAACCTGTTTTTCAATGTCCCTGCCCGTCGTAAGTTTTTGAAAAAGGATGCTGTCGAATTAAGCAATATCATGCATGAATTCGAGCGTCTTGCGCTTGTCAATCCCGGTATCGAGCTCACGATAATCCATAATGACACTGTTCTCCATCAGCTTATGCCGGGGTCGCTCAAGCAGCGTATCGGCCAGCTCTTCGGCAAGAGTGTAGAGCAACAGCTTTTGCCCGTGGAGACAGCTACGACATTGGTCCGTATCAGTGGATTCATTGGCCGACCCGACGGAGCACGCAAGCGCAACAGTCTGCAATATTTCTTTGTCAACGGCCGAAATATGTTGCATCCATATTTCCGAAAGGCTGTCATCAATTGCTATGAGAACCTTATCAGCCAGGAAGTTCAGCCTAATTATTTCATAAATTTTGATGTAGATCCGTCGACTATCGACGTCAACATACATCCGACAAAGAATGAGATAAAATTTGAGAATGAGCAGTCTATCTGGCAGATTCTTGAGGCGGCTGTCCGCGAATCGCTCGGTAAATTCAATGTAGCTCCGGCTATGGATTTTTCAGTAGACGATATTCCGGAGATTCCTGTATTTGCTCCTAATGCGGTTCCTTCTCTTGATTTGGGAATGACCGATCCCGGCTATAATCCATTTATGCCTGAGACTGCGATTTCGCAGGAACGACACCCTTCCCCCGGCTCGGCGCGTCCGTCATCACTCAATCGCCGACAGGAGTCTCAGAGCGCTTCGTTCAGTGACTGGGATAAGCTTTACAGTCGCTGGAATAGCGAGGGCAGTCCTAAACAGGATCTGCATATGACATCTGATTGTGGAGATCCGGAGCCTCAGGATCAGGAATTGTTTGAGAATGGGAGTGAGTCAATTGTCGATACTCCGTCAGTGCTTCAGTTTAAGGGTAAATACATATTCTCTCCGGCTCGATCGGGTCTGATGATTATCGACCAGCACCGTGCTCATGTAAGAGTGCTTTATGAATCAATCTTTAAAACGATTTCAGGTGGGGAAGTTCCTACGCAAAATCTGATTTTTCCGGAAATGCTGACACTTACTCCTGCTCAGGAAGTTTTTCTTGACAGTGTGGTTGATCAGCTTTGCGAGATGGGTTTTGATATAGCTTCGCTCGGAGGCGGCTCATGGTCTATTAACGGTGTTCCGGCTATAGTGGGTAACGGCAATCCGGTCGAGATGCTTCTGTCGATTGTCAATGGTCTTGAGGAGACCGGAAACTCGGCGGAGAATGATCTGAAAAGTCGTGTCGCTCTATCGCTGGCGCGGTCACAGGCTATCCGTCGCGGACAGATCCTGACCCCGGAAGAGATGGAAAAACTTATGAGCGATCTGTTTGCTCTCCCGACGCCCACGTATACCCCTGACGGTCAGCTCATAGTTAAAATCATTGATACCGACACGCTTCTGCGTGCTTTTTAAAGTGTCAGTTTAATCCGACGTGCATCAAATCGTATTCAAAAGTATCACGGTTGATGGCTCTGTTGCGAAGCCGGTTGCGGTATGCGTAAATAGTGTTGACTGAGTAGTTGAGGATATGCGCAACATGATTTGTGTCATTAAGTCCGAGACGCATCAGAGCGAGAATCCGCAGATCGGTGTTGAGCACTTCGCCATCGGCGAGCGATATTTGATTTTCGGCTAAAAAAAGTGAGTTGATGTCATCGACAAACGAAGGGTAGATGCTAAGAAATGCCTGATCGAAAAGGCGGTAGAAATGTTCGGTCTGTTCTTCGACAATGCGCCCTGATTTTGTCATTTTAAACAGCTCCTCTGCCTGGCCTGCGCCGAGTTTGCGATTGACAAGCGAATTAAAACTCGTCAGTTTGTCCATATAGCCGGAGCAAAGTATTATGAATTGGTTGAGACAGACATCCTTGGCCTTGTTGGCGTCCGTCAGAGTAGCCTGCAGGCGTTTCATGCTGTTAAGCTGTCTCTTCAGATTGACAGCCGTTATAATGATAATTATAATGCAGATGCCAAAAACAGCCAGAAATATAGCCGAAAGAATCGGCCACCATTGTAGCGAGTCTTGAGTTTGCATAGTGTCCGGCACAGGCCGTTGATCGTGGTAATGTTAGGTTTCAGGTTTATTGCCGATATAGAACAGCTGATTGCCCTTATCGGATTCACAAATGTACGAATATAAATTTATTATCCAAACATTTTTAATAAAAAAAGCCTCCGGATAAGCAAAAAGCCTGTCCGGAGAGCTATTTAGTGGAAGATTATTCGATTTCAGAATTATTCCTGGCAATTAGTCGGCGTGGGAGTGTTAGATGACACCCTGACCCATCATTGCATCGGCTACTTTCATGAAGCCGGCGATATTGGCGCCTTTCATGTAGTTGACATAGCCGTCGGGCTCGGTGCCGTGCTCTACGCACTGCTCATGGATGTTGTGCATGATTTCGTGGAGCTTGGCATCTACTTCAGCGGCTGACCACTGGAGATGTTCGGCGTTCTGGCTCATTTCCAGGCCGGATGTAGCCACACCGCCAGCATTGACGGCTTTACCGGGAGCATAAGTTATGCGGGCTTCGATGAATGCGTCGATAGCTTCGGGAGTGCATCCCATGTTGGATACTTCGGCTACAAGTTTCACCCCGTTGTCAAGGAGATGATGTGCATCCTCGCCGTTTACTTCGTTCTGCGTAGCGCAGGGTAGGGCGATATCGACTTTCTGAACCCATGGCTTTTCGCCGGGGAAGAAAGTGGCTTCGGGATATTTTTCGGCATATGGAGCGACGATGTCTTCGCCGGATGCACGCAGTTCAAGCATATAGTCGATTTTTTCGCCTTTGATGCCGGTAGGATCGTAGACATATCCGTCGGGACCGGAGATGGTGACGACTTTTCCTCCGAGTTCAGTAGCTTTGAGAGCTGCACCCCATGCTACGTTGCCAAATCCTGAGATTGCAATAGTCTTGCCTTCAAGCGATTCGTTTCGGCGCTTGAGGATGTCCTGTACGAAGTAGAGGGCTCCGAAGCCGGTTGCTTCGGGACGGATGCGTGAGCCGCCGAAGCTTAGGCCTTTGCCGGTGAATGTGCCGGTGTTTTCATCGACGAGTTTCTTGTACATGCCATACATATAGCCCACTTCGCGTCCGCCAACGCCTATGTCACCGGCAGGCACGTCGCGGTCGGGACCAAGGTTTTTCCAAAGACCGAGGATAAATGCCTGACAGAAACGCATGATCTCACGGTCGCTCTTGCCGCGGGGAGAGAAATCGCTGCCGCCTTTGGCGCCACCCATGGGGAGGGTGGTAAGCGCATTTTTAAATGTCTGCTCGAAGCCGAGGAATTTCAGGATCGAGAGATTGACTGATGCGTGGAAACGGATGCCGCCTTTGTACGGGCCGATGGCATTATTGAACTGTACGCGGTAACCGATGTTGTTCTGCACCTCGCCTTTGTCGTCGATCCATGTGACGCGGAAGGTAACAATACGGTCGGGCTCGACCATGCGCTCGATTATCTTGTTCTTTTCAAATTCGGGATGCTGATTGTAGACGTCGCCTACGGAAAGAAGCACTTCCTTGACGGCCTGAAGATACTCCTTCTCGCCGGGGTGTTTTGCTTCAAGATCATTCAGGATTTTGTTGATATCCATGTTGTTAAATGTTAAGTTGTTGTAGATTCTTGTCTATTTTTGTCTGGACGCTCGCTGCAATTGGTAAGCCACGTCACTGCAAATGTAAGTCTAAACATTTGAAATTCAAAATAAATTTTTCGATAAAAATATCTACAAGCCGGCTATTAATAATTCATAATTTCATAATATTTGGCAAGATTTTTGCTTTCGAGAGTGTTAGAAGTAAAAATACTTACACTTAGAATGAAAAAACAGGATATTGCCTTAAAAAAAAATAGTATAATTGATTCAATCAAGAATCAGAATCTATATGACGCATTCAAGCAGCTCCGGGCATTCTCGGAGTCGCAGATGACATGGGAGATAACTGATGAGATCACAAGGCTTGAGGAGTCATACCGCTATATGCTTGACTATGCTATCCGCGGGATTGCTGACCCGTCGCGAAAGCAGGTTTATGAAGGACTTGTAGCAGGGATGCTGACAATTCTTAACCGTCTTGAGCGCCATGCCATGACGCCTGAGACGCCGTCATTATATTATAATACACTCCGCTATCGCTCTCATGCTGCGTCCGGCTCTATCCCCGAATATCTGCGACGCTACTCCCGGCTCGCTTCCGATTCCTCTCTGTTTAATCTGGTAAAGGATGGCCGTAATGATGCAGCCGATCAGAATAACCGGAAGCGTGAGGCTGTCGAACGTGACTTGTTTGACGCACTTTGGGTGACATTCCCGCTTTCCGTGGCCGACTATGAGGCGCTGACAGAAGCCCTCGCCTCGGATGTTTATCCTGACTATTTCAAGCAACTGATAATTAATGGAGTGCTACTTGGAGCATTGGAGTTTTATGATTCGCGACGCGTACAGATACTCGCCCGTGTCTACTATTCAGGCAGTGAGAAACTGGCTCCTATTGCATTGGTTGCTCAGCTTCTTGTACTTTATAAATATCGTAATCGTACGCTTGATAAGCAGGCGCTCGATGCCGTCAGGCTTATGCCAGATAATCCTGCATGGCATTCCGATCTTAAAGAGGCTTTCCTTGAACTGGTGCGAGCACGTGACACTGAGCGTATTACCCGTAAAATGACTGACGAAGTCCTACCGGAGATGATAAAGCTTCGCCCGGAACTCAACCGCAAGTTTAAGGACCTTGGCGAGATCAGCGACGCAATAGAGATGGAGGAAAATCCCGAATGGCAGGAAATGCTTGAAAAATCGGGTATTGCCGACAAACTTAAGGAATTGACTGAGATACAGCTTGAGGGTGGCGATGTGTTCATGTCTACATTTGCCCATCTCAAGTCTTTCAGTTTCTTCAATGAGATTGCAAACTGGTTTATGCCTTTCCACTCTGATTACAGCGATATTGCTTCCATGCCAGCGGAGCTGGCCGAGGTTGCCCGGCTGATTGAGTCGACTCCGGTGTTCTGCAACAGTGATAAATATTCATTTGTTCTTTCATTGCAATCCATTCCGCAATCGCAACGTGAGCTGATGAAGTCACAGCTCAATATGCAGATCGACGGGATGCTGGAGATGCAGCGCGAGTCGCTTGACGAGTCGCGTACTTCGCGTCGTTCGGTCATGAACAGGTATGTGCAGGATCTGTATAGATTTTTCAAACTGTTCAGGCGTAAAGCCGAGTTTGACGATCCGTTTGTCTCAGATCTGAATCTTGTCACTATCCCGGCCCTCCGCGGTCAGTTCCGGGATTCCGATACGCTGAAGGCGATTGCTGAATTTTATTTTCGGCATAAATATTACGGTGACGCGATCAATATATTCAAAGTCATTGAAGAAAATACTTATCCCGACGGACAACTCTTCGAGAAGATGGGTTATTGCTATGAGCGCACCGGAAATATCGAAGAAGCGCTGAGATATTATGAGCAGGCAGAGCTGCTTGATGCCGGGAGTGTCTGGACCCTCCGCCATATAGCTCGCTGCCACCGATTGCTCGGTCAGCCGGCGAAAGCGCTCGAATACTATCGGCGTGTTGCTGAAAAGGAGGGCGACAGCGAATCGATTCAGACCGTTATCGCTATGGGTAACTGCTACCTCGACATGGCTCAGTGGGGCGAGGCTTCCGGACAATACTTCAAGGCTCGATATCTCGATGAAAAGTCAACGCGTGTCATCCGTCCTCTCGCATGGTCGCTGCTGATGCAGAAGGATTTCATGCGTGCCCGCGAGCTGTATGATGAGATCCTGAAACTGAATCCGACTGCCGACGACTATCTCAACATGGGTCATCTCGCTCTTGCTGTGCATGACCATGATAACGCGCTTAACTTCTATAAGCTGAGTATAAGTGCGGGCGACGGATTGATTGAGACCTTTGCCTCCCGACTGATTGCCGATGCCAAGGCTCTTGAGACCGTAGGCATAGATTCTGAGATTATTCCCTTAATACTTGATTCAATAAATTATTCTGAAAGATGAAGTTCCCGATAGCATTTTCGCTGGCACTGTCTGTGTTTGCAGTTTCTTGTGCCAATAATCAGAAGGGTAGTGGAGATAATGACTCATTCCGGACGGAAAATATTAAGTTTGACCGTGTCGCCATTGCTTCCTACGGAACAGAATGTGTGGCCAGTATTGATATTGACTATCCGGTGCCCAACGGTTCGGTTCTTGGAGATAGTGTCAGGGAATGGATTGTATCCAACATTAATTCTTATGACGGTCTAATTGATGTTGTAATGTCTTCACATCCGTCAGCAACTTTGACTGACGGAAAGTTTGTTGTCGATGCTGTCGGCTCTCTTTTGCTTGATTCGGCGGTCGTGCAGGTTGATGATATGCAGAAATATTTCGGCGACCAGATGCCCGGGTATGAATACATATATAAATATAGCCGTGGATACGAGAATGATACTGTTCTCACATACAATGCCTCGGTATATCGCTATCTTGGAGGTGCGCATGGTGGGGAGACCATATCTGATGCAACCTTTGTCAGGGATAGCGGCTTAAGGCTGACATGGGATAATATGTTTGTCGCCGGATATGAGCGCAAGCTTCTCCCGCTTATCAAGCGTGGACTGATGACGCAATATTTTGATGTCGATACCGAGACTGAGTTAGCTGATTGCTTATTGGTCAGTGTTGACGAGCTGACACTCCCCTCGGCCGCTCCTTGCTATGAGGCAGATGGCGTGAAGTTCACATATCAGCAATATGAGATAGCTCCCTATTCAGCAGGCCATCCGACATGTACGATTCCCTATGCAGATCTGGTCGGGATTCTCCGGCGATAACCTTATGGATTGGAGCTTAATCGTGATGATAGGGCTCTCCGCGAAGGATTGTCATGGCACGGTATATCTGTTCGACAAAAAACAGACGCACCATCTCGTGTGAGAATGTCATGCGGGACAGCGACAGTAGTGAGTCCGCACGGTCATAGACAGCTTTGGAGAAGCCGTACGGACCTCCGATAATAAACACCAGATTGCGCGGGACTGTGTTCATCTTTTGCTGTATGAATGTGGAGAACTCGCGCGAAGTATATTCACGTCCGCGCTCGTCAAGGAGCACTACGAAGTCTCCTCCCTGCACGGTGTTAAGAAACAGTTCACCCTCGGCCGTCTTCTGCTGCTCTTCTGACAGTTTGCGCGTGTTTTTTATATCGGGAAGCACCTTGATTTCGGTGGGGATATAATGGCTGAGTCGGTTGAGATAGAGGTCAGTCCCTTTACATATATAGTCAGCCGCTGTCTTGCCGATTACAAGTAGTTGAATTTTCATCTGCTCGGGTGTTGGATTGCTTTGTGCAAAAGCTTAAATTTGCACAAAATTAATCAAATCTCAACAATTATGAAATCGCGTGAAGAGTTAATAGACGATCTGTTGACACTGGCATTTGCAGAAGATGTCGGTGACGGCGACCATACTACCTTGAGCACCATACCTGCTGATGAAATGGGTTGCCAGCAACTCATCGTCAAGGAGGAAGGCATTCTGGCCGGAGTTGATATCGCCAGGATGGTTTTTAAAAAGTTTGATCCCGAGCTTAAGATGACTGTATTCATCGAAGACGGTGCCCATGTCAAGCCTGGCGACATAGCATTCAAGGTCGAGGGGAAAGTTCGCTCACTTCTCCAGACCGAGCGTATCATGCTCAACATCATGCAGCGCATGAGCGGTATCGCCACTACGACCGCCCGATATCAGGAGCGTCTTAACGGCTTGAAAGCTAAAGTGCTGGATACCCGTAAGACTACCCCTGGAATGCGTATTCTTGAAAAGGAGGCTGTAAAAATCGGAGGTGGTGCCAATCATCGTATCGGACTCTTCGACATGATTCTCATCAAGGACAATCATGTGGACTTTGCCGGCGGGATACCCCAGGCTGTGAAGGCTGCTAAAGACTATCTTAAGCAGACCGGTCGTGATCTTAAGATAGAGCTTGAGGTACGTAATACCAAGGAGATCGAGCAGGCTCTTGAAGTAGGTGTTGACCGTATCATGCTCGACAATTTCACTCCCGAAGCTACTGCTGAGGCTGTCAAGCTGATCGGCGGACGTACAGAGATAGAATCCTCCGGAGGCATTACGCTTGACACTCTCCGCGCGTACGGAGAAGCCGGTGTTGATTTTATATCAGTCGGTGCGCTCACTCACTCGGTTAAAGGTCTTGACATGAGCTTCAAGAGCGTCATCTGATCTCTTCGTTAAGCAACTCTGCAAACGACATTATTACACGATCAGCCCTGTCGGCCAGCGAGTCGGCAGGGTTTGTTGTTGCCAGAGCTATTACCTTTGCACCGGCGCGGCGTCCCGCTTCGACTCCCTGAAATGAATCTTCAAAGACTACGCAGTCTTCGGGGGCTGTGCCAAGCATCTTGGCTGCTTTCAGATATCCCTCGGGTGAAGGCTTTGACTCTTTTACCATCGAGCCGGTAACTATGACGTCAAAGAAGCCTTTAAGCTTCGGATGCTGCTTCCACAGGTAGCTCATCTTTACGTCGTCGCTGCTTGTGACTACAGCACATTTTATACCTTCACTGTGTAGCTTTTCAAGATATTCCGTCACATGGTCGAATAGGGGATACTTCATCGTCTCCTCATAATCGTGTATCTTCTGCGTGACTTCTTCCCGTGTCGCCTCGTCAGAGAAATGCAGTGTGAGTATATCGGTAAGGGTAGTGCCCTTTATGTCGTCGGCGAACGTCGGAGCACATCCGTATTCGCGTCCTATGCTTCCCCAGAATTGAGAGTAGGCACCTTCGCTGTCGATGATTACTCCGTCGAGGTCAAATAGTGCAGCGTTCATTTCTCTATACGGTTATTTCGTTTTGATGTAGTCAGCGGGGATTGTGGATGCGTTGCCGTCGCGTGTTGCGATATACTGCGGTGACATGATTTCCACGCCGGCTTCGTTGAATGTGTCCTGTATGTTCTGGTGGAGGGCGGAATAGATGTCGCCCAGTTTATCTGCATCCTTTATGTAGGCATTTAGCTGATAGCAGGGATAGTAGTCCTGAAGTTCGGTCTCAAGCACGAAGGGCTTGGGTTGTTCGAGAACACCGGGAGTAAGTCGCGCGGCATTGATGAGCAACTGATGCACCTGACGCCACGGCACGTCGTAGCCGATAGTGACCGTCGTGTGTATTATCAGTCCGTATTCGCGGGCGGATGCACTGTAGTTGACAGTGTGCGACGACATTATGAATGAGTTGGGAATCGTCACGATCTCATTCTTCGGAGTGCGCAGACGTGTCACGAAGGGAGTCTTTTCGATCACATTGCCCGTCGTGTCGTTTAGCTTGATGCGGTCGCCGATCTTGAATGGCCGCATGTAGGTGATTACAAGTCCTGATATGATGTTGCCTATCACAGTGCTCGACCCGAGTGAGATGATTAGACCGACAAATACCGAAATACCCTGGAAGACACCCGAGTGAGATCCAGGCAGATAGGGATAGATCATGACTACCATAAAGGCGTAGAGCAGGAAGCGTATGATATTGAATGTCGGGATGGCCCAGTCGGAATAGAAGCCGGATATTTTCAGCCTTTCGTTGGCTATTTCCTTGGCTATGTAGTGGATTCCCTTGATAATGTATTTTATGCAATACCAAATAACTATGATCATGAACAGGTTGGGTACATAGTCGATTATCGAGCCAAGTACCATTTTGACCGGTTCAAGGATATAGTGGAAGATAGTCCTGGCAAGTTTTTCTGTCTGAGGGAATATGACGAAAAGCAGCGGAACACTGAGCATAAGCTGAAACAGCAGCACAAGATAGCGGATGATATTGCTGACTAATATCAGTATTCGGCTTTGTTGGCGGGTGTTGAGCAGTTCGTAATCACGTATGAACAGCGGTTTGAGTTTTTGCTGCTTAAAGCGGATAATCTGCTTTCTGAGTTTCCGGAAAAGATAGTTGGTCAGTCGGAAGAGAAAATACTGTGCCAGAATCACAAGGATAAAGAGTACAGCTCGCTTGAGTGTCTTAAGGATACTGTGTTCATTCTTGAGTTTCTGGATTTCTTCAGTTAGGATGGGTATGTACTGTTCGGCGAGATCATGGCGGGTTGTATTTTGCCAGATGGCATCCTTGTCAGTGATGCTTGCGATCACTTTACTGCCGTACATGATGTCTATAAAACCGTCATTGTCAAGGGTGTATACGGAGTCGCGGCGCAGGCTCGTCGTCTTGCCTATTTTTGTAACTACTTCTGCGATTGTGGCAGCGCGGTCTACAGCAGAATAGCCTCCGCGCTCGGCATAGAGAGTAAAAAGCGTATCGCCACTGACAATGACAGGAACTCCGGGTGTAAGGCTGCGGAGCGAGTCAATGCTTCGGCGCTGTTCGGCCATTTTGATCGAATCCGCCTTTTCCGAAAGGTTACGTACGTTGTCAAGTTCATTGCGGAGCAGGATCTCGTTGAGTTTCATTTCCTGAAGCTCAAGCATCATTTCCTGCATCCTGATCGAATCCTGACGATAGCGCTCCTGAAAGTCGATCGTGTCGCCCGGTGATGCATTTCCGCCTTCATTCGGAGTGTCTTCAAAGACATCGTGGATAAACTCTTCGGCTCTCTCTAATAGTTGTGCCGCGGCGGTTAGTCCTGACATCGCTATGATTGCGAACAGGAGGAAATATGAATAGTGACGTTTCATGACCGGCTTATTTTAATTTACGTAAGTAAGTTTCAATAATTATTACTTATTACACACAAAGATATATAAAAAATATCATTTACCAGTTTAATATTCGGTTTATATGGATCAGAACTTTTTATATTACTGACGCATTATAAATATATAAAGTCATTCATCCATGTCAACAGTCTCAAAAAATTCATCACAATCGAAACCTATATCGCGTGCTGACTCTCCGACGTCGCTCGGCGAGCAGCCGATAGGCCGTCTGCTTGTCAAGTATTCGGTTCCTGCTATCATAGCGAGTGTCGCTACATCTCTTTATAATATTATCGACAGTATATTCATCGGCCGAGGTGTAGGCGCTATGGCTATAGCGGGTCTGGCTATCACTTTCCCGCTGATGAATCTCGTGGCGGCGTTCTGTATGCTGATAGCAGTAGGCGGTGCCACTATATCCTCGATATTTCTGGGTCAGAACAATCTTAAGCGGGCGACGGATGTCGCTAACAATGTCCTGATTCTCTGTCTTATAAATGCATTGATATTCGGTGGACTGACTTTGATTTTTCTTGATCCGATACTCTACTTCTTCGGCGCGACCGATGAGACGATTCCCTATGCGCGCGAGTTCATGAAGATCATCCTTTACGGTACTCCGGTCAGCTATGTATTTATCGGCCTCAATTATCTGATGAGGGCTACGGGTTATCCGAAAAAGGCCATGATTTCGGCTTTGATCTCGGTTGTTGTGAACATCATTTTTGCCCCGCTGTTTATCTTTCAGTTCGGTTGGGGTATTAAAGGAGCGGCTGCGGCCACAGTCTGTGGACAGTCGGTAGCCTTTATATGGGTACTCCTGCACTTTCTCGACAAAAAGAGCTTTGTCCACTTTGTACGGGGCAATGCGTGGCTGAAGGGACAGATTGTCAAGCGCATATATGCGATCGGTATGTCACCTTTCCTTATGAACGTATGCGCCTGTGTGGTAGTGATATTCATAAACAAGGCGCTGCTTGATTCGGGCGGCGACAATGGCAATCTTGCTGTCGGAGCTTATGGCATACTTAACCGCACATCGATGTTTTTCGTAATGATAGTCTTCGGAGTCACACAGGGTATGCAGCCCATTCTTGGATATAACTATGGCGCTGGCAACATTGAGCGTGTGAAGCGCACTTTATATAAGGGTCTCGTTATCGGCGGATGTATTACATCGCTCGGATGTCTTGTGACGGAGCTTTTCCCAAATCAGGTCGCCGGTCTGTTTACCATTGATGAAGGACTGATAGAAATGGCACATAAGGGATTCAGAATCTTCTTCCTTGCTTTCCCGGTGGTTGGTTGTCAGATCATAATACAGAACTTCTTCCAGTCGATCGGTAAGCCGAAAGTGTCGATATTCCTTTCGCTGACCCGCCAGCTGATATTTCTGCTCCCGTTCCTGTGGATTCTTCCCCCTATGATGGGTGTCGACGGCGTCTGGGCAAGTATGTGTTCAAGCGATTTTCTCGCATTTATAGTGGCGGTTATCACAGCAATTATTATCTTTAAGCGTTCATTTAATAAGAAACCGAAGGATAATGTCAATTGAACTGCAGCTAAGAGTCGAGCCACAAGTAGCTTATGAGTCTGCTCGACTCATGAAGCATATCTGCTCGACTCTGAAAGTCGCTCCCGAAACCATCACTGAATATCGCATAGTCAAGCGCTCTATCGATGCCCGCCAGCGTCGTGTGATGGTCAATCTTACCGTTAAAGTCTTTATCGGAGAGAATGCGCCAGATAATCTGATGTATGTTCCGCCCGTCTATCGTGATGTCGATGCGTCTGCCCGTCAGGCCATAGTCGTCGGCGCCGGACCTGCCGGCCTGTTCTGCGCATTGCGGTTGCTCGAATTGGGAATACGTCCCATTGTGCTTGAGCGCGGAAAGGATGTCGATGAGCGGCGCAAGGATATGGCGCGTATTGCCCGCGAGAATGTTGTCGATCCCGACTCCAATTATTGCTTCGGCGAGGGTGGGGCGGGTGCGTACTCCGACGGTAAGCTCTACACCCGGAGCAAGAAGCGCGGATCAGTTGAAAAGATACTTGGCGTTTTTCATGCGCACGGCGCTTCCGACGATATACTGATTGATGCCCACCCGCATATTGGGACTGACCGCTTGCCGGAAGTCATCAAGTCGATGCGGCAGACGATATTGCGTCATGGCGGCCTTGTGGAGTTCGGTACAAGGGTCGAGCGGCTGACAGTCTGTGACGGGTGCGTGACCGGTGCCATGGATAATCGCGGTCGGGTGTATGAAGGTCCCGTAGTGCTTGCTACCGGACATTCAGCCCGCGATGTCTATCAGATGCTGCTTGACGCCGGGATAAAGATCGAGGCTAAGGGTATAGCTGTTGGAGTCCGGCTTGAACATCCGCAGAATCTGATAGACTGCATACAGTATCACTCGCCGCAAGGTCGCGGACGCTATCTGCCTGCGGCCGAATATTCCATGCTTACACGTGTTGGTGGCCGTGGGGTCTACTCATTCTGTATGTGTCCCGGCGGATTTATAATTCCGGCAGCCAGCGGTCCCGGACAGCAGGTAGTCAACGGCATGTCGCCCTCCAATCGAGGTACACGCTGGGCCAATTCCGGTATGGTTGTCGAGGTCCTTCCGGAGGATCTGACTGAGTTTGAGGAGTTCGGAGAGCTGAAGGTGATGAAATTTCAGGAGGCAATCGAGAAGTCTTTCTATGAGGAAAGCGGTCGTACTCACAATGCGCCTGCTCAGCGTATGGACGATTTTGTCAATCGTCGTCCGTCAAAGGATCTTCCTCCGACATCCTATGCGCCGGGTATTCATCCTGCGCGTATCGACCGGCTTCTTCCCGAGCGGATTTCCTCCAGACTGATTGAGGGGTTCCGTGAGTTTGGCCGCAAATCACGTGGATTTCTGACAAATGATGCTGTGCTCATCGGCGCCGAGACCCGCACATCAGCTCCGGTCAGGGTACCTCGCGATGCGGAAAGCCTTCAGCATGTGGAGATAGCCGGTCTTTTCCCCTGTGGCGAAGGGGCAGGCTATGCCGGAGGTATTGTGTCGGCTGCTATTGACGGCGAGCGGTGTGCCGACGCGGTAGCTTCCTATCTTGCTGAAAATAAGGAGTGATTCAGAAGTTTATGCCGATGCGTATGCACGCTGCCTGCATATCGTGGATGGGCGTTACCGCTCCGTCAGGGTCGGTGTAGTCGTTGAGCTTGGTGTAATTGTATGACAGGATGATGTGGGAGGAGAATGTCCGTCCCTTAGCCAGCGTGACGCCTATGCCCAGCGATGCGAACGGCGTGTTCTGGCTGGGCGCTGTCTCGACTTTTGTGAATGCCACGCCTCCACGTAACTCGATGAAGTAGAGCTTCGGAGTAGGGGAGAAGTCAGTGCGGAAGATCGCGTAGAGAGGATATGTGGTCGAACTCTGGCTGACCATCATGTCGATACCCGTGCCGGCGCCTGCAAAGCGGACGTACGGGCCACGATAGCCGAAATAGGCATTGAGGTCGATAGCGCTCATGTCGTGGCCGGTCATATCGATCGCGCTACCTGCGTCTACACCCCAACTGAAGAAGTGCTTTTGTGTCTGAGCCGGTACTGCCTGATCCCTGTCGGCGACCAGTGCCTCGGCAACAGTATCAGCGTCCTGGGCTGATGCCGAAAGAGCGCAGATGGCTATAGCGATGAGTGCGGACCGGATCTTCATTTTTTCATTTCAAGTTGGAGACAACACCAGTCGTTGAGCTCGCGCTGCGACTTGACTTCAAGGCCGAGTGTGGCGGCCTTTTCAGCAAGTATAGAGGCATCAGCCGTGTAGAATCCGCTAAGGAACAACAGACTGCCCGGATGGAGCACGCGCGCGTATCTGTCAAGATCAGCCAGAATGATATTACGGTTGATGTTGGCAAGCATGATATCTACTTTCGGAAGATCCGCCAGCAGTGAGGCGTCACCGAGCCTGACGTCGATTTCGGGGTGGCCGTTTGCAGCCACATTCTCCACGGCATTGATGTGGGCCATCGGGTCGATCTCGATGGCGAAGACGGGCGATGCTCCGCGCATGGCGGCGAGTATGGCGAGTATGCCGGTGCCTGTACCCATGTCGAGCAGTGAGCGTGCCTGGAGGTCGAGTTCAAGGAGATGGCCGATAATCAGCGAAGTGGTGGAGTGGTGTCCGGTGCCGAATGCCATTTTGGGGTCAATGACGATATCATACTGACACTCGGGATAGCCGGTATGGAATGAGCTGTGTATTACGCACTTGTCTCCGCCTATTACTATCGGCTGGAAATAGTTCTTTTCCCATTCGTGATTCCAGTCCCGGCCTTCGACGAGCTCATGATTAAAGGTCAGGATCACATCGTCAATGGGATATTCTTCGGCTACACGGCCGAATGTATCGGTCGTGAATAGTTCTGCTTTTATATACGCGGTCAGGCCATCATCCTCGGCTACGAAGCTTTCATATCCTTCATCAGCCAGAAGTGCGGCGAGTATGTCGGTAGCGACCTCTGAGCAGGGGTCGACTTTAATTGTAACTTTGCGGTAATCGTTCATACCTGCAAAGGTAAATATTTTTGCTTAATTGCCAACTCTATTTGGAGCGGAATTGATTGACGACATCTTTCACCTGACGCGCAATCTTAAGCGCGCGTGCGCCATACGTGGCGAAAGAGATGACTTTGGAGAGCCGGGAGTTGAGCCGGGCGATGAGGTCGGGACTCGCGGAGGAACTTCCGTCGGAACTGATTTTCCCCGATGCGAGCTGCGTGTATACAGTCGACAACTGCTCGACAGTCATTTCCTGCTTTATGGCATTGATAGCCCGGCGCTGTGACATCTCCTCGAGAGTATAACCTTTCCACTGAGCGGTCTTATTGTCTTTATCCTGTGTCATTTTGTCGAGTCTTTAGGTTCGTCAATGATAAGGCGGGAGATGAGTCTTGCCAGCGGATTGCCGATAAGCTGCCGCTTGAACTTGATGACCAGAGCTAATACTATGCCGTAGAGGCCGGCCACAATCAGATAGGCCCATCCGGGCTCCATGACTTCCGAAAGAAAATGTACTATTGCGAAAGCTATGAATCCCATACAGCATACGCCCAAAAGGAAAATCAGGATAGCAAACAGGATGTTTTCAAACAGAACAGTAAGTTTCTCCGCCGCTATCAGCTTGGCATTTTCTATTTTCAGGCGCAACAGGCGCTTGACCAGACGGGTCATAAGTGATAAATTGTTTTCCTCCATGGCGCGGTAATATGATGAACAGTTGTGAGTCAGAGTATATAATTACCGAAGCCGCAGGCCGACTGACACATAATGTCAGATCGGCTCTGCGATTACGGATATAACAGGTTTAGTACTTTTCAGCAAGGGCGATTTCCTCGGCGATCTCGTCGACGAGACGGTCAACTTCCTTTTCGGCCTTGTTCTTGCATAGGCCATACTTGCGGCAGAGATCCTTGATCTGAGCGCGGGTGTCTTCACCCTTCTTGGGCGCGAGCAGAAGTGCTGCGAGAGCTCCGGCGGCAGCTCCGCCGATAAATGCTGCGAAAATAGCTTTATTCATGGTAGTGTCTTTTTTTAGGTTAATGTTATTTCAGTTCAGCTTCAATCTTGTCGACAAGTTCTTCGACATTGTCCTTGGCGGCAAGACCTTTGCGACGCACGAATTCTCGGATGCGATCGCGTGTCTGACTGCCTTTGTCTGGGGCGAAAAGAAGACCAAGTGATGCGCCTACAGCGGCGCCGGCTAATGCTGCGATTGCGATGTTAATACATTTCATAATAGTGTGTTTTTTATAGGTTTTCGTTTCATTTTCTTTATTTATCAAACAATCTCCTCTCCATAAAAGTTCATGTCGGTATCCCCTGAATTTATCGATATAATATGAAGAGTAAAATTACTATATTTGTAGTATGAATGAACTATATCATATATTCGCGGGAATCATTATTGTCGGAATTATATATTTCAGATATAAGTGGCCGTCAGTTAAGGGAAAATTAGGTGAGAAGAGTGTCGGCTTTTATTTGTCCTTCTTAAATGATGATAAATATAAGGTACTTAATGATCTGATATATCGCAATGGTGATCGTTCGACGCAGATAGACCATGTCGTGGTATCAACCCGAGGTATTTTTGTCATTGAGACTAAAAACTATAAAGGCTGTATATATGGCTCGGAACATAAGGATTACTGGACGCACACGTTGGGCCGCCATCGGTATTCATTATATAACCCGATAATTCAAAATGAAAATCATGTCAGATTTTTGATGAGGAAATTTCCATATATTTGGGAGCGCCAGCAATGTATCCATTCTATCGTTGTTTTTCTAAATGCCGAGAAACTAAAATTGTCTGGTGACTGCGGCTGTGTCGTAAGACTTAAAAATCTGAATTATTACATTACTTCATTCAGCCGTGACGTCTTGTCACAGGAGGAGTGCAGCAAGATTGTGGCAATGCTTCGCAATGAGCAGTGGGCAGACCCCAATGCCGAGCGGAAGCATCTGAAGAATGTAAAAGCCGCTGTCAATGAGTATGAAAGAAAAGTGAGTCACGGTATATGCCCTCGTTGCGGTGGAGAATTAATCAAACGTAAAGGCAAGTACGGCACATTCCTGGGCTGCTCCAACTATCCGAATTGCAAATACACTCACTGAAAGTCGGGTGTTAATAGCCGTTTCTACAGAGGTTGGTTATATATGATTTTTTTTGTATCTTTGTAAGATGTCATTTTTTGAAAACACACGAATTTATATAAGAAACAATGTCAGATAATTCCATCATAATAAAGGGCGCACGCGTCAACAATCTCAAAAATGTCGACGTCGAGCTTCCCCGCAATAAGTTTATTGTAATCACAGGGCTTTCCGGCTCTGGAAAGTCGTCGCTTGCTTTCGACACTCTCTATGCCGAGGGGCAGCGGCGATATGTAGAGAGTCTGTCGAGCTATGCCCGTCAATTTGTCGGAAAAATGGCGAAGCCGGAGGTCGATTTTATTAAGGGACTCCCTCCTGCGATAGCTATCGAGCAAAAGGTGACTACTCGGAATCCGCGAAGTACTGTGGGGACATCCACGGAGATCTACGATTATCTGCGCCTGCTTTACGGACGCATTGGCCGTACTATCTCGCCTGTTACGGGTGAGGAGGTCAAGCGTCATACGATCGAGGATGTGATGGCTGTCGCTAACGGCTATCCCGAGGGGACGCGCCTTGTGGTTGCTTCGCCCGTATGTGTGCCTCAGGGCAGGGAGCTCTCCGCCCAGCTCGACATTTATAAGAAGGAGGGCTATAGCCGCCTGATGCGCGACGGTGAGTTCCTTGAAATTGATGATCAGATCAAATCCGCCACCGATACCCAAGGTCTGTTTCTGGTCATTGACCGCCTGATGGTCAGCAACAATGCCGACGAACAGAGCCGCCTTGCCGATTCGGCTGAAACGGCATTTTTTGAGGGGCACGATGCCATGCGCCTGTCCGTGTGGGATGCAGACGGGGCAATAGTAAATTATGATTTCTCAAAGCGGTTTGAAGCTGACGGTATCAGGTTTATGGAACCCAATGAGCAGATGTTCAACTTCAATAATCCCTATGGAGCCTGTCCTCGTTGCGAGGGCTTCGGCAAAACGATGGGTATTGACGAGGATCTGGTCGTCCCCAACAAGGCGCTTTCGGTCTATGAGGACTGTGTCGCCTGCTGGAAAGGGGAGAAGATGGGGGAGTGGAAACGTATCTTTATGCGCCATGCATCGCGCAAGGGATTCCCGATACATCGTCCGTACTGCGATCTGACTCCGGAGCAGCGCGACTATCTGTGGCACGGCGACGCTGATTTTCCCGGCATCGACGGTTTCTTCAAGATGGTCGAGGAAAATCTCTATAAGATACAGTATCGCGTCATGCTGGCACGCTATCGCGGCAAGACCGTATGTCCGGATTGTCACGGACATAGACTTCGTCCGGAAGCTATGTATGTCAAAGTCGCCGGGCGTTCTATTTCGGAGCTTGTCGTAATGCCTGTCAGAGATCTGCTTGAATGGTTTAACTCGATCGAGCTTGACGAGCGTGATTCAGCCATTGCCGGCCGCCTGTTGACCGAGATACGCAACCGGCTCGGCTATATGGTCAATGTCGGTCTGGGATATCTGACCCTTGACCGCCTCTCGAATACGCTGTCGGGCGGCGAGAGCCAGCGCATCAATCTTGCCACTTCGCTAGGCAGCAGCCTGGTAGGCTCACTTTACATACTCGACGAACCGAGTATCGGGCTTCATTCGCGCGACACTCAGCAGCTGATCGGTGTGCTGCGTGGCCTTCAGGGGCTCGGCAACACTGTCGTGGTCGTAGAGCATGACGAGGAGATAATGGAGGCTGCTGACTGGTTAGTCGATGTCGGTCCGATGGCCGGGCGGCTTGGCGGAGAAATAATGTATCAGGGGCCGTATGCCTCGCTTGCGGATGCGCCTGACAGCCTGACGGCCGCATATCTGACAGGCCGCAGGGAGATTGATGTCCCCTCGTCTCGTCGCAAATGGAACAGCTATATCGAGATTAAAGGCGCGATGCAGAATAATCTGAAAAACATCGATGTACAGTTCCCGCTCGGTGTTATGACTGTAGTGACCGGCGTTAGCGGATCCGGAAAGTCAACTCTCGTCCGCGACATACTTTACCGTGCTCTTCTGAGGCAGCTCGGAGAGCCAACCGATGCGCCCGGAGCCTTCAAATCGCTCGGCGGCGATGTTTCCCGTATCAGGGCAGTGGAGTTTGTCGACCAGAATCCCATCGGCAAGTCGACCCGCTCCAATGCCGCGACATATCTGAAGGCTTACGATGAGATACGCTACCTGTATGCAGACCAGCAGGCGTCGAAAGTCATGGGATTCACCCCTTCGACCTTTTCGTTTAATGCCGAAGGGGGACGATGCGAGGAATGCAAAGGAGAGGGCACGATAACGATCGAGATGCAGTTTATGGCGGATATCACCATTCCCTGTGAAGCGTGTCACGGTCAGCGCTTTAAGCCGGAGGTGCTTGATGTAAGATATCGGGATAAGAATATCAACGATGTGTTGAATATGACAGTCAATCAGGCGATTGAATTCTTTTCTGAGGTCAACGGCACCATAGAGCGCCGCATTGTGAAGCGGCTCCAGCCTCTCCAGGATGTAGGGTTAGGCTATATCAAGCTCGGTCAGTCGTCATCGACCCTGTCCGGTGGCGAAAATCAGCGTGTCAAGCTCGCCTATTATCTGTCAAATGAGCGTATGGAGCCTACGCTCTTCATTTTCGACGAACCGACCACCGGGCTTCATTTCCATGATATCAACAAGCTGCTTGATTCGTTCAGCAGGCTTATTGCCAACGGTCATACCGTCTTGATTATCGAGCACAACATGGATGTCGTCAAGTGTGCCGATCATGTCATCGACATAGGCCCCGAGGGGGGCGATGCCGGCGGCGAGGTGGTGGCTACAGGAACCCCCGAACAGATCGTTGAGACTGCCCGGGGGTACACATGGAAATATCTTGCTCCTAAGCTTCGGAAAGCTTGACAGATAATGTCTTAACGAAGTCGGTCGTAGCTCTTGAGTATCTTCTCGTCGCGGGTCATATTGTAACGGGCCATCAGGGCGCATACAAACGCGCAGAATGTGGCGATGATAGAGCCGTTCCATACCAGGGCGAATGGAGCTTCGTTGTGTGTGAGTATCAGTACCTGGGTGATGAGCGAGGCGATGCAGAGCAGTGCGGCTACAGCGGCAACCATCTTCTGGCTACGCAGGTTTTTGTACATGAAGATGTCAATTACGAGAATAATGCCGATAAGGATGTTGAGCGTGAGTAGCACGGGATAGTCGGCGGCCATGAGTTTAGTGATAGTGGTTCCGTCGGCTACGATAGCTCCGAAGGGGAGGATGCAGGCCAGAATCATTGCGAAAACAGCAACGAGTAGATAGACTGACTGCCAGCGTTGTAATACCATAATTTAAATTGTTTATTTAATTAATAGTTGAATTATATCGAGAAGACGGCCTCGGGTAGATCTCGCAGATTGTATCGGGATGCCATGGCCTCTCCGTAGGCGCCGGCACTCATTATGGCTACATAATCACCACGGCGTAGCTCAGGGAGCGCCACATCGGTAGCAAAGACATCACTTGACTCGCAGACCGGCCCTACGACATCGTATTTCATGACGGGAGCATCGGCCGGTTTGTCTATTGCGACAATGGTATGGGTAGCCTGATAGAGAGCCGGGCGGATCAGATCGGTCATTCCGGCATCTATTATGGCAAAGCGTCGTGTGTCACCCTCCTTTATATATAGTACCTTTGAGATCAGGGCGGCACATTGACCGGTGACGGAGCGTCCCAGCTCGAAGTGTAGAGTCTGGTCAGCGGCGAGATTGAGATTTTCGCGGAATATCCTGAAGTAGTCGCTGAACGGCGGAATCGGTTCGCTGTCCGGATTGTCGTAGTCGATACCCAGGCCGCCTCCTACATTGATACTTGAAAAATGAATTCCTTTGCGGTCGAAGTGTGATGTCAGCGCGTTTATACGCTCGCACAGAAGTTTGAAACTGTCGAAGTTACGGATCTGAGAGCCGATGTGGAAGTGCAGCCCCATGAGGCGGCATCCTTTGAGCCTGAGCGCGATGCCGACAATTCTGTCGAGCTGCGACATCGGGATGCCGAATTTGTTCTCGCTCAGGCCGGTCGTGATATATCGGTGTGTGTGGGCGTCGATTTCCGGGTTGACGCGAAGTGCTATATTGGCTGTCATCATCTCTTCGCGGGCAAAGTCGTCGATGACGTATAGCTCCTGTTCGGATTCTACATTGAAGCATCCGATACCCGCGTGCAGTGCTGTCAGTATCTCTTCGTCGGTCTTGCCGACACCGGCAAAAAAGATTTTCCCGGGCTCGAATCCCGCTTCGATAGCTGCCGTGACTTCATTGCCGCTTACGCAGTCGGCTCCGAGACCGTAGCTCTTGATTATATCGAGCAGCTGTGGGCGTGGATTGGCCTTTATGGCATAATGGACACGGAAGCGCTGATCGGTTCCTGCGGCTTCGGTAAGAGCCTTGAGCGTAGCTTCAAGTAGGTCGAGGTCGTAGAAATATACCGGGGTCGGTATGCGGTCAAGCAGCTCGGCAGTCGGGAGTATCATCGGGATTGTAGACGTTGGCGTTTATTTGAAGAGCTTGTCGCTAAGGGCGTTGAGAGCTCTGATTTTATCGTTTTTGCTGATGAGGAATGAGATGTTATAATTGCTTCCACCATAAGATATCATGCGGACCGGAATGTCACGGAGAGCTTCGAGCGCGCGGCTTTCGAAGCCGGTGTTATGCCATTCGAGGTCGCCGACGACGCAGATGATCACCATATCGGGGTCAACGCTTACTGTTCCGAATTTCTTCAGGTCGTCAACTATATGATCGAGCTCCTTTGTGGAGTCAACAGTCACCGAGACACCGACTTCCGATGTCGCGATCATGTCGATAGCGGTCTTGTGCTCTTCGAATATCTCGAATACTTTGCGCAGGAATCCGTAGGCCAGAAGCATGCGGCTCGATTTTATTTTTATGGCCGTTATGTCGTCTTTGGCAGCGACAGCCTTGATGGTGTGTGACGGGAGCGCGTTGTATATGACGGTCCCGGATGCTTTCGGATCCATCGTGTTGAGCAGGCGTACCGGTATGTTGTTAAGTTTGGCGGGAAGCACACAGGTCGGGTGGAGGATCTTGGCTCCGAAGTAGGCAAGCTCGGCTGCCTCTTCGAAGTGGAGTTCGGAGACAGGGCGTGTCCCTTCGACATAGCGCGGATCGTTGTTGTGCATTCCATCTATGTCGGTCCATATCTCTATCTCCTCGGCACCGAGGGCCGCGCCGATCACGGAAGCTGTCAGGTCGCTGCCGCCGCGGCGTAGATTGTCAATCTCTCCGTATGAATTGCGGCATATATAGCCTTCCGTCAGGTAGAGCGATGCTTTCGTGTTGCGTTCAAGCAGGCTTTCAAGTTTCTGCTTGATATAGGGCATGTCGGGCTCGGAGTTCTTGTCGGTACGCATGAAGTCGAGCGCGGGCAGTACAGTCACATTGACGTCGCGCTCGCGCAGATAGTAATACATCAGCGTGGTCGACATTATTTCGCCTCGGGAGACAACCTCTTTTTCCTCAAACAGCGTGAAATTGTCCTGGCAGAACGAGCGGATATAGCTGAAGCATTCGCGGATATCGTTGGAAGCAAGCAGTTTGGTCTCGTCGGATTCATACAGTTCGTCGACTACCTGCTCATACTTGAGTTCGAGATTGTTGATGACCTCTTTAGCGGCAGGAATGTTGCGCTTGTGGAGATAGTCGGATATTTCAAGCAGGGAATTGGTCGTACCGGCCATTGCTGACAGGACTACAATGTTTTTCCCGCGGTTGGTGATCAGTTCGGCTACGTCTTTGATGCGGTGCGCGCTTCCTACGGATGTTCCGCCAAATTTGAGTACTTTCATTAGTTATGAGTGGAGTTAATCTTATTAATTGTCAGTAATTAACGATACCGTCATCATGGATTCGGCCTTTCTCGCATCGCAGGACGCGCGCCGGATGCTGTTCGACGATCAGTAGGTTGTGGGTGGCCATCAGCACGGCTGTCCCTTGCCGGGCGATACGGAGCAGCAGGTTGGTGATCAGTTCGCCTGTCGCCGGGTCAAGGTTGGCTGTCGGCTCGTCGGCGATAATGAGTCGTGGACTGTTGAGCAGGGCGCGGGCTATGACTACACGCTGTTGCTCGCCGCCCGACAACTCATGGGGCATCTTGTAGCACTTTGTCTCCATGCCTACCTCGCTGAGGACTTCGCGTATTCGCTCGTCGGTCTGTGCCTTGTCGCTCCAGCCTGTGGCTTTGAGCACGAAGAGCAGATTGTCATATACCGAACGGTCGCTCAGCAGCTGGAAGTCCTGGAATACGATGCCGATCATGCGCCGCAGATATGGTACATATTTCGCCGGTATGCCGTTGAGGGTGTAGCCCATTATGCGGGCGTCGCCGTGAGCTATCGGTACTTCGGCATAGAGCGATTTCAGCAGGCTGCTCTTGCCCGAGCCCACGCTGCCTATGAGATAGACAAACTCGCCTTCATCGAGGCTGAATGTGACGTCGGATAGCACAAGATGCTCCCGGCGGGCTATGTCGACATGGCGGTAGTCTATTATTTTCATCTCTCTGGTGCGGTCTATTATAAAGTGTTCGTATATGGTGCGAAGGTAATCGGATCAGTTGCCGAGTTCGGACAGGAACTTGATGCGTACAAGTCTGATTTCCTCTTCCGAGAATTCGCGGCCGAGTTCCTTGAAGGCCTCGTTGAGATCGTCGGAGTCGCTTTCCTTGAAGTATTCGAAAATATCAGCCTGTCGGTCGTCGTCCATTATCTCATTCAGGAAGTATGAGATATTGATTTTTGTGCCGGAGTAGACTATAGCCTCGACTTCGTCAAGCAGTTCGTCAAACTCAAGGCCTTTAGAATTAGCAAGCTCGTCAAGGGCTATCTTTCGGTCGATAGCCTGGATGATAGAGATCTTCAGGCGGCTCTTATTGGGCACTGTGCGGACACGCAGATCCTCCGGCCGGACGATTTCATTCTCCTCGACATGGGCTTTGATTACCTTCAGGAAGTCTTCGCCGTAGCGTTTTGCCTTGCCGGCACCG
Source organism: uncultured Bacteroidales bacterium (assembly GCA_947173955.1). Lineage (GTDB taxonomy): Bacteria > Bacteroidota > Bacteroidia > Bacteroidales > Muribaculaceae > JAAVFS01. The sequence continues at coordinate 108,828 of CAMWHE010000001.1, read as the reverse complement.
ACGCCTGTGATGTTCTGAAGCTCTTCCATTGTGATGGGGTAGGTGGTCGCCATAGCTTCGAGCGACGGATCCTGGAAGATGACGTAGGGTGGCAGGTCGAGCTTCTTGGCGGTCTTTTTGCGGAGATCCTTCAGGATGGAATAGAGCTCGGGGTCAACGGCACACGAAGCGCCGCTCTTGACGGGAGCTTCCTCTTCCTCGACCGAGAAGTCATTGTCCTCGACGATCTTGAACGAGACAGGCGACTTGAGGAAGTGTTTTCCCTTGTCGGTAATTTTTATTATGCCGAAATTCTCGATGTCGCGGTCAAGGTAGCCGGAGATAATGGCCTGACGGATCACTGTGTTGAGATAGCGTTCGTCAGATTTCTGCAGTACACCGAAGTTCTCGAGGTCTTCATGACCGTATGATTTGACTTCGGCTGTCGACTTTCCGCGGAGGATGTCGATGATGTATTCAGCTTTGAATTTTTCTTTGAGAGCTGCGACAGTCTCGATGACTGCGCATAAGTCGTCTTTTGCTTCCACTTGTTTTTTAGGATTTAAACAGTTGTCGCAGTTACCACAGTTGTCATCATGAAACTCTTCTCCGAAGTAGTGCAGTAGCGATTTCCTGCGGCACACCGACGATTCGGCGTACGCTGAGGTTTCGGCCAGGAGCTGACGCCCGATTTCCTGCTCGGCCAAAGGCTTCCCCTGCATGAATTTCTCCATCTTACGGAGGTCTTTGGCAGAATAGAATGTAATGCATTGTCCTTCGCCGCCGTCGCGTCCGGCACGTCCCGTCTCCTGATAGTACCCTTCGAGCGATTTCGGCATATCGTAGTGGATGACAAATCTTACATCCGGTTTGTCGATGCCCATGCCGAAAGCGATGGTAGCTACGATTATGTCGGTCTGCTCGAGCAGGAAGGAGTCCTGATTGGCCGAGCGCGTCGCGGAGTCCATCCCGGCGTGGTAGGCGAGAGCCTTTATGTTGTTGACGCGGAGCGTCTCGGCGAGCTCTTCCACCTTCTTGCGGCTCAGACAGTAGATAATGCCTGACTTGTCGGGATTGTTCTTGATGTATTTGATTATCTCTTTATCAATGGCTGATGTCTTCGGACGTACTTCGTAGTAGAGATTCGTGCGGTTGAAGGATGACTTGAAGACATTGGCATCCTGCATCGACAGGTTTTTCTGGATGTCGTGCTGCACTTTGGGAGTGGCGGTAGCCGTGAGCGCGATTATAGGACGCCGACATATCTCGTTGATTATCGGACGTATGCGCCGGTATTCCGGGCGGAAGTCATGCCCCCATTCCGAGATGCAGTGAGCTTCGTCGATAGCGTAGAATGATATGGTAACTGTTTTGAGGAATTCGATATTGTCTTCTTTCGTCAGCGACTCCGGAGCGACGTATAGCAGCTTGGTTTTGCCACTCATTATGTCGGCCTTTACCTGATCTATGGCTGCCTTGTTGAGCGACGAGTTGATGAAGTGAGCTACGCCGTTGTCCTCGCTGAAATTGCGCATGGCGTCGACCTGATTCTTCATCAGGGCGATCAGCGGTGAGATGACGATGGCTGTCCCTTCCATCAGCAGTGCCGGCAACTGATAGCAGAGCGACTTGCCTCCCCCGGTAGGCATCAGAACAAAGGTGTCGTGGCCATCAAGCAGGGAGTGCATGATAGCTTCCTGATTACCTTTGAAGGTATCGAAGCCGAAGTGGTGCTTCAGAGCTGCGGCAAGTTGCTGTCTGGTAGTCATAGAGGAGGGGAGAGGCTGAAAAAGTGGTTATGATATTATTCCGTTATTGTATCTATTTTTGCAGTTGATAGTTTCTCTGCCACATAGTCGCGTGTGACATTGAATTTTTTTACTTTGCTTTTGGGAATTTCAAACATGGAGTCCATCATGACCTGCTCGACTATGCCGCGCAGGCCGCGGGCGCCGAGCTTGTTCTCGACGGCCGTGTCAACGATCAGGTCAAGCGCGTCAGGCTCGAATGTCAGTCTGACACCGTCCATCTTGAAAAGTTTCTCATACTGGCGTGTGATCGCGTTCTTAGGCTCGGTCAGCACCTTGCGCAGGGCTTCGCGGTCGAGCGGCTCCAGATGGGTCAGGATCGGCAGACGGCCGATTATCTCCGGGATGAGGCCGAATGACTTCAGATCCTGCGGTGCCACGTATTCCAGGAAGTTCTCGCGGTCTACACGCTTGTTCTTGGAGCCTGTCGTGTAGCCTACGGCGTGCGTGTTCAGTCGCTGGGCGATCTTCTTCTCTATGCCGTCGAAAGCACCGCCGCAGATGAAGAGGATATTTTTCGTGTCAACCTGGATCATGCGCTGCTCAGGGTGCTTACGGCCACCCTGGGGCGGAACATTGACGATCGAGCCTTCAAGCAGCTTGAGCAAACCCTGCTGCACACCTTCGCCGCTGACGTCTCGCGTGATCGACGGATTGTCGCCCTTACGGGCTATTTTGTCGATTTCATCAATGAAGACGATGCCGCGTTCGGCTTTCTTGACATCATAGTCGGCTACCTGAAGCAGGCGCGTAAGCAGACTCTCGATATCTTCGCCCACATAGCCGGCCTGAGTCAGCACAGTGGCGTCGACGATGGTGAAGGGCACGTCGAGCAGCCGGGCGATAGTCTTGGCAAGCAGTGTCTTGCCCGTACCGGTATGCCCTACCATGATGACATTGCTCTTCTCAATGTCGACATCGTCGTCTGTGGGCTGAGACAGTCGCTTGTAGTGGTTGTAGACGGCTACGGACAGAAAGCGCTTGGCTGATTCCTGACCTACGACATATTTGTCAAGAAATTCCTTGATCTCGCGGGGAGTCGGCACGGAGTCCATCGTCATGCCGTTCTCAGCTGTTTTCGCTACACCGGCCGATGTCTCGTGACGGTATGAAGCGAGAAGATCGTGGATCTGGTCGGCGCATTCGGCACAGATGAACGTGTCGTTTTCAGTAGCCGACGGTATCAACACCTCCGACATATTTGCCGGACGGCCACAAAAGGAGCATTTCTGTATGTTCTTTTTTGCCATTAGTGTTTTGCCTTAGCGAGAACCTGATCGATCATGCCGTATTGGAGAGCCTCTTCGGCGGTCATCCAGTAGTCGCGGTCGCTGTCGCGCTCTACCTTGTCGAAAGGCTGACCCGAATGGTCGGATATGATTGTGTAAAGTTCTTTCTTGAGTTTCTGTATCTCGCGGGCAGTGATTTCGATGTCGCTGGCCTGACCCTGGGCGCCACCCATCGGCTGATGGATCATCACGCGGGAGTGTTTCAAAGCGAAGCGCTTCCCCTTTTCTCCCGCTACGAGCAGCACGGCAGCCATAGATGCGGCCATGCCGGTACAGATAGTTGCGACGTCGCTCGAGATATACTGCATGGTGTCATAGATGCCCAGTCCGGCATAAACCGAGCCGCCGGGAGAGTTGATGTAGATCGATACATCCTTGCCGGGATCGGCAGAGTCGAGATAGAGGAGCTGCGCCTGGATCACATTGGCTGTGTAGTCATTGACGTCGGTTCCGAGGAAAATGATGCGGTCCATCATCAGGCGTGAGAACACGTCCATCTGTGCTACATTGAGCTGACGCTCTTCGATGATGGTCGGGGAGATGTAGCTTGAGGTTATGGCTGCATTAGCCGCTTTTGAGTATTGGTCAAGTGCCAGACCGTTCATACCCAGATGCTTTACGGCATAATTGCGGAAGTCGTTATTGTTTGTCATGTTTTACTAAGTAAGTCTGTTTATCTTTTGATTGTATCTATTGTGATTAGTTTCGAAATATCATTTTTGCTTTTGATTTCATTCCGCAGAGGATTAAAAAAGACCTTTCTGCATTTCCTAAATCAAAATTACAAATTTTTCAAATATTATACAATCATTTTTTTCTTTTTTTCTGTGTCTGGTTTTCCGACGGTTCAGACGGCGTCGGCAATAGGGTGGTTGCTGACGTCGGCTATCACAACGACTTTTTTCGCGGATTGCGCATGGTTGTTGAAAGGCTTACTTATTCACTGCCGCCAGGGAGGATAGATGGCTTATTTAGTGGGATATTGTGAGAATGTGTTGGAGTAAGTAGTCATCATATCGCGTTACCGACATTCAATTATTGTACAGTCAGGACTCCGGATGCTGACGATTGTCTGTAGTTGTCCATAATGACACGCCCTCCCAGCACTTGCTTTTAGCAGACGTTGCTTTAGCACAGATCACCCCCGCCGGTGATGGCGAGGGTGAGGGCAAGGGTTTTATGTATGATTGTGGCTAGTCGGCTATCAGATCGTGACCGGTCATCTCGGCGGGCTGGGGAAGGCCGAGGATGTGGAGCAGCGAGGGAGCTACGTCGGCGAGTATGCCGTCTTTGACCTTGGCATTCTTGTTGGCTGTGACGTAGACGAAGGGCACGGGGTTGAGCGAGTGGGCTGTGTTGGGCGTGCCGTCAGGATTGACTGCGTTGTCGGCGTTGCCGTGGTCGGCTATGATGATTACCTCATAGTCGTTTTTCTTGGCGGCCTCGACTACATCGTGAACGCAGGTATCAACAGCTTTGACAGCCTTTTCGATAGCTTCATAGACGCCCGTGTGGCCTACCATGTCGCCGTTGGCGAAGTTGACCACGATGAAGTCATACTTTTCCTCGTTGATAGCTGCTACAAGTTTGTCCTTGACTTCGTAGGCGCTCATCTCGGGCTTGAGGTCGTAGGTGGCTACCTTGGGTGAGGGGACGAGGATACGATCCTCACCTTCGAAGGGAGCTTCGCGGCCGCCGTTGAAGAAGAATGTCACGTGGGCATATTTTTCGGTCTCGGCGATGTGGAGCTGCTTCTTGTTGAGCCCTGACAGGTATTCTGCTATAGTGTTGCCCACATTTTCCTTGTCGAAGAGGATGTGGACGCCGGTGAATGAAGAGTCGTAGGGGGTCATGCAGTAGTAGCGCAGGCCGGGGATGGTGTGCATGCCGTCTTCGGGCATATCTTTCTGTGTCAGTACGGTGGTGAGCTCCTTGGCGCGGTCGTTGCGGTAGTTGAAGAAAATTACGGCGTCGTCGGGCTTGATTGTACCGTCTACGGTGGCGTTGTTGATGGGCTTGATGAATTCGTCGGTCACATCGTCATCATAGCTTTCCTGCATGGCCTTTATCATGTCGTCTGCCTGTTTGCCCTCGCCCTTGACGAGCAGGTCGTAGGCCACTTTGACACGCTCCCAGCGCTTGTCGCGGTCCATCGCGTAGAATCGGCCGATGATTGAGGCTATCACGCCGGCCGACTTCTTGCAGTGGGCTTCGAGTTCTTCGATAAATCCTTTACCGCTGTGGGGGTCGGTGTCACGGCCGTCCATGAAGCAATGGATGTAGACCTTTTCAAGGCCATATTCTTTAGCTATGTCGCAGAGGGCATAGAGGTGTTCGAGTGAGGAATGCACGCCGCCGTTGCTGGTAAGACCCATGAAGTGAATGGCTTTGCCGCTGTTCTTGGCGTATCCGAAAGCGTCCTTTATCTCGGGATTGTCCTTGATGCTGCCGTCTTTGATGGCTTTATTTATTTTCACGAGATCCTGATAGAGCACGCGTCCTGCACCGATGTTGAGGTGGCCTACTTCCGAGTTTCCCATCTGACCGTCGGGCAGACCTACATTTTCGCCGCTCGCCTGAAGCTGTGAGTGAGGATAGTTGGCCAGAAGTGAGTCCCAGTAGGGGGTGGGTGTGCAGTAGATGACGTCGCTCTTCGAATGGTTGCCGATGCCCCATCCGTCGAGAATCATGAGAAGTGCTTTTTTTGCCATAGTCTTATGTTTGTTTTTGTTGTTTGATTTCTTTGTGCAAATGTAGCGAATTTTCTCAATTATTATCTCATAAAAATGTATTAAATCAGAGGAAGAGCGTCAAGCCAACTGACAGGGGATGAAAGTCGGGCACTCCCGGTCCTTTCAGCACGGATTGCGGCGAGTAGCGCACATAGAGTCCGCACCCTTTGTAGAATGTCAGTGCGCCGAAAATGTCGCAGCTGACGCGCCGGCGGCTGATGGCCGTGGAATACTCCTCCCATTCATGTCCCTTGGAGTCGGTATATTTCGTTAGAAGCGATCCGTGGGTGTTAAGGTTGAGAATCGCACCGGCAGTGACGGCCATTCCCGATTTACCGAATTTCTGTGTATAGAGCAGCGGGAATCCGAGGCTGAATATCTTGATGCGCGATGAACCGTGGGTAGCTCCTTCGGGATAGGGAGCGGTTGCGATACCCGTTGCTGAATCCGGCATATAGCGATGGCCGGTTGTTGTGGTCTTGTAGTTACGCCAGTCCAGGCCGATACCGAGCGAAAGTGCTGCTCCGCGATGGCTGTATCTGACGGCGAGGGTGTTGAGCCAGCCTATTTCAAATGATTTGGCCCATTGCAGTCCGAAGTTCTCAGGCTGTCCCATCGGATTGACGAGCCCTATAATCAGGCCGTTGGAGACAACGTTCCAGTGTGAAGACGTTTTAAATACCGCGCCGCCATCACCGGCATTGAGTGTAAAATATGACGAGTTCTGCTGTTCGGTCGAGATGGCCTGACCACTGCGATATTCAGCTATGTCGAGTGTTGACGGCGTCTCTCCGTCATGTGGCAGGATAGATACCGAGATGCCTTGCGCATTTTCAGTAATTACGAGAGTGGAGGGTTTCTCTACGGAGATGAGAGTGTCGGCTGACTCTTTGCCGGCGGCAGATGCAGCGATAGGCAGGATTGCTAATGCAAGCGATATATAATGCGGTTTCATGACGTTTAGAAGTTAAGGGTGATACCTACAGATATAGTTTTGAACGACGGGCCGTATTCACGGCTGAAGGTTGATGCGGGACTCCATTTCACATAGACTCCGATAGCATCGACAAATCCTACTGTCGCCATCACGTCGCAGGTCAGCAGCCGCTGGCGCAGACCGGTGATAGTCTCAGTGTAAGTAGTCTTGTCTATGCTGAAACGGTTTTTTGCCGATGAGTAGACATTGAAGTTGGCTATGGCGGCGAGCGAGATGCCGAAGCTTCCTGTGAGCCGCTGACGCCAGTAGAGAGGGAGCTGGATGCGCCAGTTGTCCAGACGTGAGAACTCATGATCCACTCCTTCTGGCAGCCCTTCGATGGTGAGGACATCCCCTTCGGTGGCAAACAGCCGGTGGTCGGCAGTGGTGACGCGCTGCAAGCCGAATCCGAGTCCGAAACCGAGGCGCGTGTGGCGGGATGTCTCCCATTCGACGCCGATCAGGTCGGCGATGCTGTATTCAAAGCAGTTTTTTGTACCACCTTTGTAGTCGTAGTTGAAATTCCATCCCCAGTAGATATATCTCGCGCCGGTGATGAACCTCGAAGTCTTGAAAGGCTTGTCAGTGTGGCGCCCCTTGTCAGTAGCAAACGGGAGCCGGAATATCTCTCCTGCATTCTTCTCGTCCTGGATGGATTCAAGCTGGGTCAGTCTGTCAAGCATTGAATCGGGCTCTTCGGTAACCGTATAGGTAAATAGGGTTCCTCCGCCTTTATTCTCGTTAGGCTGAAGGGCGCGGATTACGGTCTGATTGCCCGACCGTGTGATTGTGATGTTTTCTGCGTTGGATATGGTCTTAAGCGTGTCAGCTGTAAGATGTTCACTTTGAGCTGATGCCGTAGCGGCTGCCAGTAGGGCAAGTCCTATGGATAAATTTCGTTTCATACTGAGATTCATTTAATAGATGATTTCTGAAGTCAGATCCTGCACGGGCGCATATTTCTCTAAGATGTATTTTTTGAATTGCTGGGGTATGAGTTTTCCTTCCATATAGATAAGCGTGGCCGCATTGTCCGGCCGGTGCACATATATTATATACCTGTTGATATCCTTTTGGACTGGCGGTAGCGCATACCAGATGTAGAGAAGCCGGCCGTTGCTCATCGACGATGTGCGCGCGGTAGCGTTGGCTACATCCTGCTTGACGGCCTTTTCGATTCTCTCTATATCCTTCGGATTGCTTACTTTAAGGCTCTTGAACAATGTGATCATGTTTCCCCATTCCGCGAATACATTTCCCTGGATTTCTACAGCGGTCACGCCCTCCTTGTCCTGAAATTTCATCGTGAAGAATTCGTCGGTATTCAGCTTTTTCTGAGCCGATGCGGCCAGATGACAGATCGCTGTCAGACAGATTAGCGGTAGTAAAATGCGAAGTCTCATATCTATAAGTTATGAATTATTTCTGTGATTTCATTTGATGCCTTGGTCACATCGGTCATCATCTGCTTGTTATGATTATCAAACTCTATGGAGACGGACATGGCAGCCTGTAGCTCTTCGAGGGCCATCTGTCTGATCGCTGCTTCATCAGTGATTCGCACGGAGTTGACATAGGCCACACAGCGTGGCGCCGCTTCGGCTCTCTGGGAGCTGTATTTTATGGCGAGAGCCGACCCTCCCACGACGAGAGCCAGCGATGCCGCTATCTGCATGGCTTTGCGGGCGAAGCGAAGTCCGGGCGACCGCCGCTGCCGAGTCATGACTTTACGGGACGCCGCAGCGTAGCCCATCACCGCCCGCGCCTGTTCGATCAGCTCCGAGGTGGCGTTAGTGCCTGCCAGCAGCCGGGCGAGCTCGCGTTCCTCCTCGATAGTTGTCATGGCATCGAAGTAGCGCTCTATGAGCTTTTCAAGTCGGTTGGTGTTGTTATCCATGTCTGTTTGTGTAAATAGTTCTTACTGTTTTTCGAGCCCGCGAGACTATCAGTCTCACGTTTCCTTCGCTCAGGCCGAAATGCTCGGCGATCTCATCAAATTCCCATCCGTCGCGGTCTCGTCTCAGCAGGATCTCGCGGTCGCGCCCGCTGAGTTTCTCTGCTATGATTGCGCTGACCTGTTCGTAGAGGTCAGGCAGGGTATCTTCCGGCGGCGGATCTGCTTCGGGTATCTCCTCCTTCGAGGTCAGCTTCCCCGTGCGTCTCAGACTGTCGATAGTCAGGCGGCGGACGGTCGTGATCAGCATTCCCTCGGCTTGCGACTTTTCGCGGATGTCGGTGCGCCTGCCCCACAGCCTTACAAAAGCCTCCTGAAGGGCGTCGGCTGCCTCGTCGTCGCCTATAAGCCGGCGCGACCCGGCAAGAAGTCGGGAGTGCAGGCGCCTGAAAGCCGATGTGAGGAAATCCTGATTCATTTCACTTATAAGACGGCGACGGGAGCGTTTTGCAACAACTCCCGTCAATTTTTTCAAAAACTTGTTTTATTTCGTAATTTCTCTCCTTATCGAGTCAAGAAGGTCGAATGCTTCCTGGCGGGATGCGTCTATCAGAGCCGGAACGTGGGCGTCGCTGTTCACTATTATCGGGACACCGACGGCTACGAGGCGTCGTAGTAACCGCTCCGATGGAAAGAATCTGCCGTGCTCGCGGCGTGCCTTGGTGTTGAGTTCGACTGTGACCCCGCAGTCTATCACCTTGTCGGCGAGTTCGTCGGCAAGCGCCTGATACCAGCTTTCGCTCTCGATGCCGGGTGAATAGTGGCTGGAGTTGTGTCCCACTTTGTCGAGGTGGCCGAGGATGTCGAAGCCTCCTGCCTCGACCATACGGATCGATTGCTCGTAGAATTTTTCCACCACATAGCGGATATCGTCGCGGAAGTGTTCGGTCATCTTGCGTCTGAACGACTCGAAGCGGCCGTCGATATCGACCGGCACGCCGTCCTGCGAGGGTATGAAGTGTACTGAGCCTATACTGTAGTCAAGCGGCAGCTCCCGGAAATAGTCAGAGGCTGGTCCCCAGTGGTCGCCCAGATAGTCGATCTCCATCCCCGCGAGGAAAGTCACCCCCTTACCGGCATGGTCGCGGCGTATCCGCTCCACTTCGGCCAGATAGCGTTCCACATTGTCGCGGAGCATATTGCATGGCGAGACGATCGGTATAGGAGAGTGGGGGGTGAATCCGTAGTGGGTGAAGCTGTCGGCGACAGCCTGACGGGCAAAAGCCTCCATCTGGGCTCTGCCGTCGCAGAACTCGGTGTGACTGTGCAGCGTGTAGCGGCGGCTGCCGCCTAAGAAAGACAGGAAGTCGACCATATGTTTATATCAGTCTTTTAAAATGCATAGCGAAGTCCGATTGACGGAATGAATGCGTGTACCTTATAGTCGGCGGTAAATGTCCCGGTCATGGGGAGCGATGTGCCGAAGTTCTGGTTGATCTTGGCGGCAAGAAGGTCCGGATAAGAGCATGATGCGCCGTTGACCCCAAGACCGGCCACATACATCATGCCACAGTCGATGGAGAAATTTTCGAGCGGACGGAAGGTGAATCCGAGCGTGGGTTCAAGTTTCGTCATGCCTGGAGTCTCCGGGTTGTAGTGAGTGTGGGAGATGGGAGATGTATCTACCATCAGGCCTATGCGGGCGTCAAAGCGCCCGGTGACAGCATACTCGCCACCGACTGACACACTCCAGCAGTTCCTGTAGTTCTTTTCGATATGCTGGTTATAGGCCGCGCAGCGGTCGTCAAGAAATGAAATATCGAGCGACTTGTAGGCATTCCATCCGGTCAGACGTGCATCCGCTGCAAGCGTAAGCCGTGAGGCCGGTTTCCATGAGAGTCCCATTGAAAACACATAGGGGCAGGGCATCGAAGCAGCGAAATTTGTCGAGTTCAGGACGTTCAGCTCTGCAAGTAGCTGCTCGGCCTGAATGTCGGAATAGTTGATAGCTGCCAGACCAGCATCCACACTCATCTTTACTTTAGAGCGGAATGAGGCTCCGACGGTCAGCCGGTCAGTGATATCATACATCACTCCTACATTGACTCCGCAGGCTACGGACGACTTCCCTTCCAGTGCGATCGAGGCCGGCATCACCCCATTATAATAAAGAGGGTCGGTGAGCAGGCCGGCTGAAGCGAGTGCTCCGAGCATTATGTCGGCCGTAGAGGGTACGACTAGCCCCTTGTGGAGATTGACCGAACCCCAGCTAATAGTCAGACCGGCACCTACCGACACTCGGTCGGAGATGCGCCATGAGAATGTGGGCTGCAGAGTGAATACTTTGAGACTGACGCTCTGGCTCATGATTGCGCCTGGCCAGTTGTCGGTCCAGTTGATGCCGCTCCCGTATGGCGTGTAGAATGAAAGTCCGGCCTTGAGATTGTCGTTTATTGAGAATGCGGCGTTGACCATGATCGGAGTCGAGGGGTCGTTGGCGGTTTTGTAGGTCATACCGTCTGCGAGGGTCGCTTTTGCTGTGGCGAAAATGCCTGTGAATGATCCGCCTACTTCTACCTGTTTGTCAAGGAATCCGAGACCGGCCGGGTTAAAGAACATACTTTCGCCACCGAGATGCTGTCCTGTGCCGGTGTGACCCATGCCGAGCTGGCGCGCACTGAGTGTATTTACCTGATAACCTTCGGCAGAAGCCGACAAGACCGATGCGGCTGCTGCGAGGGCTAAGATTGATTTACGTACCATATTGGAATAAATGGATTAATAGTCGAATTTACGTTTGAGCTTTCCGCTGTTGATGCGATGAATATACATCAGCACCACGAATGTCAGCGCTACAGCCGCGGCAGAACCGATGGCGACGGAGATGCCGACAGACAGTCCGAGTCCTTCCGGGCGTTCGGCGCAGAGCAGATAACTCACAGAGACGGCGCTCATGAACATCGCGGGCAGCAACGTGACGATATATGCCTTTTTGTGTCGGGCGAGATAGACGGTAGCAGCCCATAGGGTAAAGACGGCCAGCGTCTGATTGCACCACGCGAAGTAGCGCCACAGGATCTTGAAATTGATAAGCATCACCACACCTGCAAGGATGAAGATCGGAAGTGAAAGCAGAAGGCGGCGCAGAAGTTTTTTCTGATCGAATTTCAGGAAATCGGCAGCAATAAGCCGTGCGCTGCGCAGAGCCGTGTCGCCCGTAGTGATAGGGGCGGCTATTACTCCGATCAGGGCAAGTACGCCTCCGACGCTTCCGAGCCATGTGATGGATATTTCTTTCACAAGCGGTGATGGGGTACCTCCTTGCGGTATGGCGTCAAAGAGCTGCTGATAGCCTCCGGTGAAAGCTATGGCGGCAGCTGCCCAGATAAGTGCCACAAGGCCTTCGGCTACCATTGCTCCGTAGAAGATCGGGCGCGCATACTTCTCATTCTTAAGGCATCGCACCATCATCGGCGACTGTGTGGCGTGGAAGCCGGATATCGCGCCGCAGGCTATAGAGACGAACATCATCGGGAAGATCGGGCTGCCATCTCCGTGACGCGAGTGAAGGCCTTCGCCGAGACCGTCAGGGATCGTGACATCCCCGAAGATAAGAATAACAAGGAGTCCGGCTGCCATAAACAGCAGGGTCAGACCGAAGACAGGGTAGAGGTTTCCTATCAGTTTGTCGATCGGGAGCAGCGTGGCGAGGATGTAATAGGCGAATATGATTATTATCCATACAAGTCTGTCCATATAGTCGGGAGTCATTCCGGCAAGTATATCTGCGGGATTGACTACGAATACCGCCCCCACAAGCACCAGCAGCAGGATAGAGAATATTCTCATCACTTGCTTGACCGTGCCGCCAAGCTCATGACCGACAATCTCCGGTAACGAGACGCCGCCTGCACGCATCGATATCATGGCCGAGATGAAATCGTGGACGCCCCCGGCAAGGATTGTGCCGAACACGATCCACAGAAAGGCTGCCGGTCCGAACATCACGCCCATGATGGCACCGAATATAGGCCCCAGTCCGGCTATGTTGAGAAACTGGATCAGGAAGACCTTCCAGGTCGACATCGGAGTGTAGTCGATATCGTCGCGCCTTGAATATGCCGGCGTCAGATTCTTGGGGTCTACACCGAATATCTTTTCTATCAGCAGGCCATATAGGAAATAACCTGCAATAAGTATGCCTATCGAGGCAAGAAACAGTGTCATTTAATGATAATGATAAATGGTTTATATAAGTATGATATAGTGGGATTACTCTCCAAGCTCGCAGGCTATAACTTCGTTGGCCGCGCGTTTGAGGGCTTCGCGGTCGCCGGTGGCGCGGTTTTCGATTGATATGATGTCGATCCTGACATTGGAGTCGCCGTCAGCATAGGCTTGGCGGAGCCTGCTGAGTTCGGCGGCGTCGGCATCTATTCCGGCCTGAAGGTCGATATACTGCCGGAGGGCAGCGCGGGCGTCGCGGTTGGACAGCTGCTCGATGCGGGTGATTAACCGCCCGTCGGGCATATAGAATGTACATTGGCGTGCAAGCGAAGATGCAGAGCTGGTTATCCGGTCGAGCGCCGACCGGAGTCTGTCGTAGTCGGCTCCTTTGGTCTGAGTAAGTGCAATCGAGCTCAGCAGGGCTCGCTGCCTGAGGTCGGGAGCATTGACATCGATATTGCGTCTGACCTCCGAGGGAACAAACAGATATATAGTCACCGAGTCTGGTAGCTGATTGCGGTCGGTAGCCCACCAGCCTATGCCTGTATTCTCGTCGATGGCAAGCATATAGTCATTGTATGGGGAGTTGTATGGCATTCCGAGGTTCTGCGGCTGGAGAAACTCGCTGTCGCTGCTGCGGGTGATGAAGATGTCATAGCCGCCGAGCGAGTTTTCGCCGTTGTTGGCATAGTAGAGCGTGATGCCGTCAGACATCAGGAACGGATAGTTGGCATCTCCGCCTTCGCCGAGATGAGCTCCGACTGATACAGGCTGATCCCATTCGTCGCCATAAAGAGCTACTGACCTGACTAATTCCAGGCTGCCGTCTTCTGAGGGAGCCGCCCACATCATTTCGCTGCGGCTTTCCGGTTCATAGACTACGGTCGGTTTGCCACAGGCAAAGATCCGGGGAAGGATAGCAGGGGAATTGATCGAGCCGCTTTCGGGCGACAGCCGGTAGTATTTGAAGAAATCAGCCGCCGGAACGTTGATGCTGTCGAAGACCTCGATCTGCTCGACCCGCATAAGCATATTGCGTATGCGATCGATCTGCGACGACACTTCTTCGGCAGCTTCGGACGGAGTCTTACGGTTCTTTTTTAGCGTTTTACGATAGGTTTCAAGCAGTTCGTCGGCGTCATCCACACGATATTCTTTTAAAGCTAACGACGCCAGTCCGACGGCAGCCTCATGCTGTCCGCGCGCCTTGGCTTTCGTCAGTTCGGCAGTCGCCAGAGAGTCGCTTCCCTGATGAAGGTAGCATTGGCCGAGCGCGAGGCTTACCTTGCCGTTCTTGGGTTCTTTGGCCGATAGAGCTTCAAGCAGGGGTGTGGCTGCCTTATAGTCGCCTGCGTCGACCAGAGCCTGAGCCTCGGCCAGAGTCTGTCCCGACACAGCCGGACCGGCTGCCATCGACATCAAAGCGGCGAACAGTAATTTCTTCATAGCGCAGACGGTTTAAGTGCCAGCCCGGTGCGCTCCTGAAGGCCGAAAAGCAGGTTCATGTTGTGAACGGCTGTGCCGGCAGATCCTTTGAGCATACTGTCGATTACGGATGTGACAAGCAGACGGTTACCGTCCTTCTGTAGATGGAGGATACATTTGTTGGTATTGGCTACATCCTTCAGATCGACTTGTTTGTCGGCTACGAATGTGAATCCGTGATCGTCATAATAGTTGTCATACAGCTTGCGGATTTCCTCAAGCGAGAGCGGACAGTCAAGATAGACAGCCGCTATGAGTCCGCGCGAGAAGCTGCCGAGCATCGGTACAAGGTAGACCGGCGAGTTAAATGAATTCTGCAGCGACCGCAGGGTAGTGGCTACTTCATCGGCATGGCTGTGTTGCAGAGGCTTGTATAGCCTGATATTGTCGGCTAAAGTCGGATCTCCCGACACCGCGGCCACGTGTATGGGGCTGTTGAGCAGAAGATTCTTGGCGAGAGGAAGCAGGGCAAGCTCGATAGCGGTAGCGAAAGCTCCCGGATTTGCCACCTTGGTAGCTCCTCTGACCATCAGTTTGCGGTTGAGTTCCGGAAGACCATATACATATCCGGTATCTTCGTAATTCTTACGATAGTCGCCCGATAGATCGATGATTTTGACAGTTTCCGGTATTGCCGCATTCTCCATAAACTGGCGTGTGTTGCCGGTATGGCGACAGTTGAATACTACGTCGATGGCCTCCCAGTCGGCGTCGCGCTGCAGCTCCAGATCACATTCGCCTATCAGGCCCTGATGAATGTCACTTACTTTAAGTCCTTCATGCACATCGCTCTGCACCCATCGGAGATCGACGTCCGGATGATTGATAAGTAGCCGGATTATTTCGCCTGCCACTTTTGTCTCGCAACCAGTTATGCCTACTTTTATCATTAGTTTTGTGTTCGGTTTCAAGCTACAAACTTACAAATAATTTCTGAATTTGAGGAATTTTCTATAATTTTGCACTCAAAGAGCTCGTTACATCGTCAGCTCACACACATAATTTATTATATAACACGCCTCATCAGATATGTCACTACAATGTGGTATTGTTGGCTTGCCCAACGTAGGTAAGTCGACTCTCTTCAATTGCCTCTCGAATGCCAAGGCTCAGTCGGCCAATTTTCCTTTCTGCACCATAGAACCTAACGTAGGTGTAATCACCGTACCCGATGATCGCCTGACCAAGCTTGTTGAAATGTGCCAGCCCAGAAGTGTCGTCCCGGCTACGGTCGAGATAGTCGATATCGCGGGACTCGTCAAGGGTGCGAGCAAAGGTGAAGGTCTCGGCAACAAGTTTCTTGCCAATATCCGCGAGACGGATGCCATCCTGCACGTCCTCCGCTGCTTTGACAATGACAATATAACCCACGTGGATGGCTCTGTCGACCCTGTCCGCGACAAGGAGATAATTGACTATGAGTTGATGCTCAAGGATATGGAGACAGTGGAAAGCCGTATGGCCAAGGTACAGAAACAGGCTCAGACCGGTGGCGACAAGACTGCCAAGCTGCAGTATGAGGTGCTCCGTCGCTATAAGGAGGCTTTCGATCAGGGCAAGCCTGCACGTTCAGTGAAGTTTGACACTGTCGACGAAGAAAAATATGCCAGAGAGCTGTTCCTCCTTACCAATAAGCCTGTGCTTTATGTCTGCAATGTAGACGATGCTTCAGCCGTCAGCGGCAACAAGTATGTTGATGCCGTACGCAAGGCTATCGAGGGGGAGGATGCTGACCTTATGATTGTAGCAGCCCAGACCGAGAGTGAGATCGCCGAGCTTGACACATGGGAAGAGCGGCAGGAATTCCTCGCTGAGATCGGCCTTGAGGAGAGCGGCGTCGCCCGACTGATACGCGCGGCCTATAAGCTCCTTGATCTCCAGACCTATTTCACTGCCGGCTCCGACGAGGTAAGGGCATGGACATTCATGCGCGGAAGCAAGGCGCCACAGTGTGCCGGTATAATCCACACAGACTTCGAGAAAGGATTTATCCGCGCTGAAGTCATCAAGTATGATGATTATGTCAGTCTTGGTGGAGAAACAGCTGTTAAAGAGGCCGGTAAGCTTGGCGTGGAAGGCAAGGAGTATGTAGTCCAGGACGGCGACATCATGCACTTCCGCTTCAATGTCTGATCGCAGTCCATACTGAAAATAGAGTATTTTGCCTTGTCGGGAACACACTCCGGCAAGGCATTTTTTCATACATTTAGGGTATTTCGCGGTAGGAGGATGTACGGTAATTTTGCACCGTAAATCCAACCGTAAATGCACATTTTTTCCCGATATAGTCTTAGTCTGCTTATAGTTTTCGCTGTAGGATCTTTTGCCCGGAGCGAGGAGTCTGCCGACTCTGTTAGAGTATCGGTCAGTGATTCGTCGGTTCGGTTGTCTGAAGTCGTAGTCACTGCACGCGAAGGGCGTACGCCGTACGCGTCGTCGCTGATAGACACGACAGCCATGCAGCATCTTCAGCCTTCAAGTTTCTCCGACCTGCTGGAACTGCTTCCAGGCGGGGTAACACGTGATCCAAAAATGGGGAGTGTAAATACAATTTCCCTACGGCAGGCGGCAGGTATGTCGGATTCCGACGATGATTATATGACATCGGCTCTAGGTACATCATTCGTCGTGGACGGTGTACCGGTCAATACTGCTTCTACGATGCAGACAACTCCCGATACCAATCACCCCGGTCACTCATCGGTTGGTCGCGGAGTAGATATGCGCGCTATTTCCACTGATGACATCGCCGAGGTAGAGATTGTGCGCGGTATCGCTTCCGCCGAGTATGGCGAACTGACGTCAGGGCTTGTGAAGATTAAGCGTAAACGTGGTGTCTCCAAGCTTGAAGCACGTTTCAAGGCTGACACAAAAAGCCAACTGTTCTATATCGGTAAAGGCTTTGCAATACCTGGACGCGACTGGACGCTAAATATTGGCGCCGGATACCTCGACGCACGAATTGACCCCCGTAATTCACGCGAAAACTATAAACGGGTCGATGCCTCCCTGCGCTCCAACAAGCGCTTTGATTCTACCGTCTTGCGAGTTGAGTGGAATTCCGCTGTTACTTATTCGGCCACGTTTGAGACTGACAACAATGATCCCGATCTTGCGGTCAACAACACAATCGATCTCTTTGCTACGCGCAATCACACTTTCAAGTGGGACAATACGTTGTCAGTCAATCCGGTTGTCGCTTCGCCGCTTAAAGGGGTGTATCTCACATCGGGCATCTCATACTCTTCGGAACACCTGTCGCAGGAGCGGCATGTGGCTTCTTCTCGCGTTATGCTTATGCCGGTCTCCCTTACGCCCGGAAGCAACTATGTCGGCTATCTTCCTTTGCTTTATCTTGCAAAACTGGATGTCGAGGGTTCGCCGCTATCGGTCTTTCTCAAGGGAAGTGCTGACCTGCGGTTTGATATCGGTAACGTCATTTCAACACTTCGCGGCGGTATAGAATGGAGCATGAACAAGAATTACGGGCGTGGCAATGTCTATGATCTCGAACGGCCTATAACGGCCTCTGTCGCCGACCGTCCGAGGGCATTCAGCGATATCCCGGCCATGCATCAGCTCTCGGCCTACATCGAGAGCCGCAATATATGGCGGGCAGGCGAGCAGACACTGGAGGCTGTCATCGGCCTGCGCGAAACCGGGCTCTTGCATCTTGACAGCAGATATGCCCTCTCGTCTAAACCTTATCTTGATCCCCGTGCTACGCTGACATGGACTATGCCGCGTGTGGAGATAGCGGGGGAGATGCTCGTCCCGTCATTAAATATAGGAGTTGGTCTCCAGACAAAGATGCCCGTGGCGTCGTTCCTTTACCCTAATCTCTGTTACACCGATTTCGAACAGCTTAACTATTTTCATAACGAGCCAGAATATCGCGTTATGAATGTCATGACCTATGTAGAAGATCTTACCAACTATGATCTGCTCGCGGCACGTAATTTAAAACGCGAGATAAGAGCCGATCTGTCTTATCGCGGCAATCGTCTGTCGGTGTCGCTCTTCAAAGAGACCATGAATGACGGGTTCCGCCATACGGGCGATGTACATCGCTATACCTACCGCCGCTACGATGCCTCCACATATGATCCTTATATGACGGGACATGCGCCCGCCATCGATGAACTTCCGTTTACATCAGTCGGCTACCAGGCAGTCAGATCAAGCGTTACCAATGGCAGTTCTACGACTAAGGAAGGTGTGGAATATTCCTTTCAGAGCCGGCGGATTACGAGCCTGAAGACCCGATTCACTGTCAACGGCGCATATTTCCGCACGGTCAACAACAACAGTCAGCCTCTCTGGTATAAGCCATCAATCATTGTAAACGGCAATGAACTTCAGTATATCGGACTTTATGATGATACTGACGGTAGCGAATATAAGAGTTTTAACACCAATGTGATGTTTGATACAGATATAGAGTCGCTCGGTCTACGCTTCTCGATGGCCGTGCAGGCTATGTGGTTCACGTCGAGACGTACTCTTTTCCGCGACGGCATACCTACGCATTACATGCCCCCCGACGGAGAGGTCTGTCAATACACGGAGTCATGCATGACCGACCCTTACCTGCGCCAGCTTGTCAGAACCTTTGCATCCAGCAGTTTTGATTCGCACACTGTACCGCCGGAATTCAATTTTAATTTCAAGGCGACCAAGACATTCTGGCACAGTCGGGTAGGGGTCGCGCTCTATGTCAACCGTCTATTCTACATAGCGCCGTCATATAAGGAATACGGAGTTACCGTCAGACGGTATTCATCGCCATATTTCGGAATGGAAATCAATTTTAAAATCTAAATTATATGCAAATGAAACCATTTAAATTACTTTTTTTAGGATGCCTGATAGCCGGAATGCTTGCCGCCTGCAGCAATGACGATGTGATCCCGACCTATGATGTCAATTTCGGTTATGAAATGCCTTCAGATATGGGCACATATGCGATAGAAAGCGGGAAGCTTACCCTTACCGAGCTTAACACCGGATCTGTGACAGTAGTGGAATTACCCGTCGCAGCAGCTCCCCGCGTTGCCGCCGGAACATACAGCTATGAGGGCACGATGACAGTCATGGCTGACGGAGTGAAACGTATGCTCCGCACCGTAGGCAATCAGGTGGAAATAACCTCGACCACATCATCTCTCAGCCTTAACTGGTTTTTCTATAATCCCGACAATTTGCTTGTATTCAGTGAGATATTCGTCACAGGCTCACTTAATGCGAAAGGTACAAGCGGACTGTACGACTCCTATTTCCGTATCTATAACAATACGGATGAGACTCAGTATGCCGACGGACTTGCGATCGTAGAAAGCAAGCTGACCAATACTGATAATAATACGATCGTGACGCCTGAGGCTCAGCGTAATGCCAACTTCCTCGCCCAGACGGTTTACGTTATACCCGGTACGGGTCACGATGTTCCCATTCTTCCCGGTCACTCCATCAAGATTGTCGATCAGGCGCTAGACTGGGACGAGCAGGTAGCCGGAGCGCTCGATCACCGCGATGCCGACTTCGAATGGTATGATGAAGTCACTACCGGCAGCGTGCGTGATACTGACAATCCCGATGTTCCGAATCTTGACAAATGGTTTTCTTATTCAGCCACAATCTGGCTTCCGTCGCAACAGTGCAACCGTTCGTATGCGCTTGTCCGCTTCCCCGAAGGTATGACGACAGAGACATTCCTTGCAGGCTATGTCGGAGATTATACCTATGTGTCATCTGTCACAGGTAAGGAAATGGCCGGCAACAAGTGCTACCGCATACCTCTGGCATGGATTATCGATGGCGTCAACTTATGTCCGACCGAAGTATTCACTATCTCCTCTCTTGACTCCTCAGTCGACATGAGCTACTCTGCCATCAGCGATAAGAACTCCGACAAGAACCGTTTCGGCAAGATGTTCGCCCGCCGCGAGTCTGGCATATCGCCTGCCGGTAATGTCGTGCTGATGGATACCGACGACTCAGCCCGCGATTTTGAAGTAAAATCTGTGAAATGAACTTTCTCAGGAGGGTAATATTGTTTAGTGTTTTAGTATCTGCTGCAGCGACTTTCACGTCCGCTGCGGCAGACCCCTTGTCTCTCGCCGCTCTGGAGATCCGCCAGCGGCCGGTCAGTGACCTGGAACGTAGTTTCTTTAAAGCCATCCCGGCCACAATGCAATGGTTTGACTCGGTTACGATCTCATCAGTACGCGCAGGATATTCACGACTATCTCTGTCACAACCGATATTATCCGAGAATGGTACCGGCCGAAGCGGCTTTACGCTGGATGCCGAGTCATACTATAAATTGTCAGACCGTTCTACAGTCTGGGGAACAGCTTCTTACAGCACAATGCGGTCCGTCGATGCAAAGTGGAGCAACTCTATCGACTATGAGCTGCTTGCACCATATGTATTGGGCGACTCAGTCGGCGGAAACATTCAGCGGCAGAAATATTCCTTTTCCGGCGGATGGTGCCGTAAATACAGCCTATGGACTTTTGGTGTCGATGCATCCTATCGTGCGGAAGTGGCATATCGGGCACACGATCCCCGCATTCATGACATCGTTTCGGATCTGAGCATAAGGACATCTGTAGCGCGCCGGCCTTCAGATCGGTTTCTGCTCGGTGTCGGTGTCGGAATCAGAACATATCATCAGGTTTCGAATGTGGAATTCGTGAATCCGATGAATGATATTCAGACATATCCGCTGACCGGTCTCGGGACATTCTACCGACGATTTACAGGAAACAATAACAAGAGCGCCGCTCACTCGCTATTCTCCTTTTCGGGAACAGTGCAGTTGCTGTCAACCGGTTCTGAGGGACCAAAAGTCGCGGCGCACTTTATCCACTCCCGTGTGTCGATGCAGCTGAGGAGCTATAATAATATCACACTCGGACAGACGAATACTGATATCGTCAATCTGCAGGCTGCATGGGGTATCGGACTGACGGAGCGCTGGAGCATAGTGCCGGCCGTATTTGTCAGCCACCGCATGCGTAGTGGCATCGAGATGCTTTTTGGCTCGGCACTCGGCAGTGCTTATGAGAAAATAGGAGAGAGACCAAACTATTCTTCCCGGGCTACCGTGCTGCGGGCATTGTTGCCGCTGCAGTATGTCATGGGAGAAGGCACGCTTGCTTTTTCTCTGGCGTACACATATCTCCGGTCGGCACAGTCGCTGAAAGATCCGGCACTTAGGTCGGAAGCATCACACTCTCTCCCGTCGCTTTGTGTTGTGGCAAGTAAGGTGTGTGGCCGATGGCTTATACGTGGAGAGGCGGAGGGATATTTTGCTTCACGTTGCAACGGCCTGACAGTCGGAGCTGCCCTGGAGCGTTATGTCGGAGCAGGCACACTCGGACTGAGACTATCGTATACCCGCCTGTCGCTTCATGCTTTACAGAGCGTAAATTCATATATCTACTTTATATTTTAATATGTCAATAAATCAACCGGTTATATCAGTAAAAGGGCTTACACAGCGTTACGGCAACGGTCGCATCATATACAGCGATCTGTCGTTCGATGTCCCAAAGGGACGCATCCTGGGCCTATTAGGTAAGAACGGTACCGGAAAAACAACTACGATCAATATACTGATGGGTTATCTCAAGCCACAGTCGGGAAGTTGTGAGATATTCGGTGAGTCTGTCACACAGATGCGTCCCGAAACGCGTGCGAGGATAGCATTGCTTATCGAGGGACACATCCAGTATTCATTCATGACGATAGAGCAGATTGAGCGCTTCTACTCGCGCTTCTATCCCAAATGGAACCGCGATGCATATTATCAGCTCATGGAGAAGCTTCATGTTTCTCCGCGCCAGCATATCTCGACTATGTCGTGCGGACAGCGTTCGCAGGTGGCTCTCGGTCTGATACTCGCCCAGAATGCCGATCTGCTCGTGCTCGATGATTTCTCTCTCGGACTTGACCCGGGCTATCGGCGTCTGTTTGTGGAGTATCTGCACGACTATGCCTCGGCAGAGGACAAGACGGTCTTTATGACCTCCCATATCATTCAAGATCTCGAGCGGCTTATTGATGACTGTATTATACTTGACTACGGACATATACTTACGCACCGTTCGGTCGACAGTCTGCTCCACGATTTCAAGTGTTTCACACTCAGATTGCCCGAAGGAGCGGCGTGTCCGGATTTCTCGGATTGCTCTGCCATCATAAATCCGTCAGTGGTCGGTCGCACTCTCGAATTATATACATTCGGCACGCCTGAGAGGATCACATCCGCTATTGCCGCCCGGGGGCTTCCGATCGACAGTCTGACTCGGAAGCAGATGTCACTTGAGGATGCATTCATTGGTTTAACAGGTAAATATTAATAACTTATGTTCAGATCAATATTTCTCAAGGAATGGCTTAAGACGCGAAGGATATTTTTTGTCTTATTGCTTGTGATGACAGCTGCGGCTGTATATACCGTTCTGAAAATCAATGCGGCAGTGGAGTCGCGTGGCATCGTGTCGCTATGGCTTGCAATGTTGCTGAAAGATATCACCTATCTCGACATACTGCTATGGCTGCCCGTTGCGTGCGGAATATCTGTCGCCATCGCTCAGTATGTGCCCGAGACATCGTATTACCGGCTGAAACTTACGCTTCATCTTCCGGTCGGTCGTAATCGACTCATTGCAGCGATGCTTTCGGTCGGTATAGTCGAACTCGCGATAATCTTTATCGTTCAGCTCGTTATAGTCGGAGGCTACTACAGCTATATTATCCACACAAGTATGCTTCAATCCGTTATTGCCACTCTCGTCCCACGCTATCTTGCCGGACTTGCAGCGTATCTGCTTGTAACGGCGATCATACTCGAAGGCAAGTGGAACCGCAGGCTTCTCCTGACTTTCATTTCGGTGGTAGTCATCTTGCTCTATTCTCAGAATCTGTCAGTCATGAACGCCTACGGCTTATGGATGATATTCGGACTTATTATATTTTTACCCATGGCAGCCTGTCTTGTATTCGGCTCCGTAATCAGGTTCAAGGAGGGCCTTCGTGACTGATGAAAACTCTTTATCGTATAATCTTGACTCTTCTCTGCCTGACAGTATTCGGATGGATATTGCCGAGGATCGTTTCTCTGGTTTTTGCACAGCGCAGCGTGGATCCGTTTGTCAATTATTCCTCGGTGGTAGATCGCTTTATAGTCTCTGATGGAGGCGCTGATGATGATCTTGACATATATGATGTGGATCCGGCTACATATGGGCGTGTTATGACTTATAGCCGTGAGCAGCGAGATTCGTTGTTGCCTGAGATATATGCCAATCAGCTTCTTAAGCGTAACGCCATGCCTGACTTGCTGCGCGGAATCGCTATAGATCCGAGCCTGATACGACGCTTCAGGTGGATTTTTAATTCACAGCCTGCGGATATCAACCGGTGTGCCCCTGCGGTTTACCCTCTCATGGAGTCTATGCCGCTACGCTTTGATCTTGAAGATCCTAAATATGCCTTTACGCTTGATGACGGAAGAATTGATGTCTTCGAAATCGAGGGAATGCGCAATGACGGGACTAAGTCAGCCCGCTTCGATAAAATGTTGAAGGATCGCGGATTTAAATTCCCTGCAAGGGAAGTCAAGGCAAATATCACGACCCGAAAGCCCTATGACAGTGGGTATCTTATCATTGATGCGTCGGGGGATATCTATCATCTGAAGATGCAGGCAGGGCGTCCGGCTATTGCCTCAATCCCGATGCCGGATTCTTTGTCGGCGGAACATGTGTTTGTCACTGAATTCGGTGACAGGGATTTTCTTGGATTCGCTGAAATGTCGGATGGCTGTCTGTGGGGAATCGATTTTGATGATTACTCTATGACAAGACTCCCCGTCGACAGGATCAACCTCGAGAAGGACAGACTGTCAATCCTGAGGGGGATCGCGACGTGGACAGCAAAAATCAATGCCCCCGATTCCGTACGCTGGATTGCTGTCGATGCTTCGGACTATTCGTTTTTAGCATCGTATTCGCGTCCGATGGCCGATTCCCGGGCTGATAAAGTGGCATCCTGGATCGTGCCCTATAAAATAGAATTTACGTCCGACTATACCGGTCGTGTGTCACCTCACTTCTCTTTTGGCTCATTCAGAGCAATTGCCCTTTGGACAATCATTATTATATTAATATTCACTTTTAAATATCTCAAAATGAAAAAAATCAAATCAATCGCAGGCTTATTTGCTCTGTTAGTGCTTTGCTCATGCGGATCAAAGTCCGGCGAATCAGCCTCTGCAACTGCTGATAGCAACGCGACTTCTGCAATTACTGTCGACGATGTACTGACCTCTCCTGCCGACTATGTCGATATGGAAATTACCGTTGAGGGAGTTTGCTCCCATTTGTGCCGTCATGGCGGTCGCAAGGCTTTTTTAGCAGGATCGGCTAATAATTTCCTGCTCCGATGCGAGGCTTATCCCTTGATGAACGAGCCATTTCCCGCGTCGACAATCCATCATCCGATGACTGTCAAGGGATACCTTCGTGAAGAGCGTGTGGATGAGGAAGCTGTTCAGCAGATGGAGTGGTCGTATAACGAGGCAATGCTGAATGCTGCTGCTCAAGGTCAGGAATTTGACACTGAGAAAGCCGCTCAATGCGACACGGAGCAGGCAGCCAGGGGACAACAGGGTCTGGCAGACTTTAATGCCCGTATGGCCGATTACCGTGCCCGTATCAAGGCCCGTCAGGATGCCGAGGGTATCCCATACCTGTCGTTCTACTACCTCGAAGCCGAAGACTATGAGGTGTTAGAATAATCGCAAAAGGATAGGGGAGGGGACAGCCTCCTCATGCCTGAATACAAAATAGCCGCATCTCCGGTCAGGGAAGTGCGGCTGTTATTCTTATGGGTTGTGAGTTTACTGCTTTTTACATTCGACAGCCTTCTTTTCTATAGGGAGGCAGTCGGTGTAATTCTTGATGTAGGCATTGAAACCTTCTACTTCCTCTTCGGTCGGAGCGATCTCTACGCCAGTCTCGCCTGCGAATACTACCTTGTCAAGATATTCGGGCAGTGTCAGGCTGTCATGATTGTTTGCCATGTAGGATGCAAGCAGGGCCACACCCCATGCGCCGCCTTCACCGGCAGTTTCCATGACGGAGATCGGAGAGTTGATGGCAGCGGCGAGTATGCGCTGGCCTACGCCGGCTGTCTTGAACAGGCCGCCATGACCCGTGATGCGGTCGACTTTTATCTTCTCATCGTTGAAGAGGATATCGTTGCCCATCTTCAGGATAGCCACAGAGGCATGGAGATGAGCGCGCATCAGATTGGCGAGGTTGAAGTTGTCGCTGACGGAGCGGACGAGCATCGGACGGCCTTCCTCACACTCGGCGATCGGCTCGCCGGAGAAGAAGTTGTAGCTTACCAGACCGCCGCAATCCTTATCGCCTGTCAGAGCATGATTGTAGAGTTTACCGTAGATTTCGTTCATGTCGACGGGGATGCCCATCAGCTGATTGTATTCCTTGAAAATGTTGACCCAGGCGTTAAGGTCGCTTGTGCAGTTGTTGCAGTGAACCATGGCTACGAGGCTACCGTCGGGGGTAGCGACCATGTCAATCATCTCATAGGGTTTGGAAAGATCCTTTTCAAGGACAATCATGGAGAACGATGATGTGCCTGCGGAGACATTCCCGGTGCGCTGCTTGACGGCATTTGTAGCGGCCATGCCTGTGCCTGCGTCGCCTTCGGGAGGACATAGAGGCACGCCGGCCTTTAGATGTCCTGACGGATCGAGAGCTTTGGCGCCCTCGGCGGTCAGTACGCCTGCATTTTCGCCTGCAACGAGCACATTGGGAAGGATATCCTCGAGTTTCCAGCTGTAGCCTTTGGGAGCGACGAGCTTGTTAAACTTTTCTACCATTGAAGAGTAGTAAGTCTTTGTCTCGGGGTCGACGGGAAGCATACCCGAAGCGTCGCCGATGCCGAGAACCTTTTCGCCCGTTAGCTTCCAGTGGATATATCCGGCAAGGGTGGTGAAGAAATCGATGTCGGCTACGTGTTTTTCCTCGTCAAGAATGCACTGATAGAGGTGTGAGATGCTCCAGCGCAGAGGGATGTTGTAGACAAAGAGCTCAGATAGCTCGGCAGCAGCCTTGCCGGTATTGGTATTGCGCCATGTGCGGAATGGCACGAGCAGCTCGCCGGCCTTGTTGAATGCCATGTAGCCATGCATCATCGCGCTGATACCGATAGCGGCGAGTTCGTAGATATCGGTGGCATAGCGGTTGAGGACGTCCTCACGCAGATTCGCGTAGCAGTCCTGCAGGCCGGTCCAGATATCGTCGAGCGTGTAGGTCCAGAGGCCGTCGATAAGGCGGTTTTCCCATTCATGGCTACCCTGAGCTATTGGGCGGTTGTCCTGATCGACAAGCACGGCTTTGATTCGGGTAGAGCCAAACTCGATACCGAGAATGGCCTTACCCGCTTCAATGGTTTCTTTTGCGTTAAGTTTCATATCCTTAGCAGAGAGACTTGTTAAGCATATAGTAAACCTCGCCTACCATGATGTCTTTCTTGACTGACTCCATAGTAGTGGTCTCGTCAATGTGAATCATCTCGATACCGGCCATTTCGGCATAGTCGATCCAGTATTCGGGGGTTATGTCGTAGCTGAAGCAGCTGTGATGTGTGCCGCCGGCCATGATCCACGCGCCTGCGCCAATCTCGAAGTTAGGCATCGGAATCCAGAGAGCCGATGCTACGGGAAGTTTGGGGAGAGGTTTCGACTTGATGCACTCTACGTCGTTGACGATAAGGCGGAAGCGGTTACCGAGGTCGATGACGGTAGCGGTAACTCCCTTGCCGGGCTTGGATGTGAAGACGAGACGTGCGGTCTGAGCCTTGCGTACGCCTATGCCGAGGAAGTGAACTTCCAGTCGGGGCTTTTCTTCAGCGATGAGGGGGCATACCTCAAGCATATGAGCCTGCAGGATAGAGCTGTTCTTACCGTCGAAGTTAAGGGTATAGTCTTCGAGGAACGAGCATCCGGTCGGAAGTCCCTGAGTCATATACCACACGGTGCGGTAGAGAGCGGCTGATTTCCAGTCGCCTTCAGCTCCGAAACCGTAGCCTTCGGCCATAAGACGCTGTGATGCGAGGCCGGGGATCTGATTGAAGCCTACGAAATGCGGGTCGTTGATATCCTTTGTGCCGAGGTCGTCGAAGTTAGTCGTAAAGCCTTTCGCACCCTTTTCAGTAAGGATAGAGCGGAGAGCGAGTTCGGCTTTGGCAGCTTCGTAGACAGCCTTATAGCCTTCGGTGCCTTCAGTGGCGAGTTCGGCGTCATAGCTGTAGGAAGCGAAGTATTCCTTCATTAGCTCCTTGACCTGAGCGTCAGTTACTTTCTTATAGTGCTCCATGAGCTCGCTGACGGGAGTGTAGTCTACATGGTAGCCGAGGCGTACTTCGGCCTCAACCTTGTCGCCGTCGGTAACGGCCACATTGTTCATCTGGTCGCCGAAGCGGAGGATAAGCATGTCCTGAGAATCAGCCCAGCCGGCAGCAACGCGCGACCATACGGCGATCTTGTCCTGAGTTGCTTCATCCTTCCAGTAGCCTACGACAACTTTACGTCGGACACGCATGCGGGCGCAGATATGGCCGAATTCGCGGTCGCCGTGGGCGCTCTGGTTGAGGTTCATGAAGTCCATGTCCATGGTGTCCCAGGGGATTTCGGCATTGTACTGGGTATGGAGGTGGAGCAGGGGCTTTGTCAGTTTCTGCAGGCCGTGAATCCACATCTTTGCGGGGGAGAATGTGTGCATCCATGTGATGATACCCACGCACTTTGTGTCGTTGCTGGCTGCCGACATGATAGCCTCTACCTCTTTGGAAGAGTTGGCTGTGCCTTTGTAAACAACTTTGATGGGAAGGCGGCCGGAATTGTTGAGACCGTCAACCATTTCTTTTGAATGTGCGTCTACGGCAACCACTGCGTCGCCACCGTAAAGGAGTTGTGCGCCGGTCACCCACCACACTTCGAGATTGTCAAATGCGTTCATATTGATTGGGATTAAAGGGTAAAATAATGTGTTTTATTTGTGTCAGGTTGTTTATTTCTGTCCGTAGTATGCGCCTGGACCGTGTTTGCGGTTGTAGTGCTTTTCGATCAGGAGCGGATTCATGGTCAGTAGGGGATTGACCGCGAAGGCTACGAATGCCATCTTGGCCACCTGCTCCATGACTACGGCATTATGTACAGCATTGTGAGGGTCTTTGCCCCATGCAAACGGGCCGTGGTTCTTGACAAGGACGCCGGGGGTGTGCATAGGGTTAATGCCCTCGAAACGCTTGATGATGACATTTCCGGTCTCGAGTTCATACTGGCCTTTGACTTCTGCCTCAGTCATGTCGGCTGTGCAGGGAATCGAGTGGTGGAAATAGTCGGCATGAGTGGTGCCGATATTAGGGATATCCTTGCCGGCCTGAGCCCATGCGGTAGCGTAAGTGGAGTGAGTGTGGACCACGCCGCCGACTTCGGGCCATGCACGATAGATGGCGAGATGGGTCGGAGTGTCGCTTGACGGGCGGAGACGTCCTTCGACAACATTGCCGTCGAGGTCTACCACTACCATGTCGTCGACAGTCATAGTATCATAATCGACACCGCTGGGCTTGATTACGACAAGACCTTTTTCGCGGTCGATACCTGAGACATTGCCCCAGGTGAATATTACGAGTCCGTGCTTTACAAGATCGAGATTCGCACGAAATACTTTCTCTTTGAGTTCTTCTAACATTGTGGATCTAATTTTATAGTCGGAATGTGTCCGGATTGAAGTTGGTCGCGTTATAGCGGAATAGCGCCGCACCTCTGCGCGACGACGTCTTGTCTATGAGGTCGGTTTTCTCGATACAGGGATTTTCGAGGGCGCGCTTGCGGAAGTTGCGCTTGTCAATACTGTTGCCTTGCACGGTCTCATAGAGCTGTTGTAGCGACGTCATGGTGAAAAACTGCGGGAGCAGCTTAAAGGCCACCGGTTCAAATGAAAATTTCATCTTGACCATCTGCAGGGCGCGGCTTACCATTTCCTCATGGTCGAAACCGAGGCGCGGCATGGCGGAGAGGGGAGTCCAGACCGCGTTATGGCTTCTGAGGTTGGAGTCGTCGGTCTGATCGACATTTATCAGCGCGCAGTAGGCTACCGAGACAACTCTTTCGCCGGGATCACGGTCGAGAGAGCCGAATGTACCGACCTGCTGCATATAGATGTCAGTCAGTCCCGTAAGGTCGTGAAGCACACGCTTGGCTGCCTGATCGACCCCTTCATCCGGAGCGACAAACCCGCCCATCAATGACCACCTTCCTTTTTCGGGCTCAAAGGCACGCTTGGTCAGTAGCACCGAGAGGTCGCCTTCGTTGATGCCGAAGATGACGCAGTCGACGCTTACCGGGAAACGTGCTATGTCGGAATAGAAGGTGGTCATTGCTGTAGGGTGTCAGGTTTTACATCCGTGAGGTGATTACCAGAAGTAGATGTAGAATGCGGCAGTGATGCCGAGAATGATGCAGGTGTGGATGATATCCCACTTGTTCCAGCTTGCACGTGTAGCGGCACGCTGTTCGGGAGTCGATGTGCCGAATACGAGACCCTGGATCTTTTCAGGAGCCGGAGCCTTTGTAAAGAGGCTGACGCCAATGACAACAAGGAGACAGAAGACGAGCATCCATCCGCAGAAGAACAGCCAGTTCATGTCGTAGAAGAGAGCCTGGAAGAGATTGCCGTCGCCGCCGGGTACGGTAGCTGCGTTGCTGTAGTAGATCTTGGCGCCGAGACGTGTCAGACCGATAACGAGACCTGCGATAAGGCCCCACATACCGCCCTGGGCTGTGGCGCGCTTCCAGCAGATACCTGCGAGGAAGGCAGCCGCGATACCGGGAGCAAGCACGGACTGTACGTCCTGGAGATATAGGTAGAGCACGCTGCCGACTGACTTCATCACGGGAATCCAAAGAATACCGAGTATCACGATGATCACAGTTGCGACCTGACCGATGCGTACCAGTTTCTTGGGATCGGTCTTGGGTTTATAGCGCTGATAGAAGTCGATGGTGAAAAGGGCGGCCGAAGAGTTGAAGAGCGATGCGAGCGAGCTCATGAGTGCGGCGAGAATACCGCATACGATCAGACCCTTGAAACCGGCGGGAAGCAGCTTGGCCACAAGGGTGGGGAAGGCTGCGTCGGAATTGGGGGTTGTTGAGCCGTCAAGCAGGGGCAGGAAAGAGCCGGTCTTCTGATGAAGCGCGAATGCGATCATACCGGGAATAAGGAACAGGAAGACAGGGAGAAGCTTGAGGTAAGCACCGAAGATAGTACCGCGACGTGCTTCCTTCTCATTCTTGCCTGAGAGTACGCGCTGAACGATAAACTGGTCAGTACACCAGTACCAGAAGCCGATCACGGCCGAACCGATGAGGGCGCCTGCCCAGGGATATTCAGGATCGCTGTTGGAGTGGATCAGGCTGGTCATGTAGCCCTCCTCGCCATTACGTACTACAGCTCCGCAGGTCTTCATCATTTCATCCCAGCCACCGAGTTCGCGGAGACCGAGCACAAGGATGATGAGAGAGCCGAGCAGCAGTATCGGAGTCTGAAGTACAGAAGTATAAAGCACGGATTTCATACCGCCGAAGATCGTATAGAGGGCAGTGATGAGCACAAGTCCGATGGCTGCGATCCAGAAGAAGTCGATGCCCCAGAGTGTGTCAATGTTGAATACCGTCTTGAATACCAGACCGCCGGCGTAGACGGTCACGGCAACCTTGGTCAGCACGTAGCTGATAAGGGAGATGACGGAAAGGATCGTACGCGATGTGCCGTTGTAGCGGCGTTCAAGGAACTCAGGCATGGTGATTACCATCGAGCGGGTGTAGAACGGAACGAATACCCAGCCGAGGATAAGGATCATCCAGCCCTGGATTTCCCAATGTGCCATCGCCATACCGCTTGATGCGCCTGAGCCTGCAAGGCCGATGAGGTGCTCCGAACCGATATTGGAGGCGAAGATCGATGCGCCGATGGCAATCCATGTCGCATCTTTACCGCCGAGGAAGTAGTCCTCGGCATTGCCCTGTTTCTGTTTCATCACCCAGAGGATGATGCCGATCAGAGCCGCAAAGAACAGCCCGATGACGAGCCAGTCTAATAGTGCCATAATGAAAGGTTTAAGTGATTATATTATTAATTGAATTTATTCGGCTGTAGAGAAGCGGAATACGCAGTGGCTCGTATAAGTCTCGCCGGGACGGAGCTCGACAGAGGGCCATTCGGGCTTGTTGGGGCTGTCGGGGTAGTGCTGTGTCTCAAGGCAGACGGCTGCGCGCTGTTCATAGACCTTGCCGTTTTTGCCTGTCACGGTGCCGTCAAGGAAGTTGCCGGTATAGACCTGGATGCCGGGTTCGTCTGTGAGGACTTCGAGCTTGATGCCGGTAGAGGGAGAAACGAGAGTGGTGGCGACGAGAGAGTCATTGCCGGCTGTGTTGAGCACCCAGTTGTGGTCATAGCCGTTGCCGTTTTTCAGCTGCTCGAAATCGTAGTTGTTGATTTCTTCGCCTATCACTTTGCCTGCGCGGAAGTCCATCGGAGTCTCGGCCACGGTGACGATTTCGCCTGTCGTCATGAATGTAGAGTCGACGGGAGTGTAGGTGTCGGCATTGACTGTCAGGATATTGTCAGTAATGGGCTGCGAGGGGTCGCCGTTGAGATTGAAGTAGGAGTGATTGGTCATGTTGATGATGGTCGGAGCATCGGTGGTAGCTGTGTAGGCTATGTCGATAGCATTGTCCGAAGTCAGGGTGTAGGTAACGGTGGCAGTCACTTCACCGGGGAAATTGTTGTCGCCGTCGGGTGATACGATAGTGAGGTGTAGCACGGAGTCATTGGGTTGCTCGGCGCTGTATACCTGATATTGCCATCCGGTCGGACCGCCGTGGAGACAGTGACCGTAGTTGTTCTGTGGAAGCTGAATTTCCTGACCGTCGATAGTGATTTTGCCCTGATTGATGCGGTTGGCATAGCGTCCGATGGATGCCCCGAAGTCGGTCTGGTTGTTTTCAGGCAGGTAGGCCTGGATAGAGTCGAAGCCGAGAACGACGTCGCGGAAGTTGCCCTCCTTGTCGGGTACCATAATCGATACGATTCGGCCGCCATAGTTGGTCACGCACACTTCCATGCCGTTTGCATTGGTCAGTGTGTAGAGTCCGGTAGGCTTTCCGGCAACTTCGGTTTTAAACTTTTCGGGGTTAAGACCGCTCTTGGTCAGGACGGGAGATGTCTCTTTGTGAGAGCATGATGCCACTGCAACGGATATTCCACCGATAAACAGTGCTTTAGAGATTTTTCTCATGGTTTCTGTTAGGTAATTATAGACTATAATTGGTAATTTGGGTGTAAAAATAACACTTATTACTATCACCACAAAACAAAATAATATGTTTTATAACATAAAAATTCCATAAGCGATTTAAACACTTATGGAATTCTGCACAAAAAGTGTTCAGGTGCATCGACAATAGATGCACCCGAACGATTAAAGATTTATAAGCCTAACTTTTCAGCTTTTCTACTTATTTTCTTGAGTACTTCTTTGTATTTCTCGCGAATCTCAATATTGTATCCATATGAATTTATATATTCAAGAACCGTACTATCTAATATATTTGCCTTCTCGCTTAGAGATATGTATGAAGTATCAAGACTCAGGCGTTGTCGAACATCTTTTCTGGTAAAACCACTGTCAATTATGTGTTTAGCTTTGTCGCAGACTGTCTCGGCAATAAGTTCTAAACCCTCGATTATCTGCATGTATTGCACATCGGTTAGCCTATCTGACTTATGAATTTCTTCTATGAAAGAATCCAAGTCAAAATGTTGCTTTTTGCTACCGGTACAATTACAAAGGATAATTGAAATAGCTAACAGAATAAATGACCGCATATATCAATATCCACCGATAATACGCCCGATGGTGTAACCTGCGTTATACGCTTCTTCGCTGGAAACGCTGGTAGTGCCACCACATGAAGAAATGAGTATCATGCCGCTTATGGCAATGAACAATGCGACACTGAGATTAAATGCTGATGCTTTTAATGCGAATTTTTTCATATTACTTTGTGATTTTGAGCTATTCATTTTATCTATTATATGGCACACACGTTTTATTTACGGTAGTAGTTGTAGTTGTCGTAGTACTGTTGTTTTGCGATGTTGTGCCTGAAGTTGTTGTATTGCTCTGAGATGCGGACATTCCGGGACTCGTAATAATACCACTTGCACTAACAGAAGATGTATTGGAACTGCTTCCTGAATTTCTACTTGTACCTGAGGAACTGGTAGTTGTAGTTGTTGTGGTGGTTGATGTAGGATACATTCTCCCATCTCTTCCGTCGGCAGTCTTACATGGTTCTCCGGCTCCTTGCAAAGCATTTACTATTTTCGTTGCTGGTTGTTCTGCATAGCAATAGAAAGTGCTCAGAACAGCAGCGATGGCAATGATAATCTTTTTCATAGTAAATTTACTCTTTATAAGAAATAGACTACTTTAATCTATATATATGTTCATCAAATAAGCGCGTGTCGCAGCTTGATTTGTGCCAATTGTAACTTGTCGAGTTTCGTATGGAGGTATATTCATGCTTTCAAAGCCTCCAGCATCTGTTTTGAATGAGAGTTTAACGAATTCTCGAGAATTATTAGTAGCAGTAATTGTTGTGAATGATCCAGACCTCGTTTCAAATGTTTGTATTGAGTAGCTCCATTCGATGTTTCCAACTTCTCTACCGTTTTTTTCAATTGGAGTTGTTTCTGCAATTAATGAAGAAATGCTTAAAATTATCCCCATGGCAAGTGCTAGTAATTTTTTCATACGATTTTCGTATTAGGTGGTCTTACAGCCCCTTCGACCGATAATAAAATAGAGACGTGGACTGAATCTGCCACATCTCCTAACGACGGTCCTGAGAAAACCTTAAATGCAAAGATATGAAAACAGCAGCCCACGCTATAGCGCGAGAACCGTCTTGTTACCTCCTGCATTTGATGAAAATTTCTCAGGTTTTCGTTAGCAAGATAAGCAAAACGCCTCTTATAAAAAGAATATGTCGTGATACTTCGCGAAAATATCGCGACAAATATAATCACTTTTATTCTACTGACAAAAGGCTCATTGGATTTTTTTCATCATGAGGCGGAATTTTTATGTATAGTATATTTAAAACAAATACGTTATCTCGGGTCTGAGTGTCTCGCCCTGAAAAAGTTGACTTCTAACGATACAAACTTCGGTTTATTCATTTCCTATTTGTTTATTCAGTTTCTAAGTTTCGGGAAATATTAGTAACTTCGCGACACTATGAATATCGTACTCCCCATAATTTTGTTTTCAGCTCTTGCAGCTGCAGTCGTCTACATTATATATTTAGTGCGTAACGGAGCCGAAGGCCGTAAGGCTGACTCCGATACAATTCTGTCTCTTCGCGATCAGCTGTCGCGCTCGGAGGAAAAGAGTGCGTCGCTCACAGAGCGCCTGCAGGAGGCTCATGAAAGCAACAGGCAGATCACCGAGCGTCTAAACGATTCACAGACGTTGCTTCAGGAGAGTGTTGCCAAGGCAGAACGACTGCAGGAACGACTTACGCTCATGGAGTCGGAGCGCGAACGTATCGACCGGGAGAATGAGCAGCGCTTCAAGCTGCTCGCCCAGCAGATCATGGAGGCGAATGCCGGAAAATTCAATGAGGAATCGCGTCGCTCGCTTGCCGATGTGCTCGCACCTCTGAAAACCGATATCGACCGCTTCAAACAGCAGGTGGAGACAGCCTATAACACAGAGGCCCGCGAGCGGTTCGCGCTGAGCGAGCGTATTAAAGAGCTTGTTGAGCTTAATATGACTATCGGCCGGGAAGCCAAAGAGTTGACTCGTGCGCTACGCGGCGATAGCAAAGTGCAGGGCGACTGGGGCGAACTGGTACTGGAGACGCTACTTGAAAAGTCGGGACTTGTAAAGGGGGTACACTTTGACCTGCAGCTTACGACAGATGCCGATGGAAATGTGATACGCGACTCCGCAGGCCGGATGCTTCGTCCGGACGCGGTCATCTATTATCCTGACGGCCGCTCGGTGATAGTGGATTCCAAAGTGTCGCTGACAGCATATATCGATTTCATCAATGCCGAGCACGGGTCGGCTGATGCGCAGGCTGCATTGCAGAGTCATCTCCGCTCCGTGCGCTCCCATATCAACGAGCTGGCGACTAAAAATTATCAGGACTTCATCGGCGACCGTAAGGCGGATTTCGTCACGATGTTTATCCCCAACGAGGGGGGATATCTGGCTGCGATGCAGGCTGACAGCAAGCTTTGGCAGGATGCCTATGACCGCCGCGTGCTGATCGTCTCGCCGACCCATCTACTTTCGGTGCTTAAGCTTGTGGAGCAGATGTGGCGCCAGGACGATATGAAGCGTAATGTCATCGAGATAGCCGAGGAAAGCGGCAAGATGTATGACAAATTTGTCGGCTTTGTGGATGACATGGCAAAGATAGACAAGTCGCTGACTCAGGCCGGAGCGGCCTTTGCTGATGCCATGAACAAACTGTCGGAAGGCAAAGGCAATCTGGTGCGCCGCGCCGAGAAGCTCCGCAGCATGGGGGCTAAGACCAACAAGCGTCTGTCGTCGGCACTTGTGGATAAGGCCCTGCCGGATACCGATTCGACTGACGGAGAATAACGTGGTCTACTCCTTCTGCCAACGCTTGCGGAGGGGATACTTGCATGGATGCATCAGCAGGCGTGTCGAGCTGCTGTAGGTGAAGTAGCTCCATACCCAGTCGAGGAAGACACTGACCTTATTGCGCATACCGAGCAGAGACAGGAGGTGGATAGCCATCCATGTGATCCATGCAAACCATCCTTTGAAATGGACATGCTTCAGGTCGACTACGGCGCGGTTGCGTCCGACTGTCGCCATCGTACCTTTATCTTTGTATCTGAATCCCTCTTTCGCGACACCTTTATTGAGATCTTTGGCTACCATTTTGGCCTGCTGAATGGCTACCTGTGCCAACTGAGGATGGCCTGCGGGATAGTCGGGGGTAGTCATCAGGGCAATGTCGCCGAGGGCATAGACATCATCGACCCCTTTGACCCGGCAGTGTTCGTCGACCTCAAGTCGGTTGCCTCGGCCGCTTCTGACAGTATCATTAGTAAACTTGAAATCGACACCTTTGACACCGGCTGTCCAGATAACCATTGAGGCCTCGACGACGCGGTCATTGTCGAGTGTGACCTTGCTGCCGGTGTAGTTCTTCATATTGTGTCCGAGCACAACGTTGACCATTAGCGATTTAAGATATCCTGCTGCTTCGGACGAAGATCGTTCGGACATTGTGCGTAGTACGCGGTCACTGCCTTCGATAAGTGTGATCGATACTTCGTCCTGCATGATCTGAGGATACTCGCGCTCAAGGACATATCGTTTCATTTCGCCTAATGCGCCTGCTACTTCCACGCCTGTCGGGCCTCCGCCGATGACTACGAAGCTGAGCAGGGCGCGACGTTTCTCCGGATCGGTCTCGATGCTCGCGCGCTCGAGCCGGTCGAGGATATCGTTACGGCAGCGGATCGCTTCGGCAGTGGACTTGAGAGTATAGACTGTGTCTACAAGTTCCGGCATATTGAAGAAATTATTAGTAGTGCCTGCGGCGATGACGAGCTTATCGTAATGAATTGTTTCGTCGTCGGTTATGACGAGATGGGAATCAGTGTCGATCTCACGCGCACGCGTCATGTTGAAGGCCACTCCCTTACGCATGGAGCGTTTGCGGAGCTCACGGCGGAGAGGAAATGATATGCCTGAAGGATCAATTCCTGCTGACACTACCTGATAGAAGAGCGGTGGAAAGCTATGATAGTTATTTCGGTCAAGCAGAATAATACGGTATTTCCGCTTGTCGATTTTCTTTACAAAATTAAGGCCTGCAAAACCGCCGCCTATCACTACTATAGTCTCGTGGCCGGTGTCGTTATTCTTTTTCATATCTGTTGGTGACTTTTTTATCTCTTAAACACATTTTTACTCTATTTAGTTCCCTACAGATACGCATGATTAGGCGCAAAATGATTAAATTTGTAAGTCAGAAAGAATTCTAAATGAGATTTGCCGATATACCATCCCACGATAATGTCAAGAGCCGGCTTGTAAATATGGTCGACTCCAACCGTTTGCCGCATGCGCTTCTAATTCACGGCCGTCCGGGTGTCGGCAAGATGATGCTTGCCAGGGCGCTCGCCCAATACATACATTGTACTGAGCGTTCCGATGGCGACAGCTGCGGAAAATGCCCCAACTGTATCCAGCATCAGACATTCAATCATATTGACACTCATTTCTCATTCCCCGTGCTGAAGCGTGGTGGTACCACTATTTCCGATGACTGGATCAGTGAATGGCGGGAATTTCTTACGGAATCGCCTTACATGGACTTCAAGGATTGGCTTGTGAAGCTTGACAATCCCAACGGTCAGCCGCGAATGTATGTCGAGGAGAGTTCCGAGATAATGCGCAAGCTCAATTTTACGTCGCACGGAAACCGTCAGATTGTCCTGATGTGGCTGCCGGAGAGAATGGGAGAGGAGACTGCCAACAAGATGCTTAAGCTTATCGAGGAGCCTGTAGGTGACTCTGTATTTATTCTCGTCAGCAATGATCCCGAAGCAATACTGCCAACTATATACTCGCGTACACAGCGTGTCGAAGTTGTCAGATTCCCCGATTCAGTGATTGAGAAATACCTTGTGGATCATCACGGTCTCTCAGCGCCTATGGCTCATGCCGTGGCTCATCTGGCCGATGGCAGTATTCTCAATGCGAGCCGTTCGGTTGGCAACGCCGAGCAGCGTGATCATTACCTCAACCTGTTTCAGCAGCTTATGAGGCTGGCATATCAGAAAAAGGTGTCTGAGCTACGGTCGTGGAGCAACGAAGTGGCATCGCTGGGCAGGGAGAGCTCCGTAAGTTTTCTTGAATATTGCGAGCGACAGCTACGTGAGAACTTCATATACCATCTGTCAGCCCCGGAGCTTATCTATCAGACTCCTGATGAGGCTCAGTTTACTACAAAGTTCTATCGCTTTATCAACGAGCGCAATATAGAAGAGTTCGTAGAACGGTTTGACGCAGCAATTACCGATATCCTTGCTAATGGAAATGCCAAGATCATACTTTTTGAGCTTGCAGTAAGGGTAATCATGCTAATCAGGAAGTAAATATGAAACCATTCCTTCAGGAGATAGCTGAATATTACGTTGCGAATCATGCTGATGCATTGACCGATTATTGCTTTGTATTTCCCAATAAGCGAAGCGGTGTCTTCTTCAGCCATTATCTCGCTCGCGAAGCGGCAAGGCATTCCGGGTCGGTGCTTCTTCCGGAGATTACCACAATCAGCGAATTTGTGACGGAAATAGCTGATACAGTCGAAGCTTCGCGCCTTGAGCAGCTTTTTATTCTATATCACTGTTACCGCAAAATCGCTGTCGAGGCTGCAGCGGGCGCGGATGAAGATGTCGTTATCGACTTTAATAAGTTCAGGTTCTGGGGCGAAGTCATTCTGAATGATTTTACTGATGTCGACAAGTATATGGTCGACCCGGAGCAGCTGTTTCACAATATTGATACTTTAAAGGAGATCAGCGCCGACTATCTGTCGCCCGAGCAGATTGCCGTAATTGAAAGATATTGGGGAGCTGACAAGGTTCCGCCGGGTATAAGTGACTTCTGGCGTCATGTCGTTCATGAAAGCGAAAGTGATAGTAAAAGCCCGAGAGTTTCTACTACATCATTTATTAAGCTTTGGCAGATCCTCCATCCCCTTTATATTGAGTTTAATAATGCTCTGGATGCCCGGGGACTCTCTTATCAAGGTAAAACCTATAGGGATGCACTGAACATTCTCCGCGATACTTCTGCCGATGATCTGCCGTATTTCCGCTATGTATTTATCGGATTCAACGTGCTTTCTACAGTTGAAGAAGATATCTTTGCAGCACTCAGAGATAAGAATGTAGCTGATTTTTTCTGGGACTATGTCTCGCCTGCCTTTGCGGATGACGAAAACCGAGCCACGCGATTCTTGAAAGAATATGTTAGAAAGTTCCCTCATCCGATAGATGCGTCGGGAGTTGGAGAGAGGCTTGAAGAATTTCCGCAGATTGATGTTATAGCGCTCCCCGCTGTCGAGGGGCAGCTTAAGATGACATCGAGGATTCTGCAATCGACATTTCCGGAGACAAATATAGATAAAGCCAATCTGCTTTCAACAGCGATAGTCCTTCCCGATGAGTCGCTCGCATTACCTCTCATAGACTCTCTGCCACCATATATCCGGGAAGTAAACGTTACGATGGGCTATCCGATGCGAAATACGCCGGTAGCATCTCTCATTGCATCCGTCATTACGATGCAGCTTAAGGCATCGCGTCATAAGGGGGAATTTACATTCTTCCACGAAGATGTGCGTGCCGTTCTCGCACACCCGTTTGTCCGCGCTATAAGCTCAGACGAAGCCGACAGGATTGTTAAGCTGCTTAATGACAACAGAATATTCAATGTGTCGGTGTCGCTGTTTGAAAGTCCGCATTTAACCAGACTGTCTCCTTTATTCGGCACGGTTGTTGTCAGCGAGACAACAGATAATGTCATAGCATTTCTCGAAAATCTATGCACATGGCTTCTCGGAGAGGTCATGGTTCATTACAAGTCGACGCAAGTTGACGAAGATGCTGATGACCCCGGCGACCCCGGCGACAGGATTGTTGATAATGTCACTCTTACTACGGCCGGAGCCATAGAGGCCGGATTCCTCCGTCACTATCTTTCGGCTCTTGACGAGTTGAAACGACTGCGTCGCGAGCATAGCGACGATCTTGATGTAGACCTTGAAGAGGGCACAATTTTTCATCTTGTGGAGCGGCTTTTAGGAAGCGAAAGTGTCAGATTTGAGGGTATGCCTCTTAAAGGCTTGCAGGTGATGGGTATGCTTGAAACGCGAGCGCTTGATTTCGATACAGTCATCATTCCTTCTATGAACGAGCGTATTTTCCCGCGACGGCATTTTGCCAAGTCATTCATACCTCCGGCTCTGCGCGCCGGATACGGAATGGCGACTATTGACCATCAGGAAAGTATTTCGGCCTATTATTTCTATCGACTTATATCAAGAGCCAAGAGAGTGATACTGCTCTACGACTCGCGATCAAGCGGTATGGCGAGCGGAGAGCCATCACGTTATATCAATCAGTTGCGCTATCTCTATCGGCCGGAACGCCTTTCGTTCTATACCGGATCATACAGGATGACTGGAAGTAGTGAAAAATCGCCTTTCGCACTAACACTTTCACCATCACAACGACAAGTCCTGCGCAGATATCTTGATCCGGCTTCCGGCCGCTATCTTTCTGCCTCGGCTATAAATAAGTTTATAAACTGTCCGGTTGATTTCCTGCTGAGCGTGGTCGAGGGTTATCGTGAGGATGATGAGGTAAAGTCATTCATGGACGAGTCGACATTGGGAACTGTCGTTCATGAGGTCGTAGAGAAGCTGTACAGATCGCAGCAACTTGGCGACGAGCCTTTGATCGTTGACCATCATCTAATAAAAATCCTTGATAATGACCGCGTAATCAGGAAATATGTAGACAGAGCCATAAATAAGCACTATCTTAAGCTTGGTGATAATCTCGATGCACCGCTGACGGGAGATGCCGATGTCATGGCCTCGATTATATGTCAGCTTGTAAAGCTGATGCTCAGTCACGAACTCGATGGACTTCGCCGGTTCAGATTCATATCTGCCGAGGAGGAAAAAGTAGGAGTGTTGACTTTCCCGGGCGGTCTGAAAATAAATTTCAAATACTTTATAGACCGAGTCGACATACCGACGTTTGAAAACGGCTACGAACCTTATCGCATAATTGATTATAAGACCGGTAGCGACGATACAAAGGCATCGTCTGTCGAATCGCTCTTTGACAATACTCTGGAACACCGGCCGAAGGCTATCCTCCAGTTGTTCCTTTATGCTAATGCGTTGGCTCAACTGGATCCTAAAGTTTCACCGGATACGCCGATTATGCCTCAGATATATAGATTCCGCACAATCGGTGCTAACCGGACACCTGACTTCCTAACAATCGGTAATCAGACCGTTCTTGACTACAGGTCATTCAATGAAGAATTTATGCAGATCATGGAGGAGAAGCTCAACACGCTGTTCGGCAAGCTTGATTCAGAAGAACCAATAGTCCTGCAGGCCAGTGAGAGTGAATATTCATGTAAATACTGTATGTTTAAAACCCTTTGCGGACGCAACTAAATGTCAGGGCTATATATCCATATACCGTATTGCCATTCCAAATGCGCCTACTGCGACTTTTATTCGACTCCGCGCGCAGATACGGTACCGGCATATATCGATGCAATGATAGAAGAGCTCCGGATGAGGAAGGACGAGATTTCTTCCGAACCACTTACTACAATATACTTAGGTGGCGGCACTCCGTCATCACTACCGGTTTCACAGTTGGCAAAGCTGATGGAAGCTATAGGGCATTCATTCGACACGTCATCTGTGATAGAGACCACTATTGAAGTAAACCCTGAGGATGTGACACCGGAATTTCTAAAGGATGTCAAGGCTTTAGGGTTTAATCGTGTGAGTATGGGCGTTCAGTCACTTTCAGACACCGAATTACAGGCTGTCGGACGGCGGCACACTGCCGAGGAGGCTCTGACTGCCATCGGCCTGGTGGCCTCTGCATTTAAGAATTACAATGTTGATATAATCTTCGGACTTCCATATCAGACTCTCGGCTCTTTGACCTCAACACTTGACAGGATTCTCACGTTTCGGCCACCGCACGTATCTGCATATCTACTTTCGTATGAGCCCGGCACGAGACTGTATGCCGCACTGATGGCATCTAAGGTGAGAGAGATATCCGACTCTGAGGCGGAGGAAATGTATAGCTATGTTTCATCAAGGTTGAATCAGGCGGGTTACTGCCATTATGAGATATCAAACTATGCACTTCCGGGATATCGTTCACGTCACAATTCCGCCTATTGGAAACTTAAGCCTTATCTCGGACTTGGTGCGTCGGCTCATAGTTTTGACGGAGACATACGCAGATACAATCCATCGTCCATAAAATCCTATATAGAAGCAATAAACGCCGGTAAATGCTGTTATATTATAGATGAAGAAGCTGACTGGCAGAAATTCAACGACATGATACTTGTCTCTCTGCGCACATCTGACGGAATTTTGTTAAGCAGCCTTGAATCGTGGCCTGAG
Source organism: uncultured Bacteroidales bacterium (assembly GCA_947173955.1). Taxonomy (GTDB): domain Bacteria; phylum Bacteroidota; class Bacteroidia; order Bacteroidales; family Muribaculaceae; genus JAAVFS01. The sequence continues at coordinate 66,024 of CAMWHE010000001.1, read as the reverse complement.
CGTTTTGCCGTAGATTTTATGTCGCAGCTACAACCGCTTATTTCCGGTGGAAATGTCATTAATGACAATGGCGCAATCAAAATCCCGCAGGAAAAGTGGCTTACATCCAACGCTGTAATGCGCGAACTGATACTCTCATATTAACTACACACTCCGCTATGGAACAAGAATACGCATCGTCACTTTTAGAAAATACCGTTACAGAATTGTCGCGACTGCCCGGCATCGGTCGGAAGACGGCGCTTCGCCTGGCATTGCATCTCCTGCGTCGCGAGCCGTCAGAGGCGCGTGCTCTCGGCGAAGCCATCATAAAGATGCGTGACGAGATCACTTACTGTAAATCCTGTCATAACATATCTGAGACGGAATTGTGTCCGGTCTGCAGCGACATACGTCGCGATCATTCTACAGTATGTGTTGTCGAGTCAGTGCGGGATGTGATCTGTTTTGAACGCACGCGGCAGTTTTCAGGAGTATATCATGTGCTGGGCGGACTTATATCTCCGCTTGACGGTATCGGCCCTGATCAGCTTGAAATAGACTCGCTCGTAGACCGTGTCAGCGCCGGTGATATATCGGAAGTGATACTTGCTCTCAGCGCAACGATGGAAGGTGATACGACAAATTTCTATATCTACCGACGTCTCGGAACGCTTCCCGTGAGGATAACACAGCTTGCACGCGGAGTCTCGGTAGGTAATGAAATAGAATATACCGATGAAGTCACTCTCGGACGCTCATTGTTAAACCGTACAGACTTCGCCACCTCATCACGCTGACCGCAATCCGAACGAATATGCTGACACTTTCTGATAATAAAATAACACTACGGGCCCCGGAGCCTACTGATTTAGATTCGCTGTATCTTCTCGAAAACGATCCCAGGACATGGCTTGACGGAGCCACACTGGCACCTCTTTCGCGCAAGCAGTTGTGGGATTATATTTCGTCGTATGACGGTGATATTATTTCCGTAGGCCAGTTGAGGCTTGTGATAATGCTAAATGATATCAAAGAGATAGCCGGGGTGATTGACCTATATGACTATGATAAAATATCACGTCGTGCATATATCGGTATTGTAGTCAAAGAGCAATATAGAAATCAGGGAATTGCCGGCAGAGCCTTGCGGATGCTTATTGACTATTGTCGCCAACGATTGTCCATGCGTCAGTTAGCTGCAATTGTCAGAGCCGATAATATACCGAGCGAGCATCTTTTCAAGGCCTCCGGATTTGAGGTTACAGGACATTTCCCCAACTGGCTCCGTACATCCGATGGCTGGGCTGACGCACTGCATCTGCAACTTGAACTATAGGATCTTCAGTTGCTGCTGACATTCATCGGATGATATCTCCAGCCGCGGAATCTGTCGCCCATACCGCGCACAATCCTGTGCCAGGTCGAGTCTTCATTATCTGATAGCAGTTCCGCCGAATCATAGTCATTGTCGACGACCCATACGTCATTGGAAATCTCCTCTTCAAGCTGACCGGGTTGCCAGCCGCTATACCCGAGGAAGAATCGTATCACACCGTCGGTAGGGTAGCCTGCGCGCAGATATTCAAGCACATCGTCAAAATCACCTCCGACCCAAAGTCCGGGTGCAATCTCGACACTTTCCTTAATGATGTCACCGAGCGTATGCAGATAAAAGAGCCGATCATTACCTACCGGACCACCTGCATAGATAGGGATATCTATTCCCATTGCCGGGAATATCTCGGAAAAATTGTACTGACTCCCTTTATTTATGACCAGTCCCATCGAGTTCTCACCCTTCCCGTGGTCAATCAGAAGGATAACCGCATGATTGAAGCAGTCTTCCTTCAGAAAAGGCTCGGCAATCAGTAAGGATCCCTCTTTCGGGGCTCCTGTATTGAGTTTGATATTGAAAAGGGTAGAGCGGATATCGGTCATATCATTCGTGTTCCATGAGATAGCGTTCAGCGTCAATGGCGGCGCGGCAACCACTTCCGGCAGCTGATATTGCCTGCTGATAGCGCGGATCAGCGACATCGCCGGCTGCAAACACACCTTCTACATTCGTAGCTGTGGTGGCTGTCGGCAGGATTATATAGCCTTGCTCGTCGGTAGCGATATATGGCTTGAATACTTCAGTATTCGGGGTGTGACCGATTGCAAGGAAGAATCCGTCAATAGCAATTTCAAAATGTTGCTCTTTGTCAGTACCTTTATTCTCTACCAGACGGGCGCCTTCAAGTACCTCCTCGCCAAACAATCCGACAGTATTGGTATTGAACAGTACGGTGATATTTTCCTTTTCAAGGACACGGCGCTGCATGACCTTTGAGGCGCGCAGATAGTCTTTGCGGACAATAAGATAAACTTTTTCTGCTAAAGAACTGAGGTAGAGAGCTTCCTCGCAGGCAGTATCTCCACCGCCCACTACAGCTACTTTCTTCTTGCGGTAGAAAAAACCGTCGCAAGTAGCGCACGCGGATACACCCATACCCATATACTTCTGTTCGTCGGGCAGTCCGAGATAGCGTGCCGATGCCCCGGTAGCGATAATCACTGTTTCAGCATGAATTTCTTCGCCACTGTCAGTAGTGACTGTAAAGGGGCGGTGATCAAAATCGACCTTTTCAATCTGTCCGGATCTCAGATCAGCCCCGAACCGTTCAGCCTGCTTTCGAAGATCATCCATCATCTCCGGACCTGTCACACCTTCCGGGTAACCGGGAAAATTCTCAACTTCTGTTGTAGTGGTCAATTGTCCACCGGGCTGCATTCCTTCATAAAGGATAGGCATGAGATTTGCTCTGGATGCGTATATGGCTGCAGTATAACCGGCGGGGCCTCCGCCGATGATAAGACATTTGGTATAGGTTGTATCTGACATAATAATACTGATTTGTTATTTTAATCTATCTTAAGTCTATAACATCAACGTCCGGATATGTCTTAGGGTTGAATCTGAATGTGTCAGGAGATATATTTTTTAGTTTTTTTACATTTTTGAGCAAAAGGGCGTATTTTTCGCCTGAAGAAGTCTCCACGACAGCACCGGTTGGGATCCAGTCATCGGCTGATATTGTCACAACTGCTTTAGCAATTGAAAGGTCGCCGCTTTTGTCTTTGAGTTCAACATCATATCGGGATTTATTATGCTTTTTAAGTTTAAGGCTATAGATGTCGGGGTCAGAATTCAGTATGGCCAGCGGGTTGATCTCTGCTAATTCTTCTTCAGTCGGTTCCGTGATATTGACTTCTCCGGTATGCTCTGTATATGACCATTGAGTCTTTCCGTCATACCAGATCACAATGCCGCCTCCATTGATGAAGAATTGGTTTCCGGAGAGTATAATATCTCCTTTTGAGCTACCTTCAGCGCTTGCTATACCGTATTGCGCCTCAATTCCTGATACGTCATTTAATACAGCTAAAGCTTTGGATATAATACTTTTTGCAGTCTCTGCTGCCGTCATGGCCATACTGAGACAGAATGTAAGTGATATGAGTAAAGTCAAGCGTTTCATGTGCCTATCATCTGGTCAAGTTGCATAAGGTCAATAAGCAATGCACGTGGCTTGCTGCCTTGAGTCGGGCCGACAATGCCTGCTGCTTCAAGCTGGTCCATGATTTTGCCGGCACGGTTATATCCTATTGAGAATCTGCGCTGCAGAGAAGACGTAGAAGCTGTATCACCGGTAGAGCATAGATAGCGGGCTGCATCCTCAAAGAGCGGGTCGCGATCCGTTAGGTTACCGACTGATATCTCTCCCTCGTTCATCTTGGGCTCGGGTAGGAAGTAGGGGTGTTCGTAGCCTGGTTGGTCAGCTATGAAGTTTACCATAGCCTCCACTTCAGGAGTATCTATAAACGCACATTGCACTCGCTCCATGCTTCCGTTGTGGGAGAACAGCATGTCTCCACGGCCTATCAGCTGGTTTGCACCCGGACGGTCAAGGATTGTCTTACTGTCGACCATCTGTGATACACGGAATGCGATTCGTCCCGGGAAGTTGGCTTTGATGATACCGGTAATCACATTGGTCGACGGACGCTGTGTGGCTATAATCATATGCATACCTACAGCGCGCGCCTTTTGAGCTATTCGTGCAATAGGAGTTTCGATTGCTTTGCCCGATGTCATGATCAGGTCAGCGAACTCGTCGACGATAATCACTATGTAAGGCAGGAAACGGTGACCTTTCTCGGGATTGAGACGGCGGTTGATGAATTTCTCGTTGTATTCTTTAAGCGTTCTGACATTTGCGTCTCTCAGCAGGTCATAGCGATTATCCATCTCAACACATAGCGAGTTGAGTGTGCGCTCTACCTTTCCCATATCGGTCACCACAGCATCATCCTCGTCAGGAAGTTGCGCCATGAAATGGCTTTGCAGGCTGCTATACAAGCTGAATTCTACCATTTTCGGGTCTACAAGCACGAATTTGAGCTCTGCCGGATGTCTTTTGTATAGCAGAGAAGCAATTATGGTGTTCAATCCTACAGATTTACCTTGACCGGTAGCACCGGCGACAAGCAGGTGAGGCATCTTGGCAAGATCGGCGATATATACCTCATTTGAGATTGTTGCACCCATCGCCATCGGCAACTCATATTTGCAGTCTATGAATGCTTTTGAGCCAAGAACCGAACGGATTGAAACTGTTTGCGGATCTTTGTTAGGTACTTCGATACCGACAGTACCTTTACCTGGTATCGGAGCGATGATGCGGATACCGAGTGCAGCAAGACTGAGGGCGATATCATCCTCAAGCCGTTTGATTTTTGCAATTCGAGTTCCTTCGGAAGGTATGATTTCGTAAAGTGTTACTGTAGGCCCTACTTTTGCTTCGATATGCGCAATTCCGATTCCGTAATCATGCAGAGTCTTGATGATTCGGGCTTTGTTCTCCTCCTGCTCCTCAAGGTCGACGCTTACACTCTTGTTTTTGCGTTCAATCAGTAGGTCGAGTCCCGGACGGTGATAGCGTGACAGTTCGGCTGTCGGGTCGTATAGTGTAGAGTCTGACTCGACACCTTCTTCGATTATATTACTGCTGACCTTGAAGTTGGGCTCTTCGACAAGTGTAATTTCATTTTTACTTGCCATTGCATCAGCAATATGCGGTACAGTCTTGGGCTCGTTTTCTGTATTGAACAGAGCGTTGACCGGCAGGAGTTCAGGCTCCTGTTCTGTATTTTTTTCGGCAATTACAGGTTGAGGCTGTTGCGGAACTTGTTCGGGAGTAACCGGTGTGCTGTGAACAGGCGGAATCTCAATAGGGGCATTGCCTTCATCAATTATAGGCTGTTCAAGTTCCTCAGCCGTAGGCGGTTCTTTCGTTTCGTGTGTGGTCTCCGGTTCGTAGTCTTCGGTCTTATTAGCGACCTTACGTGCTAAATATCTTTCTCTTAATTTGTTGACTATAGCCGTAATTTCTCTGAGATAGACAAAAATGAGGGTGGCTGCAAGCAATCCGCTTATAGCGATCGCACCGACCATTCCAACCCGCTCTATCAGCCACAGATTGGTGAATCGCCCGTGATAGCCTCCGAGCGGGAAGGCTCTATTCATGTGCATGACGATCTCTATAAGGCCGATAATCAAAGATATACCGACTGTGGTCAGAAGACATTTCAGAGTGAAGCTCCAAAAGTGAATTTTTCGCTTAAGACCGATCAGACTCAGTCCGACCACTATCATATAGAATATTAAAGTCAGCGCACCGAGTCCCCATCCCTTGGTAATCATGAAATAGGATACCGAAGCACCTACAGGTCCTCCGATATTTTCTATAGGCTGGCCAGATGCTACTATCTGCTCGACATTCATATTAACGACGGCACTCTGATCCGACTTCGATGTGGAGAAATATGACATCGCACTGACTAGCAGATAAGCTGCAATCAATATCAGGGCTATTCCTATGACGGCATGCGTACGCGAGTCAAGGAAGAATTTGACGAATCCGGGCAACTCGTGTGGTTCGCGTTCTTTTCGCTGTTTGGCTGTGGCGCGCCTCTTTCGCCGTGCTTCTTCATGTCTTGCCTCATACTCATCCACGACTTCATCTTCAGCAGGAGTGGAAGCAGATTCTGATGAAAAATTCGCCTTATGCGGTGCGTTGGTTAGACGCTTTTCATTCTGCCGGGTGTCGGGGGCGTTTCTTTTTTTCTTTTTAGGCTCGCGCGGACGCTCCTCATAGGCATCGATCCATGAGGTATCTCCGCTGTCGTTGTAGCCGACGCGCTCGGGGTCAAATCCTATATTGAAATTTAGATCTTCTTTACTTTTCATTTAGAATAGCAATGTGTGTTAATGTATGCGGCGCACGATGCATTTATAGCGCCTTGAGGCTGTTTATGGCCTCATGTGGAGTAGGGGAGCCAAAAACAAAGCTGCCTGCTACAAGGATATCCGCTCCGGCCTCAGCAAGCATTCTGCCTGTAGTGAGATTTACACCTCCATCAATCTCAATAAGTGCCTTAGAATCACTTGACGAGATTAACTCCTTGAGTCTTCTGACTTTTGCAAGAGTGTTCTGAATAAAACTCTGTCCACCGAATCCGGGATTGACAGACATCAATAGAACCATATCCAGTTCAGCGATTATGTCTTCAAGCATTCCTACGGGGGTCGAAGGGTTAAGGGTTACAGCCGCTTTCATGCCTGCTGCTTTTATCTCATGTATCGTGCGATCAAGGTGTGTGCAGGCCTCCTGATGAACATTCATAATGGCTGCTCCGCAATCACGTACCTGACTGATAAATTTCTGAGGCTCGACTATCATTAGATGCACATCCATCGGCTTAGTGGAAAGTCGGCCTACAGCATTTAGTACGGGAAAACCGAATGATATATTAGGAACGAATACGCCATCCATCACATCAAGGTGAAGCATATCAGCTTCGCTGGTATTTATCATCTCGATTTCGCGGTGAAGATGGGCAAAGTCGGCAGCCAGTAGGGAAGGAGAAATTTGCATTGTTCAGTTCTGAGATTTAGGATGTTTTTTGAAAGCGTTCCAGAGTATATACAGCACGCAGCCTCCCAATAGGATTATGCCGGCCAGCGTCAGATATGAGTTGTAATGTTCGATTTCCTGTACAAGCTGATCAGGCGAATAGAGCCTGCCGAGCCAGTAGCCGAGTGCGGCCAGCACGATATTCCACAGGCCCGCTCCAAGAGTGGTGAAAGAGATAAATTTGCCGAGAGGCATCTTAGCAAGTCCGGCAGGTATGGATATAAGCTGTCTGACTGCGGGTATCAGTCTCCCGACAAAAGTCGAGACTGCGCCGTGTTTGTCAAAATAGGCTTCGGCCTTTTCGACTTTTTGCTCATTAAGAAGACATGCATGACCCAGTCTGCTGTTGGCAAAGCGGTAGACAATCGGTCGGCCAACCCAGACGGCCAGCCAGTAATTGACAAGAGAACCCACGAGCGCACCGGCCGTAGCTACCACAACTACAAGATAAATATTCATCCCGGTGCCTATAGCTCCTGCTCCCGCCAGAGAACTTGTGGCAAGATAGGCCGCCGGAGGGACGATGACCTCGGAAGGAAATGGAATGAACGAACTTTCAACCACCATAAGGACAAACACAAGCATATAGCTTGCGTGCTCCATAAACCAGTTGAAAATTCCTACTGCATCCCAGCTTTCAGGTGTTGCAAACAGTTCGATCATTTTGTGGCTTTATTATATCCACAAATTTACGATTATTCTGTTTAATCTTCAACAAAAAAATTATTAAACAATAGCTCAAAAAGTGTTTGTCAGTGAGATTTCGGCACTGAGTGACAATCTGACCTAAATGATTCCCGTGTGGTGGAACATCTTTTCGTAGTACGCCGATTTCTTTTCAAGCGAGAGGGGGTAGGCCCGGCTTGTAGATGGCATACGCCAGATCTCCAATCCGGATGGGCTTACGGTCATCTCACCCATTTTTGGTGCCACACTTTCGGTCAATAGTGCGAGTGTGTCAGCGGCTTTCTCGCCTGTGGTGGCTAATGTTTGGCAGTCGGGCATCTTGGCAAGAAGACTTTTGAGGTCAACAGGTTCTACAATTTCCAAATATTTATCGGAGGCATTTCCCATCAGCCGCCTGACTGAGTGCCCGGTGTCATTCAGAGCAATACCCTTTGTGTTCAAGAGCTGTTTGATTTTGTCAAGCCTGAAAAGTTTTGTCGATCTGTCGTAAAGGGCGTCTTTGTCTCTCAGGAAAATCAGTCCCATCATAAACCAGAAGTCATTCGTGCGGTTGGGGTAGTAAAACTCCATCGCCCATCGCTTGGGCTGCGGAGGAAAGGTCCCCATTATAAGAATCTTTGCATTTTCCGGAATGAAAGGTTCAAAGGGATGCGTCTCAATCTCGATTCCTTTATCTGTTGACATGATAGATAGTTTTAGATTTTAACAATCGCATATTACTATTAGTTTGGTATATGTAAAAAATACAACCGCCCGGCCATCGGAGAGGGTCGGGCGGAGGCGTGTTATTGCTTATCGATCTCAATCATTCCATGTGCAAGAGATGAATTCGAAAGTAGCGGGAGCTGTTACCTGATATACTATTGTAGCAGCTTCTGTTGTTCCGGTATAGTAGTAGAAGTGGATGGTATAGAAGGGCTGAACGCCTTTAGCTGTAGGAGCTGCATCGGGATGCAGGATAGCGAGCGCTGCGGGGAATACCTCGAGCTCAAAGCGTTTTTTCTCCAGAGCAACTACTTCTTCATCAGTCATATCTGCGTAACCGGCATACTGAGTCTTAGCGGCTGAAGCACGCAGGTCGACATTTCCCTGATAAGCAGAAGTGCCACAGTAGTATTCGTTATTGCCATAGCTTGATACATAGGCTGAACCGTCAGGTACGTTAGCGGCTACCCAGTCTACGCAAGTCTGATAGTAGAGCGTCGAGATGGCAATACCGCGACCGGCGGGAAGAGTGATTTCGACATCTGGGCTGTAGACCCATGCATTGTTTTTCTTGACAAACTGAGAGGTTACAACTGTACTTCCGTTGAAACCGCCGGTCCATTCCGAACCATTATAGCGGCATTCAGCGCAACGCACTACAGTAGCCGAACCGTTATAGTAGTTGTAGACTACATATCGGATCTCATCTGCGAGTGCATACGGATAGGTCTGCTTCAGATAGAGGGGCAGGAGCTCCTTGGGAGTTTCGCCGGAGAGATTGTCGTAGCGCTGACCCATAGCCTGATAATCGGCGTGGGAGAGTACGGTCATATTGGCCTTTGCACTCCATTTTCCTCCTTCATAGACATACATGGCATTTTCAACAGTAGACGCCACAGTAACTGCACGCGATACAGCGTCGGCATTTGCTGATGCGATAGAAACTATAGGAGTTGTGCCAACTTTTGTAACGATCGTATTGAGGAATTTACCTTTGCTTGCGATGGCTACAACATAACCCTCAAGAGTCACTTCGGCACCATCGGTGAGGGCAGCCTTAACCTGTGAGCCCGCACCGTAGGGGCTGAGCTGCACGCTAGTGCCGTCCAGAATGATGTTGATATAGTTTCCGCTGACGGCTACTTTACCGGTAAATTTAGAATAGACGGGCTTGATAGGAGACGCGCCTGTCGCCATAGCATCAGCTACAAAAGCGTCGATTTCAGAGCCTGTCCAGGTCTTGGCAGCAGGATAGGTGACTTCCTGGGTGCCAACGACCTCAGGTGAAGTTCCTTTGGGGAGCTGGAATCCGTAGTTATAGGAGCTTACAGAGGTGGATAACGTTACCTGATCACCGATTTTCAGGTCAGCGTTGTTGGTGGGAAGGTAAGCAAATACGGCACCTGAAGCATCTGCCACGATCGGACCCTGAGTCGAAACGGCTGCAACATAGCCTGCGATGTCGACATCCTGATTAACTGTGATCGAGCCGAGCACATTTGAAAGAGCGAATGCGGGCTCTTCGGGAGCAGAGCCACCGAATACAGGATCAGTGAGCGACTGATTGTAGGTGACTATAACATATTGTCCTTCTTCTGCATCAGCAAAAGCATTCTTAAGTATTGCGGGAATGTTTTTGGTAGCCGTGCATGAGGGGGCGAATGCTTCAGCGTAGTTGGTTTCGCTTTCCCATGCTGCGATATAGTCATCGGCTGTAACCGTATATTTCTCCGCACTTACTGCGCCGGTGACTTCAGCTGGCTGCCCGGCTACGGTTTCATAGGTGACACGGGCGTAAGAGCCGTTGTTGAGAGCGAAATAGGGGAAACGCTCGTTGGCCAAGAAGAACGGTACGTAGCTTTCGGCGTCAATCACGTCTGTGAAATAGCCCTGGGTACCTACAGCCTTAAGCTCGTCGGAAGCTCCCTGCTCGGTGGCATATGCCTTCGCTGTGCTGAGACCTGCGATAGTGGCATAGTCTACCTGTGTCATTTTATACTCTACGGTGGAGGTACCTTTATCAGTGGTAATATCCTCGAAGCCGTCAAGTTTGTCATTCCACGAGTTGTCGTCGCACGCAGCCAGCACCAGGGTGCAGCCGGCGAGTATCGCAAAACGATTGATGTATTTATTCATAACTGTTATTCCTGTAATTAGAAGTTAATTTTAAGCTTGAGGCTGTATGTGCGACCGAATGAATAGAATACGCGGTTGGCGTTGCTCCAAGTACCTACGGCACCGAGGTCAGTCTGAGCCTGTGTAACAAAGTTGTAGCCGAAGAGGTTGTTGACATTACCGTAGAGAGTAGCGTCCAGACCACCGATGACAAATTTGTAGCTTGCATTCATATCGAGCTGATTGCCCCATGGAATTCTCCAGGGAGTGCCTGGTTTGAGTACTTTGCCGTTCTGGAGGTTGCTTGAGTTCAGCGAGATATCGCTGTAGTTGCGTGCATAAGCGATCCAGTCAGCACCGATGCGAAAGCCCTTGAAGGGGTGGAATGTCACACCGAGCGAACCGGTTGTCTGGGCTGAGCCGCTTACCTTTACGCCTTTCTGCTCAAGCGTTGCGTGAAGGTGATCCTCAGCAAGAATGCCGGAGGCGATTGTACCGTTGAGGTTGGCAAGAGGAGCACCGTTCTGATTGTAGAAGTAGCCGGTTGCGTTAGAATCCCACTGCCAGTCGCCGAGAGACAGCATGCCGTCAAATTCAACCCACTTGACGGGTTTATACTTGACACTTACTTCTACACCCATGTGGCGTGCATCTACGCCTGACATAGCGAAGTAATAGTAGGTAGAACCGTCCTGAGCTATAGAGGGGTCAATCTGTTCACCCTTGCTCATGGTACGGTCCATCCACTTGGTGTAGTATGCATTGACGTCGATGGCGAGTTTGGGAGAGTGGTAGCCGTAGCCGATTTCCACTGATCCGACCTTCTCATTGAGAGCGTCGGGATTCGTGATGTTGGAGCGCTGTGAGCTAAGGAACACACCGTAGCTGAAGAAGGGAGCACGAGAGATGTAGCCGCCGTTGAAGAACACATTGTTGTGGCGGTCGATATTGTAGTTGACACCACCTTTGACAGTTCCGCCGATAAAGTTCTTGGTCTCCGAGCGGGAGTTAGCTGCATCGTAGTAATAGAAGTCTTCGCGCCAGTAGGTGTTGTTGTTAAGTGCGCCTGAGAGCACGAGGTTGAGTTTGTTGTCAAGCAGTGTATATTCGGCCTGTCCGTATATACCTTCCTGACAGGTAAAGCCATCGTAGTTGCGGTTGACAACGTCACCTACATGGAGGTGTTCGTAGACCCATGCCGTGTTAGTGTTGTTATATACGGCATTGTTATAGGGCTGTACGTTCTGACGGTTGGAATTGTCAATATAGTATTCGCCGCCGAAGAGGTCGGAGATGATAGTCTTGTGGTGGCCTACATAGTAGCGGAGGTCAAGACCGCCGGTGAAGTTGATCTTGTCGCCGTTCTTCAGATTGAGTTCTTTCTTATAAGAAGATATAAGGCCGTAAGTCTCATGAGAGTTGAGCTGTTTGCCGATTACCATGTTAGAACCGGTCGTAGATTTGGCGTTCATCTCTTCGACTGCAGCATAGTCATAATATCCTTCCGGAGTGCGGAACTGCATATTGAGGACACCGTTGTTGGCGCCATACCAGGAAGATGAGTAGCTTGTCTTGGATCCGTCGGGATTGACAACCGAGCGCCCCAGGCCTGTACGTCCGCCGCCTGATGTGATCGAGAGATAGAAAGATGTAGAGAGTGATGAAGTCTTGTCGATCTGCCAGATGTGGTTGAGAGCGATCTGAGGCTTGTGATAGAAGTTGTGGTTAGAGTTGTAAGTTTCGCCGTTTTTGCGATAACCGAATGTGGGGTTGTAGCGATAGGGGCTTTCATCGTTCATATAGTCGCGGACGCTTTGCCAGCCCTCGATTGTCAGACCGTTGTTATAGTTACGCTGGTCGTGCCACTGAGGTGCGCCGAATCCGGTGAGTCCGATCTGGTGCTTGTCGTTGATACGTTTTGTGACGTTGAAGAACCATGAATAGGCTTCGTAAGCTGTTCCCTGAACGTAGCCGTCAGCCCATTTGCGGGAGCCCATGACTGTGAGAGCCCAGCCATTCTTCATGAGACCTGTCGAAAGCTTGAAGCCGATCTGATTCATGCCGTCGTTACCCATACCGTACCAGAGACTACCGCCTTTCTCAACATCAATAGTGCGTGTGGTGATGTTGATAGTACCGCCGATAGAGGGGGTTGAAACGATTGTCGCACCGAGACCACGCTGAGTCTGAATGCTGGAAGCAACGTCAGAAAGGTTGGCCCAGTTGCTCATATACACGCCACCCCATTCCATGTCGTTGACGGGTATACCGTTGATAAGCATTGCAACATTTTCGCTCTGGAAACCACGCATACGTGTTTTGGCATCGCCCCAGCCGCCACCTTCGGAGCGGGTATACACACCGGGGGTAGTCTTCAGGACTTCGAGGAGTTCCTGATTGCCCAGCTTGAATTCAAGCTGTTCGGCACCGATTGTTGACATAGCTACGGGAGTCAGGCGGGTACGGCCTACAGACTGAGTAACGACTACGTCCTCCAGCATATTGCTGTCGGCTGTCATGACTACGGTACCTACATTTGCTTTGGCTGCTACTTCGACACTTTTGTAACCTACAAAAGTAATCTTGAGTGTCTTGCAATTGGCAGGAACGCTCAGTTTGAACATACCGTCGATGTCAGTAGCACATGCAGCATTGGAACCTACGGCCTTGACAGTAGCGCCTACCATGGGTTCGTTCTGCTCATCCACTACAACGCCGACGCAATCGATGTTGGGTGCTGCCACAGCGGCCAGACACACCAGCCAGACTGTGCTGGCTAAGAGAAGGAGTCTCTTCATAATGATTGGATGGTTTGGTTGATGAAAATAAAGTGATAAATAATTGTTCCCTCGTTACTGACCCTAGAGAGAAAGAATCAGATTACGATGCAAAATTAGTTATTTTGGATTTAACAATCATTAATACAAACGCTAATTTTTCATTGTGATATCTAAATTTTTACATAAAGTTATTAACACCGTTCGGATTATTCCCTATATTTGCATCGTTTTACTCGACGACTTACATTTTTAATCACATTTTAAATTTTTTATTTATCATGGAACAAATTACAAAGTATCTGAACCCGGTGTTCAATTTCCTTGATTCAGGCAAGCTTTTCAAGCAGCCTCTGATGTATCTGTATTATGCTATCGGCGTTGCACTGTGCGTTTTCGGGATTGTCAAGATCGTAGATAATTTTGACAGTTTTTCTTATATGTCAGGAGCTTCTAAGTTTTATACCATTATGATGGTGCTTGTACTTCTCGCAGCCTGTGTTTTCAGCCTTATGTTCTGGTTCCGTCGCGCCGGCGACCTAAAAAATGAACGTTTCGATGAGACACGTTTTATCGCAATTCCTGTAGTTGCCAGCCTTATCCGTACAATAGGCGAGTATCTAGGTCTTCTGATTGCATATCTGGGTGTGTGCAGTGGTATTCTTACTATTGTTATTCTTGTATTTGATAGTCCTGAGGCATTTAAGCTCGGTCTGATAGAATTGTTCGGAGGTGCTATCCTCGGTTACCTGATTATCGTTTTCCTCCGCTATTCTGCTGAGTTGATTCTGGCTATCGCCGCTATCGCAAATAATACAAAGGATGCTGTAGAAGTGCTTAAGAAAAAATAAAAGAAAATTAACTATTAAAAAAGCGATGCTACTCAGCATCGCTTTTTTTTGTATCTATCTTACGTGATTTATTGACCGAGATATGCCTGAAGCAATTTGCTCTTCTGTCCTTTAAGGCGGCGGATCGCTTTTTCCTTAATCTGACGCACGCGTTCGCGTGTAAGGTCAAACTTGTCGCCGATCTCCTCAAGTGTCATCTCCTGACAACCGATTCCGAAAAACATCTTGAGGATCTCGCGCTCACGCTCATGAAGCTGATTGAGTGCGCGGTCAACTTCTTTAGCCAGTGACTCCTGATTAAGGGAGGCATCTGCCATGGGGGAATCGTCGTTAGTCAATACGTCGAGAAGGCTATTGTCTTCACCTTCTACGAAGGGGGCGTCAACAGAAATATGGCGTCCTGAAACCTTGAGAGTGTCGGCGATTTTTTCTACCGGTACATCAAGTGTCTGTGCAAGTTCCTCAGGGGACGGACGACGCTCGTTTTCCTGCTCAAATTTAGAAAGAGCTTTGCTGATCTTATTAAGTGAACCTACCTGGTTGAGCGGCAGTCGGACAATACGTGATTGTTCGGCAAGCGCCTGGAGTATCGACTGGCGAATCCACCATACAGCGTATGAGATGAATTTAAAGCCACGGGTCTCGTCAAATTTCTGGGCTGCCTTTATCAGTCCGAGGTTGCCTTCATTAATAAGGTCGGGGAGACTTAGTCCCTGATTCTGATATTGCTTGGCCACAGAGACAACAAAGCGCAGATTGGCACGTGTCAGTTTTTCAAGCGCAGCCTGATCGCCCTGCTTGATGCGTTGTGCAAGTTCTACTTCTTCTTCTACGGTTATCAGATCCTCTTTACCTATCTCCTGAAGGTATTTATCGAGAGACTGGCTCTCGCGGTTGGTGATAGATTTTGTGATTTTAAGTTGTCTCATTCTTCGTTTGATTTATATCAAGTCGCAAATTTACAAAAAAGATAACAAACTCAGGCAAGGTTTTTGCGCTTTTGTTTCCTTTTATTAGCCGAATTTAAACTTTTTTATTTGCTTCAATATCTTGCCCAGCGAATAAGATCTTTAATAGTCGGCTTCTTGCCATACATGAATATGCCTACTCTATAGATTTTTCCTGCGAGCCATACCATTACTATAAATGAAGCATACAGTATCGCGAGTGAGAGAATTATCTCTCCGACTGGTATATCGAAGGGTATTCTTGTCATCATAACCATCGGCGCTGTGAACGGAATAACTGACAGCCAGAAAGCAAGTCCGGATTCAGGATTGGCAGCGACAGTCGTTGATGCGAAGAATCCGATTATCAAAGGAATGAGAATGAATGCCTGAAGCTGTGAGCCATCCTGTACGTTTTCGACTGCCGAACCGATTGCGGCATAGATTGCTGCGTAAAGCAGGAAGCCACCGACAAGGAAAAGGAGCAGCCATCCGAAGATGCCGATCAGGTAGCCTGTATCTCCTGCGATAGATAGCGCCTGCAGTCCTTCGATATCCATCGACGCCTGACTGAAATCGAGTGTCCCGTTTCCCATCGCAGTAACTTCACCGGCTATTTCCGGGGATATAATCATCGGCAGGAGAGTCATTGATGCGCCTATGATGATAAATGCCCACACTGCGAGCTGGGTTACAGCTACACATCCTACTCCGATGATTTTACCCATCATAATCTGCATCGGCTTGACGGAGGTTACTATCAGTTCAAGGACACGATTGCTCTTTTCTTCAACTATGCTTGTCATAACCATCTGTCCGTACATCAGCAGGAAGAAATAAAGCACCGCCGACATTATTATGCCGATGATGTAGCTGATTGTTGAAGATGAATTTACGACCTCATTGCTATCGTTAAGCTTGAATGTATGTAGTGATGAGTTGACTTCAATCTCCTTGAGCACGCTCTTTAGATTTCCCATATCCATGGCTTCCAGGCGTTCCTGTTCGATAATGTCGTCAAGCGATTGAGTGATATAGCTTTCAAGCAGCATAGTGCTTGCATCGCGCGAGTAGAGGCTGATGCCGACAGGACGCTCGATGACATTGGCAGGAAGTATCAGGAATGCATCAAATCCGGCTTCATTTGAGAGTGAATCAGGATTAATGTCGAGACGGGTAAAATTGGCGATCGGACTGTCGACAAGCTTTTCCGCAATTTTACCGGTCGGGTCGATTACTCCGACTTCTTTTACGGATGTCATATTGACATTCATCAGAAGAGCCGGCAGGCACATCAGCACCAGCAGTAGGATAGGAGTTGCTATTGTGGTGATTATAAAACTCTTTTTGCGTACGCGCTGTAGATACTCACGCGATATGATAATGCCTATTTTCGATTTCATTGTTCGACGTTTATGTTGTGTTTAGCGTTATATGTGTTGACGGTAGAGATAAATATATCCTCCATGGTCGGCATTACGGGCTGGATCGAAAGTATATCGCTGCAGGAATTTATCTCCTGTATGACCGGACGGATGGCTCCGCCAGCTGCAGGCACGATGACTGCTGTATGCAGTCCGTCTGTTTCAGCCGGAAGCAGATCAAAGCGGTCAGTAAGCGGTGCGGAACGCCGCATGACTTCTCCGGCATCGCCCGAGAATTGGATGCTGTAGCGGTTGCCCCATTCGCGGCGTCGTATTTCCGCCACATTTCCCGATAAAATATTGCGGGAGTCATTGATTAAGGTTATCTCATCGCAGAGGGCATCCACACTGGCCATGTTATGTGTCGAGAATATTACGGTGGAGCCTTGTTTATGTAGCTCCATAATCTCATTCTTCAGCAGATTGGCATTTATGGGGTCAAAACCTGAGAATGGCTCGTCGAATATCAGAAGCTTGGGGCGGTGGAGTACTGTAACAATGAACTGTACTTTTTGAGCCATGCCTTTTGACAGCTCTTCAACTTTTTTATTCCACCAGTCGCTGATCTCAAATTTTTCAAACCACTGGTGAAGCGACTGCTCTGCATCACGTTTTGTCATCCCTTTAAGGCGAGCAAAGAATATGGCTTGTTCACCAACTTTCATTTTTTTATAAAGACCTCTTTCTTCCGGAAGATAACCGATAGATGCAACATCGTCGGCGGTCAATTCATGTCCGTCAAAAATTATTTTACCGGAGTCAGGAGCGGTAATATAATTGATAATTCTGATTAATGTGGTCTTGCCGGCGCCGTTAGGCCCGAGGAGTCCGTAGACCGATCCACGGGGTACGTTAAGCGATACATCATCCAGCGCCGTCTTTGAGGAAAAATGCTTGCTGACGTGGTAAACTTCAAGGATATTGTCCATGTGATGATATAGTGGAATAATTTTTAAAGTGTATATTTTCTAATATGACGCGGATAAAGTGTAAAAATTGCCGGATCGTCCAAATATTTGTCAAAATATTGTAATAATAATACGGAGCCTGTCATCGACGGACTCCGCATAATAAGTATTATGTTGCTGTTATTCCTCAGCGAGATCTACGGCATAGTAGACTCGGCGCTTGCCGGCAGGATAAGTGCCTGTAATGAACATTACATGGTCATAATCATTATCGGAAACTATTGCGTCGTAAATAGTCTTCACATCATCTGCACTGCTGACAGCCATATTGTTTATATCAAGGATAATAAATCCGGGTTTCATGCCGGCATCTTTGAATTTACCATCGCTGAGTGACTTGACGCGTACGCCGTATTTCAGATTCAGCCTCTTCATTTCCGCAGTTGAGAGTGATTCAAGTTCACACCCCAATGATTTGATATCGCCGGCTTTCGTCACAGTCTGTGTGCCGTCCATGTTCAGCAGTGTCGCCTCGACAGATTTCTGTGCATTATCCCTGATTAATGTAATGGTTATTTTGTCGCCGGGACGGTGCAGAGCCATGGCTTCCTGCATCTGCGCTGTATTGGTGATAGGAGCTTTGTCAATGGCTATTATGACATCTCCCTCGACAATTCCGGCGGTTTCAGCGCTACTGCCATCCACTACAGATCCGACATATAGGCCGGATATAGTCGCAGTAATACCTTTTTCCTTAGCTAATTCTGGCGACAGCTCCGCAAACCGGATACCGAGGACTGCACGTTGTACCATGCCAAAGTCAGATATGTCGCTTACTACTTTTTTTACAATCGAGGTCGGAATAGCGAATGAAGAGCCTGAGTAGTTGCCTGTCTGGGAGTAAATGGCAGTATTAATGCCAATAAGCTCGCCATCGAGATTTACCAGAGCTCCCCCTGAGTTACCGGGATTGACAGCGGCATCAGTCTGTATGAATGACTCAATGGAGCCGCTGTTGCCAGTTTTAGTTATAGTGCTGATATTTCGCGCTTTCGCGCTGACAATACCAGCAGTGACTGTGGATGTGAATCCGAAAGGATTGCCTACAGCAAGAACCCATTCACCGATTTTCAGATCATCGGAATTTCCCCATGGAATTACATGGAGATCGTTTGCTTCTATCTTAAGAAGGGCAATATCAGTTGCGGGGTCGGCGCCGATGAGTGTCGCGTCAAATGTACGGTTATCGTTTAGCGTTATTTCAAGTCGGGATGCTCCGTTGACTACATGATTGTTGGTCACAATATAGCCGTCGGATGTGACAATGACGCCGGATCCGAGGCCGGTCTGCATCTCGCGGGGCTCCTGTTTCTGTCTTGGACGCGCCTGAGGACCGAAGAAGAATTCAAAAAATGGGTCAGATTGGTAGTCGTATTGAGATGAACCGCCGGTCTTACCGAAGCTTTTCACACTGACTACGCCGTTTACAGTCGATTCGGCAGCCTCAGTGAAGTCCAAGCCGCCTCTGATATTAGTGGCCGTATGCCGTGACTCAGTATGGTTAATATCCTCAGATACGCTTGGCGATTGTGTTTTGCTAGAACAGCAAAGACTTATCAATGCAATGCCTACAAGTGATAAGCTGATGGTCTTGATGTGTTTCATATATAATCCTGTATGTGATAAATTCATAAATTGTCTCCCGAATATTAAACTTAAGTGTGGTAGAGCCGAGAGAAGTACTTTTCCTAACGGCAAAAGTAAGCGTTTATTCCAGTTATTCAACCTTTTGAATATAAGGATTATTTTTTTTTAATAATATAATAGCCGTTCATGGGAAAAATTTCATTAAGTTTGCATTATGCAACTAATATGAACACTCTTAACAAATATATATATCGGACTTCGTGTGCGCTTATTATTGTAGGGGCATTCTCGTCATGCGGGTCGCATAAATCGTCTGTACATCCACCCAAAAATGCAAAGGAAATTTCTCTTAATGACCTTATTGGTGGTGCAAAAGGAGGCTCAAACAGTGCGCAGCCTGCCGTACTGACCGGAGATGCTACGGCCGTTATAGAAGCAGCAAAACGATGGATCGGTACCAAATATCTGTATGGAGGTACAACAAAATCCGGCGTAGATTGCTCGGCATTGATTATGAATTCATTTCGTGAGGGTTGCAATCTGAAGCTTCCGCGCACATCTGCCGCCCAGAGGCAATATTCTGCGAATATCTCAAAGAAAGATCTATTGCCGGGCGATCTTGTCTTCTTTACATCAAGACGCAAAGGAGCCAGTGTAGCTCACGTAGGGCTATATATCGGCGACGGGAAGATTATCCATGCTTCATCTTCACGCGGGGTAATCATCAGCCGGCTTTCAGAAACATATTACGCCCAGCACTATCATTCGGCAGGTCGAGTTTTGAAACATACGCCATTAAGAGCTGAACCCGTGGCCGAGGTAATTGCCATTACACCGGAAATATTGCGTGCTGACAGCATAGCCGAGCTACAAGCTGAAGCTCTCGATCAGATGCTTGAGATGGCCATTGACTCCATATATGCAAGCGACCCCTTCTGATTTGAAGAGGTCGCCTATTGGTGCTGTATTTAAATAATCAAATGAGAGATGCACTGTCGGCATCAAGGTACAGGTGGCAGTTTCTCTTACGACGCATTATTGTAGCAGGGCATTTCTCTGAAATTTCGCCATTGATAGTTTCCTTTACAGCTTGCGCTTTAGTGGCGGCCGGTACCATACAGAAAACCTCGTCAGCGGACATCAGTACCGGGATGGTTAAAGTGAATGCGTGGGTAGGCACTTTGTCAATTGAAGAAAAACATCCGTCATGCACCTGCTGCTCGCGGCATTTAGTGTCGAGTTCGACGATTTTCATCATTTTAGGATCATTAAAATCTGCCACATGGGGATCGTTGAAAGCGATATGTCCATTTTCGCCTATACCCATACAGGTAATGTCCACGCCAGTCTTTTTAAGTTTGGCTGTATATGTCTTAATAGCCTCATCAGTATCCGATGGCTTATTGGGAATGAGATTGACAGATTTAAATGGGACTTTGTCGAAGATGCGGGCACGTAGGAAGTTCCCGAAGCCTTGAGGTGCATCGGCGTCAAGTCCGATATACTCGTCCATATGATATGCGTTTATGCGACTCCAGTCGATTGTCGGATCGGCGGTCAATGACTCCAGAAATTCATTCTGCGAGGGTGCCGCGGCAAAGATAATGCTGATTTCTTCCTTGTTATTTAGCGCCTTCTTGATCGCTGCTGACACGTCAGCAGCTGCTTTCTTACCCATATCAGATCGGGTAGGGAATACCTCGTAAGTGAGATTGTCTATTTGCATTGTATCTATTGTATTTATTTCTTTGATTTCCATGATGTAATTTTATATCCGCAGGTAGCATACCAGATCAGATAGAGGAAGCAGGGGATAAGAACTATATAACCGGTCTGCAATGTAGTCTTTTGAGCTATCAGTGCGTAGATTTGCGGCATGATGGCATTACCGCAGAGCGCCATGACGAGAAGAGAAGAACCAATTTTGGTAAATCTGCCGAGATTGCGTATGGCGTGGGGCCAGATGCCGGCATATATCAGGGAGTTCGGGAATCCGAGAGCGGCCAGCAGCCATATTGAAAGAGAACTGTGGTGGCCGAATATGGTGACATCAGTATGTATGAAAAGGACTCCTATGGAAAGTAAAAGTCCAATGATCGTGCAAACGATAAGTGCGTTTTTCTGAGAGATATACCGTGGTATCAGAGTAATCCCCAAAAGGTATCCGATAAGCGTAGCTCCCAGTGTGAATGATGGAAATACCTTGGCTTCCTCGAGGCCGATTCCCATAGAATCAGCATAGCTTATGATAGTGTCAATGGCAATTACCTGTGAACCAACATGGAAGAAGAGAGCGAGAACTCCTAACACAAGGTAGGGAAACTGAAATACCGATGTCTTGCCCTCGGTAGAGTGTGAGACTGTCTCATCCTCGTTTTCTGGATTGATGTCAGGTAATTTGGAATAGTAAATCCATAGTCCTATTGCGATAAGCAGACAAGCTAACACTGCATATGGCATGATGACACCATTTAGCAGTTGCTGTAAAGCCGCGTCTTTATCCGCGCCGTGGAGGAGATTATTGTCGAGTTGCGCAATTGTAGCTTTGCTCTTACCCAATACTACTGCGGAAAAGATAAGAGGCGATATGATGCCGGCAAATTTATTGCATACGCCCATGATGCTGATGCGTCGGGCAGCCGTCTCGATCGGGCCAATAATGGTAATATACGGGTTTGCGGCTGACTGTAGCACGGCAAGACCGGTACCCATTGTAAACAGACCGGTCAGGAAGAGCGGAAATGCGCGACTGAGAGCAGCCGGGATGAATAGGGCGGCTCCAAACGCGAGCATGAGGAATCCGTAGGTCAGTCCCCGCTTGTAGCCTGTACGCTTGAGCATATATGCGACAGGGATCGACATTACAAGATATGCAATGTAGAAAGCGAAAGTTACAAAGTAAGACTGGAATGTAGTCAGCTGGCATGCAAGCTTGAAGAATGGAATCAGTATGGAGTTTACCCATGATACAAATCCCATTATGAAAAAGACGACTCCGATCATGGCTATGCCTGTGATCATAGTCCTTTTATCCGACGTCTTGACAGTAGAAAGAGATGACATAGAGAGAGGTGTTGTTGTCGGTTATATTAATCAATTGCTTTATAAACGGATTTACCGCCGATGATAGTCCGCATTATATTGATATTATCGTCAAAGATTACGATATCGGCTTTATTTCCTGCCGAGAGGGATCCATAGAGATGTTGCATTCCGAGGATACGTGCCGGGGTTGCTGTAATCATCCTGACAGCATCTGTCAACGGTACTTCCGCAATATTCACCATTGTGCGAACAAGACGGTCCGCCGTGGCGACACTGCCTGCGAATGCAGAACGATCCATCAACTTGGCTACGCCGTCCTCTACGATGACAGTTTGACCTTCTTTCAGGCTTCCGAGCTTATACTCACCTTCAGGCATACCCGCTGCACGCATGGAGTCGGTTATAAGGGCAATACGGTCAGGCCCTTTGATCTTATATATAAGCTGCAGCAATTCTTTGGGGAGATGGATTCCGTCTGCAATTATTTCCACATCCATATCATCGAGAAGATAGCCGGCTTCTACCGCGCCACCATATCTGAAGGCATTCCGGCGCGTTACGCCTGACATGGCGGAATAGAAATGTGTCATAAGAGTATAGCCGTTCTTATGGCTTTCAATGACTTCGGATGTAATGGCGTCAGTATGCCCGACAGAAGCGATAATGCCTTTATGCTTCAGGATCCGTCCGAATTCCATGGCGCCGGGTAATTCAGGAGCAACGCTCCAACGGAGAATGTCGTCGGTCGCTTCAAAAATTCGGTTGTAATGTTCAGGTTCCGGATTTTTTAGATTCGCAGGATCTTGGGCTCCACGTTGGCTATAAGCAAAGTATGGGCCTTCCAGATGCAGTCCAAGCATTCTCGCTCCATCCGTATTGGCAAGTTTAGCCTCTTTAAAAACTCTGAATGCTTCAAAAAGTTCTTCGTCGGGACATGTGAGGGTTGTAGGTAGAAATGCAGTAGTGCCGTATCTGGCGTGTGTTCGTGCTACGGTCAGGTAGCTGTCAACCGTTCCATCCATTAGATCGGCACCCCCGGCTCCATGCGTATGAAGGTCAATGAATCCGGGCGACAAATAATGGCCGCCGGCATCTATGATGCTGTGGGACTCAATATCCGGGTGCCCTTTGCCTATGGATGTGATGGTGTCATCAGTTACAGTAATATATCCATCGGACAGGATGCTGCCGTCAGGCATAAGAAGTTTACCGTTGACAATGCTTTGTGTCATTTAAAGATTTTTGAGAGAGAAGTATGATATGGCCTTATGCCGTTAATTATCCTTTTTCAGGCTTCATCAGCCCTTTATGCTACAAAATTAATAAATTTTAAAATATCTTGCGCGTTTTAAATCGAAAACTTTGAGCCGGAGACCTAATTTGTCAATGTGTTTAACATCTGTTAGTGCTTTTATTTGCTTAAAAAGAAAGAGAGCCGTGTCATTTATATGACTCGACTCTCTTTGCTGCAAGCTGTTAGTTAGGCTGAACCGTAATTAGTTAGCTTCTCCGGCTCATGAGAAGTCAACTGTCAGTTGCCTGACGGCTGATCATTTATTTTCATGTTCGTATTTAAGCGTGAGGGTAGGCTGGTCGCATACTTCTGCCGGACCAAAGTATTGTATGGGACCGGGATATACGAAGCAAGTGTTGATTGACCAGTCGTCACGCTGAGCTGCAAATTTCTTGAAGGGTGCACCATCCAAACGAACAAGTGCTTTTTGGATGACAGGCTTCATCTCACCATTGCGGCGTTCCATATTCATCATCATAGTAATAGGTATACCCCCTGCAATCCACTGAATTGAGGGCTTCGTCAAATTGCGCACAGATGACATGTAACCGGTTACTCCGGCATTGATCAGACATGAAGCATTGTAACCGAGTGCATAGCAATAGTCAGCATCAAAGTTAGAGGGAGCCGCGCATCGACCTTCATAGCCGAAGAAATGGTGGAGGGCAGAGAACTTACCATCGTATTTGCCTTCAGCCTTCATAGCGGCAAGGCGTTTGCCAACCATTTCAGACAGGAGCTTCTCGGTTTCGATGAGTGATACCTGCACATTGCCGTGGGGGTCGCGGTCAAGGCTGAGCTGACGGGCTACGCCGGCGGGAAGAGATTCGTATGTGGCGGCATTTTCAGCGCTGAGATTCTTGATGATGTATTCGCGCTGATTTTCAGGAGCTACAGCTGCAAATTCGTCTGCTTTGGCTGCGAGAAGTTCGTTAAGCTCGGCGATAAGTTTCTTTACAGCGGGAATAAATTCGATGAGACCTTCGGGAATAAGGACAGTTCCGAAGTTGTTGCCGTATTTTGCTCTTTCGGCTACAACATTGGCGATGCTGTCAACGACTTCGTTAAGGGTCATGTTCTTAGCTTCAACTTCTTCAGAGATGATGCAGATATTAGGCTGAGTCTGGAGAGCGCATTCAAGAGCGATGTGGGATGCAGAACGACCCATAAGCTTGATAAAGTGCCAGTATTTGCGTGCAGAGTTGCAGTCGCGCTCAATATTGCCGATAACTTCAGAGTAGACTTTAGTTGCTGTATCAAAGCCGAATGAAGTTTCGATCTGCTCGTTCTTGAGGTCGCCGTCGATAGTCTTGGGGCATCCGATAACCTGAACGCCTGCGCTGATCTGCTTGTAGTATTCGGCGAGCACGGCGGCATTGGTATTGGAGTCATCACCACCGATAATTACAAGAGCGTTGATTCCGAGTTCTTTGAGAATTTCAAGACCCTTGTCGAATTGTTCTTTCTTTTCAAGTTTGGTACGACCGGAGCCGATGATGTCGAAACCGCCTGTATTGCGATATTCATCGATAATGTCGGATGTAAGCTCGATATATTTGTGGTCTACAAATCCGCCGGGACCCATCAGGAATCCGTAGAGACGGCTGTTTTTATTGACTTTCTTGATGCCGTCGAAAAGACCGCTGATTACGTTGTGACCGCCGGGAGCCTGACCACCTGAAAGAATTACACCTACATTGATGGCTTTGCCGGCTGTGGCTGTTGTATCTTTTTCAAACTTAAGCTCGGGCAGACCATAAGTGTTGGGGAACAGTGCCTTGATGGCATCTTGGTCGGCAACGGATGTTGTTGCTTCACCGGCTACAGCTTTGACTGCACCGGTCAGTACGATGGGAAGCTTGGGCTCATAAGCAGCGCGAGCTTTCTGTAAAGCGCTTTTCTTCATTGAATTGGCTTAGTTATAATTAATGATTTGGGTTTTATTAGTTTTCTGATGCAAATTTACAAAAAGATATCCACTCTTTCTTTATTTTACATCATCATTTTTTTGATGTAATTTTTCCTGCAACCGATATATACTTTGCCGGCTTATCAAGATATTCAGAAGCCAGTTGCATAATCGTTTCCGGCGTGAGTTGCTCCAGAGCGTATTGCTGGCGATGGAGATAGTCGAGAGGAGTCCCGATATGTCGGTGAGCCGTAAAATAGTCCATTGCTGAAAATGGCGTGTCAAAAGTGGCCGCCAGAATGCTTCTGATATATCGTTTCAGCGTCGTCAGCTCTGATTGCGTCATTGGCTCGGTCGCGAGGCGATGTATTTCGTTTAGAACTTCACGTATAACCAATTCGGTATAAGAATTATCACACTGGCTCGATATAGTTATAAAACTTCCTTCACGGTGCCCAAGCAAAGCTGCTGAGATTCCGTAGGTCAGTCCCTTTTCTTCGCGTATGGTTGTCATCAGTCTGCTGCCGAAATAACCTCCAAGCGCAATGACGACCGCCCGAAGTTTTTCGTAATCCGGATGCTTGCGTGGGATCGCCGGCATGGTTATCAGTAGAGCACTTTGTAGAGAATCCGGTTTATCGATACGCTCAATTCCGGGTTTACCGGGCGAAAATGGTCGCAGATCAAGTGGTGTTGTCAGTTCGTTTACAGTGTTGATGCGGCTTAATTCACAAAGGATAAGAGCTCTTACAGATTCATCGATTTTGCCGGCTATATAGACCACCGGAGCTTGCCCCTGATACATTGTGGCATATTGCATTTGTAGATCAGAAACAGATACTTTCAGATAGTCATCCGGTCGGGGTGTAAGTGATGCAGGATGCCCCTTACCGAATATTCGGCCATTCTCAAGTTCCTGGGCAAGAAATGTTACTTTTTTACTGATCAGCTCAAATCTGGACGCGCTTTGTGTCTTGAGTAGTTCGGTCTCGGCTTCAGGGAATACCGGACGATTGATGGTATCGATGATTGCCGGAAGTACATTATGCAATTGAGAGTTGATAGTAAATAGTGAAAGGGCCATGTAGTGGCTCTTTAGTTCAGAAGTGACCCATGCTCCGCAGGAATCAAGAAGATCCGCCATTCCATTTGCAGATAGATCCGGATTACTGTCCTTCAGAAGTTTAGTCAGTAGATATGATGCGGCAGGGGCAGTACTTTCGTATTGCCCTCCTTGCCATGAGAATGTGATTCTTGTAACGCCTTCGTCTCCGCTGTTAAGCATCAGTACCTTTATGCCATTGTCGAGCGTGATACATTCGACTTTGGGCTCCTTTAGGTACGGGATGTCGCTTATCGGAAGATGTTGTTTACGATCAGTCATGATGCTCAGTTACATATTTACGTGCGCGTTCGAGGTCATCAGGAGTATCTATCCCGATTGTCGGACACTTTGACATCCCGGTTTTGATTTTATAACCGTTCTGCAACCAGCGCAACTGCTCCAGCGATTCTGCGATCTCCAGAGAAGACTGTGGCAATGCGGTTATTTCTTTCAGGATGTCTGCCCGATATGCATACATTCCGATATGCGTATAGTATTGTGTTTTGTCGACCCATTCATTCCATTCGTAGTTACGCACGTATGGGATAATTGATCGGCTGAAATACAGTGCATACATATCGTTATCAATGACAACTTTAGGTGTGTTTTTGTCAAACAATGCTTCAAATCCTCGCGAAGGATCGAACGGACGGATCAGAGTCGCGATTTGTGTGGCATTGTCGGCAAAGCATTCCTTTATTGTTCTGATCTGAGACGGGTCAACAAATGGCTCATCTCCCTGTACATTAATAATTACCTTAGCATTTGACCCGATATTAAGGTATGCCTCATAGCAACGGTCCGTGCCGCTTTTATGATGAGTGCCGGTCATGACTACATTTCCACCGAATTCTTTAACAGTATTGGCAATGCGCTCATCATCAGTAGCTACATATACATTTTCAACAGCCTTTTTAACTTGACGATAGACACGTTCTATCATAGTCATATCGCCGATTTTTGCCAAGGGTTTTCCCGGGAATCGCGAAGATGCATATCTTGCCGGTATAACTGCAATAAAATCTTGTTCAGTCATATCTTGTTGCGTTTTGTAAGTGAAGGTAATAAAAATACTCCAATAGCTAAATAAATATAATATGTCAATACTCTCCATGAGAGTGCAACTACCATTATGAGGGCTCCGCTACTTAGCATATCGCCGTAATACTCTTTGAAAATCCATTCACTGATGCCGCTACCTCCGGGAGTCGGAGTAAACATCAGTAAAACCCAGACTATCAGCTGGCGGCCAAAGACGATCATCTGATCAACACCTCCGGCCAGTCCAAGTAGCAGGGCGTTGACTACAAGGAAGCGACATACCCAGGAAAAGGATGTCCATCCCATAATTTTTAACCAGAAGCTAAGCTTGATGTCTTTCAGCGACTTTGACGTGTCAACCATATCTGTAGCAGTTTTTTCAGCCGAATGTTTCCAACGTCGCAGAATTGGAAGACTAAAAAACTTAATGATCAGCCATTTTACTTTATTTGGCGCCCTGAAAATTCCGAGCCATAAAATCAGAGCCCAGGCAGCTATTATGCCATAAACAATCCAGAATCCGACCTGAAGGTCGTGAGCAACGTCTCCTGAAGCCGAGAAACCGAAAAGCTCTTTATATGAAATCAGTGCAAATACAAACGGAGCGGCAATCACAATGAACAGCTCGTCAAAAAAGAGGGTAATAAATGTTATTGTAGTCGCTTGACCTAATTTGATACCCTCTTTATTGAGAAAAAGCATACTTGCTGCGCTACCTCCCACGGAGGTCGGTGTAATACAAGATGTAAATTCACACAGAAACGTGACTCTTGTAGCCTGACTGATGCGTAGTTGATTATTTGTCAGAGATCGGAATCTCATAATCAGTCCTAATTCTCTGCCGGCAAAGAAGAGCAGTGCAAGAGTAATACCAAGCAGAGTGCTTGTGTTAAATTCAAGCGATTTTAAAGCCTCGGCATTAAAGTCTTTGCGAAACAGCCAATACGCTACAGTGCCACCGATAGCTATCGGCAGAAATACTTGCAGAGTAGTTTTTAGAGCCGGCTTCATCCACGAAGATCTTGACAGAAATTGATTATTTGTTTTAGAGACACTGTATATTCCGGTCCTTTAAGTGAATTTATATCGATATTGAATCCTGATGCTCCTGCCTTCCATAGAGACGCAATTTCAGTAGTCGACAGTCGGCCTGCTGCTACAAGCGGAATATCTAATCCGGCTTTAAATGATTCATTTTTTATTTGGGAAATAACGTCCGGAGTGGGAGAGTCAATAATTAAATAATCTGCATCCGCTCTCTTCAATGCGAGCCAATTGATGTCAGAG
Source organism: uncultured Bacteroidales bacterium (assembly GCA_947173955.1). Taxonomy (GTDB): domain Bacteria; phylum Bacteroidota; class Bacteroidia; order Bacteroidales; family Muribaculaceae; genus JAAVFS01. The sequence goes on along the minus strand of CAMWHE010000001.1, from coordinate 37,281 downwards.
GAGTATTCTACGCCAATAATGACGTGTCCACCCATGCGTTCCCGCAATTCCAGAGCCTCTTTATCGCCTCTTGACAGAGATATGCCATGAACGCGTAGCTTGTCGACAAGAATGTCATGATGTTTGAAGACCAGAATTACTCCGGCCTCACGGCAGAGAGGAATGATCTTAACGGCAGTCTTCTCAATTTCGTCGTCATTGGCACCGGCAGTATCAAGTTCAATCCATTCGCAGCCTGCGTCAATCGCCATTTTGGCCTGATCGACATCCGATAATAAAGGGGATTTTACTATTGTATATTGCAACATAAGATTATTGTTTCAATTTTCCTTTACAAAAATAAGAAAAGTCTTGTACATATCAGTATGTTCAAGACTTTTCCTGGGGGTGAGGTGTGGGGGTCGAACCCACGACCTTCGGAACCACAATCCGACGCTCTAACCAACTGAGCTAAACTCACCATGTATAATGTTGATTTTTTGTTTCAACGGTGCAAAGGTATAACCTTTTTTTGTAACCTGCAATATTTGTATCAAATTTTTTTAATAATAAAGAGCCGCATTGCAACTGAGACAATGCGGCTCTTTGACCTGTTTGTGATTATTCTTCGGTATTCTTTTCGGCGTATTCTTTAAGCAGTTTCTCCTGTACATCGGTGGGTACAAGTTCATAGCCTGCAAACTTCATTGTAAATGAAGATCGTCCGCCTGTAATAGAGCTCAACGCAGTAGAGTAACTTGACATTTCTTTGAGAGGAACTTTGGCAGAAATCTTCTCAAATCCGTTCTCGCTTGTCATGCCCATTATGATGGCTCTGCGTCCTTGCAGATCGCTCATCACGTCGCCCATGACATCGGCCGGAACAAAGACGTCAACATCATATACGGGCTCCAGTACTTTGGGATTGGCGTTGCGGAATGCTTCGCTGAAGGCATTACGTCCGGCAAGTCGGAAAGAGATTTCATTTGAGTCTACCGGATGCATCTTACCGTCATATATGATTACACGCACGTCGCGGGCGTATGAGCCTGTGAGCGGACCCTGCTCCATTCGATCCATCAGGCCTTTGACAATTGCAGGAATGAATCGAGCGTCAATAGCACCTCCTACGATACTGTTGCATACGACAAGTTTGCCTCCCCAGGCCAATGGAATTTCCTGTTGATCGCGGACATTCATTTTGAATTCCTGATTGCCGAATTTATAGGTCTCTGGCATTGGCATACCTTCGGTATAGGGTTCTACTATCAGGTGAACTTCGCCGAACTGACCGGCACCGCCTGACTGTTTTTTGTGACGATAGTCGGCGCGCGCAGCTTTTGTGATAGTCTCGCGATAGGGGATCTTAGGATCTTCGAAGACAATAGGTAGTTTGTCGTTATTTTCAACTCTCCACTTCAGAGTGCGGAGATGGAATTCTCCCTGGCCTGACAGAATAGTCTGTTTCAGCTCTTTTGACTGAACGACTTCCCATGTCGGGTCTTCCTCGTGCATACGAGTCAGGATGGCATTAAGTTTTTCGGCATCACTCTCGGTGACAGGGCGTACTGCACGCGAGTATTTAGGTGCAGGATATTTGATGAAGTCAAATGCGATGTCGACACCCTTGCCATCGAGCGTATTGCCTGTACGTACATCTTTGAGCTTGACGGTAGCGCCGATATCACCGGCTTCCATCTTGTCTACCTGAGTCTTGATCTGGCCGCATACACAATATATCTGTGCGATACGTTCTTTGCTACCGCGGCTTATATTGTCGACATCTACACCGGTTGTTAGCGTGCCCGACATAACCTTGAAGTACTGTACTTCGCCGATATGCGGTTCAACAGTAGTCTTGAATACATATAGACTGAGTGGGCCGTTGCTATCGGGCTTGACTACGTTGCCTTCAGTATCTACCGGAGCCGGCATATCTTTGACGAAGGGAACGACATTGCCAAGGAATTCCATCATTCGGCGCACACCCATATCTTTCAGTGCGCTCACACAGAATACAGGGAAGATTGAACGATCGGCGAGACCTTTACGGATACCTTCACGCATCTCGTCTTCTGTCAGGCTGCCCTTGTCGAAGAATTTTTCCATCAGACCCTCATCGTTTTCGGCTGCAGCTTCAACAAGTTGTTGCTGAAGTTCAAGAGCTTTATCGCGTTCTTCTGCAGGAACGTCTTCAATGGTTGGTACTCCGCCTTCCGGACCCCACGAATATTTTTTCATCAACAGCACGTCGATCATTGAATTGAAGCCGGCGCCGGTTGAAAGAGGATACTGAATTGGAATGACCTTCTTGCCGAAGATCTCGCGCATTTGTTCTAAAACGTTTTCATAGTCGGCTTTTTCGCCATCGAGCTGATTCAGGGCGAAGATAACAGGCTTTTTAAGGTTGGCGGTGGTGCGGAATATATTCTGTGTACCGACTTCCACACCGTTCTGGGCGTCAATCACAATGACACCTGTATCTGTCACATTAAGTGCAGTTATGGCGTTGCCCACAAAATCATCACTTCCGGGGCAGTCAATAACATTAAGCTTTTTATTAAGGAATTCGGCGTAGAAGATTGTAGAGAACACCGAGTAGCCATACTCTTTTTCCACAGGGAAATAATCGCATACTGTATTGCCTGCTTCAATTGTGCCGCGACGTTTTATAACTCCACACTCGTAGAGCATAGACTCGGCGAGCGTGGTTTTTCCGCAGCCTTTGCTTCCAAGCAAGGCTATATTCTTCAGTTCGTCAGTTTTGTAAATCTTCATGATATAAGGATTTAATGTTAATGATATTCTTACTTCTCACACTTGATTCAGCCCTTCTTTATTATAAAAATAAAGGTGTTCGGTTTTAAATCGTTTGCAATTTAATAATTATCATTTGTTTTTCAATCAGAATTCAATGTGTTGTATAACATATTTTCAAAACATAAAACCGGTGATATAGCCTTTGTAAATAGCATTGCATTAAAAAGATAGAGAGACAGTACCAGTTTTGGTACTGTCTCTCCTTTTATAACGAATTAAGATAATTTACATTATACCCACTGCACGTATGCGAAGTCCTGACGGTGGGGAAGTGCGGGATTCTTGGGATAGAGGCGGATACCGTAGCGGAACACGCCTGCATCCTTAAGTTTGCCACGATGCTCATATGTAAGGGTAGAACCTTCTTCCTTGACGACGTCAAACTGTTCTACCGACCATAGCTTTTCTTCACCATTCTCTACTTTGTAGATAACTTCTTCCACGCCGAGATCTCTTCCAAGTCCATTGGTATCGATAATCACGCGATTGGTGTAATCGCTTCCGGCAACAGCATTAGCGTGTTCACTTGATACCACGTCAAATACCTTGATACCGTCCCAAGCCTGAGCCACTTTTTCTTTCCATGCCACAATTTCTTTAGCGAGCTTGTAGTCGTCGGCCTTGAGGGTGTCAAAGCGCTTGGCTTCTTTATCGTAGAAACGGCTGATGTAGTCGTCGATCATTCGCTTCATAGTAAAGTTGGGCGCAATGTCACCGATAGAACCCTTGATGTACTGAACCCACTCAGGAGAATAGCCCTTGGAGTTTTTGGCAAAGTATAGCGGAATGATTTCGTTCTCAAGCATTGAATAAATTGTAGCTGCATCAAGTTTGTCCTGCTGGGCCTGATCGGTAAATGTACGCTTGTCAGTCAGCGCCCAACCGGCATTCTCATTGAAGCGGTAACCTTCATACCACCATCCGTCGAGTACCGAGAAGTTAAGGACACCGTTCATTTCAGCTTTTTCGCCGGATGTACCGGATGCCTCGAGGGGTCGCGTCGGTGTGTTGAGCCAGATGTCAACGCCGGTTACAAGGCGTTTAGCTACAATCATATTGTAGTCCTCAAGGAAGATGATTTTGCCGAGGAACTGGGGCATACGGGAGATTTCCATAATGCGCTTGATCAGACCCTGACCGGCGCCATCTGCAGGGTGTGCCTTACCGGAGAATACGAACTGCACGGGGAATTGCTCGTTGTTGACAATCTTGTCAAGGCGTTCCAGGTCGGTAAAGAGCAGGTGCGCGCGCTTGTATGTAGCAAAGCGGCGGGCAAACCCGATAATGAGGGCATTAGGATTGATCTTGTCGACGATCTTCATTACTGCGGATGGATCGCCCTGGTTAGCAAGCCATTTTTCCTTGAAGTCACGCTTTACAAAGTTGATAAACTTGTTTTTCATGCGCATACGAAGATCCCAGATTTCGTCATCGCTGACCTTGAAGATGCCCTTCCATGCTTTGGGATCGCTCTGATGCTCAAATACCTGATGTCCGAGTTTTTCAGCATAGAACTCTTTCCATTCAGATGCGGCCCACGTTGGCATATGTACGCCGTTAGTAACGTAGCCGACATGGCTTTCCTGCCAGCTGTAACCCTTCCAGATGCCGGCAAACATTTTTTTAGATACTTCGCCGTGCAACCAGCTTACACCATTAGCTTCCTGACAGGTATTCAGTGCAAAGACGCTCATAGAGAAACGCTCGTTGGTGTTGGGATTTTCACGACCCATATTCATCAGATCGTTCCAGCTGATACCGAGTTTTGCGGGGAACTCACCCATGTATTTGCCGAACAGGCCTTCGTCGAAATAGTCGTGACCGGCAGGTACGGGAGTGTGAACAGTATAGAGGGAAGAAGCTCGAACCATCTCAAGAGCGACATTGAAGTCGAGACCGTCCTCACGTACATAGTCGACAAGGCGCTGAAGATTGAGAAGCGCAGCGTGACCTTCGTTGCAGTGATATAGTTTTGAGTTGATACCGAGTTTTTTCAGCATCAGTACACCACCGATACCAAGAAGATACTCCTGCTTGATACGGTTTTCCCAGTCACCGCCATAAAGCTGGTGGGTTATGGAGCGGTCAAATTCACTGTTCATATCGAAGTCGGTGTCCATGAGATAGAGTTTCATGCGACCGACATTGACACGCCAGATGTGTGAGTAGATCGTGCGGCCGGGGTAGGGGACTTCAAGAATTACAGGGTGACCGTTTTTGTCAACAACCTGTTCGATGGGGAGCTGATTGAAGTTCTGGGGCTCATAGTTAGCTATCTGCTGACCATCGACAGATAGTGTCTGGGTGAAATATCCATAGCGGTAGAGAAAGCCTACGGCGGTCATGTCGATGCAGCTGTCAGATGCCTCTTTAATATAATCACCTGCTAAGACTCCGAGACCACCTGAATATATCTTCAAAGCATTGCAGAGACCATATTCCATAGAGAAGTATGAGATAGAGGGGACATCCTTGCGCATAGGTTTGCTCATATAGTCCTTAAACATATTGTAGACTGAGTCTATGCGAGCCATGAGCGTTGCGTCATTCTGAATTTCTTCAAGGCGGCTGGAGTGAAGCTGCTGAAGAACCATAACGGGATTCTCACCGGTGTTTCTCCAAAGTTCAGGGTTAAGGTCGCGGAAAAGCGCTTTAGCATCGCTGTTCCATACCCACCACAGATTCTTTGCAAGTTCCTCAAGCGGTTTGAGTTTGGCGGGAAGGACTGCCTTTACGGTCACATCGCGCCATGCGGGAGCATTGGTGTTGCTAACTTGTAATTTCATAGTGTGTTACTTTTCTTAAGTGATTTCTTCTTTGGGATTTATTTATTGCGTTTCTTCTCGTTAGCTATTGCTATGTCGAACGCTTCAGTATAGTGTTTTATAAAATGTGCCCAGTCAGCTTTTTTAGCTGTACTCATTGCAGCCTTTGACAATTGTTCGCTGGAAGGATTCCCGGCTGCAATATCAGCAAGAGTGTCGGATATTTCAGTTGCTACCTGCCAGTAATTACTGTCAGTACGTGATATGACAGCGACGCCGGTTTTCGACAGATTGTCACCGGAATCACTCTTAACCCACTGGCCGAAGCCGGAAAGCGTGGTAGTTATAGTGGGAACTCCGAACGCAACACTCTCGAGGGGTGTATAGCCCCATGGCTCATAATAAGACGGGAATACTGTCGCATCAAGACCCGGTAACAGGTCATAATAGGTCTTGTTGAAGATGCCATCGCGACCATCTAAATAGCATGGTACATATATGACGGTTAGATTTGACTCCTGACTGGTGGCGAATCCCAGCGAGTGAATCCGGCCGTATATGGGGTCTGATTCAGGATTATTTATTATATGTGTAATTATCGGGTCGGCAAGTAGATCAGAAGTATTTCCTTTGAGTGAGGATGCGAGATCTTCGCGAGCGCCACCACACCATGCAGGTACCATCACGAAAGCAAGTATCTGACGATTTGCAATTCTATCCTTAAGCATATTTACGGCATCCAGATAGACATCGATACCTTTATTGCGATATTCACAACGACCCGAAGTGGCTATGATGAACGTGTTTTCATCAAAATTTTTCCCCGTCAGTTTTGAAGCAACATTAAGCAATGTAAGGCGTGCCTGATTTATTGCTTCAGTCATTTTGGATTTTGCAGGGACAAAATTTGGTTCAAAACCATTCGGTGTGATTAGATCAGGCCGCTTGTCAAGCAACTGGGTACATTCTATACCGGTTACATCACTCACGGTAGTAAAACAATCGGCCTGATGCGCAGCTGCTTTTTCCAGAGAGTGTTTTGACTCCATGTTGAGTTCGCTTGCCATCTGGTCGCCATTATATCCTGACAGGTAATCGTAGAGAGGCTTACCGTTGCCGCAAATACTGCGGCCGATACTTGTGGCGTGAGTGGTAAATATAGTAGCTACTGTGGGTAGTTTCCACTTTGTATAGAGCAACCCCATGCCGGTAGTCCACTCATCAAAGTGAGCGATAATGTTCTTATCCTCAATTCCAATATGTTTACATATGCTTTCTATGACAATTCCTGCAGCATGAGAAAAGGCACAGGCTTCATCGTAGTCGCCATAGGCGTGGAGTGAATCGACGCCATAGCGTTTCCACATTTCACCATAGAATTTATCCTTGACTGCGTACATTCCGTTGAATCCGACAAGAATAGCTATCGGCTTACCCGGAATATCCCAGCGGCCAACACGGACTGTAATACCATTAGGTAGTTCGGCTTTCGCAAGCCAAGAACGCATCAGCGATTTGGATTCTATAAAATAGGGAGAGGGAGTGGATGAGGTCCACACATCGGGACCGATAAAAATGACTTTATCCTTGTAGAGCTTATGAAGATTTTTAGCCTTTGTTGATAGCACTGTATAGATGCCACCAATTTTATTGCAAACTTCCCAGCTCGTTTCAAAAAGTAAGTCTACTTGAATCGGTTGAATATCCATAAAATAATTAATCGATTTTTTGAATTGCAAAGGTACGACTTTTTTTTCAAACAAACTAATATTGTGTGAATCTTAGCTATTTAAAAGTCATGAAAACAATATAATTTAAGACAAATTATATTCCCCACTGCCAATTGTTGATGATTATCCTAACCCGATCTTATAAAAATTGAGTTTTATCCTGAATATTTAATTGAAATCACTACCTTTGCTCATAATATTTTTATGTGTAATCTTAAATCTTAACAATGAACAAAACCGTCATTTGCATGAGTTGTGTAATCGGATTACTGTCGACATTATCAATCTCTTCTTGCTCGAAAAAGAGTGCGCAGGTCAGTTATGATGATCAGTTTGCCGACTATCCGGTTTATGAGGGACATGATCTTGAACTTACCCGAGACTCTCTCGGAACACATTTTACGTTATGGTCTCCGAAAGCGACAAGCGTAAGACTCAATATCTATCCTGACGGAGATTCTTTACCTGTAATATCTCAACATGTCATGGAAAAAGACACCGGCGGTGTGTGGAGATTTAGTACGAAAGATGATCTCGTCGGCAAATTTTATACCTTTAATGTTCAGATCGATTCCATTGAGCTGCGGGAGACCCCAGGCATATGGGCTAAAGCTGTAGGCACCAATGGCCGTAGAGCGGCTGTCATTGATTTTAAGGCTACTGACCCGGATGGGTGGAGCGATGATAAAGGACCGGCTGTTAAATCAATAAATGATGCTGTAATATATGAGATGCATCACCGCGATTTCAGCATACATCCTGAGAGTGGAATTGCTCACAAAGGGAAATTCCTTGCGTTGACAGAGAACGGTACGACAAATTCAAACGGATCGGCCACCGGTATTGACCATCTTCGCGAACTCGGTGTGACGCATGTCCACATTCTCCCGTCATATGACTATAACAGTGTAGATGAAAGTCGTCCGGGTGATCCTCAATACAATTGGGGGTATGATCCGTATAACTATAATGCTCCCGAGGGCTCATACTCTACAAATCCGTCAGATCCGGCTGTGCGTATTTCTGAAATGAAACGGATGATCAAGTCCCTGCATGATGCCGGAATCGGTGTAATAATGGACGTGGTCTATAATCATACAGCAGACAATGATCTCTCCAACTTTTCACTCACCGCCCCCGGGTATTTTTATCGCCACCGCGATGACGGGACATATAGTGATGCTTCCGGTTGCGGCAATGAGACTGCTTCTGAAAGAGAAATGATGCGCCGATACATGATTAACTCCGCGAAGTACTGGGCAGAGGAATATCATATTGACGGCTTCAGATTTGACCTTATGGCAATACATGACATCGAGACAATGAATCAGCTTGCTGCGGCTCTGCGCGAAGTCAATCCGGATATAATAATATACGGAGAGGGTTGGACTGCAGGCGATTCTCCATTGCCGCAGGAGAGACGTTCTCTTAAAGAAAACGTAGCCCGGCTGGATGGTATCGCAGTATTCAGCGATGATATCCGTGATGCTATCAAAGGCCATTACAGTAATGCTGAAGATCGTGGTTTTGCCACTGGAAAGGAAAGCAATAAGGAGACTGTCAAAATAGGTATCGTAGGCGCAACAACTCATCCTCAGGTTGACTATTCCAGCGGTAACAACTCTAAATTTCCGTATGCCGCATCTCCTTCCCAGGTAATTAATTATGTGTCATGTCATGATGATTTAATGCTTACCGACAAGCTTGTCAAATCAATGCCTGAAGCGACCGTTGAAGAGCGTCAGAGGGCTGATAAACTTGCCCAGACAATTGTGTTTACCTCACAGGGTACACCGTTTATGTTTGCCGGCGAAGAGATTTTCCGTGATAAGAAGGGTGTACACAACAGCTATAAATCTCCGGACTCGATCAATGCCATTGACTGGGCTCTAAAGGATGCGAACTCAGATATATATAATTATTATCGAGAGCTGATAAAACTGCGTAAGGCACACCCGGCTTTCCGTATGACAACAGCAGATGATGTGGCAAAGCATCTGATATTTGACGATACGGAATCCCCGTTGCTGATTTCGTATTCGCTCGTTGACAATGCCAACGGAGACGAATGGAATGAAATAAAGTTAGTATTTAACGGTTCTGAAAATGAGGAGCAGATTGAACTTCCTTCCGGTGAGTGGCTTGTAGTAGCTCGGAATGGTAAGCTTGTGGCTGAAGGCTTCGATACTATTAAAGGAGGTGCTACTATAGTGGTTGCACCGACTTCGGCATTAATACTTGCCCGCAAATGACATACTTAGAGTATATAACGATAGAAGCCTGACTTTGCGGTCAGGCTTCTATCGTTATATAGTATGTTATTACTCAAAAATGTGTCTTAGTTTACTAAATATACGGTTCTTTACACTTTCCGAAGCTTTGATGTTCGGCTCGTCTTTGATTGATTCTATCGCGGCACGCTCCTTGTCATTAAGAGTCTCAGGAATGTAGACCATAATATTTATCAATTCGTCGCCTGTACCACCTCCTTGAGCGGAAGGAATACCTTTACCACGCATTCTGAGGACTTTACCGGGCTGAGTGCCGGGGGCAATTTTCAGGCGTGCACGGCCTGTGATAGTGGGCACTTCGACCGACCCGCCGATGGCTGCCGTCGGAATATCAAGCATAAGGTTATATATCACATCGTTGCCATCGCGGATGAGCTCCGGATGTTTGATTTCTTCAATAACTACAAGCAGGTCGCCATTGACACCACCGCGTCGGGCTGCATTGCCTTTACCCTGAACGGTCAGCGTCATACCGTCTTCTACGCCTGCAGGTATATGGAAGCTGATAGTATTATCCTTTCGCTCAACGCCCTCACCGTGGCAGTAGGGACATTGTTCTGTTATGACTTTGCCTTCACCCTGACATTCGGGACATATAGCTGTAGACTGCTGAGGACCGAAGATGGTCTGCTGAATATGACTGATAGTTCCAGTTCCGTGGCAGGTGTTACAAGTAGCGAATGCTGTGCCATTTTTAGCCCCTGTTCCGTTGCAATGTTCACACTTGACCATTGTCGGTATTTTAAGTGTCTTATCGACTCCGGTGGCTATCTCAGCAAGTGTCATCTTGACCTTGATTCGCAGGTCGCTACCTTTTCGCGTAGGCTTACGGCGCGCACGAGTTCCGCTACCGGTAGCACCTCCGAAACCTGATGCCCCATAATGTCCTCCGAATATATCTCCGAATTGTTCGAAAATATCTTCCATTGAGAATCCGCCGAATCCGCCTCCATAGGAACCTCCGCCACCACCGGGAAATCCTTGAGGTCCCATATTGTGGCCGAACTGGTCATACTTCTGGCGCTTTTCTTCGTTGCTCAATACATCGTAGGCCTCGGCTGCTTCCTTAAACTTTTCTTCCGCGGCTTTGTCGCCCGGATTTTTATCAGGGTGATATTTTAGAGCCAGCTTGCGATATGCTTTCTTGATGTCGGCTGCCGAAGCATTTTTATCTACACCAAGGACTTCGTAGTAATCTCTTTTGTTCTCCATGTTGTCGTTTACTTTTCTTACTGACCTACTGCAACTTTAGCATGACGTAATACCTTGTCATTTAGCATATATCCTTTAGATACGGTGTCTATTACCTTACCTTTCTGCTCGTCATCGCCGGTCGGTACCATCGCAATTGCCTCATGCAAATCTGGATCGAATGAAGCTCCGGTGGATTCAATCGCCTTGACTCCGTTAGATGCAAGATACTTTACTAATTTATTGTAAATTAATTCCATACCTTCTTTAACGGACTGAGCGTCGCTTGTATCCTTAATTGCATCAAGACCACGCTCAAAGTCATCGACAATAGGAAGAAGCCCCTTTATAGTTGATTCCGCAGCGTTTTTAAGTAATTCGGATTTTTCTTTAAGAGTACGCTTTTTAAAGTTATCGAATTCTGCGAGTAGGAACATATAGTCTTTCTTAACAGATTCAACCTTTTCCTGTTCTGCGTTTAAAGCATCTTTCAATACTTCCATTTCATCTTTTTCAACGTCTGCTTCTTCAGAAGATATATCTTCATTCTCAGGCGTTACGTCGCCAATATTGATATTGTCTGAATCAAGGTCACGATATTCAGTGTCGGCCTGTTCATGAGGAAATTTATTTTTGTCCATAGTCATATGATGTTTTTTCTTTTTAAATATTCGCATAGCAAAAATGTTGCCAAATAGTCTTGAATTACTATTTATTTTTAAAAAGATAACAATTAACTACTGATATCGTTCACTCGGGTCAGAAGTGAGGGCCAATATCGTCTTGGGAAGCTATAGCTTATCTACAAATACGTATGGATATGCCTGAAGACTTTTAGCTGCACACTCAGCTGTAATTTTATCAGTAAATAAGCCGTAGACAGCAGAGCCTGAGCCAGACATTGAGGCATAGACCGCACCTGAATCAAAAAGTCTTTGCTTAAGTTCTCCAAGAGCGGGGTACTTCGTGAAAATTGATGCTTCAAAATCATTCTTCAAATCATCAATTTTATTCTCATAAATTAGAGTTGAGAGCGGTGTTTCCCAGGATGCGGGTGCAACTCCTGCATATGCCTCTTTTGTAGAAACACTGACATCAGGCTTGACTATGACAATATAATACGGTGTACAGTCAAAATCAACTTCAGACAATTCCGTGCCGATTCCGGTGGCTATCATCGGCCTGTTATATATAAAGAATGTACAGTCAGCTCCAATTGTGGAAGCTACTTTTGCTAAATCATAATCGGTATAGCCCAATTCGAAGAGTTCATTGAGCCCTTTGAGCGTAAAGGCTGCATCAGAAGAGCCACCACCAAGTCCTGCTCCGTCAGGTATGATTTTTTCCAAGTAAATATCTGCCGGCGGGATTGGCGCCAATGCCGAAAGGGCGTTATAAGCCTTCATGACCAGATTCTTTTCAACCGGGCAATCAGGTTTATTGCCATAAACCGTCAGATGCGTGCGAACATCGCGCGACGGGACAATTTCAAGAACATCCTTCCATTTGACCGGTAGAAACATACTCTCGATATTATGATAACCGTCCGTGCGACGTTCAGTAATATTGAGTCCAAGATTAATTTTTGCGTTAGGGAATAAGATCATAGTGCCACAAAATTACAAAAAATTGTCAATAAGATGGTGATAAATTTTCTGGGGCGGTTATGCGCGAACGTAAGCTTTTGCTTATCTTTGCGATTGCAAAATCATCTATATGGAATTTACAGGAAACAATAATAGAGGTCAGCGGCGTAACAATCAGGCTCAGTCGGCCAAATTAGATACTATCGGACGGATTCCTCCGCGTGACACAGATCTTGAAGAGGCTGTTCTTGGCGCGCTTATGCTAGAGAGAGATGCGTTTACACTTGTAAGTGACCTTCTAAAGCCGGAGACCTTCTATGACCCTGCAAACCGAAAAATATATGCTGCGATTCAGGCCTTGGGCAATGCTCAGAAGCCTATCGATATGCTTACAGTCACAGATCAGCTTAGGGCTGACGGAGAGCTGGAGACTGTAGGGGGGCCGGTATTTATTTCGGAATTGACGTCGAGAGTAGCATCAGGTGCTAATGTGGAATATCACGCTCGCATTATTGCTCAAAAATATCTTGCACGTGAGCTGATCAGCTTTGCAAGTAATGTAGAGACACAGGCGTTTGACGAGAGCAATGACATTGATGATTTGTTGCAGGAGGCAGAAGGCAAGCTTTTTGAGATCTCGCAACGAAATGTCAAGAAAGAAGTAACGCAAATAGATCCTGTTATTACTCAGGCACTCGCTCAGATTGAAATTGCATCTAACCGTGAGTCCGGTCTATCTGGCCTCGAGACCGGATTTACCGCTCTTGACAAACTGACATCCGGATGGCAAAACAGTGACCTTATCATTATTGCTGCACGCCCTGCAATGGGTAAAACCGCCTTTGTACTGTCAATGGCTAAAAATATGGCCGTCAACTATAATACTCCGTTGGCTATTTTTTCGCTTGAAATGTCGAATGTTCAGCTCGTCAACCGTCTTATAAGCAATACTTGTGAAATAGAAGGCGAAAAAATCAAAAACGGCCAGCTGACAGAGCAGGAGTGGGACAGGCTCAACTCCAGAGTAAAGCATCTGTATAGTGCGCCGATGTTTATTGATGATTCATCCTCGCTTTCAATATCGGAATTCCGCACAAAAGCGCGCAGGCTTGTCAGCGAGCATCACGTCAAGATGATTATAATCGACTATCTGCAGCTTATGAATGCCTCCGGAATGAAATATGGAAGCCGTGAGCAGGAGGTCAGCATAATTTCACGTACACTTAAACAGCTTGCGAAGGAACTTAACATTCCTATAATTGCTCTGTCACAGCTCAACCGAGGTGTTGAGTCGCGCGGCACTGATGGTGACCGCCGACCACAGCTTAGCGACCTTCGTGAATCGGGAGCCATCGAGCAGGATGCTGACATCGTATGCTTTATCCATCGTCCGGAATACTATCTGCACTCTGATACCGATGCCGAAGGCCGTGATATACGAGGCAAGGCTCTATTTATAGTGGCCAAGCACCGTAGTGGTGCGGTTGATGATGTCAACCTTCGTTTCCGACATAAGTATGCCCGTTTTGAGAATTGGTCGGAGGATAATTCGACAGAGCGAAGCACTGTTGGCTCTAAACTTAATACCATGTCAGGTGAATCCGATGCCGGGGAGTATGCCAATACGGATCCGTTCAAGTCTTCAAATCCCGATTTCCTCAAAGATAATTCCGGTAGTTCGATCCCATTCTGATCTAAAATTTTATAGAATAATTTTTGTGTTAATCCGAAATATTTTTTATTTCGGATTATTTTTTATAATTTAGGCAAAAGTTTGATTAATAATCCCACGAAAAACCATCACTTATATGTTCCTACGGCGTATTCTCGGTTTGATTTTTTCAATGCTTGCTATTGCTGCTGTAGCTGCAACTGATAGCAATATTGTGATAACTGATTATCACAATGACTACTATGTCGAAGTGGCAAAAGATGGTGTGACACCTGTTAAGATCAAGAATAAGCAAACAGTTACCTACATGGCTACCCGAACGCCGGCTACAGCCATTCTACATACATATTATGATGATTTTATAACTGTAGATAAGGCAAAGGCTAAAGGTGGTAAGCCTATCTATGCTAAAGCAAAAAGTGCGGGAGTGTTTTTTGATGATTCAAGAGTCTGCTATCTTCCGGTTCCATTGGAGAAGCTGTTCACTGAGGCAACTGCAACTATAGAACTGACCATTCAAAAGCCTGAATTTTGCGATCTTGTATATCTGTTTGATATTTATCCGGTAAAGTTGTATCACTTCTCACTTCATATGCCTGTTTCACTAAAGGACAGGTTTGATATTGAATTGTCAAATCCCCCGGCTGAGTATGAGATTAATAAGTCATTATCTCCTGACGGGAAAGATTATATTATAACTGTTGTTGCAAAAAATTTGCCTGAGATATTCAGAGAGGAAGACACTCCGTCTGTTCGCCATTTTGCGCCATATATCACAATACTCGGCTGCTTTTCAAATGTTGACGAATTATACACGCGTTTCAATTCATATGTTGAACGTGATGACCCCGGATATGAAACGGTATTAGCAAAAGCTAAAGAATTGACTGTTAATTGTACAGATGATATTTCCAAAATAGATTCAATACAGAAATGGGTACATGAGAATATCCGATATGTCGCTATTGAAAATGGGGATTTAGGTCATTCGCCCGATCTTCCCTCAAAAGTTCTTGAGAAACGTTTTGGAGATTGCAAAGGCTCGGCCTCGCTCATAGTGGGATTGCTGAAGTCATTAGGAATAGATGCCCGTCTGACATGGATCGGGACATCATCCATACCGGAAGACTGGAGTTCGCGTCCCGCATTTTCTACCGGCAATCATATGATTGCCTCAGTAATACTCTCCGATACGATACTTTATATAGACGGGACAACCGGTCCGACAGATTTTGGATTTATCCCATCATCTATTCAGGGAAAGCAGACATTGATAGAAAACGGGGACAACTGTATAATCGGACGTGTGCCGGTGCTTGATCCATTCGAGAATACTGACAGTATTGTGTCAACATTTAATCTTGATGATAACATGTTGTCGGGTATGATATCTGATTACGTAAGTGGCGTTTATAAGGCTGCGATGATTAATGTAATGCGTTCGCTTGATAGTAAATCACGAGATAAAGCATTAATTTCAAAGCTTTCTTTTGGGCGTAAGAATGTCCGTCTGTCGTCTGTTGGGACTGACGGTCTTATTCCGGACGGAGGTAAGGGGCTAATTAAGGCCGAAATTACCGTGCCTAATGTAATTACTGACGCAGGGGCTAAAGCTTATCTTTCTGTTGCAACAACATTTCCTAATCTGAGTTTATATCTCATCGACACGAAAGATCGGCATCATCCGGCAACTTTATCCAGTAGAAAACATATCGTTTGCGAAAACAGTGTGACATTGCCGGCTGTGTATGCGATGGATGCTTTGCCGGATAATTTTGAGTTAAATAATAAGTGGTTCCACTGTTCAATCACATATAATTATGTCACAGACAGTAATGCAATAGCATATAAGTTAGTATTCACTATAAATGAAACTGAAATTGCATTCGAAGACATCAAGACATACAACTCAGATTTAAAACAGCTTATTAAAGCCTTATCACAAAATATTCCCTTATTAAAACAATAGCCATGAGACGCCTTATTACATTTTCTACATTTGCATTGTCTGTTTTTACAGCATTAGCTGCCTCCGGCCCTAATCAGAAATTTCTAAAGGAGACTGCAAAAAAAGTCTGGTCAATGAATCTTGAACAGTTTAATCCTCAGGCTGAATTGAATGATTCAATGTTTGCTGATGCTTCTGCCGTATATATTGCTGTATATGAGTCAATATCAGCAAATATGGAGGACTCTCCCTTCAGCCAGCCGATGCGTGATATGTATATTTATGAGAATAATCTGAATCATATTGTCCGAAAGATGGTGAAAATTAATGATGAATCGGCTATTGAGTCGTTCTCAGAATTCACTTTTCAGCCATTGCGTAAGCAAGAAGCTTATGCCGGTCACTCGGCATTCGAATCTGAAGAAGCTTTTGGAGCAAGGATATATAAGCCTGACGGTACGGTGGTTGATGTAGATATGAGCGCTACGCTTGCCGAGACTTCCGGGAAAAAAGGCAAGAAAAATGAACGCTTCAAGATCGCGATTCCTGGTCTTGAGGTTGGTGATGTGCTTGACTATTACCGTTACTTTAGATTCTTTTTCTTGGGTAATCAGAAAGTCGGAATTACTTCTGACATCATGGCAAAATATCCGATCAAAAACTATACTCTTGACGCAACGTTCGACGATCGATACACTATAGAAGTAAACTCATACAATGGCCTTGACATTCCTACTGATTATTTGAGAGAAAAATCAGGAGAAATGCATTATCAATTGTCTTTTGAAGATATTCGGGCATTTGATTCTCCAAAATGGTTCTCTCCGGGCCGTCAGATGCCATTTTTGAAAATATACATTATTGATAATATATCCAGACTGTTTACGCGAGCTGCTTCAGCGCGTAATAAAGGAATGTATGTCAATCTTGTGGCTCCTGTCATCATGCGGGAGATTTCAGAATATTTTGCTGAAGATGTTCGACTCCCCGATGGCGTTGTCAGGAAAGTAAATTCACTTGTTTCCGATTATAGAAAGCTCAATCCCGAAGCTAATGACAGAGAAATCGCTGATGCCGGATGGCTCGCGACGATCTATACTACCGTATCAGATCCTGAGAATTCCTACAATGAATGGCAAGTGGCAAGTATATATAAAGATGTGATGGATAAGCAGAAACTTGAAACGCCCGTTTGTCTTGCTGTCACATCATCCCGCGCTGATGTCGATATTGAGAAAATCGGTGGCCGACACAGAGCCACACCATTTGTCTTTGTAGGAGAAGTTCCATACATGGTGGATCAGAATATGTCCCTTGCTCCAGGAGAGGTTACCGGTGATTTCCTTGGCGAAAAAGCATTTATATTTAATGGGAAACGCGAAGAGTTATTTAAAAACTCAGATATGAAAATCGGCCGGCTTCCCAAGAGCACGGTAAGACAGAATTCAGAAGTCCGCGATATCAGGCTTTCTTTTCCTGAAGATCTATCAGAGACTGTAAATTTTGAATACACATCTTCGCTGAGCGGTACAATGAAGGAGGTAATGGGTGATATAGTAAATGTACCTGACTATCTGAATGCAGTTGCCGACTATTTCAATATACCGGAAAAAAAACG
Organism: uncultured Bacteroidales bacterium; assembly: GCA_947173955.1. Taxonomy (GTDB): domain Bacteria; phylum Bacteroidota; class Bacteroidia; order Bacteroidales; family Muribaculaceae; genus JAAVFS01. Next base: position 19,681 of record CAMWHE010000001.1, on the reverse strand, counting down.
CCATAAGCGAAAATATGATATTGTAGCCTTGAATAATGCTAATAAGGAGATTCTTGAATCAATGGTCGAAGCTGATTTTGGAATATCTGATGCGCATATTGACAGTGCTAAATTGCTTAATGAGGGCTTTATGCCAGCTTCTCCGGTAATGCAATATAGCATATCCGGCAGTGCAGACGGGCAATATTCATTTGCAGGAGATGATATTATATTTAACATCGGCAGATTCGGCGGAAATTTCTCTGACTATAAAGATCTGAAGGATGACCGCGAAGTTGATATTATTACTTCCGGTCCTTCGATTGTTCGTTGCAATGTCACTCTTATTGTACCCGACGATTACTATGTTAATCTTGATGAGCTTGAAGGACTTAAGAAGACAGTTAATACGAAATGCGGATTATTCTTTTCTGATGTGAAACTGTCGCCTGAAGGGAATGTTGAATACACGATTCAGATTCGTAATCCCTCAAGTATATACAGCTATTCCCAATGGGGAGATTTTCTGGCAGTAAAGCGTGCAGCTGCAGAATCTGCATCCCAGAATATTGTACTTCATAAAAAATAAATAAATTAAAGGGTAGGGGAGAGTATCTGCCTGTGGAGCTACTATTCTCCTCTTTACCATACTTGCAATTAATTATAATTCATAGTATTAATTGATTGCGTTCAATCACTTGGAATATATGTTAAAATGATATCGACCATGATTTTTTCATTTTGTTATGGTTATTCCGATAAAAATATTTATATTTGGTAAACTTTTTCAATTCATCGAGCGTTTACTTAGCAAATAAACATAAAACAAGTCAACTATCAACCAACAAACAATACCATTATGAAAAAAGCTGTATTATTGATTGCTCTCGCGCTTGGTAGCACGGTTGCATTCGCCCAGAAAGTAGACAAAAACGAAATGAAGCAGATGAAGGCTTTCCTTTCTCAGACTTCTGAAAAAGGAGGTACAAATGCTGAAGCTCTCAAAATCTATGATCTAAACGCTCCCGCCACATGGGAAGGCGTAACTGTAGTAGACGGTCACTTCACCTCTATTGAATGGAAGGACAAGAAGCTTGCCGGCAATCTCGATCTCTCAAACTTCTCTCAGCTCTCTAAAGTTGATGTATCCCGCAACAAACTGACATCAGTCAGCGTAGCAGGTGACGTAGCTCTTACCAACCTCAATGCATCACGTAATGCTATTAAGGATATCAATATGGCCGGTGCTACCGCACTTGAGACAGTGAATATCTACCGTAATAAGATATCTGAGTTCACTCTCGAAGGCGCTCCCGCAGTTGCTAACTTGAATGTTTCCAACAACTACCTCGCAGAACTCAATGTTGCAAACGCCACTGCCCTTAAGACTCTTAACTGTCAGGGTAACCATCTTGAAGCTCTCATGGTAAACGGCTGCACCAACCTGAAGAACCTGTATGCAGGCTACAATAAGTTGACAAGCATCAACCTCTTTGGCGTAGAGAACCTGACAAACTTCAACATCGATGATAATGAAATTTCTTCTCTCATCATCTCCGGTCTTCCCTCACTGAGCACATTCATCTGCAGCGATAACAACATGACCACTCTTGGTCTCCGCAACTGCAACTCACTTCTTGACCTCGTATGCTCATACAATGATTTGACCACTCTCTCTGTTGAGTCTTGCCCCAACCTCCTATTTGTTGACTGCTCTTACAATGATCTCACAAGCCTCAACCTTTCAAATCAGACATTCCTGCAGCGTCTCCTCTGCAACAACAACCAGCTGACAATGCTTGATGTATCTTTCGACTCTGCTCTTACTTACATCAACTGCCGCTACAACATGATCACCGACTTCCGCACTATTGCCTGCGACAACCTTAGAATGGTTGCTTGCCAGTGGGTCGACTAAGATCTGATTCAAAAACGATATAGTTAAAGCAACAGCTTATATATCATAATACATCTCAGCCCCGACGAACATCAGTGTCGCCGGGGCTATTTATGTTTTGCAAAAAGCATGAAAAAAGTGTACCTTTGTAATCTAAAATTTTACTTATGAAGAATATTCGCAACTTCTGTATCATAGCTCATATTGATCACGGAAAGTCTACATTGGCTGACCGTCTGCTCGAATATACCAAGACGGTTGAAGCCAAAGACCTTCAGGCTCAAGTTCTCGATGACATGGATCTGGAGAGAGAACGTGGCATTACAATCAAGAGTCATGCTATTCAGATGGATTATGAGCTTAATGGCGAACATTATATCCTGAATCTTATCGACACTCCCGGCCATGTCGACTTTTCATATGAAGTGTCTCGGTCAATTGCAGCATGCGAAGGTGCACTTTTGATTGTTGACGCATCTCAGGGCATTCAGGCTCAGACTATATCGAATCTGTATATGGCTATTGATAATGACCTTGAAATCATCCCGGTCATTAACAAAGTGGATCTCGACAGTGCAAAGCCCGATGAAGTGGAAGATCAGATCGTAGAGCTTCTCGGATGCTCTCGCGATGAGATAATCAGGGCAAGCGGTAAGACCGGTATAGGTGTACCTGAGATACTTCAGGCCATAGTTGAGCGTATCCCTGCTCCCAAAGGTGATCCTGAAGCACCTCTTCAGGCTCTTATCTTTGATTCTGTCTTTAATCCTTTCAGAGGTATTATTGCATACTTTAAGATTGAGAACGGCACGATTCGTACGAATGATTTTGTGAAATTTGTCTCTACGGGTAAAGAATATCATGCCGATGAAATTGGTGTCCTTAAGCTTGACCTGTCACCGCGTAAAGAGCTCTCTGCGGGTAATGTGGGATATATAATCTCCGGCATCAAGACTTCAAAAGAAGTTAAGGTAGGCGATACAATTACTCATGTAGAGCGTCCTTGTCAGAAAGCGATCGAAGGTTTTGAGGAGGTCAAACCGATGGTGTTTGCCGGTGTTTATCCTATAGAAACTGAAGACTTTGAAAATCTGCGCGCATCACTTGAAAAGCTCCAGCTTAATGATGCGTCGCTAACTTTCCAGCCGGAATCATCGGCTGCGTTGGGATTCGGTTTCCGTTGTGGCTTCCTCGGACTACTCCACATGGAAATCATACAGGAGCGCCTCGGACGTGAATTTGACATGGATGTCATTACCACTGTTCCTAACGTATCTTATCGTGTTTTTGATAAGAAAGGAAATGTGACGGAAGTTCACAATCCATCCGGACTTCCTGAAATAACTCTTATTGATCATATCGAAGAGCCGTATATTCGTGCGTCAATTATCACGGCGGCCGAATATATCGGTCCTATAATGACTCTCTGTCTTGGTAAGCGTGGTGAACTTCTCAAGCAGGAATATATCTCCGGTAACCGTATTGAGCTTACATTTGATATGCCGCTTGGTGAGATTGTCATTGATTTCTACGATCGACTTAAGTCAATATCCAAAGGTTATGCGTCATTTGACTATCATCTCCACGATTTCCGCGAGTCAAAGCTTGTCAAACTTGATATTCTGCTGAATGGTGAGAGTGTAGATGCCCTCTCAACTCTTACACATGCTGATAACGCCGTTACATTCGGACGCAAGATGTGTGAGAAACTTAAGGAACTTATCCCGCGTCAGCAATTTGATATTGCTATACAAGCTGCTATCGGAGCAAAAATTATTGCCCGGGAGACTATTAAAGCGGTACGAAAAGATGTGACTGCAAAATGTTATGGCGGTGACATTTCCCGTAAGCGTAAGCTGCTCGAAAAGCAGAAGAAGGGTAAAAAGAGAATGAAGCAGATCGGATCTGTCGAAGTACCTCAGAAAGCATTTCTGGCAGTTCTGAAACTTGATTAGGGCATAGACTCAATTTATGATCATAATTTTTAAACAAAATTAATTTCCTGTTGTTATAATTTTAACATTTCAACTATAAAATGTTAGAATTATGACAACACAACATTCTGGAACCGAGCCTCAGACACCTGCTCATAATGTATTTTTTGCTGCCCGACAAGCATTGCGACGTCATGCCTCGGGTGGCAATATTCTTATATTGGCAACTATTCTTGCTTTGATAGTAGCTAATATTCCCGGTCTTAATGACTATTATTTTGATTTTTGGAATCATGAAGTAAGACTTCAGGTCGGAAGATTCAATCTATTCAGTCACTCAGGGCATCCGATGTCATTGCTGGCATTTATTAACGATGCACTCATGGCAGTATTCTTTTTCTCAATCGGCTTGGAGATAAAGCGTGAAATACTTGTAGGTGAGCTGTCATCGTTTAAGCAGGCTTTGCTGCCAATTGTTGCAGCTGTAGGTGGTATGCTTATTCCGGTTGCCATATTTTTTGTATTCAGCCATGGTACTGATTATAGCAATGGGGCAGCGATTCCGATGGCTACAGATATTGCCTTTTCTCTCGGTGTCCTCGCGATGCTCGGTAAAAGGGTTCCAATCTCATTGAAGATATTTCTGACCACACTTGCTGTAGTCGATGACATAGGTGGTATCGTAGTTATTGCAGCATTCTATTCCTCTCATATAGAAGTTGTCTATCTGTTGATTGCTGCGGGGTTACTGCTCATTCTGCTGCTTGGTTCGTACCTGAAGATCAAGAGTAAGATATTCTACCTTACTATAGGTATAATTGTCTGGTTCCTATTCCTTAATTCAGGCATTCATCCGACAATAGCCGGTGTACTTGTGGCTTTCTGCGTACCTGCAACCCCGGTTTTCGCTCCTAAGAAATATATTAAGAAAATACGTGCTGCAGTTGCAAAATTCAGAGCGGAAGATGATGAGCTTCTTGCCCGTAAGTCGATCCTGACCAAAGAGCAAATGAATTATCTTAAAGAAATAGAGTCTGCATCCGACAAAGTCATTTCTCCGCTTCAGGAACTGGAGGACTCTTTACATCCGATAGTCAATTACTTTATAGTGCCTCTATTTGCCTTTGCAAATGCAGGAATATATCTTTTGGATATGGATCCCGCCACCATCTTCGAAGGCATCTCCCTTGCCATTATTGTAGGTCTTGTATTGGGTAAGTTCCTTGGTATTTTCTTGTTTTCATGGCTTACTATCAAGCTTAAGCTTGCTCCTATGCCGGAACGGACCAATTGGCGTATGCTTTCTTCCGTATCAATGCTTGGAGGTATCGGATTTACAGTATCTCTCTTTATCGCGAATCTGTCGTTTGGCGCGATGGGAGAGGCTGGGGTAGAGTTGCTCAATCATGCTAAGTTAGGAATCGTTATAGGTTCAGTTTTATCCGGTGTCTTGGGCTATTTATTACTCAGACATACACTTCCCAAGGGTAATGCTGATCCGGAATCGGAAGTGGAAGAAAATTAATAAATAAAAAGTTAAAATCGATTTGTTAATTTCACATTTAATTGTTAAATTTGCATTCGATTTCAATATTGAATATTTTAGTTTAACATAAACTAAATTTAACCTCATTTGTTAATTTTATAGACAACCTCTTAATCAATAACTATTTCCAAGCTCTAAGGCTGAGAAGACAATATGAAAAAATCACTAATCTGGATACTTACGGTTATTATGGCAATCGTCTTTGTCGGACTTCTGTATATGCAGATCGCATATATGGAGAGCATGATAAAGATGCGTAATGACCAGTTCACGGAAGCTGCTCGACGTAGCCTTCATAGCGTCTCACTGCGCCTTGAGCAGGATGAAGCGCGATATTTTCTGGAAGATGATGTTTATGCTATTGAAACATCATCAGTCTACTATCCATCTTCCGGCAGTAAGTCAGACAGCGGCATTAAATATTCTATAGCCACACAAAGTGGTGTCAAAGCGGACCTAACTATTCAGGCTGATGTCAACAAGATTGACAGGATTAAAGTTAATGGAGATGATCTGTCGGAGCGTTTCTCCAAGATGCAGCAGCAGTATCATGATAAGTATGCCTATCATCGCTCGCTTTTGAATGAGGTAATTCTTAATATCATGACACAGGCTGCTACTCGTCCGATCAACGAACGTGCAGACTCGACTGTCGTGACGCAATACGTGAAAGAAGAACTTGCTAACAATGGAATCAAGACGCCCTTTGAACTTGCTCTCGTTAATGCGGATAACGTACCTGTATTCAAGAGCCGGGGATTCAAAAACAATCTCGGCAGTGACGATAATATGTTCATCAAGAATCTCTTCCCGAATGAAGCTCCCGGACATTCGTATTTCCTAAAAGTGTTTTTCCCGGATAAGAGTGAGTATGTTTTCAAGTCATTAAGAATTATATTTCCGGCATTCGCATTGACAGTAATCCTTCTGATTATTTCAATATATACTATTGTCGTCGCTTTCCGGCAGAAGCATGTTACCGAGATGAAGAATGACTTCATCAATAATATGACACATGAGTTTAAGACACCAATTTCGACCATTTCCCTCGCTGCTCAGATGCTTAATGACCCGAGCGTAACCAAATCGCCCGTCATGCTCAGTCATGCGACATCCGTGATAATCGATGAGACAAAGCGTCTGCGTTTTCAGGTGGAGAAAGTTCTGCAAATGTCTCTTTTTGATAAGAAAAAAGCGGCGCTGAAGATAGAAGACGTTGATGCCAATCTTGTAATATATAATATCGTCAATACCTTCAAAATGAAAGTAGAGCGATATGGAGGCACATTGACATCCGATCTTGCTGCCGAAGATGCTATTGTAATGGTAGATGACATGCATTTTACCAATGTGATATATAATCTGCTTGACAATGCTGTCAAATACCGCCGGGAGGACGAACCCTTACAATTAAGTGTATCAACTCAGGATATATCGAACAATCGCCTTAAGATAACAATTCAGGATAATGGAATTGGAATAAAGCGGGAGGATTTGAAAAAGATATTTGACAAGTTCTACCGTGTACATACCGGCAATCTGCATAATGTAAAAGGCTTTGGACTTGGATTGGCCTATGTCAAGAAAATGATAAATATGCTTGGAGGAACAATCCACGTCGACAGCGTAATCAATAAAGGAACAAAATTTATAATAATATTACCACTAACTAAAAATTAATTACTATGGAAGAAAAAATGCGTATTCTTCTATGCGAAGATGACGAAAACCTGGGTATGCTACTCAGAGAGTACCTCCAGGCAAAAGGGTTCAATGCTGACCTCTTCGCTGATGGTGAAAGTGGGTACAGAGCTTTCCTCAAAGGAAAGTATGACATCTGTGTGCTTGACGTGATGATGCCTAAAAAGGACGGATTCACTCTTGCGCAGGAAATAAGGACTGTCAACGGCGAAGTGCCCATTATATTCCTGACAGCGAAATCACTTAAAGAGGATATTCTTGATGGCTTCAAAATTGGTGCCGATGATTATATCACGAAGCCTTTCTCAATGGAAGAGCTTGTATTCCGTATTGAAGCAATTTTGCGTCGTGTTAAGGGTAAGAAAGGTAAAGAAATTACCATGTACAAGATCGGTAAGTTTACCTTTGATACCCAGAAACAAGTTCTGATGATCGGCGATAAGGTATCTAAACTAACAACCAAGGAGTCAGAACTTCTCAGCTTGCTTTGTGCCCATGTCAATGAAATTCTTGAGCGTAACTTTGCACTTAAGACAATCTGGATCGATGACAATTACTTCAATGCTCGCTCTATGGACGTCTATATCACGAAGCTCCGTAAGCATCTGAAAGATGATCCTTCAATTGAGATTATCAACATTCATGGTAAGGGCTATAAGCTCATCGCACCTGAAGTCGAAGCAGAAAAGTAACAGACAGCAATTGACAAAGTGATAGCCGGAATCTATTATGGGTTCCGGCTATATTTTTGGATTAACTCTGGCAGAATCGGCAAACGCCTTTTCGAAAAGCATGGCGTGAGTAGGACTGACTTCATAGTATAGACGATCAATTCGTGCTCTTACATCAAGCAGAAAGTTCTGATGAAGCAGATTGTCGTCAGGCAGCTGTAAATAGCGACCGGCATAGTCATGAGCCGATTTTCGCAGATATGAAAAATCTACGGTTAATTCATCTTCCTTATTTTTCGAGTCTTTACTGCCACATGATGTAAAACACATCAAAACAGCTGTTAATAGTATCATGCTGTATTTCATAGCAATGTTAAGGCAATTTTTGCGCATGCTTCTGCATCCGCAAGCGCATTATGATGATTGTCAAACGGTATGCCCATAAAGTTACATAAATACGGCAGAGAAAATGACGGGCATAGTTGTCGAGGCAACTGCTTGCGTGCAGCAATAAGCGTACAATAAAATGTGTAGTCGGGGTAGTCCATCCGGTAGACTCTGTGAGCAGTCCTAATGCATTTTTCATCAAATGCTTTATTGTGAGCAACCAGTGGAAGTCCCTCAAGCCAGGAGTGTATATCTTGCCAGACTAAATCGAATGTCCGGGCGTTTTCGGTATCATTCATACCGATACCATGTATAGATTCTGTAAAATATCTGAAATAGTATTCAGGCTCAGGCTTAACTAGTTCGTAAAAGGTGTCGACAATAATGCCATCCTTGACCTTTACGGCACCGATAGAGCAGATGCTTTCCGGATGATTGTTGGCTGTTTCGACATCAATTGCGACAAAGTTTTCCATTACTGATTGCTAAGTTCTATAACACGTTCTTTTACTTTCTCCATCAGCCATCGCGGAGTTGAAGTCGCTCCGCATATTCCAACAGTTGTAACACCATCAAGCCATTCCGGACGTACGTCATCGCAGTTTGATACCAGATACGTGGCAGGATTTACGGCCTTACATTCTGTAAACAGAATTTTTCCATTGCTGCTTTTTGCACCGGAAACGAAGAGAATTAGTTGCTGAGAGCTTGCAAAATTTCTGATGCCCTCGACCCGATTTGCCACTCTGCGACATATAGTATCATAACTGCGGAACCGTACGTCCGGAAACATCCGTCGCTCAATTTCCCTCTTCATGATGTTGAATCCTTCAAGAGATTTAGTCGTCTGCGAGTACAGGTCAATGGGTTTGCTGAAATCAAGACGATTGATCTCACTGACATCTTCCAAAACTATTGCATTACCATCAGTCTGTCCGACAAGTCCATTAACTTCCGCATGACCCTTTTTGCCATAAATGACAATCTGAACATCAGTCGAATCAGCATCATAGGACGCTTTTATGCGACGTTGCAACTGAAGGACAACCGGGCAAGTGGCATCTATTATTTCAATATTGTTTTCATGTGCCATACGGTAGGTGGTCGGAGGCTCGCCATGGGCGCGGAGCAATACACGCGCATTTTTAAGCAGAGAGAGTTCTTTATGGGTTATGGTCTGGAGTCCTAATGCGTGTAGCCTTGAAACCTCCTCGCCATTATGAACGATATCTCCGAGACAGTAGAGCGTGTCGCCCTTCCGAAGTTCTTCTTCGGCCTTACTGATGGCCGAAGTCACTCCAAAGCAAAATCCGGAATTATCATCAATTGAGACTGTAATCTGCATCAGTTCACGCGACTATTGTAGAGATTCATAAGCCACTCATTCTGCTGATCGACAGTCATTGAGGAGTTGTCAAGATCAATGGCATCATTAGCTCTGCGTAATGGGCTCTCCTCGCGGGTCTCGTCAATATGGTCTCTTTTCACCACGTTCGCAAGCACTTCTTCATAGCTAACCTGTTGGCCTTTTTCAGATAATTCCTTGACTCGGCGAAGGGCTCGGGTTTCGGCGGACGCATTAACAAAAATTTTTAGTTCTGCATCAGGAAATACTGTGGTGCCTATATCTCGTCCGTCCATGACTATGCCTTTATCACGCCCAAAGGCTTGCTGACGCTCAACTAAATAATGACGTACAGCAGGAATTGCTGCTACCAGAGACACATTGTTGGAAACGGGGAGCTGACGTATCTCCATCTCGACATTCTCACCATTGAGGAGTGTGATCTGTCGTCCATCCTCAATTTTAAAGTCAACATTAATTTCAGGCAGATCATTTATCAAAGCATTTACGTCAACACTACCGTCAGGAAGTATCATCCCATTTCGCATGGCATAGAGCGTGACGGCCCTATACATGGCACCAGAGTCTATATAACGATAGCCTATGGAGTGAGCCAGTGCTTTTGCCATACTGCTTTTACCGGATGAAGAGTATCCGTCGATAGCTATTGTAATTTTTTTCATATTAAGATCAAAATATCAATTTAGGAAGTCATTAAGATCAAGAGTGAGATTTAGCATAAAAGTCGTAGCGCCGGTATGTGGCTGTGCGAATGCAAGCCCAACTTTAAATTTCTGTGTATTAAGTCCCGCACCAAGCGAGAAACCTGACAGGAAGCTTCTGGAGTATGTTGACATATCAGTTCGCGTACGGTAATTGTAACCGATTGAAACATAAAATTTCTCACTTGAAATTAATTCAGCTCCGAATACCAGATGCCGGAACAGATTACTCCCGAATGAATCCTTATATTCATCTGACGAAGCGTTATCGGAATTATCTCCGATAGTCTTGTATGGTAGATGCCAATGTGTCAGGTTCCATGCGGTTACAGAAAATCTGACAGGAAACGACCCGAAAGACTGTGACCAGCCGAGACGAAGATCCATAGGAAGACGATCGGTCTCATTATTGAACTTCTTAATCTGACCTCCAAGATTAGCACCGACAATAGAGAATGACAGATCGCGGTCGGCATCGTAATAGTTTACACCAAGGTCAGTAGCTAAAGCCATAGCAGAATACTTTTCATAGCTGCTATATAGCAACTTTACATTGATACCTCCGCGCCAGTAGCCGTATATGTCATAAGAAAAGGCACCGTTAAAAGCAATATCCTTCGGAGAAAATTTCCCTAAAATAGCACCTGTCTCATCGGCAGCTGTTATAGATCCATATCCAAAATATCGAAGACCGGCAGACCACGCTCCGCGCTCACCGACAGAGTGGGCATAACGGGTACCTGCAAAATTTGAACCTCCGACATAATGCATATAGTCAACCAGAATCTGATTGCTCATTTCCGGACCCAACAGCGACGGATTCTGATCGGTTACATTCAGATTATCATCCACTGTGGAAATATTTATGCCTCCCAAACCATAAATACGGGAAGAAGAAGTTACGTCAAGAAAATTATAAGCTGTAGATGCGTTTTGTGCTGATATACGTGCTACTGGCATTGACAGGCACAGTATAGTCACGGCGATATGGATTATGTTTTGCAGACTTTTCATTTATATATTAACGCAAACTTTCCCGTGCTATTATAATTATTATGACTATTTCGGCACAAAAATATAAAGCTTATTTGTGAATAAACGTAAAACTTTGATAATCATTTACAAATGCTATACAAAATATTTGCATTAATACGTATAGCATTATATATTTGCTTTTAAATCACATTCCGGCCAATGATACCATCAAAAATACTTACATTATTACCTATCTTAGCATATATTACGTTACCTTTTACTCCTGCTGACATGAGAGCGGCTCAACCTAACTCAGGATATACCCGTATATGTTCATATTCATATAATGTGACAACGGTTTTGTCTAATGACGATGTGGATGTTCCGCCCAGCTTTCCCGGAGGAGATTTCGAAAGGATCAATTTCATCAACGCTACCCGGAGGTATCCTGCAGATGACTATAATAATAAAGTACAGGGTAGGGTAGTATGTAGTTTTATTGTTAATGCAGATGGATCTATCAGTGATGCCACTATCTTAAGAGGTGTTACACGATCACTGAATGAGGAGGCGTTGCGTATAATTAATGCTATGCCCAATTGGGAAGCCGGCCGTCTGGATGGAAAATGTGTGCCGGTATATCAAGTCATGAGTATCAGTTTCCGCTTGTAAGGAAATTTATGCAGTCAAAAACATTTTTTTGAAAAACATTGCCATATCTTGGGAAATCTGAAATCTTAGTGCTAACTTTGCGATGAAATTTTCCAATAGATGGACCACATAAGATTCACTAAGATGCAGGGCATTGGTAATGACTATATTTATATAGATTGCCTGCAGTCATGCCCTGACGATCTTGCCTCCTTATCGCGAGAAATGAGCGATAGACACTTTGGAGTGGGAGGCGATGGAATCATACTGATTTTGCCATCAGAAATAGCTGACTTCAAGATGCGCATATTTAATGCAGATGGTTCTGAAGCCCGCATGTGTGGGAATGGCGCACGCTGTGTTGCGAAGTACGTTTATGATAACAAATTGATAAACAATAATAATATAACGCTCGAAACTCTTTCGGGCGTTAAACATTTATTATTGAATACTGATGCTTCCGGGAATGTCTTGTCTATAACGGTCGATATGGGTGTTCCGTCATTCGTAGCCTCTGATATTCCTGTCAAGATGTCGACCGATCGAATTATAGACTTTTCACTGGAGACCGGCGTCAAGTCAATGCCGGTAGCTAAGATTACCGCAGTCTCAATCGGAAATCCTCATACAGTAATTTTTGTAGACAGTATAGTGTATGTGGATCTATGCAATCTCGGCGGGGCTATTGAACATAATGCACTATTTCCTGATCGGACTAATGTGGAATTTGTGCAGATCAATTCCCGCAACGATATTACAATGAAGGTATGGGAGCGGGGCAGTGGAGTTACAATGGCCTGTGGTACCGGCGCTTGTGCATCGGTCGCTGCTGCAGTAGTCAACGGATTGACCGACCGGAATGTTACTGTACATCTTGACGGAGGAGATCTCATTATTGATTGGAATGGGAATACGGGCCATATTCATCTGACAGGTCCTGCAGAAACAGTGTTTACCGGAGTATATAATCGAAGATCCCGGATGTAAGTTATGTTTAAGATTAATGACAATTTCAGGAATATCGGTGAGAGCTATTTGTTCTCAGATATCGCGCGTAAAGTCAGCCATTATCTTGACGAGAATCCAGATGCTAATATAATCCGGCTTGGAATTGGAGACGTTACTTTGCCGCTATGTGCAACTGTCGTAGATACTCTAATTTCTGCATCAAGAGAGCAAGCCCACTCAGACACTTTTCAGGGATACGGACCCGAACAAGGACATAAATTTCTACGTGAGCTGATCGTACGTAATGATTATGCATCAAGAGGTGTATCACTTGATTACGACGAAATATTCATTAGCGACGGTGCTAAAAGCGACATAGCCAATATCGGTGATATACTATCTGCTGACAATCTGGCTGCTATAACAGATCCTGTCTATCCTGTATATTTAGACACAAATATCATGACTGGACGCCCGGTGCATATGTTGCCTTGTAATGAAGATAACGACTTTTTGCCTAAATTACCGGTAAGCGTCAGACCGGACATTATTTATTTGTGTTATCCGAATAATCCTACGGGAGTAGCTATGACATATGATGAATTAGGCGAATGGGTTGATTACGCCAATCATATAGGTGCCCTGATACTGTTTGACTCCGCCTATGAGGCGTATATCAGCGATAATGATGTGCCTCACAGTATATTTGAGATTGAAGGAGCCAAGACTTGTGCCATCGAGTTTCGGAGCTATTCCAAAACCGCCGGCTTTACCGGATTGAGATGCGGCTATACTGTAGTTCCGAAGGAATTAATGAGCGGCAATGTGAAGCTCAATGATTTGTGGCGCCGTCGTCAGAGTACGAAGTTCAATGGCGCTTCATATGTGGTTCAGCGTGCCGCCGCCGCTCTCTATACGGACGAAGGCCAGCGGGCGATACGGCAAAATATAGACTACTATATGGCGAATGCCGCTCTACTTAAAAATAGCCTTACCAACTGCGGATTAAGGGTGTATGGAGGGAAAAATGCTCCCTACCTATGGGTAAAAGCACCTGATAAACTCGGTTCGTGGAATTTTTTTGATATACTACTAAAGGAAGCAAACGTAGTGACCACTCCCGGCATCGGATTCGGAAGTCAAGGTGAAGGTTATATGCGACTTACAGCTTTTAGCACTCATGAGTCTACAAAGGACGCCGCTTCCCGAATACATAAATTGTTTAATAAATAACAAATATACTGATATACACCATGTCACAGCTTAGATTTAAAGTAGTGGAAGAGGCATTTGACCGTAAGGCAGTGCCCGTAGACATTCCGGCAGAACGCCCTTCGGAATATTACGCCAAATATGTGTTCAATCGCGCCAAGATGTACGAATATCTTCCGAAGTCCACATATGATGCGCTAATCTACGCGATAGAAAATAAAGTGCCTCTTTCGCGTGAGGAAGCTGATGCTGTAGCTGCCGGCATGAAGCAGTGGGCAATTGATAATGGAGCCCGCCACTATACCCATTGGTTTCATCCGCTTACCGACGGAACGGCCGAAAAGCATGATGGCTTTATCGAACATGATGGTAAGGGTGGTGTAGTTGAAGAATTTTCCGGAAAGCTTCTCGTTCAGCAAGAACCGGATGCGTCAAGTTTCCCTAATGGCGGTATCCGCAATACTTTTGAGGCCCGCGGTTATTCTGCATGGGATATCTCTTCTCCTGCGTTCATTCTTGACAAAACTTTATGTATTCCTACCATTTTCATTTCCTACACCGGCGAATCGCTCGACTATAAGACCCCTCTTTTGCGCGCTATCAATGCTGTGGATAAGGCCGCTACAGGAGTGGCTCGATACTTTGATGATAAGGTAAAACACGTCATATCTTATTTAGGCTGGGAGCAAGAGTATTTTCTGGTCGACGAAGCTCTGTATTCGGCACGACCGGACCTTGCCATGACGGGACGCACTCTGATGGGGCACGAAAGTGCTAAGAACCAGCAGCTTGAGGATCACTATTTCGGAGCTATACCATCGCGAGTTGAAGCCTTCATGCTTGATCTCGAGATTGAAAGCCATAAACTCGGAATACCTGTTCGCACGCGCCATAATGAAGTTGCACCCAACCAGTTTGAACTAGCTCCGATATATGAGGAAACGAATCTGGCCAATGACCATAACCTTCTGCTGATGTCATTGATGTCAGAGGTCGCCCGCCGTCATAATTTCAGAGTACTACTTCATGAGAAACCCTTTGCCGGAATCAACGGCTCGGGCAAGCACAACAACTGGAGCCTCGGGACAGATACCGGGACGATGCTTTTCGCACCGGGTAAGACTCCACAAGGCAATCTTCAGTTTATAACATTTGTGGCAAATGTCATGGCAGCCGTTCATAAGCACAACGGATTGCTAAAGGCTTCTATTGCATCGGCCACAAACGCACACCGTCTAGGCGCTAATGAGGCTCCCCCGGCTATTATCTCAATCTTTACCGGCTCTCAGCTCGCTGATATTTTTGAGCGTCTCGAAAAGTCTACAGACAATGAACTGATTAAATTCGGTGATAAAGAAGGAATTTCAGTGGGTGCATCACAGATACCTGAAATTCTGATCGATAATACAGACCGCAACCGTACCTCCCCATTTGCTTTCACAGGCAACCGATTTGAATTCCGTGCTGTCGGCTCGTCAGCCAACTGTGCTTCTGCAATGATTGCACTTAACGCTGCTGTTGCCGACCAGCTCAATTTATTTAAGGAAAAAGTTGATGCACGGTTGAAGAATGGCGAGCAGCTCAATCATATTCTTCTTGATGAAGTACGCAAACTCATAATTAAATCAAAACCAATTCATTTTGACGGAAACGGCTACAGTGACGAATGGAAGGAGGAAGCAGCCCGAAGAGGCCTCGACTGCCAGACTTGTGTCCCCAAAATATTCGATTCCTACCTGTTGCCTGAGTCAATCGATATGTTTGCGCGTACAGGTGTATTCAGTGAGGTTGAACTTGAAGCCCGTAATGAAGTAAAATGGGAAATGTACACTAAGAAAGTACAGATTGAGGCTCGTGTTCTTGGAGATCTTGCCATCAATCATATAATCCCGGTGGCCACAAGATACCAGTCATTCCTTGTTGATAATCTGGTTAAACTCAAATCGCTGTTTGGTGCTGAAAAGAGTAGCGATATTGTATCGCAGGATCTGTCTACTATAGAGAAGATTGCCAAACATATGGCAGTCATCAAGGAGTCTGTAGAAGAGATGGTTGAAGCACGTCGCCAGGCAAACAAAATAAAGAGCGAGCGTGAAAAGGCCATAGCCTACCATGATAATGTAATTCCGCATATGGAGACAATCCGCTACCATATTGACAAATTGGAACTTATGGTAGATAATGAGATATGGCCCCTTCCTAAGTATCGCGAATTACTGTTTATACGCTAAGATTTTTAACGATTAAATGGAACCGTTAAAACACGAGTGTGGTGTAGCTCTCATACGTCTTCTTAAGCCATTGTCATACTACCATGAGAAGTATGGCTCCTACGCTTACGGCTTGAAAAAGCTCTATCTTCTGATGGAGAAACAGCATAATCGCGGTCAGGAAGGCGCCGGTATTGGAGTAATAAAGCTCCACACGCCTCCCGGTCATGAATATATTTTCAGGGAGCGAGCATTAGGAGCCAACGCCATCTCAGAAATTTTTTCGCAAGTTGGCCAAAAAGTCAACGATTTTATGGCTAAAGCAGACTCTCCGGAAGATATTGAAGAATTTGCCCCGTTTTTAGGCGATATCTATATGGGGCATCTTCGTTACAGCACAACCGGCCATAGCGGTATTTCCTATGTCCATCCGTTTCTGCGTAGAAACAACTGGCCTTCAAGAAACTTGTTGCTATGCGGAAATTTCAACATGACTAATGTTGACGATATTATTAAGACAATCGTTGAAAGCGGACAGCATCCCAGACTATATAGCGATACAGTGCTATTGCTTGATCAATTGGGATACGCACTTGACAAGGAGAACCACCGCCTGTACAAAGAATACCGAGATAAGGCCACGGAGCCCGAATTGTCAACATTAATAGAAGACAATCTTGACATTGTCCGGATTCTATGCAATACAGCTCCTCAGTGGGACGGTGGATATGTGATATGCGGTGCCACCGGTTCAGGTGATATGTTTGCCTTACGTGATCCTAAAGGGATTCGACCGGCTTTCTACTATGCGAATGACGAAGTCGTCGTCATAGCATCCGAACGCCCTGTAATTCAGACAGTATTCAACCAACCGATTGCTCATGTAAGCGAGCTGAAACCCGGTAGCGCAATAATTATTAGCAAAAATGGACGTGTCAAAGTTACTGACGTCTTAGGTTTGGCAGAAAACAAGCGTTGCTCCTTCGAACGCATATACTTCTCGCGCGGCAGTGATGCTTCGATTTATCATGAGCGAAAAGAGTTGGGACGAAATCTCGTACCTGCCGTTATGAAAGCAATTGACTACGATCTTGACAGTGCAGTCTTCTCTTTTATTCCGAATACAGCGGAAGTCGCATTTATAGGTATGTGTCAGGGTCTTACGGAACGACTTGAGGAGTGTAAGGCTGATGAGATATTGCGTCTTCAACATCGTCGGGAGCTAACTGTCGAAAGTGTACGCGATGTAATGAACCGTACTCTCAGAGTAGAGAAAATTGCTGTAAAGGATATCAAACTTCGGACATTTATAGCCGAAGGTGATTCGCGCAACGAGTTGGCAGCCCACGTTTATGATGTGACGTATGGATGCATTCGTCCCGGTAGTGACACTCTGGTAGTTATCGATGACTCAATTGTCAGAGGTACTACCTTGCGTCAATCCATTATCGGAATGCTTGACCGGCTTCAGCCAAAGAAGATTGTTATTGTATCATCCTCTCCGCAGGTACGTTATCCTGATTACTATGGGATTGATATGTCCCGGATGGCTGAGTTTATAGCTTTCAGAGCGGCGGTTGAACTGATAAAGGAGTCGGGGAGAACAGCTTTGCTGGGAACGGTTTATGCGAATTGTAAACAGGAATTGCAGAAACCTGTTGATCAACAACGTAATTGTGTCAAGGCGATATATGAGCCTTTTAATGAAGACGAAATTTCGGATAAGATAGCCCAGATGTTGACACCCGATGGGACTAAAGCTAAAGTTAAAATAGTGTATCAGACTTTAAAAGGACTGCATGAGGCGGTTCCCGGTTGTCCCGGAGATTGGTATTTCTCGGGTGATTACCCGACTCCGGGTGGAAACCGACTGGTAAATCAGGCATACATAAATTATTTCGAAGGTAAATTACAAAAAAGATAAGATTTCTATATGGGAGGTTTTTTTGGTACAGTTGCTAAGCAACCTTGTGTAAGTGATTTATTCTATGGCACCGACTATAATTCGCACCTCGGTACGCGTCGCGCTGGCATGGTAACATATGATGAGGCAGCATCCAGATTCTGCCGATCGATTCATTCGCTTGAAAGCACATATTTCAGGACAAAATTTGAAGGTGAACTTTCTAAATTTAAAGGCAATAAAGGTATCGGTGTGATTAGTGATACTGACCCCCAGCCTATAATTATTAATTCGCATTTGGGTAAGTACGCCATTGTCACAGTTGCAAAAGTCTGCAATATAAATAGTTTGGAAAAGGAACTCCTTGAGACTGGTGTTCACTTTGCCGAACTTAGTTCCGGAGATACGAATCAGACCGAACTGATAGCACTTCTGATCAATCAGGGCAAGACATACAAGGATGGCATAAATCATATGTTTGATAAGATAGATGGATCATGCTCGCTGTTACTACTGACTGAAAACGGCATAATAGCCGCACGCGATCGTCTGGGGCGTACACCTATCATCCTTGCACAAAAGGATAATGCATGGGCTGTTTCTTCTGAATCTACGGCGTTCCCTAATCTCGATTTTGATTATGTGCGCGATCTTGGTCCCGGCGAGATAGTTGAAATAACAGCCTCAGGTGTAAAACAACTTCAGGCTCCCGGCGACGATATGCAGATCTGCTCTTTCCTTTGGGTCTATTATGGCTTCCCGACATCCTGTTATGAAGGACGTAATGTAGAGCAGATGCGCTTCCAGACAGGTAAGGAAATGGGCGAATCAGATAAAACAGAAGTTGATTGTGCATGTGGGATTCCCGATTCCGGTGTAGGTATGGCGCTTGGATACGCAGCCGGACATAATACGCCATACCATCGATGCATATGCAAATATACACCGACATGGCCGAGAAGCTTTACTCCCCGAGAACAGTCAATGCGCAATCTTGTCGCAAAGATGAAACTTGTGCCCAACCGCGCTATGCTTGCAGGGAAGCGTGCTCTTTTCTGTGATGATTCGATTGTGCGCGGCACTCAATTAAATGATAACGTCAAAGTATTATTTGACGATGGAGCTAAGGAAGTCCATATGCGTATAGCATCGCCTCCTCTGATTTACGGTTGTCGCTATATCGGATTTACGTCATCTAAAAGTGACATGGAGCTTTTGACCAGACGTATCATCATGGAGTTGGAGGACGGAGATCCGAACGCACATCTGGATGAGTATGCACAGGATGGCACGGAGCGACATAATACAATGGTCGAAAAAATCCGAGAACGTTTCGGTTTGTCATCGCTCAAGTTCAGCACAATTGATTCAATTGTAAGAGCAATCGGTCTCCCAAAATGTAAGATATGCACCCATTGTTTTGATGGTACAAGCTATTTTCACTCATCCGAAAAGAAGTAAATAAAGAAGCGCATCCAATGGAGATGCGCTTCTTTATTATATTATTTATTTTAAATTTTTTTGTGCGGGGAGTGTGCAGACGCGGCTTCATGAGCGAAATAGAGCTGATAAGGATGATCCCAACCGGGACACTTTGTAG